>JAVBWB010000028.1:0-81353 GCA_036677645.1 Geobacteraceae bacterium | reverse complement strand
GTTCTGAGCCAGGATCAAACTCTCCAGTTTATTCTGAAAAATTTGAAACTCAAAAATTTAAACTCGGAACCCACTGTTCGTCTACTATTTAGTTTTCAAAGACCAAGTTCGCTGCACAATCCCTCTGAAAAAAACTTCTTCAGTAACGGGAAGGAGTTTATACCAAACCTCCTATCCAGATGTCAAGGGAATAAATTCAGTCCTCTGCAGGCAACCACTTCCACGCCCGGTACCCGCTCTGGATGCGGCATCATAACTACATGTTTTTATCGGCTATTTGGACAAGTTAGAACACGGAATGGGAATATTCCCCTGGTCAGCAAACCTACCATGTCACACTGGAGTTTATCACCCAGGCCCATGGCAGGTAACGACAATCGGACGAAAACACGGAAGAGACGCCTTAAGATGAAAGGCCCGCTCAAAAAAAGCGGGCCTCATATGTCGTAATTTCTTTTACCCATTTCATGGGTCTCAGGCATATACAAAAGCCTATATATCTAAGTATTTGTTACTGAATAGTCCGGCGGAGTGTCCTCGTTCATGCGGTCCTCCTACATCAATTACAGCGTTGGACTTTTCCGGTTACAATTTCACTCCTTCATCTGCGTCGTTAGCTTCCGGTAGCGCTACCTTGATTTCAAGTATAACCAACCGGAACACAAGAAACAGTCTGGTTTTAATTTTTTTCTCGGCGTATACTCATAAAAATGTGCCGCCCCGAAAGGGGGGGGCTATCGGCCCGGTCTCCCTTTTTGTAACGGAACAAAAAGATATTCCAGCCCGTTGGCCTTGATCTCATAGACGGCCTGCAGCATCCTGCCGAGCTTGCCCTCCGGAAAACCCTGGTTTACCAGCCATACCACATACGGTTCAGGAAGATCGATCACCAGCCGCCCCTGGTATTTGCCGAATGGCATCCTCATCGCGGCCAGCTCCACCAAATCATTCGGATCCCAAGTCACCTCTTTACCAGCTTGCGGCAGATCTTCACGCAACAGAATGTCCCTCTCCAAATCACTTCTTCTCGGTTTGAATGGCAAATGCTTTTGAAAACTGTCCTCGGTAAACAATACTCTCGCAGGCCCCGACTCACCCCGCCTCACCCAAAAACGGGATCGCCAAAATGCTTCCTCTTGGTCTCACCCTGGATCTCCGCCCCACCTCGCCCGCCGAAGCCCCTCTCTCCCTTTCGTGACAGCACGCCCGGAAATATATCATCTTCGCTGTTTCTCACCAGCTTCCAGCCGGCAATCCCGATTTTGATCAGCCAACACCATTTGATATAAATTTACACATGGTATATTATTTCAAAGTGGTCAAGACTGAAGATCCCCCAGGACAAGAGAACATGCAGGAGGAGCGGAGAAGCGTGAATATGCCTGAAACACCCAATGGAGGCTGGAAATTTGACAACAGCTATGTTCGGCTGCCGGAAGCTTTGTATGTACGCCAGAATCCGGTGCCGGTGCGGGCGCCAAAAATAGTCGCGTTCAACCAGCAGCTTGCCGGCGCGCTCGGGTTGCAGGCCGAAGCACTGACAGGGGACGCAGGAACAGCCATTTTCGCGGGCAACCTGATTCCCGTGGGCGCAGATCCGATTGCGCTGGCCTATGCGGGGCATCAGTTCGGGCACTTCACCAGACTGGGCGATGGGCGGGCCATACTCCTGGGAGAACACATCACTCCCGGCGGCGAAAGATTCGACATCCAGCTCAAAGGGTCCGGCCAGACGCCGTTTTCCCGCAGGGGCGACGGCCGGGCAGCGCTGGGGCCGATGCTCAGGGAATACATCGTCAGCGAGGCGATGCACGCACTCGGCATCCCGACAACGCGCAGCCTGGCGGTTGTGACCACCGGTGAGCAGGTGCTCCGCGAAACCCCTCTCCAGGGAGCCATTCTCACCAGAGTGGCAGCCAGCCATATCCGCGTGGGCACCTTTGAATACCTTGCGGCACGAGGAGACCGGGAGAGCGTCAGGAAGCTTGCGGATTATGCCATCCGCAGGCATTATCCCCATCTTGCAGCGGAAGAAAATCCGTATCTCGCCCTCCTCCATGCGGTCATGGAGCGGCAGGCGTCGTTGGTCGTGAAGTGGCTGCATGTGGGCTTCATCCACGGGGTGATGAACACGGACAACATGTCACTCTGCGGAGAAACCATAGATTACGGGCCGTGCGCATTCATGGATGAGTATGACCCCGCTACAGTCTTCAGCTCTATCGATACTGGCGGACGCTATGCCTATGGCAACCAGTCCCTCGTCGCCCAGTGGAATCTCGCCCGTTTTGCTGAGACGCTGCTGCCGCTTCTGCATGAAAACCAGGATAAAGCATCCTTGGTTGCGGAAGAAGCGATTGCCTCGTTTCCCGACATGTTCCGCCGTTACCGGCTTTCCGGCATGCGGGCAAAGCTGGGCTTGTTCACCGAGGAAAACGATGACCCCGATCTGATGAAAGACCTTCTCACCGCCATGCAGCAGAACCGCGCGGATTACACCGCCACGTTCCGCAATCTCTCCGCTGAATTACAGACGGATATGCCCCTGCTCGGCGACGTTGCTTTCCGGGAATGGCGCCGGCGCTGGCTGGAGCGGCTGGAACGGCAACCCCAAACCGCCGAAGCTTCCCGCATGCTCATGAGGAGCAATAATCCTGCGGTCATACCCCGTAACCACCTGGTGGAGGAAGCTCTGGAAGCAGCAGTGGAACGGGGGGATTTGTCTTTGCTGACGCAGTTGCTCGATGTCTTGTCCAGGCCCTTTGACGAGCCTCCCGGGCATGGCGGCTATCACCTTCCTCCCGAGACTTCGGAGCATGGCTATCGAACCTTTTGCGGAACGTGACGCACTCTTGAACCAGTTCTACAACTCAGCACAAAACCTTTCGACAGCGACACCAAGCGGAACGTCTTGCGCGTTCTGCCAGAGCATCAGTAGCCCGCATCGATAATTCCCAGCAATTCGGCGGTCTTCCTCTCCATCAGCTCCGCATCGCCCCGCGATTCCACGTTGAGCCTGAGCACCGGCTCGGTATTGGAGCTGCGCAGGTTGAACCGCCAGGCGCCGAACTCCATGCTCAATCCGTCGGTGTGATCGATCGATGCCGCTTCATCATGGAATTTGTGCCTGATCAGTTCTATGACTTCACGTGCGTCGGCTACCCGACGGTTGATTTCCCCGCTGGCGGGAAAAATCTTCATCCGCTCTTCCACCAGCGCCGAAAGGGGCTTGCCGGAACGGCTCATCAATTCCAGGACCAGCAGCCACGGGATCATGCCGCTATCACAGTACGCGAAGTCGCGGAAATAGTGATGGGCACTCATCTCACCACCGTAAACGGCGTCTTCGGTGCGCATTCTCTCTTTGATGAAAGCATGGCCGGTCTTGCTCATGACCGGAATCCCGCCCGCGGCAGTGACAATATCGATGGTGTTCCAGGTCAGCCTCGGGTCATGGATGATCCGCGCGCCGGAGTGCTTTTTCAGCAGCGCTTCAGCAAGCAGGCCGACGATATAGTATCCCTCGATGAACCTCCCCTGTTCGTCGAACAGGAAGCAGCGGTCGAAATCCCCGTCCCAGGCAATGCCGAGATCTGCCCGGTGCCGGAGAACAGCCTCCCTGGTCGCTTCGCGGTTTTCCGGCAGGAGCGGATTGGGAATACCGTTGGGAAACGTGCCGTCCGGTTCGTGATTGACCTTGACGAACCTTGCGGGAAAGCCACGTTCTTCCAGGAGGTCGATGATCCTTCCCGCACAGCCGTTGCCGGCATTCACGACAACAGTGAGGTGTTTCAGGGCATCCAGATCGGCATAGCCCAGCAGGTGAGCGACGTAGTCGTCTTCGATGGACAGGGGGACTGTTTTCCTGCCGGAAGCGACTCGCTTGAAATCGTTTTTTTTCACCAGCTCGGCGATCCTTCCCAGCCCGCTGTCGCCGCTGATGGGACGCGCGCCAGCCCGCACCAGCTTCATGCCGTTGTAGTCGATGGGGTTGTGGCTGGCGGTGACCATGATCCCGCCGTCCATCTCCCGGGCAAACGTGGCGAAATAAACCTGCTCGGTTCCGCACACCCCGATGTCGTACACTTCCGCTCCACCGTCCAACAGGCCTTGGGCGAGAGATTCGGCAAGGGCTGCGCTGGACAGGCGGATATCGCGTCCGACAACCACCCGTGACGCCTGTTCCACCTCTGCGTATGCCCGGCCGATTCGGTAGGCGAGATTTTCATCGAGCTGGTCCGGAACCCGCCCCCGTATGTCGTATGCCTTGAAACATTCAATGCAATACATTCAATTCTCCTGAAATGGTGTCATGACGCATTTCTTTCTTCTAACCCATCAATTGCCGGTTTATCAAGCGGCAAATTGTTTTCACCCGCCCCCCCTGGCAATGGCTCCTAAAGGCCGGAGCGGGGCGTTCGAGGAGACCGTGATACGGTTTCAGTGCCAGATCCTGAAAACCGGGAAAGCGGTTGAAACCAGTAAAAGCTCCGGACAGCGAGTCAATGAGTCGACAGATTATCACGAGTGACGAGAAAGATCCACTCCGGGCACTTAGAGACGTTCCGGATGAAAACCGAACAGGAAAACGATTGCACCTCTGGGAACAATAAGGTATACATACATGGACACACACAAGCCACGGGGATGCCCTCGTGGTTTTTGTTTTCCGTGCACGGGACACTAGAAACGGATCAATGGGGTGACAAATGGCAAAAGAGCTGTATGTGGGAAATCTATCGTATGAGACAAACGAGGAGGACCTGAGGCGGATATTCGCCGTAGCGGGCAGGGTCACATCCGTTCACATCATAACCGATCCGGCGACAGGCGCCTCGAAAGGGTGCGCCTACGTGCGCATGGCATCGACCGAGGAAACCATGGAAGCAATCAACTCACTGGACGAGGCCCTGGTGGATGAGCGCATCATTTCGGTCAGCATCGCCCGTCCGCAAAAACCTCAGGGCCGGCCATCGGGCAGCGGCAGCGGCAAATCACGATCCTACGGACGATCCGGGGAGGGAAGCAGGAAAAAACCTACCCGCTGACCGTACAAGGAAACGCGGAATTGCAGGAGCCGGCGGTAAAATCCCTTGCGCCGCTGCTGGTGATAGTGTATACGATAGAGGACTTGAACCACGGGATTCATCCCGTGGTTTTTTATTTTTTCGACTAAAAGGGAGTTTCACCCAATGATCAATGTTTCAAACGTAACCCTCTCCTACGGCAAGAGGGTTCTCTTCAAAGACGTCAACATGAAATTCACCCCGGGAAACTGCTACGGGCTGATCGGCGCCAACGGCGCCGGAAAGTCCACCTTCCTGAAAATACTCTCCGGAGAGATCCAGCCCGACCGGGGAGAGATATCAGTCGGAACCAGGGAAAGAATCGCCGTGCTGCGACAGGACCAGTTCGCCTTCGACGAAGAAACGGTCTTCAACACCGTTTTCATGGGTCACGACCGGCTTTACCGGGTCATGGCGGAAAGGGAGGAGATCTACTCCAAGGGAGACTTTTCCGAAGAGGACGGGATCCGCTCCGCGGAACTGGAAGCCGAATTTGCCGAAATGAACGGTTACGAAGCGGAATCCGAGGCCGCGGTGCTCCTGAACGGGCTCGGCATCCCCGAAGAACTGCGCCATAAAAAGATGAGGGAACTGGAGAGCGGGGAAAAGGTGCGGGTCCTTCTCGCCCAGGCCCTGTTCGGCAATCCGGACGTGCTGCTGCTGGATGAGCCCACGAACCACCTGGACCTGAAATCAATCTCCTGGCTGGAGGATTTCCTGTTCCGTTTTCCCAACACGGTCATCGTGGTCTCCCACGACCGCCATTTCCTGAACCAGGTCTGCACCCATATCGCAGATATCGATTTCGGGAGAATCCAGGTTTACGTGGGCAACTACGATTTCTGGTACCAGGCGAGCCAGCTGAACCTGAAGCAGAAGCAGGACGAGAACAGGAAGATCACCGACAAGGCCAACGAACTGAAGGAATTCATCCAGCGGTTCAGCTCCAACGCATCCAAAGCGAAACAGGCCACCTCCAGGAAAAAACTCCTGGAGAAACTTACCATCGAGGACATGCCGGTCTCGTCGAGGAAATACCCCTACGTCGTGTTCAAGCCCGAACGGCCCTGCGGCGACGTCATCCTGGAGATCCGGGGGCTCTCAAAGTCATTGGACGGGGTGCCGGTCCTGAACGACCTGTCACTCACCGTCTGCAAGGGAGACAAGATTGCCTTTGTGGGGGGGAACAGCCTGGCCAGGACTACCCTGTTCCAGATCCTGGCCGGAGAACTGGAACCGGACAGTGGCACCTTTCGCTGGGGAGTGACCATTACTCCGGCCTATTTTCCCCGGGACAACAACGAGTACTTTGTCAACGACCTGAGCCTGATAGAATGGCTCGGCCAGTTCTCCCCACCCACGGAAGGGGAGTCATTCGCCCGGGGGTTCCTGGGAAGGATGCTCTTCTCGGGTGAAGAGGCCATGAAGAAGACCAGCGTGCTCTCGGGAGGCGAAAGGGTGCGCTGCATGCTCTCCAGGATGATGCTCTCCGGCGCTAACGCCCTCATCCTCGACGAACCGACCAATCATCTGGACCTGGAATCCATCACCGCCCTGAACAACGGCCTTATCTCGTTCACGGAGGTCGTGCTCTTCTCTTCCCACGACCACGAGTTCGTTGCCACAGTGGCTAACCGGATAGTTGAAATCACTCCGAGCGGGATAATCGACCGGGTGATGGGCTTTGACGAATACCTGGAAAACGGAGATGTTGCCCGGCTGCGGGACGAGCTTTTCAACGGTCGCGGGGAGCTGTCACTGTAAAGAGACTGTGCCGAACAGCCGAAAGAGCAAACGGCCCTCCCCTGCTTGAGCGATTGCAGGTGAGGGCCGTTGCTTCCTGCCATGATCAGGTGCCTGTTCCCCGGAAGCTTTACTCTTTCCTGGCCTTCATCGCAGCCACCCATTCGGCGAGCTCGCGTCCGGCAATCTCCCGGCCGCCGAATCCGAAGGCAATGGCGACTGCGACCGCTAAGGCGCCGAGGAGCAGGCCGAACGCCAGGTTGACGATCTCGTCGGCCAGGCCCATCTGCCGCAAAGCCATGGCGCCCGCCAGGACAATGATCGCTGCACGGGCCGACACTGCAAGCAGCCTGGCCTGTGCCGTAGTCGTGGTGAGTATCGTCTTGTGGACCAGGTTGGCCAGGAACAGGCCGATGGCGAAGATCACCAGACCCAGGACTATGTGGCCGGCCAGAACCGTGAACTGCGCGAAGATCCCCGACAGCATTTTGAAGCCCAGCTGTTCAGCCGCCTCCATGAAGGCGAACAGCATGATCCCCACCAGCACCAGGTACCCAACGACGGCGGAGGGCGTCCATGCCCCTTCGCTGACTTCCCTGCCGATACCCAGGCGGGAAAGGATTCCGTTGAAGCCGATTCCTTCCAGCATGTTGGCAACGAGACCCGATACGACCCGTCCGATGACATAGGAAACAGCCAGGATCAGCGCGGCGGCGAAAATGGTCGGCAACGCAGCCATGATCATCCCCAGCATCCTGCTGGCGGGCTCGGTTACTGCGTCCAGCTGCAGCGCGTTCAGGCCTGCGACGATGATCGGGACAAGTATGAGGACATAGACGACAAGCCCCAGGACGCCGGACAGCTTCTGCTTGCCCAGTACCGATGCAATGCCCAGCCGGTCACTCAGGCGGTCGGTCCCAATGCTCTCGAAAATGCTTGTGACGATCCGTTGGGCGATACGGGCGACCAGCCAGCCCACCAGACCGATCAGAACGGCGGTAAAGAGGTTGGGGAGGAAACCGAGGACCTTGTCGAGCATCCCCTGGACCGGCCTGAGAAGGCCTTCAAGTCCCAGCGTTCCCAGGATCGCGGGGAAGAACACCAGCAGAACCAGCCAGAAAACCAGTTCGGAGAGCGTTCTGGACACCGGCAGTTTCTCCGCTTCGACTCCGGTCTTGCCCCCGACCCTTTCGTCGAACCTGACCGCATTCAGGCCTTTTGCCACCAGCATCTTCATCAGCTTCGCCACGACCCAGGCGACGATCACCAGCACCAGCGCGCCGAGAAGCTGGGGAGCATATTTGAACAGCTCGTTCAGGAGGTTGTTGATGGGTTCGGTAATGAGCGTTATGCCCAGCGCCTGGCAGGAAGCCACAATGACGAAAAGCAGCACCAGGTAGAAGAGTCCCCTGGCGATTCCCTTTTCCAGTTCGACCGGTTTTTCCGTCTCATCCGCGCTGACCCACCGGGCAAGCCGCCTGTTCAGCGAAACACGCTGCAGCACCTTTTCCAGAACGGCTGACAGGATCAGGGCAATCAGCCAGCCGATGATGAAAATTGCCAGCGCTCCCAGAATCCTCGGGATGTACGAACCGGTAGTCTGTGTGAACTGCTGAAATAACGCTTCCATCCTCAAACCTCCTTTCCCTTTTTAGAAACCGTTCAGGTGATAGCAATAACAAAAAGTATATACGCAATCCATCCCCGGTCAAACTTCACCATGGAGCGTGTCAACTGCCCCGGGAAAAAACCATTGACATCGAGACGCGGGATGAAACATAAATACATATTTAAACGAGAACAGTCGGCGGCCCCGGAAGGCGAACCGGCTCAAGGACAGGAGTCGACATGACGATATACTTCGAAGAATGGCAGGAAACGGAATGCGGCTGCAGCAAGTGCGACTGGAAGGGTACCGCCGGTACGGCGACGCGTGGCAGAATGCATCGCGGGCTCTATCTGGATCTGTATTGCCCGGAATGTACCGAATTCATAGACCTGATCATATTCCCGGAAGAAGGGACCTGCGCCCACCGGAAGGAGGAGTTGACCGATGAGCAGCTCGAAGCGCTGAAGCAGGCCGAGGAAGTGGAACTGGACTACGAGAGGCAGTGCCTTGCTTCGTCGGACCAGTTGCCGGACCTCCCGGGACAGGATCTGTCGCTGGCATGGGACCAGGAACAGGGGGAAACGCTGATCCGCTGCGGAGACATCGTCATCTGGAGAGAACCGGTAGCCTACGAGGCCTTCGAAAGATTCGAACGGATTGCGCTCATCCTCAGGGAAAAATACGGCGCCAGGATAAAGGACCTGGCGCCGACCGACCGCAGCCTGATGTTTCTCTACGGAGATTATTACCCATCGATGTTTCATGTAGCCAAGGTACGGAAAGAACTGTTCGGGGCCACCACGATCCCCTGAGGGAAGGAGAGCCTAGAGGCTTCTCCCCGGGCCGCAGGTCACGCGCTCCGTTTTTCCTCACCGGTTCCGAGGCGCTCCATGATGCCCCTGATAATGCTTTTTCGCGCCTTGAGCGCCGCCCTCAAGTCCCGGTTGTCCGTGGCAGCGGTCTCGGTCACCAGGTCGCTCAGTGTTGCGTCAAGGACCTCGGCAAGCGTCAGTGCTTCCTGTTCAGACAGATCAAGGCGTGTCATGACTGATCCTCCTCTCCCGGGCTGCATTGCTGTCCGTCCTGATCTTATTATACCGACATTCGGGGGGATTGCACAACCAGCCGAAACCGCGGGGGAACCGTTCGGGGCTGACGGCACAAACCCCTTGCCCGGCAATGGGTCGCATGGTATTTTAACGCCTGGCTCTGGAGGAATTGCATGAAGATAACGATCCTTGGCTGCGGCACCTCCACCGGGGTGCCGATGGTCGGGTGCGACTGCCGGGTATGCACCTCGGCCGATCCGAAGGACAACAGGACCCGCGCCTCGATCCTGATCGAAACGTCCGGCAACCGCATCCTGGTGGACACCTCGCCGGATCTCCGTCTCCAGGCGCTCCGGGAAAAAATTGCCGGCATCGACGCCGTTCTGTTCACCCATACCCATGCCGACCATGTCAACGGCATCGACGACCTCAGGGGGTTTTACCTGATGCACCGGAAAACCGTACCTTGCTACGGATCGCAGGAAACCATCGAGGCGCTCTGCCGGAAACATTCCTACATTTTCACCGGCGCCCAGAACGGAGCCTACGCCCCGCTCCTGGAACCCCACACGGTTTCCGGGCGTTTTCACCTCCTGGGCCTCAGGATACTCCCCGTGCCCCTGGTCCACGGCTATTCGCCCTCGACCGGATACCGCATCGGGGGAACGGCATACCTGACGGATTGCAGCGGCATTCCCGACACTTCCCGCGCGCTCCTGGAGGACCTGGAAGTCCTCATCATGGACGGGCTGCGCTACAAACCCCATCCGAGCCACTTCAACATCGAGGAAGCGCTGCACGTGGTGTCGCAGCTGAAGCCGCGCCGGGCCATACTGACCCACCTGACCCATGAAGTCGCCTATGGCGACGGTGTCCGGCTTCCCCGGGGGGTCGAGTTTGCCTATGACGGCATGGTAATTGAATAGAGATAGCGAAGGATCATCTGAACAAGAACAGGCGGGCAGCAGTTATCCTGCCGGCAGGGATCGGAAACGATGCGTAAAGATATTCGCCTGCACGGGGTGATCGAAGGAAAAATCGAATACTACGTGTTCCTGGCCGGAGCCGATGCCTGCGAGCGTTTCTCCTACAGCTACGGTGACGGCGGTCGGGATGAAGTCCGTTTCTTCTCGCCGGGCAACGAATTCATAATCGCCGCTGACGGTATCAGGCACAGCGGAAACGGCGGCTCGTTCTGCAAATACATGTTCGGCATCGACCAGCCCCTGGCAGACATGGTCAAGGGAGACATCCTGAACCGCCTTGCCATGTATGGCGCCGACTACGGAACGGAGACGGCCAGGCTTCAATTCACCGACCGCACCGACGGCAGCCTGAGCTACGACCGGATCTTTTTCGAAGGCAACGCCGTCTGCAACTATTTCTTCTTCGTAAACTCCTCCCCCATCAGCGGGTCGCTCCGGAAACAGCAGAAAGAGCTCGTGCGCATACTGGGCAAGTCGCTCAAGCGTTCCGTCGCCGTGGGAAAAGAAGATGACAACAGTATCCTCGACCTGATAATTTCCAGCCTCGAAGACCCCAAGGCCCAGCTGTTCCTGTTCAAGCTCATCAACCGGAGCCACCAGCAATACCGCAATCTCTTCAGCGACCTCTACTACGCGAACAAGAAGATCTCGGACGAAGACTTCCAGCTCCTGACGACTCTCGCCCATGAATTGAGCATCGACAGCTACCAGCAGGAGCGCATCCGGGTCGACGTCATGTACAAGCACAGGAAGAACCGGCCCGTCGTGGACGAATACCGCAACATCCTGGTCGCATGCAACGCCAAGGGCAGCGTCAGCAAAATGGAAAACGCCCGTCTCACGCGGCTGAAAACCCTGGCGGTGAGAACCAAGATCCCCGACGCGCTCTTCTATCACCTGGACGAAAAACTCCTGAAGGACAGCTGGGGGAACGACCAGGAAGAGCACACCTACCTCGCCGAAGTGCGACAGATACTCGAGGGTCTTTTCCTGAGCGGCAGCCACATAGACAGCAAGGTGATCAAGGAAGACCTGCTGAAACTGCTCAGGGCCAAGCGTAGAGCCACGGAAAGCCGCGACCACCTGTTCGAGGAGATTCTCCTGGACACAGGCAGGAGCTGCGACGAGAAAATCCGAGACGGCGCCGACATGGTCATCCTGGAGGAGTTCTCCGCCATCATCACCTATTTCGACCGTTACGACGCCACCTCGTCGACCATCAACAAGATCGCGTTCATGGAGAACGTACGCATCACGGAAGACATGCTGCGCAGTTTTCTCGGCGCGAAAAGGGAGTTCGATTCCCTGCAAGCGGGTTTTTTCGAGGAACTCTTCATCAGGGACCTGTTTTCCGACCGCTATCTGGGGAAATACGGCCGGAGCAAGATCACGATCCTCATGAAAGGCCTGAAGCAGATCGAGGAAAACCGCCTGGCGATGAGCGCTCTGCTGGAACAGCTGCATGCGGTCGACAGGGAGGAGAGCCTCTTCAATCTCCTGCGCAGCCATGTGCGGGAGCGGATCAGAAACTTCTACTCCCGCTATACGACCAAGGCCCACCAGGAAGAGCTGAAGCAGGAAGTGACCGACGAACTCCGCGCCGCGCGCCTCCTTCACGGAGAGATTCCCGATCGCCTTTTCCGTGAAACCATCCACACCATCAAGAAGGAAGCAATTTACCTCCACACTCTTCTTCCCGCGATTATCGAAGCTAAGGACTTCGCTTTGCGGGAAGACTTCATGGACAACTCCGGGCTGGACCGTTTCTACGTGGAGGAACTGGAACGGGAATACTGCCAGCTGAACCGCATCAGCGAAGATGTCCTCACCCAGGTCCGCAAAAACCGCTCCTGACGCGCACCTCCTGATTTTGCCGGACTCACCGGCTATTCACCCCCGCCAATAACTTGACTTCAGACCCCCTTTTTCTCTATGATACATAGAACGTGTAAGTAATCTACTCACCCCGTGACTGCCACTACAGGGATGTGCGGGTCATGATGATGGTGCAGCTGCGGCCAGGATTAATGGTGACCAATGAAACTTCTTACTGAGCAGCTTCAGAAGCTGCAGGACAAGATCGGCAAATACGGCAAGGAAAATCTCGAGGAAATTCTCTTCAGCGCCGTGGAGGGAATCAGTCTCGTCTCCGGACACGAACTGGTCCGGATCTACCTGGAGGACCTGACCGGCGGCGCGCTCTCGTGCGTCTACGCTTCGGGATCCCACGCGGAAGCCATCAAAGACGTGTCTTTTCCCATTGTCTCCCACCATGCACTGGTTTCCACGGTGTTCGCCAACCAGACGTCCGCCGAATTGACCGATGCGCGCAAACGGAGCCTGCCCCTGGACGTGAAGCTCACGGAATCCTGCTCCATCGCGGCTACGCACCTGCTGCCCATCGTGAACCAGGGACGGTCCATCGGGGTCATCTGCGTGGACAACCAGTCTCCGGGAGAGGTTCTTTCCGACCCGGTCAAGGACATGCTGGCGGAATTCACCGATGCCATTGCCCCCTGCCTGGACCAGGCGCGAAAATACAACCAGCAGATCCTGCTTACCCGCCGGGTGGAAGAATACAAGAAACGCGAAGCAGCAGCATTCATGGTGAAGTCGGCAGTCCGGCTCATAGACCGCCTCTCCCTGGCTTCGGTCCTGGTGCCGACCATCGGCGGTCACGGGAAAACCAGGATGGAAGTGCTGGCCAGTTATTCAGCCGACCCCCGGCTGAAGATGCTCTATGACGACCTGGGCTTCATCCGGCTCGGCAGAGGCCGGTCGCTGGTGGCCGAATTCGTGGGAGACGACGGCTGCATCATGGACGACCAGCTGCTCATGCCGGTCTTCATCCCCGACCTTACCCAGCAGACGCTCCAGAAACGCGCCCTCACCGAAAAGATGTCGCTCCGTTCACTCTACATAGTCCCGCGTTACGAGCCCGATACCCGCAAGATCATCTGCCTGGTCAACTATTACACCCGTGAAAACTACCGTTTTTCAAACTTCGAGACAGGCCTGCTGCAGACCCATGCGGAAATGGTGGAGCGGGTAATCAGGGAAATCGGCGATGAGCACCTGGAAATCCGGGTATTGGCTGAAATCACCGATTTGCTCCAGGAGCGCAACGAGAAGATCCATACGTTCCTGGACAAAGTGCTGTCGAAAGCGACCAAGCTGATCGGAGCCGACACCGGCAGCATTGCCATCCTGCAGGAAAGAGACGGCGACGAATGGCTGGTTGTCGAAGACGATTTCGGCACCATAATCGGCGCGAAAAACAAGGAATGGCTGAAGAAGAAGATTCCGCCTTTCAGGATCGGCGGGCCCGAACTGCCGCCCGAGGAGCGAAGCCTGACCGGCTACGTGGCCTGGGCCAAGCAACCCAAGATCATCGCCAACGTCGAAGAGGAAAGCCGTGGCGACGGCTTCCACTATGCCACCAGCGAGCTCATCAAAAGCGAAATAGCGATGCCCATCATCTGCGACGACATGGTGCTGGGCGTGATCTGCCTCAACTCCCTCAAGCAGGGCTATTTCACCGAAGAGCACAAGCGGATACTCCAGATCATCGAAAGCCTGACATCCCGCCACATCTCGGACATCCAGCAGATAGAGACCCTGCAAAGCCAGGTGGCGCGCCTGACGAGCGACGTGGCGTACAAGGACCCGCTGGTATCGTCCTATCGCCTCGGCAACATCATCGGCAACAGCCGCAAGGCCCAGGAAGTCGTGGACTTCATCAACACCGTGTCCATCCCCCTGTTCAACCGCATCGTATTCTGGAGCGCCAACGTCGTCCAGGAAGCCACCATCGGCCTGCCCTCGATCCTGGTGCTCGGCCCGACCGGATCGGGCAAGGAATTCTTTTTCAACAACCTGTACAACAAGCTGAACCAAATGTACCGGGAACAGATAAACAGCACCGGAGAGCTGCCGATCAAGAAGACGAACATCGCAGCCTATAGCGGGGACCTGACCTATTCGGAGCTGTTCGGCCACAAGAAGGGCGCATTCACCGGCGCCTACAGCGACCGGAAGGGCATTCTTGAAGAGGCCCACGGCGGCATCGTTTTTCTCGATGAAATCGGCGATGCCGACCCCAAGACCCAGGTGCAGCTGCTCCGGTTCCTGGACAACGGCGGATTCATCCGCCTGGGCGAGGGGCAGGAGCGCTTCAGCCGTGTGCTCCTGGTGGCTGCCACCAATAAGAATCTCCAGGAGGAGATCAAGGCCGGCCGCTTCCGCGAGGATCTATACCACCGCCTCTCGGAGCTTTCCGTCCGTCTCCCTCCCCTGAGCGAACGGCGGGAGGACATCACCGACCTTGCCACCCATTTCCTCGGCAAGCTGTACCGCACCTATCGCAGTAAGGACGACCCCCAGGACAATCCTCCCACCCTCAGCGAAGGGGCAAAAAACGCGCTGGTCAACCATCATTACGAAGGCAACATCCGCGAACTTCGCAGCATCCTGCTGCGCGCCCTGTTCTTTCATTCAGAAAAATCCATTACCGAGGAAGACATCCGGCGCGCCATCTGCGACAGCGGCTCCGAACAGCCGCAGACAACGCAGCATCAGCTGCAGGATCGGCTCGCAGCGGATATTCTCAAGGAAATAGAGGCCGGCAGGAATTTCTGGGAGGCCGTGTATGAACCCTATTCGAAAAGCAAGATATCGAGAGACGTAGTCGAACTGATTGTCGAGAAATCACGCCTCTCGGCAGGCCGGACCATGCCGCAGATCGCCCGCTACCTGAAGGCGGTGTCCGGAGATATCCAGGAAGATACTGAAGAGCGGAAAAGGTTTTTCAAGTTCAAGAATTTCCTGTACAAAACTATTAGAGTTTGAAGGTTTTAGAACGGTTTTTAACAGACATGAAATAGATTGAAAAATAAATGATTTAGCCAATGACATCCTACCTTTCACCCGCTATCCGTTCAGACAAGTTTAGCGGGTTTTTAATGACTTTCCCCTTTATAAAGTCAGGTGTTCTTCTCCCCATTCACAGAGCCTTCATTCATTTCATCATCGTGTCTCCATGATGGGATCGTAACCCAACCAGTATTGCTGGTAGTGTAAAGAGATTTTCGCTTTTTTCTTGGCAGCGCCTTTTTCCGGGTTAGATTGCCTCAGCCATTTCGAGTCTTTGTTCCAGTTCCTGCTCCTTGAGCAATTCCATGTTCAGGTAGCGTTTCGAGCCCCATTGGGTACCGGCTATATGCCTGAGCCGAGCTGCACAGAGCATGAGAGCGGAATGACCATCTGGAAAGGCACCCACGACCCTGGTACGTCGTCGGATTTCTTTCATGATTCTTTCCAAGCCATTATTGGTCCGGATCCGGATTCTGTGCGCTCGGGGGAAGTCGTAGTAGGACAGAGTCTCTGCAATTGACTCCTGAACCTTTTTCGCCGCTTCCTTCAGTTTCATGGCGATGAGCTTGGCCGTGACAGATTCCGCTTTCTCCTGGGCTGCCTTCTTGTCTTCAGAGGCGTGGATGGCCTTGAGCATGGCAGCCACTTCCGACATCTTTTTTGCCGGTACGACACTGAAGATGTTTCGGTAGAAATGTACGATGCATCGTTGCCACTTGGCGTCCGGATAAAATTCGGCAAGGGATTCGACAAGGCCCATGCAGGCGTCGGTAATGAAGAGACGAACCCCTGTAAGGCCTCGCTCTTTCAAATGACGAAGAAAACCCGACCAGCCGGCCTTGTCTTCCTTGGCTCCTTCACAGACACCGAGGATTTTGCGGTATCCCTGGTCATTGACACCAATTGCCACCAGTACCGAGACATTGGTTACCTCCCCGGCCCAGGAGCGCTTCAGAACGATTCCGTCCAGGTAGACATAGGGGAATTCTCCCTCTATGGGCCGATTACGCCATTCTTCTATCTTGACGTAGACCTTCTTGTTGAGGTTGCTGATGGTTCCGGGGCTGACCTTGGTACCCCAGAGAGCCTCGGTGATGTCTTCAATGCGTCGTACTGATACTCCGGCCAGGTACATCTCGATGAGCGCCTCTTCTACCGAGGCCTCGCGACGGCGATATCGCTCGATTATGGCTGTCTCAAAGGTCTGGCGTCGTAATTTCGGCATGTTCAGGTTTACCTCACCGGCCTTTGTCTGCAGTTTGCGCTGATAATAGCCTGCTCTGGTATCGGTCCTGGCATCACTACGCTGGTACTTCTCCGAATTGCAGAGCCGGTCTGCTTCGGCTTCCAGCATCCGGTTTAGCGTGTCCTCGACAGTGTTGCGTACCATTTCGCCGAGATGGTCTCGGATGGCGCTTTCATTCAGTTGGATCAGTTCGCCCTTTGGTGTACAATTGTCTTCCACGGCAGTGTTCTCCTCTCGGGTTGAATTTTGTTTGGCGACGTAATTCTAACCGATTTGAGGCACTGCCGTGCTTCTTTTTAAAAAAGCGAAAAATATTTTACGTTATCAGGCGGACGCGTTCATCGCTTCCGAAGGCATGGCGAAACAGTTCGCAGCATATATGGCCGGCAAACCGGTGCTGTTCGATCCCATGCGCAATTTCGAGCCGGTATTCAGGAAGAGCAACCCCGGCCTGGGCCCGGAAGAAATGAAAAGGAAACTGGAAGTCCAGCGGGCGGCAGACATGAAGAAAATACGCGACACACTTGCCGCCGGAAAGAGCATCGCGCTGCTGGAACACGGTGACCCGACCATCTATGGTGGGTGGCAGCATTGGATCGAACCCGAGGTGGGGGGACGTTTCGAAGTTGTAACGGGCGTCAGCGCCTTCAACGCGGCAAACGCGCTGTTCGCCAACAACAAGGTCTTCACGGGTATCAGCGCCTTCGAAGCAGGCGGTTCCGGCAACCTGGTGTGCAACAAGGGCAATATCGTAATCACGGCGCCCTACAGCCTCGCTGCCAACGAAGGGCTGCTGAAAGAGGCAGCCGCGTCCGGCGACATGGTGGCCATTTTCATGGGCCTCAAGGAAATGGAAAAACTGGAACCCCTGCTGTCGAAGTACTACCCGGGTTCCGCACCGGTCGCCATCGTCTACAAAGCCGGCTATACCGGGGAAGCATCCATCTTCCGCACTACGCTTCGTGATCTCCGGAAAACCACTGAAAGCGAGAAAGAGAAAATGATGGGAATGATCTACATCGGGTCCTGCTTGAAATAGGATCAAGGATCATCTTGATTCATCGATAAACGTGAAGAAAGCGATCACCTGACATCCTGAAATATCCCGGTTCCGCTGGGAAATTTCAGGATGTTTTTTTATATATCCAGATTCGACACGTTCAAAGCGTTCTGTTCTATGAAATCCCTACGCGGCTCAACCTGATCCCCCATGAGCACCGTGAAGACGTTGTCCGCTTCGACGGCGTCCTCGATCTTGACCTGGAGGAGCGTGCGGTTGGAGGGTTCCATGGTGGTCTCCCAGAGCTGCTCGGGATTCATCTCGCCCAGACCTTTGTAACGCTGTATGCTGAGGCCCTTCTTGGCGCTGTCCATGTAGAAGGAAAGGAGATCCAGGCCGATGGTGGTCGAAAACAGCTCCCTGCCCTCGCTGGAAACCACTGCGCGCCCGTTGCCGAAAATATCCCTGACTTTTCTGAAGCTCTCGGCGAGGAGACCGTACTCGTAGGAACTGATGATGTCCACTGTATGGTTGTCGATGGCGATCCTCAGGTTGTCGAGCCGGACTATGATGCGGCCGTCGTCCAGTATCTTGTAGTCGGCGCCTTCATAAACGTCGGCAAGGGATGCCATCTTCGGCGCCAGCCCCTCCAGGTCTTCGATGCTGCCGGTGACGCGGAGACGCAGCAGAACCCGGACGAGGTCCTCGTTGATACCCTTGCGCACGACCTTGTCCAGAAGCATGCGGTATTCTACCAGCTGCTTGATCAGGGGTATGATCTGTTTCCCGGTGTAGCTCTTCGAGCCGTCTTCGAGGAACAGGGTCGTATCCTCCGTTCCCTCTTCCAGCAGGTAATTCTGCAGGGCCGCCTCGTTCCTGAGATAGAGTTCCTTCTTGCCCCGCTTCACCTTGTACAGGGGAGGCTGGGCGATGTAGAGATGGCCCCGTTCCACGATCTGCGGCATCTGGCGGAAGAAGAAGGTGAGCAGCAGCGTGAGTATGTGGGAACCGTCGACATCGGCGTCGGTCATGACAATGATGCGGTGATACCGCAGCTTGGCCACATCGAAGTCTTCCTTGCCGATTCCGGTGCCGAGAGCCGTGATGAGCGTGCCGATCTCCTGGGATGACAGCATCTTGTCGAAACGTGCCTTCTCCACGTTGAGGATCTTTCCCTTCAGGGGCAGGATCGCCTGGAACTTGCGGTCCCGGCCCTGCTTGGCGCTGCCGCCTGCCGAATCGCCCTCCACCAGGTAGAGTTCGCACTGCGCCGGATCGCGCTCCTGGCAGTCGGCCAGTTTTCCCGGCAGGTTGGAGACGTCGAGGGCGCCCTTCCTGCGGGTCAGCTCCCGTGCCTTGCGGGCGGCTTCACGCGCCCGCGCCGCATCGATGGACTTTTCCAGAATCCTCTTGGCGATGGACGGGTTCTCCTCGAGGAAAACCGCGAGCTTCTCGTTCATGAGGGATTCCACGTAGCCCTTGACTTCCGAGTTGCCCAGCTTGGTCTTGGTCTGTCCCTCGAATTGGGGCTGGGGGATCTTCACCGAGATGACCGCGGTGAGACCTTCCCTCAGGTCTTCGCCGGAAATGGAGACCTTGACGTTCTTCAGCAGGTTGTTGGCCGCGGCGTAGGCATTCATGGTCCTGGTCAGGGCCGCCCGGAAACCGATCAGGTGGGTGCCGCCTTCATGGGTATTGATATTGTTGGCGAAGGAGAACACCTTTTCATCGTAGGAGTCGTTGTACTGGAGCGCGAGCTCCATGTCCACGCCGCCCTTGTCGCCGCGTATGTAGATCGGCTTCGGATGGAGTGGGGTGCGGTTGCGGTTCAGGTATTCCACGAAGGAGACGATTCCCCCCTCGTAGTGGAATTCATGACGTTTCCCGTCTTCCCTTTCATCTGTAATGGTGATCCTGACACCTGCATTGAGAAACGCCAGTTCGCGCAGACGCTGGGAAAGGACGTCGAAGGAGAACTCGGTTGTTTCGAAAATGTCCCCGTCAGGATGGAACCGTATCTTCGTGCCCCGTTTCTTGGTTTCACCGACAACTGTGAGCTGGCTCTGGGGTTCCCCTCTGCGGTAGGACTGCTGGAATACTTTTCCATCCCGGCGTATTTCCAGTTCCAGCTGGGTGGAAAGGGCATTGACGACCGACACGCCTACTCCGTGAAGGCCGCCGGACACCTTGTAGGACGTATTGTCGAACTTGCCCCCTGCATGAAGGACCGTGAGCACGACCTCCGCCGCCGAACGCCCCTCGGTGGGATGGATGTCGGTGGGGATGCCGCGCCCGTTGTCGACCACGGAAACGGAACCGTCCAGGTGTATGGTGACATTCACTTCATCGCAATAGCCGGCAAGCGCTTCGTCGATGGAATTGTCCACGACTTCGTATACCAGATGGTGGAGCCCCTGCGCCGATGTGGAACCGATGTACATGGCAGGGCGTTTCCGCACCGCCGACAGGCCTTCGAGAACCTTGATCTTGTCGGCACCGTAATCATTTATCATTTCGTCGGACATTCTCTACCTCTGTCAATACTCTCCCGCTGCATACGGGAAAGATGGAATAGTTTTCTATGCCATCCAGGCTTATGTTATCGAGGCTGGTGGTAGTAATGAAAACCTGCATCTCCTGCTCCTTCAGGAACGACATGAAGTTGCCGTTGCGGTCCCGGTCCAGCTCCGAAGTCATGTCATCCAGGAGAAGAACCGGGGGGTCGCCCCACTTGCTTTTCAGATGCTCGATCTCCGCCATTTTCAGGGCCAGGACGAAGCTCCGCTGTTCACCCTGAGAGCCGTGATGGTTCAACGGTTTGCCGTTGAGGAGAAATTCCAGGTCGTCCCGGTGAGGTCCGGCAAGCGTCGTCCCCCTGCGGATCTCGTCATCGGCCAAGCTTCCGAGCAGTTCCAGCAGCCTGTCCCGTATTACCGGCAGCGTCGACCCTCTGGCCGGAACCCGTGAGCGGTAGTTGACGAGCGCTGCTTCGCCCGGGCCTGAAATTCCGGGATATATCTCCTTCAGCAAACGCGCCATCTCGGCGATAAAAGACTCTCTCTTTTCCATCAGTCTGGCGCCCGCTTCCGCCAGTTGCCTGGTCCAGACTTCCAGCCCGTCCCGTTGTCCCCGTTTCAGCAGGGAGTTCCTGTTTTTCAGGATCTTGAAATATTCCTGGTGGACTCCCAGATACCCCGTGTCCCCGCTGAATATGGCCCGGTCAAGGTACCTGCGGCGGGCTTCCGGCAAACCCCGCACCATGGCTATGTCTTCCGGCGAAAAGACCACCATGTTGAGATTGCCGAAGAAATCTGCCGGCCGTGTCACCGGCTTGCGATCCACGAAAGCCTTTTTTCCGGAATCCTTGAGGGACAGGCATATTTCGCGCGTGACCCCGTCGCGCCGAACCCAGCCCTTCAGCAGGGAATGGGGAACATCGTAGGAAATCAGATCGCTGTTCCGTGCCATGCGAAATGATTTCATCGTTCCAAGCAGGTAGATGGACTCCAGAAGGTTCGTCTTTCCCTGCGCGTTGTTCCCCACGATTATGTTGAACCGTTCGTGGGGTGAAAGCTCAGCTTCCCTGATGTTCCTGAATGAATTGATCTGCAGTCTCATCAACTTCATGGGAAACGGTTACCGCAGAAAAAAGGCCGCTCCGACGAGAGGCCTTTCTGATGGGTCGGGGTGCAAGCCATTTCCTCGGTCAGACCCGCATCGGCATGATCACCGAAAGGAAGCCCCTGTCTTCATGGGGTCTGATGATTGCCGGCGACATGCCGTCCTTCAATTCGAGGTCCACCATGTCTTCATCGATGACCGACAGGGCGTCGATCAGGTACCGGGCGTTGAATCTGACGGAAATGTCGGGACCATCGTATGAGACCTCGAGGTTTTCGCGCGCATCCCCGAGTTCGGGATTGCTTGCCGATATTTCCATTGAGCCTTCCGAAAGCTCCATCATGATGCCCTTGAATTTTTCGCTGGAAAGGATCGCCATTCTCCGCAGCGAATGGAAGAAGTCATTGCGGTTGACGGTGACTTTCTTGTCGTTGTCCTGTGGGAGGACCCGGGTGTAATCGGGGAAGAAGCCGTCAACCAGTCGCATGAGGACCACGGTGTCGCCTTTTTTGACGACCGCGCTGTTGTCCAGGAACGTGACCAGAATTTCGCTGTCGTTGTCTTCGGTCATCTTTTTCAGTTCGAAAATACCTTTCTTGGGAAAGATGACTCCGTTCTTCAGATCCTGGGATTCGACAGGCGCAATCGACCGCTCGGAGATGGAAAGCCGGTGCCCGTCGGTGGCGACCATGCGCAGCAACGGTCCGGAGCTCTCATCAAGGGCTTTGATGAAGATGCCGTTGAGATTGTATTTGGTTTCGTCGTGGCATATGGCAAACGAGGTGGTTTCGATCATCTGGTTTACCATGGTGCTGTCGAGCCTGATGAAGTTACTGTCGTTTATGGCCGGAAAAAAGGGAAATTCTTCCGGAGAGAGCCCGACGAGATTGAAATGCGCCTTGCCGCAACGAAGGTCGACCCAATCGTTTTCCCTGGTGGAAAAGAGAATTTCCCGTTCGGGCAGTTCTTTGATGATTTCATAGAGTTTCTTTGCGGAAACGGTTATTTTCCCTTCGCCGGTGACAGTGGCCGGGTAGGTGCTTTTCATGCCCACTTCGAGATCGGTGACGATAAGATCTATTTTTTCCGGACGTGCGTCGATGAGGACGTTGGAAAGTATGGGCATGGTTTTGCGGTTTTCGATTATCCCCTGAACACGTTGCAGTGCTTTGAGAAATGTTTCCTTGGCTATGGCGAATTCCATGCGGCCCCCAGTTTTGTTCGGATGGATTATACTAATAGGTTTTTAAAAAGAATCAAGTAGTATGAAGTAGTTGCTGTTGATCTGTTGAAGAAGCCGTTAACTCCGCGCGGTATTTCGCGTTTTCCATGTTGAAAACGATGTTGGCCATGACGGGGTTTTTGACCTGTAGTCAACAGAGCGAATTTTATCCACAGAAACCGGCTGTTTGCCAACAGCTTTTCCAGCCTATTCCAACAACCCTCTTTTCAGGGTTTCGACAGTATGCTTCAACTCGGGATCGGACGACACGAGTTTGGTTATCTTCTTGAAAGAGTGAATGATGGTTGAATGATCTTTGCCGCCGAATTTGTCGCCTATTTCCGGATACGAGGATTTGGTAAGCTCACGGCAGAGAAAAATCGCTATCTGCCGGGGTATTACGAGTGTTTTCAGCCGTTTGTCGGATTTCAGGTCGGAAACCCTGATGCTGAAGAACTCGGCGACGAATTTCTGGATCATTTCAACGCTTATCTCGCGGTTTCGCTCCACGATGATGTCTTTCAGCACCTCGCGGGCCATCGACAGGGTTATCTCGTTGCCGGTCAGGCTCGCAAAGGCGCCCAGGCGGATCAGCATTCCTTCAAGTTCCCGCACGTTCGTCGTTGAACTTGAGGCGAGAAACAGCGCCACGTCATCGGGGAGATGTATGGTGTCGGTTTCGGACTTTTTCTTCAGAATGGCCACCTTGGTTTCGATATCGGGCGGTTGTATGTCCGCAATCAATCCCCATTCGAAACGCGAACGGAGCCGCTCCTCCAGGCCGGCCATGTCCTTCGGGAATTTGTCTGATGTCACCACGATTTGTTTGTGGGATTCATGCAGGGCGTTGAAAGTATGGAAAAACTCTTCCTGGGTGGCTTCCTTGCCGGCCATGAACTGGATATCGTCAATCAGGAGGACATCCATGCTTCTGAACTTGTTCCTGAATTCCTCCATTTTCTTGTAACGGATGCAGTTGATCATCTCGTTCATGAATTTCTCGGAGGTATAGAGGCAAATGCGCGCTGCCGGATTGACTCCCAGGATGTGGTTGCCGATCGCGGTGAGCAGGTGAGTTTTACCGAGGCCGACGCCCCCATATATGAAAAGGGGATTGTAATTGGTCGCCGGCTTGTTCGCCACTGCCTGGGCCGCGGCATGCGCAAACTGGTTTCCCGCCCCGCAGACAAAGGTTTCGAAGGTATACTTGGGGTTGAGATTCGAACAGAAGTCAACACTGTTCCTGGATTCGGGCGAAAGAGCGGTTTCCGGTTGGGGCCTTTCAGCCGTCTGTTTGGCGGTGACATCATTCACTATTTTGGGCGATGTGCGGATTTCCACCGCGATTTTCGTCTTGAGCAGGGCGGAAAAAGCCTCTTCTATCATGGCGAGATAGTTTTCGCGCACCATTTCCCTGAAGAAATTGTTTGGTGCTTCCAGATACAGAAGATCACCTTTGACATCAAGGAATTTGAGCGGCTGAATCCATGTGGTGAAGGTGTGGGGAGTGAGGACCTTCTCCATATTGGAAAGTACATCGATCCATGCTTTTTCCATAGAAAACATTCTCGCGCCCGGGGAGGTTATAAACAGGTTTTTCAACAACTGTTGATAAACTTATAATTCAAAGCATATCAACAAGTTGGAGAAATAATTCAGGGTAAAAAACGGCATTTTTCAATTATTAATGAAGTTTGAACAGTAGCAGAGAACCCCCTAATTTGCAAGGCTATTTTTTCCGGGCCAGGCAAAATTGGGCTTGACAAAGTATGGTAGTTGGGATTAAAAGTATCAGTTCGCATTACTTCCTTATCTTTGCCCGAAAAGGAGTTCGTCCATATGAAGAGGACATATCAGCCAAGCAACATTTCCCGTAAGAGAACCCACGGATTTCTCGTCCGCATGTCTACCAAGAACGGCAGGCTCGTCATCAAGAGGCGGCGCGCCAAGGGCCGCAAGAAGATTTCCGTGCAGATTGCCTGCAAGTAGCTGAGGTGGTTGCATCCTTTTCTCGCGATGAAAGAGTCAGGAAGAGGCGGGATTTTCTCCTGATCGCGGATGCCGGCTTGAAGATCGGCACTTCCCATTTCATTGTGCTCTGGCGTCCCGCTGGGTGCGGGCAGGCGAGACTGGGTATCACCGTCAGCAGAAAAGTGGGCAACGCGGTGATGCGGAACCGCGTAAAAAGGCGGGTCAGGGAGTTCTTCAGGCTCCATAAGGATCTTTTTTTCTCCGCCGACTACAACATCATCGGTAAGCGGGGAGCCGAGAGGCTCTCCTACCATGGTATATGCCGAGAACTGGACAAGGCGTTGCAGTCCATTCGGAACCAGACATGCTCAAGCGGTTGCTGATCAGTGCAATTGTGGTCTATCAGAAATTTCTTTCACCCTACCTGGGAAATGCCTGTCGTTTCTATCCCACCTGTTCGCAGTATTCCAAGCAATCGCTGGAGCAATATGGGCTTGTCAAGGGAATAGCCCTTACCTGCGCACGATTGTTGAAATGCCATCCGTTTCATCCAGGGGGATACGATCCCGTACCCTAGCCTCCAGGAGCTTACATGGAAAAGCGTGCATTACTGGCAGTAGTTCTTTCACTAGGCTTTTTTTATCTTTATTCGATGCTGTTTCCGGCGCCTGAGACGAAGAAGCCGGCAACACCCGTTCACAGCGCCGCAACTTCCTCCAAGGCAGCCCAGGCTGTTTCCCCTGCCGTCACCCTGCCGGTGGATCAGTCAGCGGCACAATCATCTCCACCAAAGGATGTGACGGTTGAAACGGACCTGTTTTCCATCGTTTTCTCGACACAGGGCGCCGGCATCAAGAGTCTTGTCCTGAAAAAATACCACGAGACTGCCGGCAAAGACGGTAAGCCCGTTACCCTGGTATCGTCTGCCAATCCGGACAAATTCGCCTTCAGGACTGCTGCAGCCGGGTTGTCCCTGGATCCGTCCGCGATCTATGAAACAGGCGCCCAGTCCCTCAAGGTATCCGGAGATGAAAAGAAAAGAATCGATTTCGTCTGGAAATCTCCGCAAGGCATAATGCTAACAAAAAGTTACGTATTCACCGGGAACAGATATGAAGTCGGCCTGGAAAACAAGATCACAAACCAGAGCACCGAGCATCGCACCACCACCCTGAATTCCCTGTTGCCGTACCAGGCTGACGTCACGGCCAAACAGGGCAGGTTTGAGGTCAATGGCGCGGTAACTCTCGCTGACGGCAGTTTCGCGACAAAGCCGGCCAAGGACCTGGTGGAAAAGCCGGTCAAATTTGCGCAAAACGTTGCGTGGACCGGTTACGCGGACAAATATTTCATGAGCGCGGTGTTGTCCGAGTCGGGCAGCATAGCGTCGGCTTCAATCCAGAAAAGTCCCTCGGGAAACCTTGAAACCGTCATTGCATCGAAGGATATCGAGCTGCCTGCGGGGCAGTCCCAGACGGTTGATTTCCGCCTCTTCTTCGGTCCCAAGGACCTGGACATTCTCAAAGCAGAAGGCGCCGGGCTCGAGAAGGCGCTGGACCTGGGCTGGTTTTCCGCGATCGCAAATCCCCTTCTCAATGTGCTGAAATTTTTCTACAAGTACACCCATAATTACGGGATCGCCATAATCATCATTACGGTGATAATCAAGCTGCTGTTTTTTCCATTGACCCACAAGAGCTACAAGTCGATGAAGGACATGCAGAAGCTTCAGCCCAAGATGGCCGAGCTGAAGGAAAAGTTCAAAGACGACCGCGACGGCATGAACCGGGCCATGATGGAACTGTACCGGACCCACAAGGTCAACCCGCTGGGCGGGTGCCTTCCCATGGTGATACAGATTCCCGTCTTCTTCGCTCTTTACAAGGCGCTGATGTACTCGATAGAACTTCGTCACGCGCCGTTCATGTTGTGGATTACCGATCTTTCCGCAAAAGATCCCTACTATGTGACTCCCGTTATCATGGGTGCCACCATGTTCATTCAGCAGAAAATGACACCGTCGACAATGGATCCGATGCAGGCCAAGATGATGTTGGCGCTGCCCATTGTTTTCACCTTCATGTTCCTGAATTTCCCCTCAGGGCTGGTCATTTACTGGCTGGTCAACAACATTCTGACCATCGCCCAGCAGATGTACATCAACAGGATCAGCGCGGAATAGGGCGTCTCTGTCGGCAGGAGATCTAATGTATCGCAAGGACACGATTGCAGCCATCGCGACGCCGGTCGGCGAGGGCGGAATCGGAATTGTCAGGATAAGCGGCGTGGGAGCGAGCGGAATAGCTTCCCGGGTTTTTCGCGTACGGGGAAGCGGTGGCTTGGAGAGCCACCGCTTTTGTTATGGCGAGATCGTCGATCCAGATAACGGATCGGTTCTCGACGAGGCGATGGTCGTCCTCATGTCGTCGCCCCGCTCGTACACCCGGGAGGATGTCCTGGAAATACAGTGCCACGGAGGGTACCTGGTCGTCAGGAAAGTCCTTGAACTGGTCTTGAGCCAGGGCGCGCGCCTCGCCGATCCCGGAGAGTTCACCAAGCGTGCGTTTCTCAACGGGCGCATAGACCTGCTGCAGGCAGAGGCCGTCATCGAATTGATCCGCAGCAAGACGGAGGCTGCACTCGCGCTCGCCCAGCACCAGCGGGAAGGGTATTTGTCGAGAAAGCTCGCGTCCGCCAAGGACGGCATTTTCAGGTCCCTTGCCATGATCGAGGCTTACATAGATTTTCCCGAGGATGACATACTAGTGCCTGACAGCTGTGAAATCCGGTCGTCCGTTCGCGAGTCTCTTGCAAGGATAGAGGGTCTGCTTGCGGGATTCAACGAGGGGAGGGTCATCCGGGAAGGGGTGTCGGTACTCATTGCGGGTAAGCCCAATGTCGGTAAATCGAGTCTTCTCAATACCCTGCTCAGGGAAAAGCGGGCCATTGTCACCGCGGTTCCCGGTACAACCCGTGATATCATCGAGGAGGTCGTCAACATAAAAGGGCTTCCCGTGACTCTGCTCGATACCGCCGGCATACGTGAAACCGAGGATGAGGTTGAACAGGAAGGGATGCGGCTGACCCTGGAGAAGATTCCGCTTGCCGACCTGATATTGTTCGTCGTGGACGGATCAAGATCCTTTGATCATGAAGACCGGTTAATAATGGAAGCGGTAACGGGCTGCCGTGTGATCCTGATAGTGAACAAGTCCGATCTGCCGCAGCTCGCTGAATTGCCCGAGGAGCTCGAAGCTACTAAAGCGGTCCGCATTTCGGCCCGCGCCGGCGATGGCATCGACGAATTGCGGGAAACAATTTTTTCCATGTTCATTCGCGAGGGGGTCCTTGAGGGTCGCGACTATTCCGCCCTGTCGCAGGTTCGCCATCGAGACGTCCTGGAAAGGGCGCGGGAACGACTCGTCTCGTTCCTCGACGGATTCGGGAGCGGCATGGGGCTCGAATTTTCCGCCCTCGATCTGCGTGACGCGCTTTACTCTCTCGGAGAAGTGACCGGGGAAACAACACCGGATGACATTCTGGATGAAATCTTTTCAAGGTTCTGCATCGGAAAATAGAATGCGTTTCACGTGGAACATTGCTCCTGAAGGGCCTGTTCTGGCCGGTCGGGATGGACTCGGTAAGAGGGGCGGTTCGTAGTCGGAATTCGCGAACATCCTTGAATGGCGACCTTTTTTAGGACTGCCGGAAAAAGGTTCCACGTGCGACAGGCAGTCATTACGGGAAAAAAGGTGCTAGTCTACGAAAAAAAATACGACATAATCGTGGTCGGGGCGGGACATGCGGGTTGCGAGGCGGCTCTTGCCGGCGCGCGCATGGGATGTGCAACCCTGCTGCTTTCAATCAACCTGGATGCGGTTGCGCTCATGTCCTGCAACCCGGCGATCGGTGGACTCGCCAAAGGTCACCTGGTGCGGGAGATCGATGCCTTGGGCGGGGAAATGGGCAGGAACATCGATGAGACCGGAATTCAGTTCAGGACCCTCAATACCAGGAAAGGCCCCGCCGTCCGTGCATCCCGTGCCCAGGCGGACAAGCAGCTCTACCGGCTACGCATGAAGCGCGTCCTGGAAAACCAGGCAAACCTTTCCCTGAAGCAGGTAGAGGTGACCGGGCTGTACGTTGAAGAAGGCATGGTGCTGGGGGTCGACACGCGCGTGGGGGTCCGTTTCCTGGGAGAGACCGTGATATTGACTACGGGGACTTTTCTCCGTGGCCTGATCCATGTCGGCCTGACCAGTTACGCCGGAGGGCGCGCGGGTGATCTTCCGGCGGATAGCCTTTCCGGCTCACTCCTGGATCAGGGTTTTGAAGTCGGCCGGCTCAAGACCGGGACCCCGGCCCGGCTGGACGGGCGCACCATAGATTTCACCCGCCTGGAGGTCCAGTACGGGGATGACCCGCCGCTTCCCTTCTCGTTTTCCACGGAGAAGCTCGAACGACCCCAGTTACCGTGCCACATCGCGTATACCAACCTGAAAACCCATGATATCATCAGGGCCAATCTGGACCGCTCACCGCTCTACGGCGGGTTAATCGAGGGGATTGGTCCGCGCTATTGCCCATCCATTGAAGACAAGGTCGTCAGGTTCCCGGACAAGGAACGCCACCAGACGTTTCTGGAGCCCGAGGGCCTCGATACCGTGGAAATCTACCCCAGCGGCCTCTCGACCTCCCTGCCCATCGACGTCCAGTACGCACTGTACCGTTCAATAGAAGGGTTGGAATCCGTGGAGATCATGCGGCCGGCATATGCCATCGAGTACGATTATGTCGACCCGATCCAGATTCGCTCCTCGCTGGAGACCAAGCTTGTCCGCAACCTGTACCACGCGGGACAGATCAACGGAACATCGGGGTACGAGGAAGCAGCGGCGCAAGGATTGATGGCGGGAATCAATGCCGCCCTGCGAACCAAGGGCAGGGAGCCGCTTGTCCTCGGGCGCGGAGACGCCTACATCGGCGTGCTGATAGACGATCTGGTCACACTGGGCACACGTGAACCCTACCGCATGTTTACTTCCAGAGCCGAATACCGCCTCCTGCTGCGGGAGGACAATGCCGACCTGCGCCTGAGGGAGATGGGCCGCGAAGTCGGCCTTGTCAACGATGAAGATTATGGCCGTTTCTGCACCAAGCGGCGGATGATCGACGCCGAACTGGAAAGGATCCGGGTCAACCGGATTGTCCCTTCCCAGGTGGATCGGGCATTCCTCGAAGAGTTCGGAATCGCGGATCTCCATAACGGGATCAGCTACGAGCAGTTGTTGCGCAGAAACGAATTCACGTACCGGGAATTGAGCCGGATCGACGGCCAAAGCGCGGAGCTGCCGGAAGATGTGCGGGAGCAGGTCGAAATTCAGGTCAAGTACCAGGGCTACATCAGAAGGCAGCTGGAGCAGATCGAACGGTCGCTCAAGCTGGAGAGCAGCAAGATTCCGGATGATTTTGACTATGCGGCGCTTTCCGGACTCTCCGCCGAGGTGAGGGAAAAGCTGCTCCGTTTCAGACCCGGAACCCTTGGCCAGGCGTCCCGGATCCAGGGCGTGACGCCTGCGGCCGTTTCGATCCTGGCCATAGCGATCAAAGCGGGAAAGGGACGATGACAACGGAACCCGGCATTCTGCTCGAGAGGTGCATGGAAGAGCTGCATTTTCCGCTGACGAGCCTGCAGCTTTCATCGTTCCAGACCCTGCTCGCAGAGCTGAACAAATGGAACGGCAAGGTCAATCTTACCTCCTTGAGGAAAGACGACCAGGTAGTCCTGAAACACTTTGTGGATTCACTGCTCCTGCTGTCGATAGTCGCACCGCAGGGCAGGCTTCTCGACATCGGATCGGGAGGGGGCTTTCCGGCGATTCCGTTGAAAATCGTGCTGCAGTCCCTGGACGTCGTTTCCGTTGATGCGGTGGGAAAGAAGATACTGTTTCAACGCCATGTGGCACGCCTGCTCGAGCTGAAAGCGTTCCATGCAGTCCATGCGAGAGTGGAGGACCTGCCTGCCGGATACCGCGGAAGGTTCGACTGGGTGGTCTCCCGCGCGTTTTCCGATTTGCCGACGTTTGCGTCATTCGGGCTACCCTATCTGGGCCGGCTCGGCAGCATGATCGCCATGAAGGGGAAGCGGGGGGCTGAAGAGGCGAAAGATGCCGAGGCGCAGTTGTCGCAGCTTGGTGTCCGAATCGATTCCTGCATCAGGATGCAGCTTCCGCTTTCGGGTGACGAGCGTTGCCTGGTTGTGATGCGAAAAGCCGGATGCTGAGCGACCCGGGCAATATTCTTAAAACTGAATATAGCCAAATTGAGGCCGCATATCGAATCTGACGGGTTTCGGCTGTAAAGACAGGCAAGGCCATGGACTGCTGCCCCAAAAGCCCTTGGAACGGGTTCTGGTGAGCCGATGGTTCAACCCGGTCTGCTCAAATAATAGGCAAACGGCACTGCACTACTTTTTCAGCATCACCATGATAGTTATCCCTGGTTAGAGGTGATTCCAATGGAGTTCAGAGTTTATTACGAAGACACGGATGCGGGAGGGGTCGTCTACCATGCCCGATATCTCGGCTTCCTGGAGCGGGGCAGAACGGAGTTCTTCAGAGAGCAGGGAGTGTCGGTCGGGGAGCTTGCCGGCCGCGGCTGCGTATTTCCGGTGGTCAAGCTGGAGATCGACTACCGGGCGCCTGCCGTGCTGGACGATCTGATTCGGGTGAATACGGAGGTTCTCGAGGCGGGAAAGACGTCATTCACCCTGGGGCAGCAAGTGGTCCGGTCTGTTGACGGCAAGCTGCTGGCTGCAGCGAAGGTCACCCTGGTCTGCGTCGGCCCGGGCATGAAGCCCAAGCGCCTGCCTGATGAACTGACCGGTATTTTTGCGGGTGAATAACGGGTAGGGGGGCCGTCTTGAATCACGAGGAACTGCGTGCCGCATGTTTCGAGGCTGCGCGGAAATCGATGGCTGACATACGTCCCACGGACGTATCAAAAATAACGAAGCTGGCGGGGCTGTTCTACCAGCACGCTCTTCACCATGTCGGCCGGCTGAGGGACCAGGGGCATGATCCGCAGATCCTGGTCAGGGCCGTTGTCTATATGGCTCATACGCACGCCATTTCCCCGATGCATGACAGTACGGAGTGGTTCATTTTCATGCTTCGGGCGCTGCTGGAATTGTCCTGCCCGGAAATCGGCCAGGACAGGGATTCGATCGCTTTTCTGGCCGATGTTGAAGCCGGCATCAGGACGGCGTGCCGAAGAGCGGAAACAGTGCTGGAGTGAATTCAATTCGAGCAGCAACGCTGAGCAGTGAGACATGACCCCTCCCGGCAGGTGAACGAATGGCGTCTTCCGCTGTGGACCGGGTCTGCCGCGAAGGGTCAGTGGTGGAACCGGCCGGTCCGCCCTTTATGGGAAGGCGATGGTGACTTATGGCATTCGAAGCATTTCTCGTCCTCGACCTTGCGCACTTCGAGCTTTGATGCAGGCTTGTCGGTGGAGGGCATGTTGTACTGCTCGGTCTGGAAATATTCCCTGTCCCGTTCATCATGCAGCACAGGGGCGCTGTAAGCTACCTTCCAGTTGGCGCTGATGGGAACGTTATGGCACTGGTCGCATCCCCCGGGAGGAGGGATTGCCTTCCAGGCGGTAAACATGGTGCAACCAACTGCTGCAAGAACTGCTGCGAAGAGTCCGACGACAATAATGTTTTTCATTCTCCACCTCTTGTTCGGTTGAATGGTGAAGCTGGGACACTGCTCAGTATGGTGATAGCATATCATAAATGAAGTGAGTGCGCCATCGTGCTGCCCCGAGGAATCGCAACGCTGCCGGGGGGCGAAGGGGCCGCAATCTGAAGGAATGAATCGGCTGCAGGAACACAAGAGGCCAGTCCGTGAAGTCACGCCGGCTGCCGAGAGGGGGTAATGGCAAATGGAAACCAGAAACAGGGAGACGCTCTTCAAGGGACTGGTGGTCGGTCTGGAGCAATTCGAAGTAAAGGTGGGGGAAAAAGGGTGGCACGTATTCCAGATAGTACGCCATCCCGGCGGTGTAGGCATTCTTCCGCTGCATGACGATGGAACGGTCACCCTGATCAGGCAGCTCAGGCCCTCCGTAGAGCGATTCCTCCTGGAGATTCCGGCGGGACGTCTCGATCCGGGAGAGGACCCGCTTCACTGCGGTGTCAGGGAACTTGGCGAAGAAACGGGGCTTGTGGCTGCCCAGATGGAATCACTCGGTGTGGTTCATACATCACCCGGTGTGTTCGATGAGAAGATTCATCTCTACCTGGCCACGGGCCTTGCCCAGGGGAAAGCGGACCCGGAACACTATGAGGATATTGAAACGGTCAGAATCCCCCTTTCGGAGGCCCTGGCCATGGCGGTGGCCGGAGACATCACCGACAGCAAGACGATGGTCGGCCTGTTCCGTGCCTTTCACCGGATGGGAGGGCAGGCTGCGGCAGGGTCCTGACCGAAAATGAAACGCTGGCGCTGATCACGTGAAGTTGTCCGATTTTTTTCAGCGGCAGGTTCATTTTATGCCTTCTAAATTTTTTCGCGATCTGTTAATATATGAAAAGTTGAATGCTTTGATCGCGCTGTGCTCAGGTAGATTCAACTTCCGCGCTGTCAAGCAGGCAGCAATGCAAACCGGGTAACGAATGAAAATAACGACCTTACGGGAATCTTCGGATGCATGAGCTTTCCATAACACAGGGTATCGTAGAAATATGCGAGAGCAACGCCGGCGGCAGGCGAATCACCGCGGTCGTTCTGGAGATCGGCCAGTTGAGCGGCGTGATTCCCGAGGCTGTCGAGTTCTGCTTCGAGGCATGCACGCGTGGCACGCTGCTCGAAGGGGCTCGCCTGATTATCGATAAGGTGCCGGCCCGGGGAAGGTGCGAGGATTGCGGCGGCGAATTTTCCCTCGGGTCCTACTATGAACCCTGCCCGACCTGCGGCGGATACCGGGTGCATATCATCACCGGTGAGGAATTGCGGGTAAAAGAACTGGAGGTAGACTGAAGTTATGTGCACGACATGCGGTTGCACCCCCCTGGACACGAATCACGACCACGAACATCACCACCATGACCATGAGCACCACCACGAGCACGGTCACTCCCATCACCACGATCATCCGGCAAAAGATTCCCTGGCAGAAAAGACCATTGCAGTGGAAACCGATATCCTTTCCAAGAACAACCGGCTTGCGCGGGAAAACAGGAACCTGTTTTTCAGGAAAGGGGTTTTCGCCCTCAATCTGGTGAGTTCGCCCGGTTCCGGCAAGACCACGATCCTCGAGAGGACCCTGACGGATATGAAGGGGAACTACCGGTTCGCCGTCATCGAGGGCGACCAGCAGACCGACAACGATGCGGTCCGGATTTCTGCCACCGGCGTGCCGGTAAGGCAGGTCAACACCGGCGCCGGTTGCCACCTGGACGCCCACATGGTGAGCCATGCCGTGGAAGCGTTCGATCTGGACGATCTGGATGTGCTCATGATCGAAAATGTCGGAAACCTGGTTTGTCCCGCCTCTTTCGATCTTGGGGAGCACCACAAGGTGGTGGTCCTGAGCGTAACCGAGGGTGAGGACAAGCCGCTCAAGTATCCCGCGATGTTCCACAATGCCGATGTGATGCTGCTGAACAAGGTGGACCTGCTTCCCCACATTGATTTCGATGCCGGAAAATGCAAGGAAATGGCGCGCCGGGTGAATCCCGACATCGTGATTTTCGACGTATCGAGCAAAACCGGGGAAGGCATGGAGGCCTGGTATTCATGGCTCGCCTCCCGGACCAGGAAAGGATGATGCCCTACGCGGACCATCCGGAGTGATGAAACGATCAGACGGGTAAGGGTGACAATCGAGGGCATAGTCCAGGGAGTTGGCTTCCGCCCCTTCATCTATCGGCTGGCAAAAACCCATTCGCTATGCGGATGGGTGCGCAATACCCCTGCCGGGGTATTGCTGGAGGTACAGGGAGAGCCGGACGGCATTTCCGGATTCCTTGAGGACATTCGCCATAAAGCGCCGCCGCTGGCTGTGCTGAGCGCGGTAAGGGAAGAAGAGCTGGCCCCCGCGGAAGGTGACGGCTTCGAAATTCTCGAAAGCGCCGGGGGGGCGGATTCCATCCAGATAGCTCCCGACTGCGATGTCTGTCCCGACTGCCTCCGCGAACTTTTCGACCCCGAAGACAGGCGCTACCTGTATCCCTTTATCAACTGCACCAACTGCGGTCCACGCTATACCATCATAAAAGGCGTACCTTACGACCGGCCCTTGACGACCATGGCCGAGTTTCCCCTCTGCCCCGAATGCCGCGCCGAATATGAAGATCCCGCAAACCGCCGCTTCCATGCCCAGCCGGTTGCCTGCCCTGTCTGCGGTCCCCGGCTCTATCTGGTTGACGGGGCGGGGCGCGACGTGCCCGGCGATCCTCTGCGGGTTGCCGTCGCCAAGTTGAAGGAGGGAAGAATCCTGGCCGTCAAGGGCCTGGGCGGCTACCACCTGGCAGTGGATGCCTGTTCCGCCGATGCGGTCCGGGAGCTCCGGCTGCGGAAAAAACGTGACGAAAAGCCTTTCGCCCTCATGTCGCCGGGGCTGGATGAGGTTGGCCGGTACGCCCTTTTTGATGATACGGAGAAAAGGTTACTTGAGGGGCCGGAGCATCCCATCGTGCTGCTCCGCAAAAGGGACGGCAATCCCATAGACGGCCTGGTCGCGCCCATGAACGGTTATTTCGGGGTCATGCTGCCTTACACGCCGCTCCACCATCTCCTCCTCCGGGGCAATTTTCTCGCCCTGGTGATGACCAGCGGGAACCTCTCGGACGAACCCATCGCCTATCTTGACGAAGAGGCGCGGGAACGGTTGACGGGCATTGCCGACTATTACCTGCTGCACAACCGGCGGATCCATGTCCGCACCGATGATTCGGTGATTCGCGTCTTCCAGGGCAATCCCATATTCCTGCGCCGTTCCCGTGGGTATGTCCCGCGTGCGGTGGTTTTGCCGTCGGCCCAGAAGAGCGTGCTGGCCGTCGGCGCGGAACTGAAGGGCGCGGTCTGCCTGACCCGTGGAGACCGGGCGTTCATGAGCCAGCATATCGGCGATCTGCAGAACGATGCGGTCCTGAAGTCGCTCGACGAGACGGTCCGGCACCTTGAACAGGTGCTGCGGATCAAGCCCGAGATCATCGCCCATGATCTTCACCCCGACTACCTGTCAACGGTCTATGCCAGGGAGATTCCGGACCTGCCTCGGGTCGGCGTTCAGCACCACCACGCCCACCTGGCGTCCTGCATGGCGGAAAACGGCCTTGAGGGGGATGTCATCGGCGTCATTTTCGACGGGACCGGGCTGGGCACGGACGGGACGATCTGGGGCGGCGAATTTCTCCTCGGAGGATACGGCAGCTTCTGCCGGAGGGGCCACTTCCGCCAGGTTTCACTGCCGGGCGGCGATGCCGCGGTCCGGGAGCCGTTCCGCATGGCGCTGTCGTATCTTTTCACGGCTTACGGGGATTCTCTGTTCCGGCTTGAACTTCCCTTCATGGAAGAGATAAGCGCCAGCGACCGGAAGCTTTTCCTGGCCATGCTGGAGCGCAGGATCAACTCCCCGCTCTCTTCGAGCTGCGGCCGTCTGTTCGACGGTGTCGCGGCGCTCATCGGCCTTCGCAGCAGGGTGACCTACGAGGGCCAGGCGGCCATCGAACTGGAGGCGATCGCGGAGCAGGGACGTGCGAAGGAGCCCTATCCCTTTGTCCTCCGGGAGGGGGAAGGGGTAATGGTCGATTTCGCGCCCATGATCAGGGCGCTGGTTGACGATGTGGCAAGCAACGCGGACAGGGCGGAAATGGCCGGAAAGTTTCACGGTACCATCGCTTCTGCGGTAGCGGAAGTCTGCGGCAGAATACGGGAGAATACGGGCGTCGACCGGGTAGCCCTGTCAGGAGGGGTTTTCCAGAACAAACTGCTCAGCGAGCGGGTGCATGACCTCCTCGCGGGAAGCGGATTCAAGGTTTTCGTCCAGCGGCTGGTCCCCCCCAATGACGGCGGGCTGGCCCTGGGACAGGCCATCATAGCGGGAAGGAGTAAATAACGGATGTGTCTTGCGGTTCCAATGCAGATTGTAAGTATCGAAGGCGACACCATGGTTGCGGAAATCGATGGGGTGCGCCGTGAAGCAAGCCTGATGATGCTTAATGAGAAGGTGAGCATCGGTGATTTTGTCCTTATCCATGCGGGCTTCGCCATCAGCCGGCTGGACGAGGAGGAGGCTCTCGAGACCCTGGACCTGATGCGGGAATGCCTTACCCTCGGTCAGGAGGCGTGATGAACAGGGAAGTCCTGGAGGAATTCCGCAATCGGGAGATCGTCAGGGGACTGGCCGGGCTCATAGCCCGGCTTGCTGACCGCCATGACCGGCCCATGACCTTCATGGAAGTGTGCGGCACCCATACCATGGCCATATACCAGTTCGGCATCAGGAGCATCCTTCCGCCGCAGGTGCGGCTCATTTCCGGGCCGGGGTGCCCGGTATGCGTCACTCCCATAGGCTATGTGGACAAGGCCGTTGCCTATGCACGGATTCCCGATACCATCATTGCCAGTTTCGGAGACATGCTCAGGGTGCCGGGTTCCTCTTCCAGCCTGATGGAGGAGCGTGCCCGGGGGGCGGACGTGCGGGTCGTCTATTCGCCGCTCGATGCCGTCTCCCTCGCGGCGAGGAATCCCGGGAAGCGGGTGATCTTCCTCGGGGTCGGTTTCGAGACCACTGCCCCGACGATTGCCGGGACCATACTCACCGCCCAGGCGAAGGGACTGGCCAACCTGTTCGTGCTCGCTTCCCATAAGACCATACCGGGTCCGATGCGCGTCCTCTCTTCCGACCCCGATCTGGGGATAGACGGTTATCTCTGTCCCGCCCATGTGAGCGCGGTTATAGGCGGTGATGCTTACCGTATCCTTGCCGAGGAGGATGGCATACCCTGCGTGGTGACCGGGTTCGAACCTGCCGACGTCCTGCAGGGCGTGGCCATGCTGGTGAAGCAGCTGGTAGAGGGACGGAGCGAGGTCGAGATCCAGTACCGCCGCTTCGTCACCCGGGAGGGCAACCGCAAGGCCCAGGAATTGATTTCCCGGGTGTTCGAGCCGTGCGATTCGGCGTGGCGCGGCCTGGGCCAAATAACCGGGAGCGGTCTGGTCATCAGGGAGGAATTCTCCCGCTTTGACGCGGAAAAGGCGCTTCCGGTCGTTGCGGAGGAAGCCCGCGAACCGGCGGGATGCCTGTGCGGCGAGGTTCTCAAGGGAAAAATCTCCCCGTCGGAGTGCCCGCTGTTCGGCACCGCATGTACCCCTGAGGATCCGGTCGGCGCCTGCATGGTCTCGTCGGAAGGGAGCTGCGCGGCGGCATACAAGTACGGACAATAGAAACGAGGATACCATGGATACAGATCTGATTCTGCTGGGACACGGCAGCGGAGGCCGGCTTTCCCACCAGCTGCTGGATGAGCTCATTATTCCCACGCTGTCCGGGATTCCGACTTCCGGCCAGAATGATGCCGCTGTCTTGGAGCACGACGGCCGGAGACTTGCTTTTACAACCGACTCCTACGTCGTCGACCCGGTCTTTTTTCCCGGAGGCAACATAGGTGATCTTGCCGTGAACGGGACGGTCAACGATCTTGCGATGGTGGGTGCGGAACCGATAGCCATCAGCGTGGGCATCATACTGGAGGAAGGTTTCAGCCGCAGTGAACTCGGCGTCATACTGGAGACCATGCGGAAGGCCGCCGATCTGGCCGGCGTGTCCATCGTTGCCGGAGATACCAAGGTTGTCCCCAGGGGAAAGGCGGACCGGATCTTCATCAACACTTCCGGTATCGGCGTGTTCCGCCACGAGCTGCGGATCGGCGGAGCCAATGCCCGGGTGGGGGATAAAATTCTCATTAACGGTACTATCGGTGACCATGGGATCGCGGTGATGGCCAAACGGGAAGGGCTGGAACTGGATACGGATATCCGAACCGATTGCGCCCCGCTCAACGGGATAGTTGCCGAAATTCTCGCGGAGGGAGATTCGATCCGGGTGTTGCGGGATCCCACCAGGGGAGGCGTTGCGACCACGTTGAAAGAGATCGCCATTCAATCGGATGTTTCCATCACCCTCGACGAATCCGCGTTGCCGCTGAAGGGTCCGGTTCGGGGGGTGTGCGCCGTGCTGGGGCTGGATCCGCTTTACGTGGCCAACGAAGGCAAGGTCCTGGTTTTCGTTTCACCGGATGCCGCCGAGCGCACGCTGGCGCGGATGAGGATGCATCCGCTGGGGAGAGAGGCCGCGCTCATCGGCGAAGTGACTTCGGCCGGGGGCGGCAAGGTCCGGATGGAGACCATTACCGGTGGCATGCGGGCGGTCGAGATGCTGGCCGGCGAACAACTTCCCCGGATCTGCTGAGCGGCTTGGATGAGCGTTGAACCATCATACTTTCATGAAAGGAGAACGTGAAATGGCGGTGTGGAAGTGCAAGACCTGCGGATTTTCGAAAGAAGGCCGCTGCAAGCCGCAAAAATGTCCCCAGTGCCAGGAAAAGGGATCATTCGAAAAAGAATAAAGTTCACTCTGTGGAACGCGAAATCCTGATAGGCGTTGCATCGTTATGACCGTATAAGCCGGAATGACGATTGATAGCCTTTCAGGATTTTTTTTGCATTCGCCTTTCCGCCAATCTGGTTTACAAGGGCCGGTCCGGGCCGCGGGAAGAGGCGTACCGGTTTGAAAATTAATGTTATGTGACAATATTAATTCAATTTTTCATCAAATTGTGCGATAAAATGGAAGAGCCCGGCGTCAGGACCGGCAGGTACGGGTATTACACGAGGCGGACACTTCTCTGAAGTGGCCGGTTCCAACCCCTCCTTTTGATGGAGAGCCAGCCCCTGGGTCCATCCCGCGCCGGGGCATTGCCGAAAAGGATTACGTGATGCCGGTTCAGACAAGTGCGGCGGAGATACGACAGAGGATTCTGCTGCTGAAGGAAGTACCGCCGCTGCCGTTGATCGCCCAAAAAATCCTCTGCCTGTCGGTCGACTCCGAGGTCACCGAGCTTGCCGGATTGATTGAAAAGGCGCCCAGTATCGCGGCCCGGATCCTCGGCATCGCCAACTCGGCCTATTTCGGTTGGCCGGGTGGCGTAAGAAGCATTTATGATGCAATATACAAGGTGCTCGGCATCAAGCTCGTAAAAAGTCTCGCCATCGGAATCGCCATAGGCGAAGTATTCGATGTGAGGAAATGCAGGGGCTTCCGGCCTGAGCAGTACTGGTTTTCCGCAATGGTAACCGCCCAGTTGTCCCAGGGATTCCTGCCGTCGGTCTACAGCTCTCTGCGGAGAGATCTCGACAACATCCACATAAACGGGCTGCTGCACAATTTCGGGCTTCCCATACTTGCGCACCTGTTCCCCGAAGAAATGTCCAAGGCCTTCCTGCCGGCGCCCTCACTGGAGCAGCTGGAAACAACCACGGAACGCATACTGGCGGTACTGGGAATCGACCAGAATCATGCCGGCGGCTGGCTCGCCCGCAAATGGCACCTCCCGCGGGATATCGTCTGCGCCATGGAAAACCATAAGAACACTGAGTACCGGGGAGATTTCTGGCCCATGGTGCTCCTTGTGGGGTATTGCGAGCGTCAAGCGAAGCGTTTTTTCATGCATGAAACCATGAGGCCTGAGCCGGAGATCGAGACATTGCTCGGCATCAACGAAGCGACTGTTGAAAAGATAGGCTACAGGATGGAATGCCAGTCTGATGAGATCCATGCCATGGCGTCACTCATGGCAACGGGGGAGTAGGGATGGAGAAACGTTTGCCCCAGGAGGCATTCAGCGAGTTGAACAATCGGATCGTCAGCCTGCTCGATTCGTTTTCGGCGCTGAGCATTCTGAGTTCCATCGATGTCAGGAACCTTGACTTGCAGACGCTGCTCTACAAGGCTTTGCGCGGACTGATGGAGAACCTGGACATGGAACGCTGTTCCGTGTTCATTCTCCACGATGACCAGTTGGTCAACTGTGTCGGCCTGGACTGGAACGAGCTCCTGGAAAATGGCAGCGAACCGTCAACTTCAGCGAGAGATTCCGAAGCTTTGAAAGCGGCCGTCGGCGAAGGGATCATGGGGCTGGCCGTGAAAACCGGGAAGCTCCAGCATAGCCATGACTGTTCGAACGATCCTCGCTACAAGGTTTTTCCCGGTCACGATATCGGTTCCCTGATCAGTGTGCCCATCTTCCAGCTGGGGGGGATGTCCTCGGCGTCCTCAACATTTCCCACTCCCTGCCCGGCTTCTTCAATGAATGGCATGAACGGTTGCTGCAGGTATTCTGCAATTGCCTCGGGCAGATAATCGTCACGAACCGTCTCGTGACGCAGATGGACCGGGAAATCGAAAAAAGGACGGAGCAGCTGCGGCGGGCTCTTGAGGAAGCACGTTCGGCGGAGCGGAGCCTGCGTGAAAGTGAAAACCGGCTCAATCTGGTCATGGAAGGGAGCAATGACGGCTTCTGGGACTGGTCGCTCGTTTCAGGGGATATCAGTCTCAGTACCCGCTGGGCCGGCATCCTGGGATATACCCGGGAAGAACTGGGCCGGCTTTTCAGCGGCGGCAGACTTCTGATGCACCGGGACGATCTCGGCGAGGTCGTCAGACTCCTCACGGCCCATCTCGAGGGTTCGACCCCGCACTATTCGTCGGAATACCGGATGATGGCCCGTTCCGGCCAATGGAAATGGCTTCAGGACCGCGGCAAGGTGGTCGAATGGGACAACCTGGGGAGACCACTGCGGATTACCGGCACCACGAGCGATGTGACCAACCGGAAACTGGCCGAGGAAGAGAAGCAGCACCTGGAAAGCCAGCTGCACCATTCACAAAAGATGGAGGCGATCGGCCAGCTGGCCGGCGGCGTGGCCCACGAGTTCAACAACATCATGACCGCCATCATTGGCTACGGTCACCTGCTGGTCATGAAAACAGAGGAGGAGAGCCAGCTCAGGCATTTCGCGTCACAGATACTCTCTTCGGCCGAGAGGGCTGCCGGACTGACAAAGAGCCTCCTCACCTTCAGCCGCAAGCAGGTTGCCAATCTGCACCATGTCAACGTGAACGAAACCATCGAAAAAATCAGCAAGCTGCTGGCCCGGCTGATCAGGGAAGATGTCGAATTCAGGACGGAACTCTGCTCCGGGTCCCTTAACATACTGGCGGACGACGGCCAGGTCGAGCAGGTGCTGATGAATCTCGTCACCAACGCCCGGGATGCCCTGCCCCATGGCGGCGGCGTTACCATAAGGACGGGAACGGCTTTCCTGGACAGCGAGTTCGTCGGCGGGTTCGGTTACGGTTCTCCCGGTTCCTATGCCAGCATTTCCGTGCAGGACACCGGGCTGGGCATGGATGACTCCACCGTGGAGAAAAACTTCGAGCCTTTTTTCACCACCAAGGAGCCTGGCAAGGGAACCGGTTTGGGGCTTGCGATCGTCTACGGCATCATCAAGCAATTGAACGGCTACATTACGGTTAACAGCATTCCGGGCAAGGGTTCTGATTTCACGGTCTACTTCCCGTTGATCGGGACGGAGGGGGAAAAATCCGAATGCGTTTCGCTGCCACTTCTGAAGACCGGGAACGAGACGATCCTGATCGCGGAGGACGATGACGATTTGAGGCGACTGGACCGCGAACTGCTGGAGGAATGCGGCTACGCCGTCATCGAGGCTGCAAACGGCAGAGAGGCCCTGGAACATTTTCTCAAGCACCGGAACGAGATCGACATGGTGATCTTCGATGTGATCATGCCCAGAATGAACGGCCGGGAGGTTTTCGAGGAAATCAGCCGCGTTCAGCCGGATATAAAAGTTCTTTTCATGAGCGGCTATGCCGGTGACATTCTTGATGCCAAATGCGGCATAGACAAGGATTTCGATTTCCTGCCCAAGCCGTTCCCGCCCGGGGAGTTGCTGACCAGGATCCGTGAAATCCTGGATCGGCAGCCTGCCGCGGCTTCGCCGCGCCACGATTGCTGAAGCGGTTGGGGCGCCACTGGTTCAATCTGCTTCAATTCCCTCCAGGCCGAGGAAATGAGCCAACCGGTCTCCTGAGGCGTTAAGTACCTGTTCTTCCCCGATTCCCACCTTCGTGATCAACGCTACCGCATCGTCGAAAACCCCGACCCCCTGCGCGATATGCGCATCACTCCCCACTGCCACTAGCGCGTCTGATCCCGCTATGAGTTCGGCAAGCGCCTCGCAGTTGGGTCTGCTCCCCGTGCGGCTCATTGAAAGGGATGAATTGTTGATCTCGAGGGCCGTACCCGAAGCGGAGGCGCCGGCTACGAGGTCGCGGTACGAAACCGGGAATTGGGGGTTGCCGGAATGGGCCACGGCCTTGACATGTCGGTTTTCCATGGCTTTCAGGACGGCGTCGGTATTCGCCGCAATCCCCCTGTTGTCAAAGCCGCATCCCTCGTGAAAACCGGCCAGGACGAAGTCCAGCCTGGCAAGGTACGATTCGGGAAGGTCGAGCGAGCCGTCGCTGCCGATGATATTGGCTTCTGCGCCGCGAAATATCCGGACCCCGCAGATCACGGGTGGAATGAAACGCATCGCGCCGAAGTGGTAGAGGTGGGGACCGCCCGGCAGGGCGGGTCCGTGGTCGGTAATGGCAACGGCTTTCAGGCCTTTGCGGCGTGCGGCCCGCGCGATCTCGTTGATGGTCGAATAGGCGTGGCCGGATGCAACGGTATGAACATGAAGGTCTGCAATGATTTTCATGGCCACACTATTTCATGGCGGAATGCAAAAGTCAATGCAGGGCCGGGGCACGTGACTTCCGGTGGAGCGGATTCGACTTGCAAAAGATCAGCTTTGCAATTATTACTGGTTTCCATACGGTAAGGTTTTATGGAGGAAGAAATGAAATTTCAGGTGACAACGCAGGAACCGTTCCAGTTCCCATGCCCGGTTCTCATCCTCTGCTGTTTCGAGGGAAAGCTTGACGACACGTACCTGGCCGACCTGGACAGACTTCTGAACGGGGTGATTGCCGGACTGTTTCAAGGCAGGGAGTTCACGGGCGCGCTGAACAGCTCGAAGGTCATCCATACTCTTGGCCGGATAGGCGCGGAGCGTGTGCTTCTGGTCGGCCTCGGCAAGGAGGGTGAATTCGTTCCCGACCGGATGAGGCAGGCGGCAGGGACGGCAGCCCGATCCCTTCGCTCTTCATCACAGCGGGGAGCGGTGTTTGTCGTGTCCGGCAACGCCGGCCTGCTGCAGCATGCCGCGGAAGGCTATGCCCTGGGCGACTACTCTTTTGAACAATACAAATCCGCGCCGGAGAAACTGGAAAGGGTGGAAACGGTAACGTTCCTGCTGCCGGATGGTGCGGACACGAGCGAGGCGGAATGTGTGCTCGCCGATGCCAGGCGTATCTGTGAAGCGGTCCGTTTCACGCGAGACCTGGTTTCACAGCCGGGAAACGTGGCAACACCGGCCTACCTGGCGGAGAAAGCCGGCGAGATGGCGGCCCGTTTCTCTGTCACCTGCCATGCCTGGGATCGGGACGAGATCGAGCGCCGCGGCATGCATGCGCTGCTGGCGGTGGCCCGCGGCTCCCGGCAGCAGCCGCGCTTCATCACCCTTGACTACCGGGGGGCGGGCGGTAACGTGAAGCCGGTAGTGCTGGTCGGCAAGGGCATCACGTTTGATTCCGGGGGAATTTCCCTGAAACCCAGAGAGGGCATGGAGAGGATGAAGGATGATATGGCCGGGGCCGCGACGGTCATGGGAACCATCATGGCAGTGGCGTCTCTCAAGCTGCCGCTCAACGTCATCGGGCTGATCCCGGCGGCCGAGAATCTGCCCGGGGGAAATGCGAGCAAACCGGGCGACGTGGTACGCTCGATGTCGGGCAAGACCGTGGAGATCATCAATACCGATGCCGAGGGCAGGCTCGTGCTGTGCGACGCCCTTCATCATGCCCTGAGCTTCCGGCCGTCGGCGGTCATCGATATCGCCACCCTGACCGGCGCCTGCGAGGTTGCTCTCGGTAACCTGGCTACCGGGATGATGGGAACCGACGAGGGCCTCAGGAAAGCACTCAGGAAGGCCGGTGAGGCCACGGGCGAGAGGCTGTGGGAACTTCCGCTCTGGGAGGAATACGGCGAGGTCATGAAGAGTGATATCGCAGACCTGAAGAATTCCGGCGGTTCTGTCGCCGGGACCATCACTGCGGCTTGGTTCCTGAAAAATTTCACCGGTACCGCGAAATGGGCTCACCTGGACATAGCCGGCACTGCCTGGGAGGGAAAGGGGCGGCACTACCTGCCGAAAGGCGCCTCGGGAATAGGTGTCAGGCTCCTCGTCCACTATCTCCGGGGACTCTCGTGAGGTTTGGAGGCAAGGGCAGATGACCGACTGGTTTGCCTGCGCGCTGGTTGCGCTCGTGCTGATGGGTTCGCAGCGTTTTCTGTACAAGGTTGCGGCGGAGCGCTCATGCAACACGGTGCTGACGACCATCTCGTTCATGGCCACGGTCACTGTGGCAAGCGCTGCTGCTTTCTTTGCGGGTGGCGGCGGGGTGAGGGACCCACAGCCCCTTATACTGGCGGGATTCGCCAACAGCCTGGCGTTTCTTGCCGCAACTCTTGCCCACATCGAAGCCTTGAAAAGGCTCCCGGCAGCTGTCACCTATCCGCTCATCAGGCTGGATGCGATCCTGGTGGTAATCATCTCCATCGTTGTTTTTCGCGAAAACCTGCTCGGCAGACAGGCAATCGGGATCATGGCCGCCTTTCTCGCCGCGGTGCTGGTTGCGCGTGATCGCAATCGCATCCGGACATCCTCAGCTTCATCCCGCGGCGGGTTCATGTTCGTGGCAGTGGCGGTACTGGCCGGGGCCGCGGCCGCGGTATCGAGCCGATATGCGGTGCTCCATACCGATAAGACGGCATTCATTGCGGTGTCTTACGGTTTATCCACGATATTCGCTATTATACTGGGAAGAAGTACCGCACCTGGCAAGCAGCCGGAAAAGGTTCGCCCCGCCCTGGTGATCGGCGTTTGCATGGGCGTTCTCAATTTGGCAGGTTACTATGCCTACCTGGAGGGATTGTCCCGCGGACCGCTTTCCCTGGTAACCGTGATTACCGGGATGCATTTCGTTGTGGCGGTGTTTTTTTCGCTGCTCATATATCGCGAGAGGCTGACCCCGGCAAATGTTGCCGGCCTGGTTCTCGCTGCGCTCTCCCTGGTTCTCATCAGGGTCTGAAGCGGTCTTTTCGCGCGGCAGGATTGCCCTGGTGGCGTGTGCGGGGACCAGCGACTTGCATCACCGGTCCCCGCGCCTGGTGCAGCTTGCTGCTGTTGCGGCAGCAAAAGGAAGGGAGGCGGGATCGCGTACGCTACCGGGCCGTCATGCTGCAGGCCGTGTCCGGCGCGTACGATCTTCGGCCTCGATCATGGCTGGCTCCCCGGTTTGGGGTTCTGGTCGAGAGTGGCAGCGGGCTGCTCCACGCTCTGCGGCTCTTTTTTCACGTTGTTGCCGGGAGCTGTCGCTGAAGGCTGATCGATCTTGCGTATGCCGTTACCGTCGATTTTCACCCTGTCGCCGATCCGGGCATTTTCCACATAGTTCGCGGCCAGTTGATATTCCTTGCTGCTGTCGCCCAATGACTGGAGCGTGACGGTTCCGTTTTCGATCCTGGTTACGATGGCATCGTTGCCCAGAGCGCTATATGCGGCTTTGACGGGATCGGCCGGTTCCGTTGACCAGCCGCTTGCAGCGCTGCCGATAAAAAGCGTGAGGCAGAGCGCTGCGACTAAATGATATGGCTTCATTTTGTTCCTCCTTGTCAAAAGTGTGGAATTTTCCGGTCTGCAGAAGGGCATGGAGCACGGTCGCGGCCGGCTCCGGCAGCATGGGGACCGGTTTCCGGACAACTGATCTTTCATCACCTCCATTTCCTCAGGCCTTGCCTGATCCGTATCTGCGGAATGCTGCATCGAATTCATGCCTGGACGATTAATAGCAGATCGATGTTTTTGGAACAATCCGCCGGACGGCTATTTATTTATACCGATGAACGGGCGACTCGCCCGGAAGAAAGACGGGGTGTCCCGCCTGCCTGCCCCAGTCTTCAGCGCAACTGCAGGCGACGGCGGCCGGCAGAGGGCGATCACGGGTGGGACCTTGTTGCGGAGGCCCTTTAACCTGGCGTTTAACGGGACAAATCCGGGTGGTGCGGCAAAGTTGCGGTATCTCGGTGATTCAGGAGGTGCAATACAACTTTTAGCTTTATAAATGTCACTCAAACGGTTTACCGTATGTGGATGACACCTGTCTGGCTTCAGGCCCGGATCGCAATTCGGTTTGCAGGGACGGGTTTTCCTGCTAGAACATAAATAAGGCCCGGAAAAGAGCCTTTTCCGGAGGGAAACGGATATGGCCTGCAGCAATGATACAGCAGGACAAGGGAGGCTTGGCATGGACCAGAAGCTGCGGAGAGCCAGGCTGAGCCTGGATGGGCTGTCGCTGGGGGATGCTTTCGGGGAACTGTTCTTTTTCATTCCCGCCGAATATGCCACGTTAAGGGATCTCCCCCCAACGAACTGGCGCTGGACCGACGATACCCACATGGCGCTGTCCATTGTCGAGGTGCTCGGACGGTTTGGGAAGATCGACCAGGATGCCTTGGCGGGAGCTTTTGCACGCCGCTACCTGGAGGAGCCGAACCGCGGATACGGGGGCGGGGCGCGACGCCTTCTGGCCCGGATCGCTACCGGGGCCGACTGGCGGGAAGTTTCTCCCGCCCTGTTCGGAACCGGCTCGTGCGGGAACGGCGCTGCCATGCGCGTCGGCCCTCTGGGCGCTTATTTCGCGGGGGACCCTGAGCGGGCGGCCCATGAAGCGCGGCTTTCCGCCATGGTCACCCACTTCCATCCCGAAGGCCAGGCCGGGGCGATGGGGGTGGCGGTCGCCGCTGCTCTTGCCGCAGCCGAGCCCCGTTTGTCCGGCGCTGCTTTCATCAGGGAAGTTCTGCGCCTGGTGCCGGAAAGCCTGACCCGGGAACGGCTCAGCACGTCTCTCGACATACCTGCCGGAGAAATTCCGCACGCGGTCCGTCTGCTGGGCTCAGGCAGCGAGGTGACGGCCCAGGACACCGTTCCGTTCTGCGTCTGGACCGCAGCCCACAACCTGGACTCCTACGAGGCCGCCCTCTGGGCGACGGCAAAAGGGCACGGCGATTGCGACACCACCTGCGCCATTGTCGGCGGGATCGTGGCGTTGTCCGCTCAGGGGATGCCCGCCGACTGGCTGGCGCGGCGGGAGCCGCTGCCGGAATTGGCCGGATTTGCGGAACCCCCCGTAACCGTGAAGAAGGAGCATGAAAGATGAGGCTGACCCTTTCCGTAGCCCAGATGGAGGTTGCTTCGGGACGGCTGGAGGAAAATCTGGGCAGGGCGGAAGTCCTGGTTGCCGAAGCCGCAGCAAGGGGGAGCGAACTGGTCTGTTTTCCGGAGATGTGGACCACCGGTTTCCACTGGGAAACCATGAAGGTAATGGCCGGAGAGCACGGGAGCGTCATCAGCCGGGTTGCGGGACTGGCGCGGCAAAGCCACATCTGGATCAACGGCTCAATGCCCACCCTTGATGATAAGGGAAATGTCGCCAACACGTCACTGCTGATTTCACCGGCAGGAGAGGTCGCCGCCATCTACCGCAAGATCCACCTGTTCAGCCAGATGGGCGAGGACAGCCATCTCGCAGCGGGGAACGCGCCGGTCGTGGCGGACGCCCCGTGGGGGCCGACGGGACTGGCTGTGTGCTATGATATCCGTTTCCCGGAGCTTTTCCGTACCTATGCGCTCCGGGGGGCGTGCCTGGCGATCTGCCCCGCAGCGTTTCCCCATCCCCGCCTGGAGCACTGGCGTATCCTCATCCGCGCCCGCGCCATAGAGAACCAGCTGTATTTCATCGCCGTGAACCGGGCAGGCAGTGAAGACCTGGGACCCGGCGGCCTGGTGGACTACTTCGGCCATTCGACGATCGTGGACCCTTGGGGAGACACAGTTGCCGAAGCCGCAGAGGAGGAGGCGCTCTTGACGGCGGAAATCGACATGGACCTGGTTTCCCGGGTCAGGGCGGCTATGCCCGTCCTGCGCGACCGCCGGCCGGGGCTCTACGCCCTGGAATGAGCCTTTTCCGCGGGAGCAGGCCGTTACCTCTTGCTATTGTCGCAATCTGGTGATATGCAAGGTGTGCAACGGAGGATTACGTAGTGTTAAGAATTGTTCCGATCTTAACCCCCACATGAGGTGGTCGATGAAAAAACGCCTGCTGCTCGTCTCACCCTTGGGCGACAGGAGCCTTCTGGGAAGCGACTTCTATTTCCGCCTTCCTTCCCTGGGTCTTCTCAAGCTTGCTGCGCTGACCCCTCCCGACTGGGAAGTGGCAATCGTCGACGAAAAGGTGGAGACCCTGGACTTTTCGCGGGATGCCGACCTGGTGGGCATCACGGCCATGACCCCGGTGGCGAAGCGGGCCTATGTCATTGCCGATCGATTCAGAAGCCGGGGCATTCCGGTGGTGATGGGCGGCATGCACGTCTCCAAGCTGCCCGACGAGGCATTGCAGCACTGCGACAGCGTGGTCGCGGGAGAGGCCGAGGACCTGTGGGACGTACTGCTCGCCGATCTTGAGCGCGACCAGATGAAGCGGATCTATCGCCGCGAGAGCGGTTATCCCTGTCTCGACCGCCGGCCCCTTCCGGATTGGGACCTCTATCGGGGCAAGGGGTACCTTCCGGTCCACTTCGTCGAAACCACCCGCGGCTGCCCGTTCAATTGTGAATTCTGTTCGGTGACCAGTTCCTTCGGCGGGAAGTTCCGTAACCGCCCCGTCGATGACGTCGAGGAAGAGATCAGGGCGATGAAGCCCTTTCCCGGCAGGTTCACCTGGCAGAACCTGGTATTCTTCAACGATGACAACATTATCAGCAGCAGGAACCACGCCCGCGAGCTCCTGACCCGCATGATCCCCTACCGCCTCGACTGGCTCGGCCAGACCTCGGTGGACATGGCCCAGGATGACGAGATGCTCGCCCTGTGCAGGAAAAGCGGTTGCATGGGGCTGCTGGTGGGTTTCGAGTCCCTCTCGGCGGAGACGCTCAAGTCGGTGAACAAAGGGGTTAACAAACCGCAGCAGTACCTGGACGTGGTCAGGCGGATGCATGACCATGGCATCGGCGTCAAAGGCTCCTTCATCTTCGGCTTCGACAGCGACGATGAGGGGGTGTTCGAACGCACGGTCGAGTTCGCGCAGAAAGCGAAGATCGATGTGGTCTACTACTCGATCCTCACCCCCTATCCGGGAACCGCCCTCTACCGCCAGATGGCTGCTGAAGGGCGGATAATCGACCATGACTGGGACCATTACAACACCCACAACGTAGTTTTCCGGCCGAAGAACATGTCTCCGGAGCGGCTGCTGGACGGGTACTGGTCGGCCCTGAAGGAAAGCTTTTCCTATTCTTCCATTTTCAAGAGGATGTGGGGCAACGGCACCCGGTACAATTTCTTCTTCCCGATGAATTTCGGCTACCGGCAGTCAATTAACAAGGCGGCATCGTCCGCACAGGCTTGAATCGACCATGCGGCGCGCCGCGGCAGCCTGATCTTTCCCCCGAAAAGGAGATGAAAACATGTATTGCAGAAACTGCGCTCAAGAAATCGACCCCAAGGCCGTTGTCTGCCCGTCGTGCGGAGTCCCGCCGCTTTTGGAGAAAAAATTCTGCCAGAACTGCGGCGAAGCGACACAGGCCAACCAAGCCATGTGCACCAAATGCGGCGCGGCGCTGATGGCGAAGACTCAGGTGTCGGAAACCAAGAACAAGATTGCCGCCGGGCTGCTGGGGATTTTCCTCGGTTGGGCCGGCGTGCACAAGTTTTACCTGGGCTACAGCAAGGAAGGGATCATCATGCTGGTCATCTCGCTCGGGGCCGGCATTATAACCTGCGGCGTCGCCACCGGCGTCATGTCCATCATCGGACTGATCGAGGGAATCATCTACCTGACCAAACCCGACGAGGAGTTCGAGCAGGTTTACGTGCAAGGGCACAAGGGGTGGTTCTGAGGCGGCAGGTCCGATTTCCGTATTCAACTCACCAGGGAGGGACCATGCGGCCCTGCCGGGAATGCAGACGCGAAGTTTCCGAAGACGCTTTCACCTGCCCCCAATGCGGGGCGCCGTACCCGGCGCGGGAGAAGTGGGATGGCTGGGGATTCGAATACAAATCCGAAACCACCCTGCTGGGACTTCCTTGTCGCATCCGGGTGTAAAAGGGTGGCCTCGTGAGGAACGGTGCCCCTCTTTCTCGTCATGACCGGGGCATCGTTTCGCAATGTTCACCGGAACGAAGAATGATGGAAACATCCGCTTGTACCGAAAACTCGGGTATACTATTTATCGGACGGAGCGATCGTCCCTGAACGTGGAAATTGTCTTCATGGAGAAGTTGCGGAAATAAGCATAGTCTTGGCAAGGGAAATGGTATTTCCCCATCGACCGGGAGAGAAGGCCATGAGAGTTTTTCTGATAACGCTTCTACTTGGTCTGGCGGGTTGCGCCCGGATTCCCGATGGCGTCACGGCAGTAAAGGGTTTCGATGTGCAACGCTATCTGGGTACCTGGTATGAGATCGCCAGACTCGACCATTCTTTTGAAAGAGGACTGGAAAACGTCACGGCAACTTACAGTCTCGGCAAGGATGGCAGTCTGCGAGTCGTGAACCGGGGCTTCGATCCGAAGCTCAAACGGTGGAAGGAAGCCGTGGGCAAGGCGAATTTTGTTTCCGGGACAGATGTGGGCCGACTCAAGGTTTCTTTTTTCGGGCCGATTTACAGCGGCTACAACATAATCGGCATCGACGAGCAAAAATATTCATACGTGCTCATTTGCGGCAACAGCAGGGACTACCTGTGGATTCTGGCCAGACAGCCGGAACTTCCGCGCACCGTTACTGATTCCCTCGTGCAGAAAGCCAAGGGTCTTGGCTTTGACACCGGTGCTTTGATGTTTGTCCATCAGAAGAACATGGTTGGCCATGGGAATCCAGGAGATGATTGATTGCTGCGCGTTGTGCGCCCTGCATCTGGCCTTCCTTATGACGTTTTCGACTGCCTGCAAAGTGAATATGGAGGGCAGGGCGCAGGGATTCCTGTTGCCGCCGCTTGAATCTCGCCATCAAGTTTCTTCCTCCACTCAGCACTTAATCGGACCCTCCCGCTGGTTCCCGTTTTTGCAAATGGCCCGGACATTGCAATAATGATCAGCAGCTTGGCTGGCAACGGGATACGAACCGGGCTGAGAGGTTGTTTTTCACTGCAGCGCTCCGTAATAGTGCCAACTTTTGGAGGGAGTGGTGACAGTTTCCGCGCATTTCGGCTGTCGCCGACATATTACACGGATAATCGGGGGGAGTGCCATGATGGTAGGGATCGTTTTTCTGGTTTTCGTCATTGTCGTCCTTTTTCTGCTCGTCTCGGCCTATAACCGTCTGATCTCACTGAAAGGTCAGACGGACAACGCATGGAAACAGATCGACGTTCAGCTGAAACGCCGCCATGACCTGATTCCGAACCTGATAAACGCTGCCAAGGGGGCGATGCAGTTCGAGCGGGAAACGCTGGAAGCCGTGGTCGCGGCGCGCAACTCCGCGGTCAATGCCTGCGCTTCGGCGACACCGGCCACCGCGGGCCAGGTCGCTGCCGCGGAAGGGGTCCTTTCGGCCGCGCTTACCCGTTTCATGGCCGTCGTGGAAGCCTATCCCGACCTCAAGGCCACCGGCAACATCGGCCAGCTGCAGGAAGAGCTTGCCTCGACCGAGAACAAGGTGGCCTTTGCCCGCCAGGCGTACAACGATACCGCAACCCTGTACAATGTCACCCAACGCCAGTTCCCGACCGTGCTGATGGCCGGCATGGCCGGCGCCGCCCCGGCCCAGCTGTGGGAGATCACCGACGAGGCGGACCGCGCCGTTCCGGTGGTCGATCTTTCCATGAATTAGCAGCGGCCGGAGAAGGATCATGGCCACATATTTCGATCTTCAGGAACAGAACCGGAAAAAGACCAGGCTCATCGTGGTCTTTTTCGTCCTGTTCTTCATCTGGCTGGGCCTGGGGCTGGACCTCGCCCTCTACTTCTGGAGCGGAGGCGGCATACGGACCGGCAGTTATGGTCACCGATATCGCCATTACCACACGTCGTCTTCATCACCTGCCCCAAAGAAAAAAGCGAAGCGATTCCGTCCCATATTCACCATTGTCGTGGGTCTGGCCGGGGTCGGGCTCGCCTGGTGGAGCATGTCCAATGCCGCCTCCACTGTTTTGGGCGCCATGCTGGCGCGGCCGGCGGACCGGAGGCGTTCGCCCGGGGAGCAGACCCTGATCAACGTCGTGGAGGAGATGTGCATCGCTTCCTCGATGGCGATGCCGAAAGTCTGGATCATTCCCGATTCCGATCCCAATGCCCTGGCGGTCGGTCTGAAGGAAGGCGACTATCACATTGCGGTGACCGAAGGGCTGCTGCGGGTCCTTAACCGGGACGAAATCCAGGGGGTGGTGGCCCATGAGATAGCCCACCTGAAAAACCAGGACACCAGGCTCATGACCGCCCTGGCGGTGCTGGTCGGGCTGGCTGCGCTCATTTCGGAATTTGTCGGCCGCTCGCGGTTGCTCGGCGTTGGTTCGAGCGGCGGGGACAGTGACGACAGGAAAATCGGGGGAATCATCTTTGCCCTGTGGTTGGTTTCGGTGATCCTCGCTCCCTTTGTCACCCAGCTGATGGCACTCATGGTCAGCCGGGAGCGGGAATACCTGGCTGATGCCTCGGCCGCCCAGTTTACCCGCAATCCCGAGGCCCTGGCCCATGCCCTGGAGAAAATCGCCGCCGCGGTTTCGCCCACCGCCCTGGTCAAACCTGCGAGCGCCCATCTCTGCATAGCTTCTCCCACGGCCGCCGATGTCGGTTCTGAAGCAAAAACGGGCTGGTTTGCCACTCACCCGCCCATGAGGCTGCGCATTCACCGGCTCATGACCATCGGCAGGACGGTTCAGTCGCTCAAGCCGTCCATGGAACAGACTTCCACCGCTTGATGAAAGGATCCATGGCTGTCAGGAAAAGATTTCCTTGAAAAAGGACTTCATGGCTTCCCAGGAACGCCGGTCGGCTTTTTCGTTGTAGGCGACACCCTTGGACGGGTCATTGCCGGCATCGGGATTGGTGAAGCCGTGGACAGCGCCCCCGTAGAAAATCATCTGCCAGTCGACGCGGCCTTTCCTCATCTCGCTCTGGAAGTCGGCAACCTGTGCCGGCGGCACGATGGGGTCGTCGGCGCCGTGGAGAGCCAACACCTTGGCTTTGATCATTGACGCGTCTTCAGGGGAAGGCGTGTCCAATCCACCGTGAAAGCTCACTATCCCCTTCACATCCGCGCCGCTCCTGGCCAGTTCGAGCACTGCGGTACCACCGAAGCAGTAACCGATCGCGGCGATGCGCGATCGGTCGACCAGATGCTGGCTTGCCAGCTGGTCCAGGCCTGCCAGGACCCGGGCCCGCATCAATTGGCGGTCCGACTTGTATTTCCCCGCTTCCCTGCCTGCGGCTTCGGGGCCGGTCGGCCGGATTCCCTTGCCGTATATGTCTGCGCCGAAAGCAACATAGCCGAGACGCGCCAGTTGTTCCACCCTCTTTTTCACATAGTTTCCGAGGCCGGTCCATTCGTGCACCACCAGCACACCGGGGCGCTTCCCCCTGAACGAGCCGTCCCAGGCCAGATATCCTTCGAGGACAGTGTTTCCCTGGCGGTATTCCACTAATTTCGTAACCAGTTTCGCATCCACTGCCCCGGTCATGCCAAAAAGCGTCAGCATGATGAAAAATGTAGTCTTCATCCCCTGTCTCCTTTCAGGGTTGTTCTTTCCTTTCAAAGTATACCAGACGAAAAATCGGGCACATCCAGGGTCGGGTCTTTTCGGCCGCTCGTACGCGCCGTTTGAAAGAATCGGGGACAAATGCTAAAATCAGAACCAGATGGAAGATCCGGATTCCAGAGATATGTTCAGGTGAACTATCGGAGGTGAATATGAAGATTCTGATAGTGAGTGCGGACGGATTTGAGGATTCTGAGCTCCTGGCACCCTACTACCGGGTACTGGAAGAAGGGATCGAGGTGGATATTGCATCCCTGTCAAAGGGAAAAATCACCGGCAAGCACGGTTATGAAGTGAACGCGAACCTGAGTCTGGAGGAAGTGCAACCCGATGGTTATCATCTTCTCTTGCTTCCGGGCGGCAAAGCGCCGGAAACCATACGGAAGCACCAGACCGCCCTGGAGATAGCGCGGCGATTTTTCGCAGCGGGAAAACCGGTTGCCGCAATCTGCCACGGTCCGCAGATTCTTATTACCGCGGGTCTCTTGAGTGGACGGAGGGCGACCTGCTACGGTTCGGTCGCGCCGGAGATGAGGGCTGCCGGTGCTAAGTATGAGGATTCCGAAGTGGTCGTTGACGGGAATCTCATTACGTCGCGCCAGCCGTCTGACATTCCGGTTTTCATGAGAGAGACCATGAAGATGTTGAGGAAGTGACGACCAGCCGGCAGGGAGAGAGGCAAGGTGAGTCAAACGCATGAAAAAAAGGGAAGGAGCCATGGGCACCTTCCCTTTTTTTCATGCAAGAGTCTGAAATTACTTCGCTACGGCTTTGGCCAGTTCGAGAGCCACATCCTTGTACGGGTTGGCGTAAAGAATGATCAAGCAGATGACCAGCACATAGATGGCCAGGGATTCGATCATGGCCAGACCGATCATCATGGTGGTGAGGATCTTGCCGTAAACGCCGGGGTTGCGCGCTGTCCCTTCCAGTGCTGCCTTGATGGCGTTGCCCATGCCGATGCCGGGGCCGATGACTCCTACTGCCATGCCGATTCCTGCCGCGAGAATACAGATTGTCAAAAATAACATCCGCTGCTACCTCCTTCTTTTTTGGGTTCTCCTAAACAGTATAGGAAGATGGATTTCTTTACCCGGAACTGCCAGGCCGGTCGTTTGCCGGCATAGCGCCGCAGGTTTTACGGTTAATGGGCTTCCTCGAGAGCTCCCTGGATGTAGATTGTTGAGAGGAGCATGAAAACGAAGGTCTGGAGGAAAGCTACCAGCACACCCATGAGCATCATCGGCAGCGGAACCAGGAAGGGCACGAGACCGAAGAAGATCAGCAGGATGAGCTCGTGTCCGTTCATGTTGCCGAAAAGACGGAATGAGAGGGAGAGGGGACGGCTGATGTGGCCGATGATCTCGACGAAGAACATGAACGGCGCCAGCCACCAGACCGGGCCGAAGAAGTGCTTGATGTACTTGAATCCGTGGTTGCGCACTCCGACCACGTGGGTCGAAAGGAACACGATGATTGCACAGGCTGCCGTCGTGTTGAGGTTCGCGGTCGGCGGGTAGAATCCCGGGATCAGCCCGATAAGGTTGGAAGTAAGGATGAAAAAGGCCAGGGTCGCGATCAGGGGGAAAAATGCCTTGCCTCTTTCACCCATGTTGTCCACGATCACGCCTTCGATCCCGCTTATCAAAACCTCCATGAAGTTCTGCAGTTTGCCGGGAAGGGTCTTGATCGAACCCCGGACGGCAAGAGAGAGTCCGACGAGGATAACGGTTACCAGCCAGCCATGTACGATGGCATCGATACCGGCTTCATTCGTATACTTGGTGAGCGGCGCCAGCAGTTCGCGGAAGAACTGGAGAAAGAGATATGGATGGACCATGTTGTACTAACCTCCGTTTAGGGTCGCCATATAGACCGCCATGACGATAATGGCAATGGCGACGACCGAGAGTCCCAGAAGCAGACCGAATATGTTTATATTAACGTAAAGTATGAGAAGCGATACGATTACCGCAATCACAAGCAACCGGAGCACGTATCTCATTTGAGCGAATCGGATCGCTTTTCCTGCCGGGAGCTGCATGGCCCGTTGCAGGATCGCATAGAGCCATTGGCAGTTGGCGATCGCGACGAGACCGCCGGTTGCGACTCCTGCCGCGAACCGGAAGGACACGGCTATCAGCCCGGCAAGCGCGAAAATGATCGTAAGCGCCGTGCTGCAGACCGTCAGAATGGTGAAGATATTATTTTCGTTTATCTTCACCCTGCTCACTGTTCCTGATTTCTTTTCCTATTATTATGAAAATGTTGCGAAAAGCCGCAACGATACCGATCAGCAGGAAGATGAAGAAGAACCATGGTTCCGTTCCCAGCCACTGGTCGAGCTTTCGCCCGACAAGGATACCTATGATAATGGCCAGAACCACCGAAATGCCCAGGCTGGATACCACGCTGAGGGTTTTCAGCAGTCTTTTTTTTTCCTCATCCATGAACCTTACCCTTGTAGCACAGCAAAAGTAAAAAAAGCAACCCAATTTTTCATGACGCTAAAATTCTGAAGGCTCTGGCCGCCGCTTCGACCGTGCGGTCGATGTCCTCGTCCGTATGGGCAGCGGAAACGAAAACCGTCTCGAACTGGGAAGGGGCCAGGTAGACTCCCTGTTCGAGCATGGCACGGAAATACCTGCCGAACGCCTGGGTGTCGCACCCGGCCGCGGTCTCCCAGTTACTGACTGCGCTTCCGGTGAAGAACGTGCACAGCATGCTTCCCACCCGGGCTGAAAAAACGGGGTACCCGGCATCCGCCGCTGCCCGATCGAGACCGGCGGCGAGGCGCGCACTTTTTTCCTCCAGGATGCGGTAAAATCCGTCCTCCCGGAGGAGGCTCAGGGTCGCCAGCCCTGCGGTCATGGCCAGCGGATTGCCCGAGAGGGTGCCCGCCTGGTAGACGCCTCCCGAAGGGGAGAGCAGTTCCATGATTTCCTTCCGGCCGCCGAATGCGCCGACCGGCAGGCCGCCGCCGATGATCTTGCCGAGCGTGGTCATGTCCGGGGTGACGCCGTAGAGTTCCTGGGCGCCGCCGTAGGCAACCCTGAACCCGGTCATGACCTCGTCGAAGATGAGGATGATCCCTTCGCGGTCGCACATGTGCCGCAGGGCTTCGAGGAAACCCCGCCGCGGCGCTACGGTTCCCATGTTCCCGGCTACCGGCTCGACGATGATGCAGGCGATCTTGCCTTTGTTTGCCGCAATGAGGGTTTCGACCGAGTCCGGATCGTTGTAATCGGCGATCAGGGTGTGCCGGGCGAAGTCGGCGGGAACGCCGGGAGAATCCGGAACCCCGAAAGTCGCTGCACCCGAGCCTGCCTTGACCAGCAGGGAATCGGCATGGCCATGGTAGCAGCCGGCGAACTTGATGACCGCGTCCCGTCCCGTACAGGCCCTGGCCAGACGGATGGCGCTCATGGTCGCCTCGGTCCCGGAACTCACCATGCGGACCATTTCGATGGAAGGCACGGCTTCCACAACCATTTCCGCCAGCCGTATCTCCAGTTCGGTGGGCGCGCCGAAGCTGCTACCGTTCTCCATGGCCGAGGTGACGGCCCGAACCACATCGGGGTGGCAATGGCCCGCGATCATCGGCCCCCAGGAGCCGACGTAATCGATAAATTCGTTGCCGTCGGCATCGTAAATCCTGGACCCTGATGCGCGCTCGATGAACAGGGGGTCGCAGCCGGCCGACCTGAATGCCCGAACCGGGCTGTTCACTCCTCCCGGCATGAGGGTTCTTGCTTTGCCGAACAGCTGGGAGGACCGGTCATGTTTCATGGTGTCACCTTTGAAAACGGTTGTCTGCGGAGGTTTCAGGGGTTCAGGTAGTCCCTGGCGTACTGGACGTAATTTTTCGACGACTTCTCGAGCCGTTCCAGTTCCGGGGGTGTAAGGTCGCGCTTGTATCGGGCGGGAGAGCCGAGCCACAGTGTGCGGGGGGGGACGATGGTGCCTTCGGTCACCAGGGAGCCGGCGCCGACCAGGGCCCTCTCCCCCACGACCGCATGATCCATCACGATGGCCTGCATGCCGATGAATGCGCCGTTTTCGATGGTGCAGCCGTGGAGGGTCACGCCGTGGGCGACGGTGACGTCGCTGCCGATCAACAGCGGGGCGCCCGGGTCATCGGCATGTTTCTTGTGGGTGACGTGCAGCAGGGAAAGATCCTGGATGTTGGTCCGGTCTCCGATCCGGATGCGGTTGACGTCACCGCGTATGACGGTATTGAACCAGATGCTGCTCTGGTTGCCGATCGCCACATCGCCGATAACGACGGCTGTGTCGGCGACAAACGCCGAATCGTCGATTTGGGGATGGACACCCTTGAAGGAACGTATCATCGGATTCCCCTGATGTCGCGTCTCAGTCTCTCGGCACGGCAAGCATCCGGTCCAGCGCCCGTTTCGCGGGAATCCGGATATCTTCCTCCACCCGCACTTCGGGTGCGAGGGTCCGGAGCGAGGCCAGGATGTCTTCCAGTGAAATCAGCTTCATGTTGGGGCAGATGAGGCCGGGTGACGCAAGAATGAACTCCTTGTCCGGGTTTTCCTTTTTCAACCGGAAGAGTATTCCGGCCTCGGTGCCGATTATGATCCGCTTTGCCGTGCTCTTCCGGCAGTAGTCGTACATGCCGCTGGTGGAGCAGGCGTGGTCCGCCAGATCCGATACCGCCGGGCTGCATTCCGGATGGCAGATGAACAGGGCATCGGGATATTCAGCCTTGAGGCGGATGACGTCTTCGGCCCGCAACCTTTCATGGGTTGGGCAGAAACCGTCCCAGAAATGAAATTTCTTGTTCGAGTTCCTGGCCACGAAACGGCCCAGGTTGCGGTCCGGTGTGAATATCAGCTCGTTTTCGGACAGTGATTCGACCACCCGACCGGCATTTGCCGAGGTACAGCAGATGTCGGTATGGGCTTTGACGGCCGCGGACGAGTTGACATACGTGACGACCGGCACGCCGGGATGCTTCTTTTTCATCTCGAGCAGACCTTCGACGGTGATCATGTCGGCCATGGGACATCCCGCGTCGAGCCTGGGGAGCAGCACCTTCTTGTCCGGCGACAGGATCGAGGCCGACTCGGCCATGAAATGAACACCACAGAATACGATAACGTCAGCCCTGGTTTTTGCCGCCTCCATGGAAAGAGCAAGGGAATCGCCGGTAATGTCGGCAATTTCCTGTACTTCGTCACGCATGTAGTTGTGAGCGAGCAGAACGGCATTTCGCTCTTTGAGCAGTTCCCTGATTTCGTTCTTGATGTCTTGGTAATCCATTCCTCTTCCGTTTCCCTGTTGATCCGCTTCACCTGCCGGCATCATTCCGCTGAGAACAGGCGCTTTGGCTGGCGGACCTAAGATTTGCATCCTGGCAGATAGTAGCCAATGTTCCCTGTTATGTCAAACAGTTTGCACGATCCGCACTCTGGAAAGCGCTGTTTTGCAGGGCGTCTTCACACCGACGCAACCTTCCTTGACACGCTGGGACAAAACCTCTATCCTTTCTGTAGCATCGGGATGGAGAATCCCGTCAAATGCCGTTATTTCCGGTGATGGACCGGCCGGGAGGATCGGCCGCGCGAACGAGGGTCTCATATGTTTGGTATCGGCATGCCGGAACTCATAATAATCTTGGTGATTGCGCTCATCGTCATCGGCCCCCAGAAGCTTCCCGACCTGGCCCGCTCGCTGGGTCGCGGACTGGCCGAATTCAAGCGGGCAGCCGATGATTTCAAGCAGACCATCGAAGATGAGAGCAGGGTTAACGATGAAACGACGGCTTCAGGTGCGGATCATGACCCCGCGACGGGAGATAAGCATGCCGAAAGCGGCAGTCCCGGGAAGGAAGACGTGAACAAGGGGTGACAGGGGAGCTTGAGCGGCAGCGAAAAAGGCGGGGAATCCCGCCTTTTTCAGTTTATGGGCGCCTATGGCTATTTCAGCGATTTAAGAAGCTGCTGCGCTTTTTTCGCGTCCGCGGAACGGGGGTAGGTTTCCTGGAGTTCCTTCAGCACATATCTGGCGTTTTTCTTGTCGCCAAGGGCCTTGAACGACATGGCCTGTTTCAGCATGGCGCCGGGAGCCTTGTCCTTTTTGGGATAATTCTTTATGACTTCCTGGTAGGCAAGAATGGCCTGTTCGTATTTTTTTTCGCTGTAGTAGCTTTCCGCGGTCCAGAACAGGGCATTGGCCGTCAGGTCATGCTTGGGGTAGCGTTCGGCGAATCGGGTGAAGGTTTCCCTGGCCTTCTGCATATCGCCGGCCTTGTATAAATTTATCCCGCTTTCATAAAGCCCCTCAGCTGTTTCCGTCGCCTGAGCCTTTTTGGTGTCCGCTGGGGCGCCGGCACTCTTTTCCAGCTTCAGAATCCGGTCCTCCAGGGCCGCCATCCGGCGGTCGATCTCTTCCTTCTGAAAGGCCTTTTCCTCCGACGGTTTCTGCACCTGGAGCTTCAGGTCGTCCAGCTTCCCCGAGAGTTCCTGGATGTCCAGGCGGATCGTGTCCTGGTTGGCCTGCAGATCGGCCGATCCCTTTCGCAGGCTCTTGACGGAATTCTGGATTTCCTCCCTGGCTTCCTGCCGGATGCCCCCCATGTCCTTTTCCAGCCTGGCTATACGGCTTTTCAGATCGTAGCTGTCTCGCTGGACGCTTTCCACATCGCCTCTGCTGGCGCATCCGGCTGCAAGGCACAGAAAAATGAAAGGGATCATACGTCGTATGGTCCGCACGGGCATGCCTTCCTCCTTGTCGACAAACTGTGATACCTAAGCGGAAGGGGCCGTCGCCGGCCCCTTCCGCCGCCTTTTCGTTCTATTTCACGATGGTGAAATCAACCCTTCTGTTCTTGGTCCAAGCCGCTTCATCATGACCGGGATCGGCGGGTTTTTCCTTCCCGTAGCTGATCACGCTGAGGCGGTCCTGCGGAACGCCGAGGGTCAGCAGGTAGTTCAACGCGGCCTTGGCGCGCTTTTCGCCGAGAGCGAGGTTGTATTCGTCCGATCCCCGCTCGTCGCAGTTTCCTTCGAGACGAACCTTGTCGCCGGCTTTTTTCTGCATCAGCTGGGCGCTCTTGTCCAGAGAGGCACGGGCGGCATCAGTCAGGGTGAAGGAGTCAAAGTCGAAGTAGATGGTTTCGAACGCCAATGCGGCGTCGTTCAGGCCTTCATCCTTGACCGTGGTGTCCTTGGCTGCCTGCTGGTCCTGAACCGGCGTCGCGGTCTCCTTCGGCTGGGCGACGGTCTGGGCAGGGGCCTCGTCCTGTTTCACCACTTCCTTTTTGGCGCAGCCTGCGGCGGCGAAAATTCCGCAGCAAAGCAGGAGCATCATTCCGATCGTTCTGGTTCTCATCTTTTCCTCCTTACTAGAAATTGTCAGCAGGGACCAGGGCAGGTCACTGCTGACGCTGGGGCTGCCTCCGCCCCCTTGGTGTCGTCATCGGTCGTGCCGTCAGACTGCCCCGGTGCTTGCGAATTGATTCGCCGACAGGGTCCGGGAATCGCCGGCAGCAGTGCGATGAAACTCTGGGAATAAATGAAAATTAGTTGTCATTATACATAAACGGCAATGGTTTTCAAACAGTAACCCGCTCAGAGCCGGGGAGACCAGGTCGGATGGTTGTCGGAGCCGGATCCCCTGGAAACCTTGGTCTGGCCGGTTCCGTCGGCGCGCATGACATAAATGGCGGTTCCGCCGCTGCGTGTAGAACTGAATGTTATGAAACGGCCGTCCGGCGACCATCGGGGGTGCTCGTTGCTCCCAGCCGAGGTCAGTTGCGTATCTCCGCTCCCGTCCGGTGCGATAGAGTGGATCTGGAAACCTCCGCCCTGCTGGCGGCAGTAGAGGATGCGATCTCCCTTCGGCGACCAGCTGGGAGTCACGTTGTAAGCGCCGCTGGTCGTAAGGCGGTGTACGCCCGACCCGTCGGCGCCCATGACGAAAATCTGGGGTTTGCCGAGCCGATCCGATACGAATGCGATCTTCGATCCGTCCGGCGACCAGGCGGGCGAGATGTCGATGGCGCTGTTCCTGGTGAGTCGGACGGCCCCCCCGCCACCCTTGCTGATGGTGTAGATTTCAGCATTGCCGTCTCTGCTCATGGAAAGGGCGATTCTGCCGCCGTCGGGAGACCAGGCGCCGGTCACGTTGATGCCCGGGCTCGAGGAAATGCGCGCCTCGGTACCGGTGTATATTTCCCTTCGGTAGAGATCGGGGTTGCCGCGCTTGTACGAAGTGTAGATGATCTCCCGACCGTTGGGGGAGAATTCGGGGTTGAGGTTGATGGCGCGGTTGGCGGTCAGTTTCTGGACGTTATGGCCGTCGTAGTCCATGAGATAGATCTCTTTGTTGCCGCCTCTCTTCGATACGAACACGATCTTGCCGGTGAAAGGACCTCGTTCCCTGGTCGTGAGCAGGAGCAGGTCGTCGACGAACGTGTGCGCCATCCTCCGAATATCCTTGCGTTTTCCGGAATACCGCTTGGCAAGGAGCTGACTTGAGTTGCCGACGTCGTACAACCGGAATTCCATGACCAGTTCATCCCCGTTCAGGGTATAGCCGGATTTTATGAGGAGTTCCGCGTTCACCGACTGCCAGGGGGCCAAGTCGAATTCCCCGGGCCGGATTCCCCCGCCGGCAGCGGCAGGCGGAAGATCCATGACCGAATACCGCCCGGTCAGGGTGAGGTCGAATTTCAAAACATCGCTTGTTTCGCCGGAGACATCCCCGGCGGCGGCTCCGCCGAGATTTACCGACGGAGCGATCGCCAGGCGGAGTTGGCGATCCGTTGAAGCGGTGACTTCGAGGTAATCCTGCGCTCCGTAGAGCATGGAGGGCAGGAGCAGCATGGCAAGGATCATGAAAAAATATGGTTTCACTTTTTCTCCAACCCTTCGGGCCTGAAGATAAAGCCCTGCTGGAATTCTCTGCGGTTCGGCGGCGGGGGAAAGTTATCGGCTGCCAGGTCGATGGCCCGGGCAACGGCGTCCTCGAAGACCTTGTCGCCTGAACTGCGCTGGACCCGGTAACTGGAGAGCTTGCCGTAGCGGCTGATGAACAGCTGCACCACTACTTCGGGCTTTCTGCTCCGGTAGGCGATCGTCATCTTGAAGGCGTCGCGCAGGCGGGACTGGATATAGCTGGCGTAGTCGCTGCCGGCTTCGGTTCCCCTGCCTCCCGGCATGCCGCTCCGTCCGCCGCCCTGGCCGGCTACTCTTTTCCTGAGCTCGGCCATGGTCGATTCCGCATGCTGCCTGCCGACCTTTCTCTCAAGCTTGGCCAGGCGTTCCTGGAAATCATTGCTTGATTCCTCGCTGGCCGGGGATTTGGGGGCTTTCGACGGGACGGGTCTGGGCGGCTTGGTCGGCTTGGGGGGGAGCGCCATTGCTTCCTGCTGTCGAGGCGCTGGCGCGGCAGCGGCTTCATTGGCTTCTTTTCCCGGCGAGCCTGACCTGGGGTTGGCAACGGGGAGGTTGACGACGTCCACGTAATAGACCGGTTCTGAACTCTTTTTGATGGACGGATAGAGGCCTATGAGAGAAAAAGTCGCGAACAGCGCTGCGTGCAGGAAGAACGAACAGGCGATGGAGATGCCCAGTCCGGATTCTTTTTTCCGTTGGCGGATCATCTCTTCCCGGCGGGCTCCGTCATCATGCCCAGGCGCTCAATGCCCGCTCCCTTTATTTCGGCCATGGTTTTTACCACTTCACCATAGGGAACATCCTTGTCAGCCTTCAGAAAGACTTCTTTCTTTTCCCTTGAGGCAAAGATTGCGGTGAGCTTTGAGCCCAGTTCGCCGTGTGACGTCTCCTTGTCGTTTATGAACACCCGTCCGGGTCTGTCGATGGAGACAACCACCGATTCCTGGTCGGCCGAAAGAGACTTGGCCTGCGTTTTCGGCAGATTCACCTGGACTCCCTGCTGCATCATGGGAGCGGTGACCATGAATATGATCAGCAGCACCAGCATGACGTCCACCAGGGGCGTGACATTGATCTGGGACATGGCGCCGTTGCGCTGGTCCCTGGTTCCGACTTCCATGGCGCCCCCTATTTCCCGAAGGTTCTCTGGACAATGTTCAGGTATTCAGTGGAGAAGCTGTCCATGTCGGCGATCAGAACCTTGATCTTGTGCTGGAAATGGTTGTACCCCATGACTGCCGGTATGGCGGCTACCAGGCCGACCGCCGTGGCGATGAGAGCCTCGGCGATGCCGGGCGCGACGACCGCCAGGGAGGCTGACCCGGTTTCGCCGATTCCCTTGAAGGCGGTCATGATGCCCCAGACCGTCCCGAACAGACCGATGAACGGAGCGGTGGACCCTGTCGTGGCGAGAAAGGTCAGCATTCTTTCCAGGCGGGTGATCTCGGAGGTTGTGGCCCGGCGCAGGGCACGGGCGATATTGTCGAATGCGCCCAGCTCAGTACTGATGATACCCGGAGCTTCCTTTTCGACCCCTTTCTCCATGATCTTTTTCATTTCGGCGTAACCTTCTCCGAAAAGAACGGCCAGGGGTGAATCGGTGAAACGGTCCAGCTGAGAGTTGATCGAGTCGAACCGCTTGACTTTCCAGAAGAATTCCAGGAAGCGCTCCGACTGGCTCTTGGCCCGGTAGACCTGCCAGAACTTGAAGAAGATGATGCCGAGGGAAAGCACTGAAAAGGCGCAGAGAATTACCAGGACCACTTTTACGATGAGACCGGTCACGGCAAAGATTCCCAAGATTGATACCTCCGGATTTATGATAAGAAACGTTTATAAAATATGCCTCCCTGCATGCTGAAGTCAACACGAATTTTGCTGCGGCGCCCCCCGGGACTTGGCCGGATGCGGTTTGCCGCGCAGCCCCGCCTCCGAGGCCTGACGTTTTGGCTTGGACTTTTGCAGCGCATTTGGTTAACAATGCATGCTATGGATATTTCGCTCTACGTCCACTACCCGTTCTGTCTGAACAAGTGCCTGTACTGCGCGTTCAATTCAGTCGCGGATTCTTCCTGCAGCCCTGAAAAATACGTTGAGGCGCTGCTGCGCGAGATGGAACTCCGCTCCCGCGCCATGACGGGCGAGTGCACCGCGGTGACGCTCTATTTCGGTGGCGGCACACCTTCGCTTCTTGCTCCATCCCTGGCTGGACGCCTGGTCGAGGCTGCGGCGAGGCTTTTTTCCCTCAAAGCCGATGCGGAAATCACCCTGGAATGCAATCCCGGCACGATCGACCGGCAGCGTCTCGGAGATTTCCGCGCCGCGGGAATAAACCGCCTGTCCCTCGGGGTGCAATCGTTTGACGACCATGTGCTCCGGCTCCTCGGAAGAATCCATACCTCCCGGGAAGCCCGCGAGGCATTCCACCAGGCCAGGGACGCCGGTTTCGCCAATCTCGGTGTGGACCTGATCCATTCTCTTCCCGGCCAGACACCGTCCATGTGGGAACGGGAACTGGCGCAGGCCAGCGGTCTCGCTCCGGAGCATATCTCCATATACGGGCTTACCGTCGAGGAGGGGACGCCTTTTGCCGGGTTGGAGAGAGACGGCAAGCTTCGCCTCCCCGGCGAGGATGATTACGTGCGCATGTTCGAACTTTCCGCGGAGGTGCTCTGTGCCGGCGGGTTCGAGCACTACGAGATTTCCAATTACGCCCGGCCTGGCTTCCGCTCGCGGCACAACTCGGGATACTGGAAACGCGTCCCCTGCCAGGGATTGGGCGCCGGGGCGCATTCGTTCATGCCTGGACCGGCGTACGGCGCGCGCTACGCCAATCCGGAGCGGGTCGAAGAATACCTGGAGGCGCTGGGAAAGGGGGAGCTCCCGTGTTCAGAGCCGCATATTCTCTCCATGAAAGACGCCATGGCCGAAAGGATGTTCCTGGGGCTGCGCATGACGGAAGGTGTGAGCCTCAGGGCGTTCGAAACCGAGTTCGGGATTTCTTTCCAGGAGGCATTCGGGCCGTCTTGCGTCGATCTCTTCTCTGCCGGTCTGCTGGAAATCCGCGACGGATTCCTGCGCCTCTCCCGATCGGGGCTTCTGCTCTCGAACCAGGTTTTCATGAGGTTCCTGTGACACCTGCGCATCCCCCGGTTTTCCCTGTGGTTCGCAGGTCCGTTTCCCCTGTTCCGAATGCTGTTTCCCGGCCTTGAATTTCCTTGACAAAAAGAGGGGCGGTTGTTACTTTTGACTCAGTTAGCACTCTGTGTCTTCGAGTGCTAACCTGCGTTACGGGGGCCGCCATGGTCGATACACTTACGGAACGAAGCAGACAGATACTCGAAGCCATCATCGAGGACTACATAAGAACTGCCGAACCGGTTGGGAGCCGGTCCGTTACCAGGAGGCACGGCCTGACCCTGTCGCCGGCAACGGTGCGGAACGTGATGTCCGATCTGGAGGAGCTGGGCTTTCTCGCCTCTCCACATACCTCGGCCGGCCGCGTGCCCACTGACAAGGCCTTCAGGCTCTACGTGGATTCCCTGCTGCAGGTGCGGGCGATCGACGAGGAACAGCGTGACGAAATACGCCGGCATTACCGGGGCCAGGGACGGGACGTAGCTGATATCCTGAAGGAAACCAGCAGGATACTGTCTTCCATCTCCCATTACATCGGCATTGTGGTAGCGCCGCGGTTTACCGCGAACATATTCCGGCAGATCGAGTTCGTGAAGCTCTGCGGCCGGAGAATCCTGACCATTCTGGTGTCCGAGAGCGGGGTGGTCCAGAACCGCATCGTGGAGTCGGACGGGGAGATTCCTTCCGAGGACCTGGTCAGGATGTCCAACTATCTGAACGCCCTTCTGAAAGGGCTGTCCATCTCGGAGGTCAAGACCAGGATTTTCCAGGAGATGGAAAACGACAAGGTCAGATACGACGAACTCATGAGCAGGGCGCTCAAGCTTTCGGAGCAGACCCTTGACGAGCCCGACACCGAGGTCTTCATCGAAGGTCAGGTGAACATTCTGGAACAGCCCGAATTTGCTGACGTGGCCAAGATGAAGGAAATATTCCGGGCATTCGAGGAAAAGGGCCAGCTCATAACCCTGCTGGATCGCTGCATGGACGCCGAGCGCGTCAACATATTCATCGGCTCGGAGAATTTCCTGAACAGGATGAACCACCTGAGCGTTATCACGGCTCCCTATGCCAGCGGCAGGAACACCCTAGGAGTGCTGGGAGTGATCGGCCCCACCAGGATGGGTTATGACCGGGTCATCCCGATTGTCGACTACACGGCCCGCATGCTGAGCGAACTGCTTGGCAGCGGGTAATTACTCGGAAAGGAGCAGGCGTGGACAGGAAAAAACACGACACCGGAAAAGCCGGTGAGGAACATAACGTGCGGGAAGCTGCGGCGGAAGCCACTGCGGCGCAACAGGAAGCAGCAGGCGCCGAAACGGAACCGGCTGAACGGATCCGGCAGCTTGAAGAGGCGCTTTCCGCCAAAGAAGCCGAGAGTGCGGCGAACTGGGACAAATACCTCAGGGAACGCGCAGATCTGGAGAATTACCGCAGGAGGGTCCAGAAGGAGAAGGAAGATCTCATGAAGTACGGCAATGAATGTCTGCTGCTTGAGATCCTCCCGGTGCTGGACAACATGGAGCGCGCGCTCGGCCATGCCTCGGAGGAGAGTCTCTCCGCGGTCATAGAGGGCATCAATATCACCCGCAACATGCTCCTTTCACTGCTGAAGAAGTTCGGCGTCGAGCCGATAGAGTCCAGGGGAGCGGTTTTCGACTCGGCGTTTCACCAGGCAATGTGCCAGATAGAAAACGGCGAGCTGGCTCCCAACACGGTCATCGAAGAGTTCCAGAAGGGTTATATGCTGAACGACCGGCTGCTCAGGCCCGCCATGGTTTCCGTTGCCGCGGTTCCGAAAAAAGGCCAGGAATGATTTTTTTTCGTCCGCCCCTTGTTTTTCCCGTATGGAATGACTAGCTTTTGCTTGCAGAGACTTTAAAGGAGGAAAACATATATGAGCAAGGTAATCGGAATTGACCTGGGTACTACCAACTCCTGCGTGGCGATCATGGAGGGGGGGGAGCCGGTTGTAATAGCGAACGCGGAAGGGAGCCGCACCACGCCTTCCATCATAGCATTCACTGACAGCGGCGAGAGGCTGGTGGGTCAGCAGGCCAAGCGCCAGGCGGTCACCAACCCGGAAAACACCCTGTACGCCATCAAGCGGCTCATCGGCCGGAAGTTCGATACGGAAGCCGTCAAAAGGGACATCGCCATTTCACCGTTCAAGATCGTCAAGGCGGATAACAGCGACGCCTGGGTGGAAGTGCGCGGCAAGCAGTATTCTCCGCCGGAGATTTCCGCCATGGTGCTGCAGAAGATGAAGAAAACCGCTGAAGACTACCTGGGCGAAACGGTGACGGATGCGGTTATCACGGTACCGGCCTATTTCGACGATTCCCAGCGCCAGGCCACCAAGGACGCCGGCAAGATCGCCGGGCTGAATGTCCTCAGGATCATCAACGAGCCCACCGCGGCCGCTCTCGCCTATGGCCTGGACAAGAAAAAAGACGAGAAGATCGCGGTGTTCGACCTGGGTGGCGGCACGTTCGACATCTCCATCCTGGAGCTGGGCGAAGGGGTCTTCGAGGTCAAGTCCACGAACGGCGACACCTTCCTCGGCGGCGAGGATTTCGACCAGATGGTGATCGACTGGATCGCCGACGAGTTCAAGAAAGACCAGGGCATCGACCTGAGGGGCGACAAGATGGCCCTGCAGCGCCTCAAGGAAGCAGCCGAAAAGGCCAAGTGCGAACTGTCCACTTCCATGGAGACCGACATCAACCTTCCCTTCATAACCGCGGACGCCTCCGGTCCCAAACACTTGACTCTCAAGCTGACCCGGGCCAAGCTGGAACTGCTCTGCGCTGATCTCATCGGCAAGCTCGAAGCTCCCTGCAGAACGGCGCTGAGAGACGCGGGGCTGTCTGCGGGCGAGATAGACGAGGTTATTCTCGTGGGCGGCATGACCCGCATGCCCTCGGTTCAGAAGAAGGTGCAGGAAATCTTCGGCAAGGTTCCCCACAAGGGGGTCAATCCGGACGAGGTGGTCGCAATCGGCGCGGCCATCCAGGGCGGCGTGCTCCGCGGCGACGTGAAAGACGTGCTGCTGCTGGACGTGACCCCGCTTTCGCTGGGCATCGAAACGCTGGGCGGCGTCATGACCAAGCTCATCGACAAGAACACCACCATCCCGTGCCGCAAGAGCCAGGTGTTCTCCACTGCCGCCGACAGCCAGCCCGCGGTGACCATCCATGTGCTCCAGGGCGAACGCGAGATGGCAGGCGACAACAAGACCCTGGGCAATTTCGAACTGACCGGAATTCCGCCGGCACCGCGCGGCGTTCCCCAGATCGAGGTGACCTTTGACATCGATGCCAACGGCATTGTCCATGTTTCCGCCAAGGACCTGGGCACCGGCAAGGAGCAATCGATCCGGATCACCGCATCCTCCGGCCTTTCCAAAGACGAGATCGACAAGATGGTGCGCGACGCCGAGACCCATGCTTCCGAAGACAAGCAGAAGCGCGAGCTGATCGAAGCCAGGAACCATGCGGACAGCCTGGTCTACTCCACCGAGAAATCGCTCAAGGAATTCGGCGACAAGATCGACGACGGCGAAAAGAAGAAGATCGAGGATGGCATCGCCGCAGTGAAGAAGGCCTTGGAAGGAAGCGATGCGGCTGCCATCAAGCAGGCCAGCGATGAACTGACCCAGGCTTCCCACAAGCTGGCGGAGGCGGTGTACGCCAAGGCCCAGCAGAGCGGGGAAGGGCAGCAGGGTGAGCCCCAGCAGGAGGGGGGCGCAGGCGGTGAAAAGGTGGTAGAGGCCGAATTCGAAGAAGTGAAAGACGAGAAAAAATAAACAGATCGGCTCTGAACTGAGGGCTTGAGGTGAAGGGGAGAATCCAGGTCTCCCCTTTTGCCGTTTGCCCTTTGCTTTTGCGCCTGTGGGGATAACGAGTGGCAAACGGCGAAAAGATTGATTATTACGAGGTTCTGGAAGTTCACCGGAACGCTTCTGAAACCGAGATCAAGAAGTCCTACCGGAAGCTGGCCATCAGGTACCACCCTGACAAGAACCCGGGGAACAAGGAAGCCGAAGACAAGTTCAAGGAGATTTCAGAGGCGTATGAAGTCCTGTCCGATTCCCAGAAGCGGGCGCAATACGACCAGTTCGGCCATGCCGGCCTGGGTGGTAGCGGCGGATTCAACACCTCGGGTTTCGGTTTCGGCGCCGGAACTCCGTTCGGGGACATTTTCGGGGACATTTTCGGCGATATTTTCGGCGGCGGCGGCCGCCAGAAGGGGCGCGGCCAGAGAGGCGACGACCTCCTCTACAACCTGGAAATCTCTTTTGAAGAGGCGGCATTCGGGGTCGAATCCAAGATTGAAGTTCCCTACAGCAAGCGCTGCGGGGCGTGCAACGGAAGCGGCGCCAAGGCGGGCACCGAGCCCAAGGTGTGCCCCACCTGCCGCGGCGCGGGCCAGGTCCGCTTCCAGCAGGGCTATTTCAGCGTCAGCAGGACCTGCAACCACTGCGGAGGGGAAGGGCGGATCATCGAAACTCCCTGTGCGGTCTGCCGCGGCACCGGCAGCGTCAAGGACACCAAGACCATGTCGGTCAAGATCCCGAAAGGCGTGGAGACCGGGAACCGGCTCAAGCTCTCCGGCGAGGGGGGGCAGGGAATCAGGGGGGGCGCCAACGGCGACCTTTACGTGGCCATCACCGTCAAGCAGCACCCCATCTTCAACCGGGACAACAATGACGTGATCTGCGAGGTTCCCATCAGCTTCGTCCAGGCGTCCCTGGGCACCGAGATCCAGGTGCCGACCCTTGACGGCAAGGTCAGCCTGAAGATCCCCGAAGGGTGCCAGTCGGGAAAGGTCTTCCGGATGCGGGACAAGGGAATACCGGTTCTGCAGGGATACGGCCGCGGCGATCAGCTGGTGATCGTCAGGGTCGAGACCCCGGTGAACCTGAACAAGAAGCAGCGCGAGCTGCTGGAGGAATTCGCCAGGATCGGCGGCGAGGAGATCCATCCGCTGAAGAAGAATTTCCTGGACAAGGTGGTGGATTTATTCAGCTAGAAGGGGCGGGTTTGAAACCCGCCCCTACCGTCATTCTGCAAGCTTCGGTGGCGATTACCCCATCACCGCTTTGCGGAATTCCTCGATCCCCATCTGCTCCACGATGCGGCAGATGCGTTCCTTTTTGCCGCATCCCTTGTAGTAATTGACTATCTTCTCGATTATTGCCAGGACCTCTTCATCGGTCGCGATTTCTTCCGCGAATACATCGGCGATGCGCGGCCGCATGCCGGAATTTCCACCCACCAGCACTTTCCAGCCCTTGGGTGTTCCCATGACCCCGATGTCCTTGACCCACACCTCCGAGCAGGAGAGCATGCAGCCGGAAACTCCCATCTTCATCTTGTTGGGGAGTTCCATGGCGTGGTAGATGGCATCCACTTTGAGGCCGAGGCCCACCGAGTCCATAACGCCGCGCTTGCAGAAGGTCGTGCCCGGGCAGATCTTGACGCTGCGCACGCAGAGCCCGATGGCCGCGCCCGGGGTCTGCTGGAGGTCGGCCCAAATGGCATCCAGGTCTTCTTCCTTTATGCCGACCATGGCGATGCGTTGCGCCGAGGTGAGCTTCAGGGCTTGAACCTTGAATTTATCCGCTGCGTCGCAGATTTTGCGCAACGTGGCAGTGTCGGTGATCCCTCCGGGAATGTGGGGGGCTATGGCATACGTTTCCTTGTCGCGCTGCAGGATAGCGCCTTTTCCCAGGATATCCTTTTTCATGAAAACCTCCCTGATATTGGTGACAATTTTTAGTCAGCCTAACTATGTAGCATAGTTTCCTCCGGAAATAAAGAGGCGCCGGCATTATGGCGAAGTGGTGGCGGAGCTTGCAGGCGGATGGAAATCGAGGCAGGTTTGCAACCTGCCCCTGCAACAGTTATTGTTCCGCCCTGGCCATGTCTTCCTTGATGAATCTGGTGCAGACGAAACAGAAGAATGCGGCAAGGCCTATCGCGACCGGGGTGACCATGAGTGATGCCCGTAGTCCCCAGAGGTCGGAAAACCACCCCAGGATGGTCGGAGATACCGCATCTCCCAGGGCATGGATGAAAAAGATGTTGATGGCAAAGGCCATGGCGCGGCAGGCGACCGGGCTGACATTGACGATGACCGTGTTGAGCGGGCCGGTGTTGAAAAAGAGGAAGAATTCGGCGAAGAAGGCGGCCGTAAGGCAGCCGGTGAGGGACCGGGTCGCGATGGCATAGACGGCGAAGGGTATTCCCGCCAGGAAACCCCAGCCTGAAACCTGCAGGTAGCCGCTGGGCTTTCTCCGCTGGTAGCGGTCACCCAGCCAGCCGCCGGATAGGGTCCCGCAAATCCCGGCCAGGACCGTGATCGCGCCGAACAGCGTATTGCCCCGGGCCACGTCCAGGTGATGGACCCGGTAGAGGAAGGTGGGCATCCACTGGGCAAGACCCCCGATGGCGAAGGTCATGGCGGCCATGGCCAGGGTGTTCATGATGAAGGAACGGTTTTTCAGGAACGCACGGTAACCCGCCAGGGGCGTTTTCTGCGTCTGCTGGTTGTCGGACGAGGTGCTTCCGCGCTTTGGGTCCCTGATAAACCAGACTGCGACGGCCAGCAGGATCCCGGGCGCCCCCACCATGAGGAAGGCGCTCTGCCAGCCGAAGTGGTAACCCAGCAGACCGCCGAGGAGATAACCGATGGCGCTGCCGACGGGAATGGCGAGATAGAAGTAGGACAGCACCCGTCCGCGGCGCTCTTTCGGGAAAAAATCCGAGATCAGCCCCGGCGATACGGTGCCGAAGCTGGCCTCCCCGATTCCCACCACGGTGCGGGCTGCCAGGAGCGGACGGTAACCGGGCGCAATTCCCGACAGGGCTGTTGCCATGCTCCAGACCAGGACCCCGCAGGAGGCGAGCCGGACGCGGCTTCCCCGGTCGCCGAGCCAGCCCAGGAGCGGGGCTGAGCACATGTAGCAGATCATGAACGCTGAACCCAGAAAACCGAGGGCGGTGTCGGAGAGTTTGAAATCGGCCTTGATCAGGGGAAAAACGGCGTAGAGCACCTGGCGGTCGATGTAGTTGAGAAGGTTGACCGCCAAAAGCAGGGCTAGGGCGTAGCGGGCGTATGGGGATGAGCGTGTATCGTTTGTCATGACGTTTCCAAATATATCGTTGTCTAATCTCCCCCTTTGCGAAAGGGGGATTAAGGGGGATTTCGTGCGGCCGGTTCAAATCCCCCCCCGGCCCCCCTTTCGTAAAGGGGGGAGTCGGCCCGGATGAACCTATTATATGGTCAGTAGTGAGCACCAGATAACAAAGAGTACCCAACATGCCAGCAACAGCGCCGCCGATCCGTACATCAACCGAACAGCGCCCCGGTAGGAATCATGTGACAGTTCCCGCAGTGGGTCGCCAATGGGCGGTTTTTCCACGATGACCCCGAAATAGCTGTTGGTTCCGCCCAGTTTTACGCCCAGTGCTCCGGCTGTTGCCGCTTCCGGAATCCCGCTGTTGGGTGAGGAATGGTTGCGGCTGTCACGGCACATAACCCGGAACGCCGACTGCATCGAAAGGCCGACCAGCGGTGCGGCCAATACCATGAGAAGTCCGGTCAGACGAGCAGGGATCCAGTTGGCCAGGTCGTCGAAGCGGGCCGAGGCCCAGCCGAAGCGAAGATAGCGCTCGTTCTTGTATCCCACCATGGAGTCCAGGGTGTTCACCGCCTTGTAGGCCATGCCGAGAACCGGTCCGCCAATCATGAGATAGAAGAGGGGGGCGATCACTCCGTCAGAGGTGTTCTCCGCCACCGTCTCCACCAGGGCACGCCAGATTTCCGGTTCTTCCAGATTCCCGGTGTCCCTGCCGACGATGCGGGAGAGGTATTCCCGCGCGCCCTCCAGGTCCCCGGAAATCAGCCGGTCGGCCACCAGTTTCGATTCCGCGTGCAGAGACCGGGCGGCGAGGCAAGTGTAGGAGAGCCAGGCCGACACGGCAAAACCGGCGTAGGGGTGCAGCGCAGAGGCACCCTTCACGAGCAGCAGTGTAATTGCGGCAGTCGATCCGACCACGGTGATGAGCAGCAAAACACCGCCAAGACGTTCATTCCTCACCAGCTGCCGCAGAACTTTTTCCAGTGCCGTGATCATCCGGCCGATCCCGACCACCGGGTGGGGCAGCCGGCGCGGGTCGCCCAGGATGAGGTCCAGGAGGACGGCGAAAATTACTATAAATGGGCTGATTGGTTCCAAAAACATCCGCATTATTGATGGTAGATTTGTGCAAGGGGCAAATGCAACGTTTTCCTGGCTTCATTTGGTCGTCCATTTGGACGTGCCCAAATGGAAACCAAAGACCAAAAAAACACCGTAATTGGCCAAACAAGTAAAAATCGTCTATTCGGCAGCAACATAATAAGTGCCCCTTCTTGGTTTTCCCATTTGTTTCAATTTGCCCTTTTCGCACATCCTTTTTAGTAATCCTTTGGCTTGGCTTTCCGTAATTCCGCACAATTCAATGACATGTTTACGTCTGATACGACCGTGAGCTTCAACATATTCCATTGAAAGGGCCTCACAGCGCAAAGGCGATATTCCGTGCGCCCGTCCGACTTGAACTCCACGTCAAGCCGTTCGCCCTGGGCGATGATGTCGGTCAGTTGTTCAAGGGTTAGCAATGGTTGTCTCCCAACGGCCTTTACCCTTCTACACGAAATTCTTTTAATGTATCTTCAAATTTGAAATTTGGAGACGCGACGCCAGTGTTGTACGTATTGTATTACAATTAATCGAGGCCGGGTATGACCGGCGCCGGGGAATGAATTCCGCGTCTATTTTCCCATTGTCCCGCGAAGACGAGCAATGGTTTAACCGTTCCGGAAGGACGATACGATCGTAGCCGGGAAATTCATTCCCCGGATTGAATGATGCAAAAAATCCCGTCGCGTCGCGACTTGCAGTCCTGGATTTTAAGCTTTTTACGCCGCAAGCCTTGAAAGTTGCGGATCATTTCTGAACAGCACGCACCACCTCGCAACCGCCGAAAGCTCCTCAACCGCTTTCGTCATTTCGAAAATGTTACGCGCATGCTCGCTCAGTTTTTGTTTTGCTGCCGGATTTCCGCCCGCCGAGCATCGGGCTTTGGCGGCCTCATATTTCTCAATTTCACGCGACACTTTCTGCCAGACCTTCTTACGCTCTTCCGTCAGAGCTTCGTGTTCATTGAGTTTCAGGCGTTTGATGGTCTCTTCAACACGTAGTTCTTCCCAATCCGAAATGCCGGGAGCCGGGGTCGCGTTTCCTTGCTCATCAAATGCGATCAGATTTACGTCATAAGGATCGGTCGGATCAAGCAGGTAAGGTGTCTCTGACTCTTCGCACTGGTTATCGTAGGTGGAGACCAGTGACCCGTCTTTCAACGGAAACCAACCGCCCTTCTTGCGGTTGCCCACATTGCCGCAGGCGCGGAAATTTCGGTAGTCGAAAGCCAGCCACCAGTAGCCGTCGCGAGAGGTTCCATCCAAAGCCTTGGCTTCTTTTTTAGGACGGAAATGTTCAACGTCCATGTGCGAGTAGATATCACGCGCCTCGGAAAACCAGCACTTGTTGTTAGACAGGCTGAGCAGCCAATGTTTTATTTCTCCCCAGTGAGAAGCGTTGTCATCGATTAGTTTGTCACGGGCGGGAATATCCCCGGCCTCATGGAGCTCGATCAACCGTTTGGTCAGCTCATCCGATTTCTTCAGCCATGCCTCATCCGGCTTGTTGTTCTCCAGGTCGATATACCTCATACGCGCTTCTCCTCGCGCAGGATCTCCTCGATAATTTTGTCGGCAATCGCGTCCTGCTCCCTCTGCTCCCCGGGCGTCAGCATTTCTTTGTGGAATTTGGTGTGCAGGGCCATTTTCTGAGTGAATAATGCGAAGTACGGGTCCTTGAAGTCGGATGTGGCGAAACCAAGGTCGGATAGTTCGTCGCTCAATTGGGTGAGTTCCGCGTTTTGGGCAGAAGTACGTTTCTTTCCCAAAGCGTATAGATAATTACGGCGGTCGAGACGGCGCAGTGTTTCGGAGTCAACCGTCGCGCGCAGCCCGAACAGTTCACTTTTCAAAAGACCGGTGACACCCATACCTTGCGGATGTTGGTCCGTCTCTTCCACCACTGTCCGGCCTGTTTCCTTTCTCAATATACGGACCTGCTCGCGCCGCAGGCTGCCTACCATCATCGGGTCATGCGTGGTGATGATGATCTGGGAATCACCCGCCAGGGTTTGGTCCTCGTTCCGGAAGATTACCTTTTCTATGTCGTCGAAGTAGCGAAGTTTCCAGATGGGGTTGAGGTGGGTGTCAGGTTCATCCAGCAGGAACAGGCAGTGGTCCTGGCTGGTAATTCGCATCAGGCCCAGGACGGTAAGAAGTTGCAATTCACCTTCGGAAAGCTGGTCAAAGGTGATGTTGCCGTCGATGTCCTTATGTTTGACGTTTATACGCACGTCGTCGATCAGGTCGCCGATGTAGGCCCCCTCGGCGTAGCGGAAGAACCTTTCCGGCGGGCCGACCAGCTCCCCCAGCTTTTCCAGAGCATCTTTGTCGGGCAAAAACAGGTAGATCTGCTCCTGCTTTTCGGTACGGCCGCGAAAATCTATCAACTTGGTTGAAGTATGATCAATGGGCGCCACCGCCAATTGCCAGAGTTTGTCCAGAAATTCGGTTACCACCGTGCCGCGAGCATACCAGAAGCGGTTATCGCCCTCCAGAATGTCCTTCTCTCCCAGTTCTCTCTTCAAGTGGTGCGGCTGTTTGAGCACGAACAGGGCGGAATCCAGCTCCACGATATTGAGGTCGTCAAGCAGTTGGGTAAATACCTCGTCTTTTGACAGCAGACAGGCCAACAGCACCAGCTTGCTGTGACCGCCGCGACAATAAAACAGGCGGCGGACCAGGTCGTCTTTGCCCTGTCGCAATACCTGGCTGAACCTGCGTTGATGGGCTTGGAACAGCTGCTCGATGCGTTCGCTTTTACCGGAGTAGTAGGTGAAAATGTGCGAAGGCAGGTATTCCCTGGCATGTTCGATGAGTTGACTTGCGGAGGAAGGCTTGCCGTCAATCACCACCGCCGGCCTCTTGCCGGCCTGCGCCTTGACAGGAGTGCCGTCTTTCACATAGTCACGTTTATGTAATGCTGAACCAAACGGTCCTGTCAGCACGTCGTTAATGCATTGGTTTAATTCAATTTTAGGCCACTTAAACAGTTCCTCCCTAGAACTGCTGAGGTAGCCGTCTACAGCAAGTTGAAGAAGCACTTCTTGCAGTTCGACAATTGATTCATGGCCATCCACAAGCAAAGATAAGTGATCCTGAACTCTTGCCCACGACTGAAACAAGTTGTCAGAAGAACTAGCGACTGCAAGTGCAGTCAATGATGATTTGCGGACGAGCTTGCACAGCTTCTCACGCTTTTGCTGTTGGTCTTCCAGTTTGTCGCACAGGGCCAACAGGTCATTGACTTTTGTGACAATGCGGGATTGTTCCTCAAGTGGAGGGAGTGGGTAAATCGCGTAAGTCAAATCATCTCTGGCGAACCCAGGAATCATACTTTTGGATTTTTGCATTAGCTGATGTACAAACCCATCAAGCCAAATTTTCAAAAAGCGAGTATCAAGTTTCTGTGAAAAATTTCTTATTGCCATTATTTGGCGGGCAATATGCATATCACCAATTTTATTGAATGCAGTTTTTCCAATTGTGCCTTTGCAAGTAATCAATAGATCATCGATAACGGAAATCACCACAGGTTGATCCGTCCAACGATTGATATGAATTATGCCATTCTCAATATTGCTTGCACCGGTTATATAGGGAATACCACTTTTCGACTCATTGTATTGGTTGTTTGCAAGATCACGACCAGATAACAATTGCCAAATATCTCCAAATCTTGACCACTCCCAATGTGATGGTCTTTTAATCGGGAGCTCTGATTCTTCTATTTCTGGAATGGGTTTTTCTCTTGGAAGTTTTTTCTGTGCCGCCAATTTTGTCTTTATTTCCCTGATATCATTTAATAAAGTTTTAGATTCTCCTGATGTCTCTCCTGAATATACAAGTCGCCCTTGAATGGCTAGCTGCAATATAAGGGTTCGCAATTGCTGCACGCCACCCGGCGCTGAGGTTATATGCCGAAACTCAGCCAGAAACTTCCGTGCATCCACGCTCAGGCCACCTCGCTCTCGAAGTGGTGCGCCAGCGCCGCGGCCAATTCATTTTTCAGCAGTTCCTGGGTCTCCTCAATATCGGCCAGCAACTTCTTATACTTTTCCAACAGCACGTCCGGGTCGTGAGTTTCTTCTTCAGGCGTGTTGGGATTTTTGATGTCGAGGTTGTAGATGGGCCAGTAGAGGCGGTCTCCGGCGGCCTGGACGTCACGGGCCTGCAGGCGCAGCTTGTCGGCTTGTTCCTTCAGTTCGGCCATCCGCTTTTCAACAGGTTTTCGTTTCTTATCTTCCTTAACACCCTTAATGGAATCACGCAGATCCTTGACCTTGTTATCAACCGTCGAAGCTTCGTTGTTCAGCGCTTCGGCCTTGTCCCAATGGGGCTTGGCCTTTGCTTCGGCCTCTTCCTTCATGGCCTTGAAATCTATCTTCCAGGCCCGTTCGGATTCCTCACGGTCGGCGAAGTCGTTCTCTTCCTTACCCCACCAGGCCTTTTCCACCTCGAACTCTTCCAGCCGGATGGGCTTGGTCTTGGAGTAGCTTTTGTATCCCTCGGGGTAGGGGTGCTCGTAGAACCAGATGGTTTCGGTGGGCTTGCCCTTGGTGAAGAACAGCAGGTTGGTCTTGATGCTCGTGTACGGGGCGAAGACGCCGTTGGGCAGGCGGATAATGGTGTGCAGGTTGCACTCTTCCAGCAGAATCTTCTTGATTTTCGCCTTGATGCCGTCACCGAACAGGGTGCCGTCGGGCAACACCACCGCGCCGCGTCCGCCGTTTTTCAGCAACTTCTTCACGATGAGTGTCAGGAACATGTCGGCGGTTTCACGGGTGCGGACTTCGTTGGGGAAGTCGCCTCCGACTCCGTCGTCTTCCATGCCGCCGAAAGGGGGATTGGTGATTACGCAATCCACCCGTTCGTTCAGGGACCATTCGTTCCAGGGTTTGGCAAGGGTGTTGCGGTGCTCGATCTGGCTGGGCACATCAATGCCGTGCAGCAGCATGTTGGTGGTGCACAGCAGGTGCGGCAGCTGTTTTTTCTCGATGCCGAAGATCGATTTTTCAATGGCCTTTTCTTCGTCCGTGCCTGATTTTTTAGTGCGCTGAATGCGCAGATGATCGATGGCTGCGGTCAGGAAGCCGCCGGTGCCGCAGGCAGGGTCGAGGACGGTTTCCCGCTTTTTCAGCCGGGGATTCACTCTGTTCACCATGAACTGGGTAATGGCGCGCGGCGTATAGAACTCCCCCGCATTTCCGGCGCTGCGCAGGTCGTTGAGAATCTGCTCGTAGATATCCCCCAGATGCTGGCGGGTCTTGAAGTCGTGGAAGTTGATGGCCTCTTCCAGCTTTTCGATAACCCCCAGCATCAGGGTGCCGGACTTCATGTAGTTGTTGGAGTCCTCGAATACCTGACGGATCACTTTTTTGGTGGGATCGTCGGCGATGTCGATCTCTTTGAGCTTCTGCATCATGTCGTTGACGAAGCCGATCAACTCAGTTGCCGCAATCTGCGGTTTGCCGTCCACGTAGGCTGCCCAATTGCGCCAGCGACACTCATCCTGCAAAGGGGATTGGTAGGTTTCGCCACGGTCCGCCGCGTCGTCTTCCCATTCTTCTTCACGCTGATCGAATACCTTCAGAAACAACATCCAGGTGAGCTGGCCGATGCGCTGGGCGTCGCCGTCAACGCCGTCGTCCTTGCGCATGATGTCCTGGATGGATTTGATGGTGCTGCTGAGATTCATTGCATGTCCTCGTTATCAGGCGCTCAGTTGGCTGTAGAGCGCCTGTTCCAGTTCGGTAATTGCCTGCGAATATTTGTCGACGCCGCCGAAAATGCCGCGCCGTATCTGGGTCTTGGTGCCGTACTTGTCAAACGGCGGCAGCTCCAGGACCTTCGAATCCTCGATGTCGCCGATACCGTGGTCGGCGTATTTCTCCAGCAGCGCTTCGAGCACGGCCCGCGCCTGCTCTCCGTACTTCCCGAAGTAATTGCGTTTCTTCACGTTGTTCGCTCGCTCCCGACGCGTCAGGGGCTTCTGGTCAAAGGTGATGTGGGCGATAAGGTCGAAGACATCGAGCGCTTCGCTGTTAGGTACTGCCTGCCGCAAGGCTTCAAGGGAAATGCCCTGGTCCTTCAGTTCATCTATCACCGCCTGCTTCCGTTCAGCCTGGCTCCAGCGTCGCAGAAAGTCGGCCAATGAGCCGAATTGCGCCAGCAGGGTTTTTCTGATCTCGCCCTTCATGAAGACGCAATAGTCCTCGGTAATCAGGTTGCCGTCCGCGTCCAGATACTGGGAGCGCTCCACCGCGGTGCGGACAGCGACATCGTCCAGGTAAAACTTGGTGCGGCCCGCGCCTTCTCCGCCTTCGTCATCGCCATCATAAGGATTTTCGGGTGCAAAAGGGAGGTGGACCGGTTCGCATATAGCATCCGGCGGATCTTCAGGTTCCGGCGGCACTACCGAATCGCCCGGTTTCGGTTCATAAATCACCACGGGTTCGCCATCGGGTAGTGTAAAGAGATTTTCGCTTTTTTCTTGGCAGCGCCTTTTTCCGGGTTAGATTGCCTCAGCCATTTCGAGTCTTTGTTCCAGTTCCTGCTCCTTGAGCAATTCCATGTTC
>JAVBWB010000027.1:0-231651 GCA_036677645.1 Geobacteraceae bacterium | reverse complement strand
CGTGATCGCCGCCGTCAATGTCGTCTTGCCGTGGTCGACGTGCCCGATCGTTCCTATGTTTACATGCGGCTTCGTTCTCTCAAATTTCGCCTTGGCCATCTGGGAATCCCTCCTCCGTCAGTACCTTGTACTGCTATGTGTACTTTATAATTTTTTCGGTGATGCAACCGGATAATTACTGAAAAATGGAGCCCACAATCGGACTTGAACCGATGACCTCTTCCTTACCAAGGAAGTGCTCTACCGCCTGAGCTATGTGGGCGTCATCAAAATTGGAGCGGGAAACGGGACTCGAACCCGCGACCCTCAGCTTGGAAGGCTGATGCTCTAGCCAACTGAGCTACTCCCGCACTCCGTACGCCTGAAGTTTTTTGAAGAAAATGGTTGCCTTCCCACCAGTCCGTGCGACCTGCGTCTCCTGGCTGTGACCGACAGGCCACTCTCTTCTGCAGTTTTTAATGGTGGAGGGGGGAGGATTCGAACCTCCGAAGTCGTCCGACGACAGATTTACAGTCTGTTCCCTTTGGCCACTCGGGAACCCCTCCAGGGTGAAAAGCACTGCCGCTATTATGGAGCTGGCGATGGGACTCGAACCCGCAACCTGCTGATTACAAGTCAGCTGCTCTGCCAGTTGAGCTACGCCAGCACACAAACGATCAAGCCTTGTCCGCTTCTGTCCCGCATGCGGAACGACAAGCGAAGATAATCCTTATAGCCGTCTTGCGAATTATTGTCAAGGAAATTTCTTCGGGCCAGGTGCAGATTTTCAATTCCCACCCCTCACCCGGCCTGCGGCCACCCTCTCCCTTGAGGGAGAGGGTGATGACCATTCCTTCTCCATCAAGGGAGAAGGTGCCCTAACGGGGCGGATGAGGGGTGAAAAAAGGATGATTATCCTGACCGCCTTTTGCGGGGCCCGTTTTTCGCTGGTGCTTTTGCGCCCTGTTTCCTGACCTCCGGCCCCGACCCTCCCAGGAGACGCGGCGCCAGGTCCTCCCTGCCGATCGTGGCCAGCGCCTCCAGCACGTATCGCCGCTCCTCGCGGAACCCGGACAGCAGGAGCGCTTTCTGCAGCCGCTTCTCCCTGTCCGTTCTTGCCACGTAAACCTTCTCGCCTGAAAAGGGATCGATTCCCGTATGGTACATGCAGGTCGACAATGTGCCGGGTGTCGGCGTGAAGTCCTGGACCTGCTCGACCTTCAGTCCGAGACGCTTCAGGGCCAGGGCCGTTTCCGCCATGTCCGCCAGTGTGCAGCCCGGATGCCCCGACATGAGGTAAGGCACCAAGTACTGCTTCCTGCCGAGGCGGAGGCTCTCCGCGCGGAAATGCTCCAGAAACCGTTCGAATGCCTGGCGACCCGGCTTGCCCATCCGTGCGGTCACCGCATCCGAGAAATGCTCGGGCGCGACCTTCAGCAGGCCGCCGACGTGGTGCGCCAGCAATTCGCGGAAATACTCCCGCTGCCGTTCGAACAGTTCATACCTGACGCCCGATGACACCTTGACATGGGCGACCTTTGCTATCCCGCGCACTTTCCTGAGGAGGGCGGCGGCGTTACGGTCCCCGAGCCTGAGATTGGCGCAAACATGGGGATAAAGGCAGCTGGTCCTGCGGCAGGATTCCTGTGCGGCAGGATTGCCGCAGCTCATACCGTACATGTTGGCCGAGGGACCGCCGACATCGGTCACCGTGCCGTCAAACCACGGCATGGCTGCCAGCCGTTCTATTTCGGACGTGATGGATGCCCGGCTGCGGGATTGCACGACCTTTCCCTGATGGTGCGTGATGGCACAGAAGGAGCATCCGCCCAGGCACCCCCGGTGGGTGGTGATGGAAGCCCTGATCTGCAGATACGCCGGGATGGACTCACGGTAGGCAGGATGGGGCGCCTTGGCAAAGGGGAGGCGGTAGATCCCATCCATCTCTGCGTCACTCAGTGGCAGGGCCGGCGGGTTGCAGACCAGGTAGCGGTCACCGTGTTTCTGGACCAGCACCGAGGCATTATAGGGATTCGTTTCCCCATCGATCAATCTGAATGCCCGGGCAAACGCATTTTTGTCAGCGGAAACCTCCTCGAAAGAAGGGATTTCGGTAAACTTCACCGGCAGCGGCCGGTCGCCGCGGGCTGAGGCAATGTATGCCGTTCCCCTGATATCGGTGATTGAAGATAGCTGCCCGCCCTCGGCCAAACGGTCGGCAAGCTCCAGGAGGGGACGCTCGCCCATGCCGCACACCAAAAGATCCGCCTTCGAGTCGAACAGTAGGGAACGGCGAACCCGGTCTTCCCAGTAGTCGTAGTGGGCAAAGCGCCTGAGGCTGGCCTCGATGCCGCCGAGGACGACCGGCACGTCCCTGAACGCTTCTTTCAGCCTGGCAGTGTAGACGATGGTGGCGCGGTTGGGCCTTGAGCCGTGCCGGTTGCCAGGGGTATAGGCGTCATCGTGACGCAGCTTGCGCGCCGGCGTGTAATGGGCGACCATGGAATCCATGGCCCCGGCGGACACGCCGAAAAAAAGCCTCGGCCGTCCCAGGACCGTGAAAGGCTCCAGCGAACGCCAATCGGGCTGGGCTATGATGCCGACCCTGTACCCGCGCGATTCCAGCAGGCGGGCCAGAAGGGGCACGCCGAAAGAGGGGTGGTCCACATAGGCATCGCCGGTGACGAATATCACGTCCAGCTCTGTCCAGCCGCGCTGAAGCGCCTCCTGGCGCGTGACGGGAATAAACGCCATCAGGGGAAGAGCGGCAGGGCGTCCAGCCCCAGGTTTTCCGGAAAGCCGTTCATGATGTTCATGTTCTGGACCGCCTGGCCGGAAGCGCCCTTGACCAGGTTGTCGATAGCGGAAATGACCACGACCCGGCCGGTGCGCTTGTCCGCCACCAACCCGATATCGCAGAAGTTGGAGCCGCGCACGTGCATGGTCGAGGGGAGGGCGCCCGCGGGAAGTACCCGTACGAATCCCTCGTTTTTGTAGTGCGCACGGTAAAGTTCCAGCAGCCGGTCGGTCGTCCACTCTCCCGATAAGGAGGCATAGATGGTCGAGAGTATCCCCCGGTCCATGGGAACCAGGTGGGGTGTGAAAGATATGGTGACCCTGGAGCCGGCCAGCAACGAAAGCTCCTGCTCGATCTCGGGGGTATGCCGGTGCGCACCCACTCCGTAGGCCTTGAAGCCCTCGTTTACTTCGCAGAACAGGGTATCGACCTTGGCCCCCCTGCCCGCTCCGCTGACCGCCGATTTTGAATCGGCAATGATGGTTGCCGGGTCCACCAGGCCTTTTTTCAGCAGCGGCGCAAGGCCGAGGATGATGCTGGTGGGGTAGCAACCGGGGTTGCCCACCAGATCCGCCTCGGCGACAGCCTTGCGACGGATCTCGGGGAGACCGTAGACCGCCTTGTCCAGCAGTTCGGGGTTCATGTGCGGCTGGTACCACTCCTGATAGACCGCGGCATCCCGGAAGCGGTAGTCCGCGGAGAGGTCCACGACCTTTTTCCCCAGCTTCAGGAACGTCGGCACCACCTCCATGGCCGCCTGGTGCGGCAGGGCGGTAAATATGAAATCGGCCTTCTCCGCCACGCGCACCGGTTCCAGGTGCTCCAGCTCCTGGTCGTAGCGGTCGCGCACCGACGGGAAGATGTCCGACACTTTCTTGCCGGCGCTACGCTCTGAGGTAACGCAGGTTACCGCAACTTCCGGGTGGCAATAGAGTATGCGCAAAAGTTCGACTCCGGTATATCCGCTCGCGCCGACGACAGCTACCTTCAACATGAGACACCTCCGGTGGAATTCTTGGCAGGCACGGGGGCCTGCCCCTCTATGCATGCCTTCGTGTTAGAAAATAAAAAAATGTAGGGGCAATCCCTTGCGGTTGCCCATTTCGCAGACCCCCTCACCCGGCCTGCGGCCACCCTCTCCCTTGAGGGCGAGGGTAGCTGAAAGGAATCAGCCTTTTATTCCCTCTCCATTAAGGGAGAGGGTGGTGTGGAGCACCGGGTGAGGGGGTCAAAACACGTAATGGGTTCGCAGGACGCACAAAAGGGGGAAATCCAATGGATTCCCCCCTCCCGGCAAAACATGCAAACGGACTGCGAACGTACTAACGCTTGGAGAACTGGAAGCTCCTGCGGGCCGCCGCCTTGCCGTATTTCTTTCTTTCCTTGACCCTGGAATCGCGGGTGATATAGCCGGCTTTCTTGAGGACCCCGCGCATGGCCGCATCCACTTCCAGCAGGGCCTTGGTGATCCCGTGCTTGATGGCGCCTGCCTGGCCGCTGTCGCCGCCGCCCTTGACCGTTACGTAGATGTCGAACTTGTCCACGTTCTCGGTAAGTTCGAGGGGCTGCTTCACGATCATCTTGGAGGTTTCCCTGCCGAAATAATCATCGATGTCCTTCTGGTTGACGGTTATCTTGCCGCTGCCGGGCTTGAGCCAGACCCGCGCGATCGAGGACTTCCTTTTCCCGGTTCCGTAGAATGTAGCTGCTGCCATGTATATTCTCCTGATACTGTTGGTATTTGAACGGGGTTACACCTGCAGCGGCTTGGGCTGCTGGGCCTTGTGGGGATGGCTCCCGCCGGAGTAGACCTTGAGCTTCTTGAGCATCTGGCTGGCCAGCTTGTTCTTGGGCAGCATGCCCTTGACCGCCTTGCGGATCAACTCTTCGGCCTTCTTCTCCATCAGCTTGCCGGCAGCGATGGATTTGATGCCGCCGGGATAGCCGGAATGGCTGTAGTAGATCTTGTCGGAAAGCTTGTTGCCCGTAAGGGCTATCTTCTCGGCATTGACCACGATCACGAAATCGCCGGTATCCACGCTGGGCGCGAAAATGGGCTTGTTCTTGCCGCGGAGCACGGTAGCGATACGTGTTGCCAGCCTGCCGAGGACCATGTTGTCGGCATCGACCACATACCAGTCCCTGGATATGTCATTCGTTCTGGGAACCTGCGTTTTCATTGAAACCTCACTGCATATGGAGAAATGGAATTCAGAGAAACACTGAAAGGTGATAAATTAGTTCATGCACCTTCCCTTGTCAAGGAAATTTTCACTTCCCCGACCCGGATCGGCCATTTTTCAGTAGAAAACCTCCACGAGACACAAACCCTGGGGCGGAGCCGTGACCCCGGCCAGGCGCCGATCGCCGCTTTCCAGCAGCCGGGGAACCATCTCCGGCCCCATCTTCCCCCTGCCGATTTCCACCAGGGTCCCGACCATGATCCGCACCATGTTCTTCAGGAAACCTGAACCCACTACGTCGATCGTTACGATATCGCCTTCACGGGTAATATCCATCGAGTCTATGCGCCGCACCGTGGTTTTCGCAGCACAGTTGGCCGCCCGGAACGCGCCGAAATCGTTTTCGCCGAGAAAATGCCCGGCAGCCGCGGACATGGCCGGCAAATCGAGCGCCCCACCCACCCTCCAGGCTGACAGCCGGCGGAGGGGCGATCTCCGGTTGGCATGGAGAATGGTGTAGCGGTAGTGTTTCGCTTTCGCATCGCGCCTGGGGTTGAAATCGGCCGGCACTTCTTCCGCCTCGCGAATCGCGATGTCCTGAGGGAGAATCGTGTTGAGCCCGTCGGAAAAGGCCCTGAGCGGCAGACTCTTCTCCGTCCGGAAACACGCGACCATCCCCAGTGCGTGCACGCCGGAATCGGTGCGTCCCGAAGAGCAGACGCGGACCGTCTCGCCGGTCATTCCGGCCAGGGCCTCCTCCACGACCTGCTGGACCGCAAGGCCGTTGGGCTGGACCTGCCACCCCGCGTAGTTGGTGCCCTCGTATTCGATTATCATCTTTATCGTGCGCATAAGAAAATGAAAGGAAGGGCAACCGCAAGGGTTGCCCCTACAATCACATCACCTGACCTTTGTGAATAACACGGGTTGATGCCGGGACAGCCCCCGCGCCTGCCATGTTTTCCCTGATACCCTCGCCCTCAAGGGAGAGGGTGAGCGCAGCCCGGGTGAGGGGGTCCAGCATGGGCAACCGCAAGGGTTGCCCCTACTTCTTCAGATATTTCTCGATCAATATCTCCGCGATCTGCACTGCGTTGGTCGCCGCGCCCTTGCGGATGTTGTCGGCCACGACCCAGAGATTCAGGCCGTTCTCGATGGACTCGTCCTCGCGGATGCGGCCGACATAGGTCAGGTCCTGTCCGGCGGCATCACACGGCATGGGGTAGACGCCCTTGGCCGGGTTGTCCACGAGCTTGCAGCCGGGAGCCTTTTTCAGCAGCTCGAACGCCTTGGCCACGGTGATCTTTTTCTCGGTTTCTATGTTGACGGACTCGGAATGACTGTAGAAGACCGGCACGCGCACGGTGGTCGCGGTCACGCGGATGTCGGACTCCATGATCTTCCTGGTCTCGTTGACCATCTTCATCTCTTCCTTGGTGTAGCCGTTGGGCTCGAAGGAATCGATCTGGGGCAGGCAGTTGAAAGCGATGCGGTGCGGGTAGACCTTGGCCACCGCCGGCCGGCCGTTCAGCATCTCTCCGGCCTGGATTCTGAGCTCGTCGATGGCTTTCTTGCCGGTGCCTGATACCGCCTGGTAGGTTGACACGATGATCCTGGTGATCTTTGCGAAATCATGCAGCGGCTTCAGCGCCACGACCATCTGGATCGTGGAACAGTTGGGGTTGGCAATGATCCCTTTTTTCGTATATCCGGCGATGGCGTGGGGATTGACCTCCGGCACCACGAGGGGCACGTCCGGATCCATGCGCCAGGCGCTGGAGTTGTCGATGCACACCGCACCCGCCTTTGCAGCCGAAGGGCAGAACTCCAGGGAGCGGCTGCCGCCCGCCGAGAACAGGGCGATGTCTATCCCCTCGAAGGCGTTGTGATCCAGCAGCTCCACCTGGACCGGCTTGCCCTTGTATTCCAGAACCTTGCCGATGCTCCTCTCGCTGGCCAGGAACTTGATCTTCCCGACCGGGAAATTCCTCTCTTCCAGACACTCGATCATCTGGTTGCCGACAGCGCCGGTGGCGCCGGCGATGGCGACATTCCACAGTTTTTTTGCCATGTTGCGCGACTCTCCTCTCGTGGGCGGCCAGTGTGCGGTCGGCCGGAATTCTGGGTGATTTTATTGACAGTAAAGAACCTTTGTCAATACAAAAGAAATTAACGAAAAGAGGGGGTGCCGGGATTGACGCCCCCTTCTTTGCCCTTATCCTTGTCCGAACGGCATGGGCAACCACAGGGGGTTGCCCCTACGTTACCCCTCTTTTCAAAAACGTAGGGGCAGGCCCCCGTGCCTGCCCTTTCAATCATAATCAATGTGATTGGCATGAATCGTCTGCCAATCTTTCTCAACTCACCGCCTTGGCCACCATGTCGCCCACCTCGGTGGTGGAATACCCCATCTTGCCGGCGCTCATACTCTTCATCTTCTGCATCACGCCCACCATCGCCGTCTCGACTGTCTTTGCGGCTTCCTCTTCGCCCAGGACATCCAGCATCATCTGGGCCGCGCCGATGGCCGCCATGGGGTTGATGACGTTCTTGCCGGTGTACTTGGGCGCACTGCCGCCGATGGGCTCGAACATGGACACGCCTTCCGGGTTGATGTTGCCGCCGGAGGCGATTCCCATGCCGCCCTGGACCATGGCGCCCAGGTCGGTTATGATATCGCCGAACATGTTGTCGGTAACGATTACGTCGAACCACTCGGGATTCTTGACCATCCACATGGTGGTGGCGTCAACGTGGGCGTACTCGCGCTTGATGTCGGCATAATCCTTCGCGCCGATCTCGTTGAAGGCACGCTCCCACAGGTCGAAGGCAAAGGTGAGGACGTTGGTCTTGCCGCACAGGGTGAGGGTTTTGTTCTTGTTGCGCTTGCGGGTATATTCGAAAGCGTAGCGCAGACACCGCTCAACCCCCTTGCGGGTATTGATGGAAGTCTGGATCGCCACTTCATCGGGAGTGCCCTTTTTCAGCACGCCGCCGGAGCCGGTGTACAGGCCTTCGCTGTTTTCACGGACGACAACGAAATCGATATCTTCCGGCTTCTTGTCCTTCAGCGGAGTTTCCACATTCGGATAGAGTTTCACCGGGCGGAGGTTGATGTACTGGTCCAGCTCGAAGCGCAGCTTCAGCAGGATGCCCTTCTCCAGGATGCCGGGCTTCACGTCCGGGTGGCCGATTGCGCCGAGGAAGATGGCGTCGAACTGGCGCAGGTCGGACACCGCCGACTCCGGCAGCACCTCGTTGGTGCGCAGGTAGCGCTCCCCGCCGAAATCGAAATGGGTGTATTCCATCTTGATGCCATACCTGGCGTTTACCGCTTCCAATACCTTCAGACCTTCTGCAACGACCTCGGGGCCGGTACCGTCCCCGCCGATCACGGCGATCTTGTACATTCCGCTCTCCTTTATGCGTTATGTTCAGGGAAACTGGTGGCTTGGATATTATAGGATTATGTGGAATTGTCAACAGGTTGGGAAAAGGTCAGGAGAAACGCAAGTACGCCGCTGTCGCGCCACGCCAGCGGATGACGGTAAAGATAACATCTCTGCCCAAGCCTAGTTTATGTAAATTGTAAATCATTTTGACAATTATCATAATACACGCTATCATCCGAGCCATGATCAAACGCTCAACGGAATCCACTATACGCTCCATGCTCCGCGGTTTCCCGATAGTTACTATTACCGGACCGCGGCAATCAGGGAAAACGACCCTGGCTAAGGCGATTTTTCACGACAAACCATATATATCCCTCGAAGACCCCGATGCACGCCAGGCAGCCCTGGATGACCCGCGATCTTTTCTTGAACGATATCGAGACGGTGCTGTTCTTGACGAAGTACAGCGTTGCCCGGACCTGTTCTCCTATCTCCAGTCGACAGTTGACGCCGACGGCCGCATGGGCCTGTTTCTCCTCACCGGTTCGCAACAATTCGGCTTGATGTCGAAAATCAGCCAATCACTGGCAGGGAGAACCGGATTCATTGAACTCCTCCCTTTTTCCACAAGCGAGCTCAAGCTTGCAGGAAAAATGAAACACAACATTAATGACATGCTTCTTACGGGCTGCTATCCACCGCTCTATGATCGTGATCTCCTCCCTCGCAATTGGTTCAACGCCTATGTCACTGCTTATGTCGAGCGTGATGTCCGCCAATTAGTTAAAGTACAGGAGCTGGAAACTTTTCAAAAATTTGTGCGGCTGTGCGCGGGCAGAACAGGGCAACTGCTCAATCTCTCATCCCTGGCAGTCGAATGCGGGATTACCCACAATACCGCCAAAGCATGGATTTCGGTTCTCGAAGCAAGTTACATCGTATTCCTGCTCCGGCCCCACCATGCGAATTTCACGAAGCGGCTCGTCAAGACACCGAAACTGTATTTTTATGACGCCGGACTGGCCTCATATCTCTTGGGCATCCGGACACCGGACCTCATGGAACTTCACCCTTTACGCGGCAATATTTTCGAGACATTCATCGTCAGCGAACTTTTCAAGATGTTTCTCAACAGGGGGGAGCGCCCTAACCTCCACTTCTGGCGTGACAGCAATGGCAATGAAGTCGATGTGATTATGGAACAGGGCACGAAGCTCATGCCGATCGAGATCAAATCAGGCAGAACCGTGACGAGGGAATCATTTGCAGGGCTGGAAAAATGGCGCTCGCTTGCGGGTGATGCCGCGGCAGCGCCCGCGCTGATCTATGGTGGAGAAGAAAACTACCGAAGGAAAGATGTGCAGGTTGTCGGGTGGAAGGATGTGGAAACTCTCGTTTCTGCCATGGAGGAGAACAGGTAGAATTCGACGAAACGGAATCTAGCCACCCAATCGGACAGAATATGAGGAAACCGAAAAATTTCCTTGGAATCATCTTTATAAACTTGGAAGCCTGGCGCCATTTCCTTTGGAAGCCCTATTCCCTCAAATACATGCAAGTTCGACTATTGAGAAAATTATCAAGCTTTCAAAGCCTGACCCCATAGGCCCCCCCATGTGCGAAAGGATAAAGTCGTTCGAAATCCAGGTATCCCCGGTCCATTACGTAGAAGGCTCCCGGCTCGATCGGAAGAAGGTCGAGAGTTTTGACCTCGTGGAGCTTGCCGTCGGAAATGTAGATAAAGGTCGGGATATTGCCTCGCAAATCCAGCAAGGTATGTAGTTTTACCGCTCCCTTGGTTTTTCTGAAGTTCGCCCAAGGGAACATGGAGAGGCAAAGATCGATTGTCGTTGCATCCAAGGCGTAGACTGTGCTGTCGAGTTCCAACGCGAAGTCGTCGTCGAGATAAAGTTTCCGGGCAGTCGGAATCAGAGATTGAGCTAGATCGGCGTAGATGCGCCAGTCGCGAATCTTGTTCGCGTTGGCCAGCGTGTTGCGGGAAACAGTACTGCGAATCCCCATGTGGTACAGCTTGTTTTTCTGGGCACGCAAGCATACTTCTATATCCCTGAGGCTTTCGCGGTAGGTCAACTGGGCGAACGCCATGGAGAGGTAATGGTCGAGACAGGTAAACTCCTTGACCTTGTAATCGCCGTTGTATCGATCTACGCATCGGTGGAATACCTGGAGCGGAAGATGCTCCATCACTTGAGAGAAAATGAGCTTGCCGGTGTACATGGTCCACCCCTCCGTACGGTGCCGTACGAAGATGACCGGAACTCTGAAGCATTTTCAAGTCGTTAATGGGCATTTTGTCGTTTTCTCTCAATATTACCGGGCAATTACGAGTCTTTAGCAATTCAACGTTGGGACACTACTGATGCAAATTGTAAATCCTTTTGACAATCTACATAAAACGCAAAACCATGCAAAAGGCCACCTTGTCCGATATGAGAGAAGGTGGCCTGAAAAAAACTGCGAGTAAGAGCCGCTACAATCAGGGTCGAACCAGGCTGAGGACTGGAGGCATCCAAACAAGCGCGAAATCGTCTGTAAACGTTGGAAGAGATACGAGATATCGTGGAACCAACTCATGGAGCGTTGCCGCTTCTTTACCCTGCTCTTTACTGAATTTGTCCAATGCCGCCTGAACTTTCAGTGCTTTGTTGAAATTGACAATCGCCCGGAGATAACGTTCCTTCGTGTGTTTGTCCTGTTCGTTCTTGTACATGGTCTGAAGCATCGCCTTGCCTGCAACAAGGTTCCCTCCCTTGGCCATAAGAATGCCTGCGAGATGACCAAACCATTCCGGTGCATCGGGCCTTTTAGCCATGGCATAAAACAGTTCGGCAGCCTCTGCAGGCCGGTGCATGTAGTAAAAATAATTGAACGCTTTAAAAAATTCCAGATAAAGAATATCAGGATGTGCCGCAATGCCGCGGTCCAAAATTTTGTTGGCTTGTCCAGCATAGTCAGAAGAAATGGGCGCAAGAAAAGATTCGCAGTAATGATATGAATCGATGAACTCCGGGTACAATTCCGTCATTGCGTCAAAGTTGCTGGCCATGCTGTCGGCATAGCTCATTTTGTTAACGCCCTTCAAAGGTCCCCCGGCAAAGATGGCAACCTTGACGAAAAGGGAGAAAGCCGTCAATTGTTGAGCATATCCGCTCGCAACTTTCAGCACGGGAATCGGCAAGGGAGGCGAAAGGTAATAATCGGCCATTTGCGCCTTGTTCTTCTGCTGACTCCATACAACCAGGAAGAGAATCAGCAATATGGCAGCAACAAACCTTTTCATTTGAGGTCCCGCCGATTATAGATACCTGCCGCAAGGGTCAGGACCAGTGCGCAGTAAAGCAGCACATGCGCAAAATTCAATGCCAGTGATGCCATCTCAGGCCTTTTGCCCAGCGCAACGATAAGCCCCTTGTAATCAAAACGGGTGAAATTCGGAAAGACCAGTGTCAGCCCCACCAGAAACTTCTTGACTAAAATGGAATTCCCCTGGAAAAAGTTGATTGCAACTGGCAAACCGCTACAGATGAGATAGTAGGTGAGCGTCACCAGCAAGACGGTGAATCCCCCTCGTATCATGCCGGAGAAGAGAACGATTGCGCTCAAGATCATGGCCTGGATACAAAGAACACCAGCCCAGGAAAGCAGATATTCCAAGGTGCCCAAGTGGCTGAAGTAAACCTCTCCAACCCAGTATTTGATGAGTGCGAGCACCCCGTAGCCAATTGCGCCCAGCAAGGCATTGAGCAGCAGAAGCAGAAACAGCAGTCCGGCAAAAACCCCGAGGACATATTCAGTCCTGGAAAGCGGCCGAGCCAGCAGGGTGTGAATTACCCGGCGATCCTCCCCCCAGCTCATCACCTGAACGGCATGAAAAAAGAGGAATACCATACCGGCGCACCAACCGATGGTCACGACAAAGTCCGCCAGCATGCGTCCGATGTCACGCGGCACGAAACTGAAGAAAAACAGGCCGCTCACCTCGATGCCCAAGGCCAGCGCCACTAGACCGATTAGAGCGTGACGGCGCAGACCGTCCACAACCACCAGCCGTGCCAGCGCGGAAATACGCTTCAACGAATTTTTCATGACTGGGCCACCCCTATGGCATTCAGGAAACCGTCCACGATGGATGTCGTGCCGAAAGAATCCGACAGTTCCACGGGTGTACCCTCGAAACGCTTTTCGCCCTTGTGCAGGATCAGCAGGCGATCCGCAAGCCGGTCCACATCCTCCAGGATATGGGTGCAGAAAAGGATGGTCTTGCCCTGAGTCTTGAGATCTTGGATCAATTGGGTAATGCTTGCGCGGCCGATGGGGTCAAGGCCGCTCATGGGCTCGTCAAGAATGAGCAGGGTAGGATCATGCACCAGCGCCAGGACAAAGCTCGCCCGCTGCTGCATGCCCTTGGAATAGGAGCGAATCGGCCTTTTGCGGGCATCCCACAGTTCAAGGGCAGTCAACCATCGTTCAGACTGCTTGGTTAGGACACTCTTCGGCAGATCATGGGTCGCTCCTACGAATCTCAACATGTCAAGAACGGTAAGGCTGGCGGGAAAGCTGGCTATCTCCGGTAGGTAGCCGATATCATGTCGTAGAGTGCTATCAACGGGAGACCGGCCATCCAGAGTGATTGAGCCCTTGTCAGGGCGTATGAAATCCATAAGCAGCCGAATGCAAGTGCTCTTGCCGGCGCCGTTGGCGCCGATCAGCCCCAGTGTCTCGCCGCGCCTGACGCTAAAGCTTACCCCTTTCAGGGCTGGCTGGGAAATCTTGCCCAACTCCCGCTCGTAAGTCTTCCAGACCCCGGAAAAACTGACTCCTTCCTCCATAGACCTCCCCCGATTTTATGGATTACGCCAAAACAGGGCGCCGACATAACCGCCGGCGCCCTTTTACTCTTGATGGAATTGAACCTAGGACTTACTTGGCAACCCAGTTTGCACCGCCAGGACCAGCTACATTCGAAAAGTTGTCCGCGGTTGTAGAGGCTGGGCAATCCCCAGCAATAAGGGCCGTGCTTTGGCTACCAGCCCTCTCTATATGGAAAATCGAAGTGGTGCTGTCATCTACACCGTAATATGTATTGCCAGTGACATGCTTTGTAACGCCAGTGAATGTTTGATTAGCTATAACACCAGCACCGCCAGCGTTGGTATTTGCTACCAGCATTACGTTGTTACCAAGAGGTAATTGAATACCGCGAACACCACCTGTTGCATCAGTAGCTTCGATAACCGGCACAAAGGCGCCACCCGCAGGGTTACCAGTAGGACCAGTCAAGACTTGAGGTGCGGCACCTCCAGCAAAAGCAGCATAAACAAGTGGGTTGGCCTGCGCTGCCCAGTTAGATCCACCGAAAACTCGCCAATCCGCAAAAAGTGCTGCCTCTGATGTTGCAAGATTTCGAACGTCGCTCTGCGCCGAGGAGTTGAAGCCACGGATGCGGTACGCCGCGAACTGGGGAATAGCGATAGCCGCCAGGATGCCGATGATCGCAACGACGATCAGCAGCTCGATGAGTGTGAAGCCTTCTTGCTTTCTGAGTTTTGCCAACATGTTTTACTCTCCTTTCGCTCTGTTGCTTGTTTTTGGAGTCTTCCGGTTCGCTCTGAACCCGGTTTTCCTCGTCAATTGCTGTTGCCAGTCTTAAAGCACCATTCATGCCAAACAACAGAGAGAAAATGGAGGCTGCATTTTTTCATTTGAAATGGGCGATAGGAGACATCTCACTTCGACCGGATTTGCCGCTTCACTTGAATCAAAAAGGCTGTCAAATCAGTATGTTCAATATATTATTAAATCATGTAGGGGTGTCCCTTGCGGGCGCCCTTCATGTGGGCAGGCATGGGCGCCCGCAAGGGACACCCCTACAAATCAACCATTTACCCCCCCTCACCCGGCGTTGCACACCACCCTCTCCCTTAATGGCGAGGGTTTATTATTTGTACCCTCGCCATTAAGGGAGAGGGTGGGCAGAGCCCGGGTGAGGGGGGAAAAGGGGCTCGTGTTGGCACCCAAACTTATTAATATCGATCATGCCATCACGAGCAGCAACCAGCATTAGTGACAATTTATGTCAGATTGTACTGCCGCAAATTGACTCTTTGACCCTGAACGTCACTCGTCATCCATGCCGAACTTGGCAAGGCGGTAACGGATGGAACGGAATGAAAGTCCAAGAAGCTCGGCGGCCCGCTTTTTCACGCCTCCGCACCGCTCAAGGGCCTGAAGGAGCAGCTGTTTTTCTATTCCGTCCAGGTAGGCTTCCAGGTTCATCCCGCCCTGAGGAATCTCGAATCCCTCACCTTTGGGGACAATACCGCAACAGTCCAGGACCTGGGGCGGCAGGCAATCCTCTTCGATGCGCCGGTTACCCAAGACAACACAACGCTCCACAAGGTTCTCCAGCTCGCGGACATTGCCCGGAAAAGGGTAAGCCAGCAGGAGTTTTAGCGCGCCGGGGGCTATCTGCTCCTCTCCACACTCCGGTCCTGCGTACTTTTTCAGGAAGTGCTCGATCAGTATAGGAATGTCGTCGGGCCGTTCCCGAAGGGAAGGCATCTTAACCGCCACCACGTTGAGACGGTAAAAGAGATCCTCGCGAAAGCTTCCCTCCCGCACCTGCTCCTCCAGGTCACGGTTGGTGGCGGCGACAAGCCGCACATCCGCCTTCATGGGCTCCGTACCACCAACCCTGCGGAATTCCCGCTCCTGGATCACCCGCAGCAACTTTGCCTGGAGCATGAGCGGCACCTCGCCGATCTCGTCCAGGAACAGGGTCCCCCCTTCCGCCTGCTCGAACAGGCCGGGCCGGTCCGACACCGCACCGGTGAACGCACCTTTCTTGTGGCCGAATAGTTCTGCCTCCATCAATGTCTCTGGAATGGCCCCACAGTTGACCGCCACGAAAGGCTTGGCCTGCCGCGGGCTGTTATAGTGAATCGCCTTGGCCGCCAGTTCTTTGCCGGTGCCGCTCTCGCCATATATCAGAATATTTGCCGTGCTGCCAGCGACCTTCTCGATCAGGCTGTAGACATCGCGCATCTTCTTGCTCTTGCCGATCAGGCCGCTGAAGCTGTAGCGCCCCTTGACCTCTTCCTTGAGACGCAGGTTCTCCTGTTTAAGGCTCCTGCGATCCAGGGCGTTCCTGACGATGATCTTTATTTCGTCCACGTTGAACGGCTTGGCAATGTAATCGTATGCGCCCAACTTCATCGCTTCGACAGCCTGCTCCGCCGTGGAAAAAGCTGTGACCATGATTACAGCCGTGTCAGGGGATTCCTCCTTGACCCGCCCAAGGAGCGCCAAACCGCCCTGGCCGGGCATCTTCACATCGGAAATAACCAGGTCGTAACTATTAGAGGACACAAGAGGAAATGCCATCTCAGCCGACTCGGCCAGATCGACCGAATACCCTTCACGTTCCAGGAGAATACCGAGGAATTCCCTCATGCTCAGTTCGTCGTCGACTACCAGGATTTTCGTTTCCATAGGGCCTCAAAATTATATTTAATAAGCGCATGCAAGGTATACTGTGCAAAACCCTTTGCCCCCCTCACCCGGGCTGTGCTCACCCTCTCCCTCAATGGAGAGGGTATGCTTCGAGCATTTTATATTAAATACCCTCGCCCTCAAGGGAGAGGGTCGACGGAGGCGGGGTGAGGGGGTCTAGCGGCTCAGTGAAGCAGCCGCACATATCTCCTCCAGAACAGATTCCAGTTCCTTCAGTACTTCATCATTCCAAAAACGTAGAACCTTTATCCCAGCACCTTCGAGTACTTTCGTGCGCTCTGCATCGTAACGCTTCCTTTCACCATCAGCATGTCCTGAACCATCCAACTCTATTGCCAATTTGGCTTCATGGCAATAGAAATCAAGAATATATCCGCCAACAGGGTGTTGTCTACGAAATTTGAAACCGCAATAGTCTCGATTGCGCAGAAATAACCAGGGAAGAGTTTCCGCATTTGTCTGTTTTGTCTGTAATTCGCGTGCAATGTTAAGAAGATGGAAAGGTAAGGGCATTTGTCAGTCCCATTTCATGCCAGGACAGGTTCGCTTATATCTTTTTGCAATACCAGGACGTTAAACTTGAAGCAACACTACCCCCTACGCCCCCTAACCCGGTGTTGCACACCACCCTCTCCCTCAATGGAGAGGGTACATATTTACACTCAGATAAGGACACATTTATAGTTCAGCAACCCTCACTCGATAGACAACTAACAGTCAGGTACCAGGTCTTTCTATCTATACCCTCGCCATCAAGGGAGAGGGCGGGCGCAGACCGGGTTAGGGAGTCTCACTGGGTAAAAGGAAATAAATCCAGGCGAATATCCAACATCTCACTTCGGCAGCACAATGGTAAACTCGGTTCCCTTCCCCTTGACACTCGAAACCCGGATCTTCCCCCCATGTGCCTCGATGACACGGTACACCGTTGCCAGACCGAGCCCGGTCCCGCCGGCCTTGGTCGTGTGAAACGGCTCGAACACCCGCTTCAACGCTTCCGCATCCATCCCCGAACCCGTATCTGATATTCTTATCAGAACCGCACCGGCGCCATTCAATTCGTAACTGCTTCCAATTTCCTCGGCATCTATGCCTATCACACCCGCATCTTCGATTGCCTCGACCGCATTGACCATGAGATTCCACAACACCTGGCGGAATTTGTCACTATCCACAAAAACGTCCAGATTCTCTGGGCATTTATTGCGGATCAAGACACCTTCGAAACGGCTGTCAGCTGCCATCAGTTCGAGAATTTCATCCACCAGGCTGCTCAGGTTCACCAGCTTCTTGTTCGGCTGGGTCGGTCGCGCATAGTCGAGAAAATCCCTGATAAGCTTGTTGAGCCTTTCCGTTTCCCGAACGATGATGTCAAGGAGTCTCCGGTCCGTAACATCTATGCTCCCGCCATTTGCGATCAACTGCACTGACCCGCTGATGGCAGCCAAGGGATTACGGATTTCATGGGCAATCCGCGCGGACAGTTCGCCGATGGCTGCCAGGCGGTCGGCCCTGGCAAGTTCGGCTTTCATCTTGATAATCTGGGTGAGATCCTGGAAGTCAATTATGACCCCCAGTGCAACCCCGTCCTTATCGGTGAAGGGAACCGATTTGAAGCCAATGACCATTTCTTCGCCATCGGCCCGCTTATGCACCATTTCTTCCCGGGAAATGTTGACGATCCTGCCCATGAAAGGCCCGAAGCCGGGGAGAATCTCTATAAGAGGCCTGTCGTAAGCCTCTTCCTGGCTGACACCCGTAAGCTGTTCCGCATAGCGGTTAAAGGCCCTGATCTTTCCATCATTGGTGATCGTAAGGAGCCCACTGTTGAGATTGGAGACAATGGAACTGTTGAGCCGTTCGAGTTCCTCGAAATCGATCATCCTTTTCAGCAGTGCCTTTTCACTTGCCTTCAGTTTCTCGGCGAGATACCCGGTCAGGAATGCGGTTAGAAAGAACCCGAAAATAGTGACACTGATTATGAAGAAAAAAGCAGCAGGCTGAAACTGCTGAGCGGAGGCGGAAGAAAGTCCTAGCGGCAACAACCGGCCGTAGTAATGCAGATCCATGAGAGCGCCATACAGTATTCCACAAAGACTCGCAGTATAAAGAGCCTCTTTCCGTGAAAGAAGTATACTTGCGCTAATAATTGAAAGCAGATACAGAAATGAATATGGTGATCCAATGCCACCAGTGAGCAGGAGCAACAAAGTAACGAATCCCAGGTCCCAGACTATCTGCAGATATGTAAGACCGCGGTTGAACCGGCTGGTTGATCTGAGAACTATCAGTACAAAAACGGAAAGCAGATAGGAAGCGACAACAAGCTGGGTGATATCAGGAAGGATGTACTCAGGGTTTGCCTCGGGTCCACGTATTCCCAGGATGGTGGTGGAAATGAGAAAAAGGGAAACCACCACCACCCTGGCAAAGACAAAACGAATAAGGCGTTTGTTTTCTTCCACAGATTTATTGTGCAACTGCACCGGCGATCTTGAAAATCGGGAGATACATGGCTATGACAAGTCCGCCGACCACTACCCCCAGGAAAACCATCAACATCGGCTCCAGCATGGCCGTCATAGCAGCAACCGCGCTGTCCACTTCATCGTCATAGAAGTCGGCGATCTTGGAAAGCATGGAATCCATGGCGCCGGTTGCCTCACCGACAGAAATCATCTGCACCACCATCGGCGGAAACACCCCGCTCTGGGCCAAAGGCTCAGCAATCGTCTTTCCTTCTGAGATAGACTGTCGCACTTTCATGATTGCCTCTTCGACAACCACATTGCCCGCGGTCCTGGCAACGATGTCCAGACCATCGAGAATCGGCACGCCGCTGCTGACTAATGTTCCGAGGGTACGGGTAAATTTGGCTACGGAAACTTTTTTGATGAGCGGGCCCACGACAGGCGCGCGCAGCGCCATCTTGTCAAGTGTCTTGCGCCCGTTTTTCGTCGCATAGTATCTCTTGACAGCAAAAATCAAAGCAGCGATTCCCGCAATAATCACAATAATATACTTTTTAATGAAGTTACTTAACGCTATAACAACCTTTGTCGGTCCGGGCAGGTCAGACCCGAAATCCGCAAACATTTTAGCGAACGTTGGTATGACAAAAATCAAAATAACGCCCACGACTATGACTGCTACGGACATAACAGTGGCCGGATAGACCATGGCGCCCTTGATCTGCTTTTTCAGCTTCATGGACTTTTCGGTATAGGACGCAAGGCGGGACAGGATCGTGTCGAGGATACCGCCGACCTCGCCAGCAGCCACCAGGCTGACGAACAACTGGTCGAAAACCTTGGGATGCTTTGCCAGCGCATCGGCAAACGTGGAGCCGCTCTCCACGCTGTCTTTGACCTTCAGCAGCACATCCTTGAAAGTCGGGTTCTCTTGCTGGCTGGAGAGGATGTCCAGACACTGCACAAGCGGCAAGCCGGAGTCAATCATGGTGGCGAACTGCCGGGTGAAGATGACCAGTTCCTTGGTACTGACTTTTTTCCCGAAAATGGCCGGCAGCTTGATTTCCTTGCTGAATCCCTTACCCTCTTCCTTTATGGAAATACCGCCGAAACCGAATTTCTTCAGCTGGGCCTCGACCATGTCTTTGGTCTTGGCCTCCATCACCCCGGTCTGGACGGCCCCGGTCCTGCTCCTGGCTTCCCACTGAAATTTCGCCATCTTGTCCTCCCTTCCACGCATGTAAAAGAAAGCACCCCCGGAAAGGGGCAGCCTGTTCGCTAGCCTGTCGCTCCTATACTATCGCAGGGGTTTCTTGGACGGCATCTGCCCGCCCGCCATGCCCATCATCTGCCGCAGTTCGTCCGGGTCGGACGACCTGCCCATGGCGTCGTCCAGGGTAATCATCCGCCGCTGGTAGAGGTTCAGGAGCGACTGGTTCATGGTCTGCATGCCGAATTTTTCCTGGCCCACCTGCATCTGGGAATAGATCTGGTGCAGCTTGTCCTCGCGGATCAGGTTCCTGATGGCCGGGTTGGGCACCATGATCTCCATGGCCATCGCCCTGCCCTTGCCGGATGCCTTGGGTATCAGCGTCTGGGAAAGGACCCCCTCGAGGACGAACGAGAGCTGGGCGCGGATCTGCGGCTGCTGGTAGGGCGGAAACACATCGACGATACGGTTGATGGTCTGGACGCAGGAGTTGGTATGGAGGGTCGCGAAGCAGAGGTGGCCGGTCTCCGCCAGGGTCAGCGCCGCCTCTATTGTCTCCAGGTCGCGCATCTCGCCGATCAGGACCACGTCCGGGTCCTGGCGCAGCACGTATTTCAAGGCATGCTTGAAGCTCTTGGTATCGGAACCGACCTCGCGCTGGTTCACCAGGCAGTTCTTGTGGGGATGGAGAAACTCGATCGGATCCTCGATGGTGACGATGTGGTCGTGACGCTCAATGTTGATCCGGTCGAGGATGGTCGCCAGGGTGGTGGATTTGCCGCTGCCGGTGGGGCCGGTGACCAGCACCAGGCCGCGCGGCTTGTAGACGAAGTCCTTGACGATGGCCGGCAGGCCCAGCTCTTCGAAGGAAAGGATCTTGAAGGGGATGGTCCGGAACACCCCGGCCACGGCGCCGCGCTGGAGGAACACGTTGCCCCTGAAGCGGGACAGTCCCTTGACGCCGAAGGAGAGGTCGAGCTCGTTCTCCTCTTCGAAGCGGTGCTTCTGGTTGTCGGTCAGCACGCTGTAGCACAGCTGCTTGGTTTCCACTGGGTTGAGCGGCGGCATGTCAAGCGGCACCAGGGAACCGTCGATCCTGATCTGAGGTGGAGTGTTCACGGTGAGGTGCAGGTCGGAACCGCCCCGCTCGATGAGCTGCTTCAACATTTCATGCAGATTTGCCATGTATCAATCTCCCTCAATCAAACAATAAAAACAATCGACAATCAATATTTATGCAGGGGCGTCTCCCCTTGTTATCTATAAACCTTCGCCCCTCACCCTGGCCTACCCCGCCGAAGCAGCCTGGCTACGAAGGCCGGGCGCTACGCGCCTCCCTCTCCCTGATGGCGAGGGAAGAAGAAAGACCTTCCAGGTTTCCAGTTCGGAAAGAGGGGATTTTGCGTCCTGGCAAGGAAATCAAGGGATTGCGCGGAGGCATACTGTAGTATGTCGCACAAGCAATCCCGCAGATTGACGCAGCCAGGGCGTAAAAGCACCCTTTCCGGATGGAAACTATTAGTCGTCCGCCATCGTCACCCGCAACACCTCTTCGAAGGACGTAACCCCCTCCTTGAGCTTGGTGAGCCCGGACTGGCGCATGGTCTTCACCCCGAGGCGCATGGATTCCCGCTTGATCTCCGCGGTGTTGGCGCCGTTCAGGATCAGCTCACGGATCTCTTCGAACATGGGCATGACCTGGTAGAAGCCGACCCTGCCCTTGTAACCGGTGTTGTTGCACTTGGCGCACCCCTTGCCCTTGTAGCAGACGTAAGAAGCCGCCTCCTCGGGAGGGACTCCCGCGTCGATGAGCGCCTGGGCCGGGACCTCCTCCACTTCGCGGCATTCCGCGCAGACGCGCCGGGCAAGGCGCTGTGCGGTTATCAGGTTGACCGCCGACGACACCAGGAACGGTTCGATGCCCATGTTGAGCAGGCGGTTGATGGTGGACGGCGCATCGTTGGTGTGCAGGGTCGACAACACCATGTGGCCCGTAAGGGCGGCCTTGACACCGATTTCGGCGGTCTCGAAGTCGCGGATCTCGCCGATCATGATGATGTCCGGGTCCTGGCGCAGGAAGGAGCGGAGCGCCGCGGCGAAATTGAGCCCTATATCCTCGTGCATCTGCACCTGGTTGATGCCGGCGAAGTTGAACTCCACCGGGTCTTCGGCGGTGGAAATGTTCTCGCTGGTCTTGTTCAACTCGGCCAGCGCGGAATAGAGTGAAACGGTCTTGCCGCTCCCGGTCGGTCCGGTGACCAGGACCATGCCGAACGGCTTGTGGATCGCTTCCTTGAAATACTGCAGCGCCTGGGGCTCGTAACCCAGCTTGGTCATGTCGAGCTGAAGGCTGGCCTTGTCCAGCAGGCGGAGCACGATCTTTTCCCCGAACAGGGTGGGCAGCACGGAGACGCGGAAATCCATGTCCTTGCCCCCGCCCAGTTTGATCTTGATGCGTCCATCCTGGGGCAGCCTGCGCTCGGCGATATCCAGTTCCGCCATGATCTTGAGGCGGGAAGTGATGGCGTTCTTCAGTTTCATCGGTGGCTTCATCACTTCGTAGAGGACGCCGTCGACACGGTACCGCACCCGGAACATGCGTTCATAGGGCTCGATATGAATGTCGCTTGCCTTGCGCTTGATGGCGTCGGACAGGATGAGGTTGACCAGCTTGACGACCGGAGCGTCTTCCGTGGCCCGCTCCAGCGAGGTTACGTCCACATCCTCGTGATCGGCCACCACCTCCATGTCATCCAAATCCAGGCCTTCCATCATGTCGGCCAGGGATGCCGACTGGTCGTAGAACCTGTCGATGGCGGCCTTGATGCCGCTGTCCGAGGCGACCACGACCTCGACGTTGTAGCCGGTCATGAACTTGATGTCGTCGATGGCGAAGATGTTGGAGGGATCGCTCATGGCGAGTATGAGCGTGGAACCGGACCTGTTTACCGGGATGGCCTGGTATTTCTGCACCACTTCCACCGGGATCAGCTTGACCACCGTGGGATCGATGTCGAAATCGGCCAGGTTTATGGAAGGGACGCTGTATTGTTTGGAAAGAAACGCCGTCAGCTCAGGCTCGCTGATGAAGCCGTCCTTGATGAGGATGGTGCCGAGCCTGAGCTGGCCGCCGGAATTCTTCTGCTCCTCGAGGGCCTTTTGGAGCTGCTCCTTGGTTATCAGATTGCTCCGTACGAGGAGCTCACCCATTCTGCTCGGCTGCATGGAAACCTCAGTTGCCACTTCTGGCAGTGTAATATACGGTTTGCGATACTATTTTGAAAGGGCCTTAATGTCAAGTTTTTGTTGTTGTTCAAGTTTTTTGAACAGCGCGGCTCTCATGACGCCCGGCGGCGCTTCCATCCCCGTCCAGAGGCGGAATGCGGCCTCGCCCTGCGAAACCAGCATGCCGGCGCCATTGGCGCACGCAAGGCCCATGCGGCGGGCGGCGGCAAGCAGAGGGGTTTCCGCGGGTGTGTAAACCATGTCGTAAATCCTGCACGTGGCGGAACTGACCGGGAAAGTTAAACATTCAAAATTCGTGCCGTTCATTCCGACCGACGTCGTGTTCACCAGGAGGTCCGTTCCGGACAGGTTGCGTTGCATATCCTTTTCACTGAGAGAGGATACCCCGAACGCCACCTGGGGGAAAAGCCCGGCAAAGCGGTCCGCCAGGACACGCGCTTTTTCCGGGGTCCTGTTGGCGATCACGATCCGCGCGGCGCCGGACTTTGAAAGCGCTGCAATGGCTGCCTGGGCCGCACCGCCGGCGCCAAGCAGCATAACCGCGGCGCCACGGGGCTCGAATGTCAGATCTCTGACCAGGGAGTCAAGAAAACCGGTGGTATCGGTATTGTGGCCGATCAGCAGCTCCCCTTCACGGCAGACCGTATTGACCGCACCGCACAGCTCCGCGTCGGGAGATACCCGGTCCAGCAAAGGGATGATTGCGGTTTTGTGCGGAATCGTGACATTGAAGCCCCATACGCCGAGCCGCCTCAACCCCTCCACCGCCGTTGCGAGATACGCCGGCTCCACCGGGAACGGTACATAAACGTAATCCAGCTCCAGTTCCCCGATCGCGGCATTCTGCATGACCGGCGACAGGGAGTGCCCCACCGGCGACCCGATGATCCCCAGTACTCTGGTTTTACCCGTAACATTCATTATCATTGCAGTTTCACGTTCCTTTTCCGGAGGATCCGCCGGACATTTCCCAGCAGGTTCTTGTCGATCGCCGCCGCAGCCCGCAGTTCCTTCACTCCTTCGCGTATCATGCCCCTGTCCAGCAGGGACTCCCCGCCCTCCATCCTGCTGTAGGCATAGATCTGGATCGCCTTGACCGTGTCCAGGTCGCGGAAGGCGGCGCTATCCCCGCCCGTTCCCCTGAGGGAATAAACATCCCACACCCCGCTGTCCGGCGTGGCGGTCGCACCCGGCCGTCTTTTTTCCAGACCGTAGCAGATGCCCCGCTGATTGAGCATGAACTTGCAGTGATCCACGGAATAGCGCGTGGAAAAATCGATAAAGACCGGCCTTTCTGCCAGTTGTTCCTCCTCGGCAAGGCGGAGGATGTCCGCCAGCGGCCGTTTCCTGGTTTCGGCCCGGTGCAGGACGCTGGAACGGAACAGGTCAGGGAAACCGTCCAGGTACCAGTCGAACTGGAGATGGGGCACATGGAGCAGGTACAGGTCCTCGCGCATCCGTTCCACCCCCTGCAGGTACCAGAGGGGGAATGCGCCGCTGTCGCCCCAGGTGAAGATTGCCGCGCCCTCCGGGAGAGACCTGAAAGTATTGACCGCGTAATCGTAGGCGATGTAATTCTCATGCTGGTCGTTGTAGCGGTATCCGGCCAGGCACTGGAACAGGGGGAGGAGCACCAGCAGCGGCAGCGCGCCGAACCGCCTGAGCAGGGGGAGCACGCGGGCCATGCCGGTTGACCGGAACTCCCGGGGGCGGGCCAGGGTGAACAGCCCCAGTCCGATGAAAACCGCGGCCAGCAGATACAGGGGGGTGAAGAATTCCTCAGTCAGGAAGATCGTCTGTTCCGGGGTGTTCTGGTAGCCGACCACGAAAGCCAGGAATACCACGACCGCGATGGCACTGGAGATGATGAACACCCCTATCCTCCGATGATGGCAAATCGCCCCCAGGAGCATCAGGGCGAACCCGGCGACGGTGAACTCCCTGACGAGGTCGAACGCGGCCAGCTGGTTCAGGAACAGGGTCCAGTCCCGGTCCACATGCTCCATGGGGTAGCCCTTGCGGAGGAAACTCCACAGGAAGCGGGACAGAGTCCGGGCATCCCCCCAGTTGAGGATCGGGTTCCGGGTGGCGCGCACCGGCATATGGAGATAAACGGAACAACCGACAATGAAAAAAGCCAGAGCAAGCACCTGCTCCTTGAAGCGGAATATCAGCCGCCAGTCAGTTGCCAGGACCAGGAAGGCGAAGGAAGGAACCAGCAGCACGATGGTCTGGTGCGCCCCCAGGGCCAGGCCGCAGATGAATGCGCCCAGGTAGACGCAGGCCGGTTTCTCCTTGCCGTGGAGGTAATTCTCGCGCCATGAAAGCAGCAGGAGGAAAACGGCCGCTGCAAGGAACGACAGGAGCGGATAGGGCTTGTCGTGGTTGGACTGCAGCCACAGCCGTGGAGAGAAGGCGAAGAACAACGCCGCGGAAAGGCACGCCAGCCTCCTGACCGTGTCCGTTTCACCGGACACAGGTGAGTCATCCCCCAGCGTGGAGAGGCGGAACGCAAGCAGGTAGACCCCGAGACAGGCAAGGGAAGCCGACACCGCGGTCGCGAAATTGACCCGGAAAGCCATGTCCCCGAACGGAAGAAAGGTGAATGCCTTGGCATAGTTGACGAACAGCGGGTAGCCGGGCGAATGGGGGGAGCCGAGGGACGAAATCGCGGTGATGAATTCCCCGCTGTCGAAAAAAGTGACCGTGGGCGCCAGGGTCAGGAGATACACCGCCAGGGGGAGGGTAACCGCGAGCACCAGGAAGGCATCGATCCGGCAGCGCGCCTGTCCGCACGAATGGAGCATGCTCCCCATGTCAGGCTTTCGCCCTGAGGCCCGCAAGCGACAGCCGGTCGCGGACCAGGTAATAGAGGCCGAGCAGGGTTACGGGGAAGAAGTTGACCGCATGGATGACCAGAGCCACGCTGAGCGCCTTTTCATCGGTCACGCCGAAAACCGTCAGGGCCATCAGGCAGGCGTAGTGATAGGTGCCGATATACCCGGGGGATGCGGGCACCATTACCGCGATTACCAGCGGAATCATGATGAACATTGACACGGCGGGCGGCAGGTCAATGCCGAAGGAGCGGAGCGCCAGGTCGATGGGCCAGATGGCGAAGGCCCACACGATTGCCGACACCAGGACGAGAGCGGCGATACTGCGCAGGCGGAGCGGCAGGCGGAGTCCGCCGATGAACGAACCGAGCAGCGGTATGACGCAGGCCGATACCCGGGAGGGGAACGGTTTCAGCAGCTTTCCGGCAAGGTGGACGGTCAGGGACGTATAGCGCTTGAGCAGGACCATGAATGCGACCAGGCCCAGGAAAGCGGCAAACGTGAAGTATCCCCCGGTAACCAGCGCGGCCCGCACGCCCTCCTCATTTCCCGGGAACCGCAGGGTGAACAGCGTAATCAGAAGGATGCAGAGCACTGAAAAAAAGTCCAGCAGCCTGTCCAGGACCAGCGAGGCGAGCACCGTGCCTTTGTCGATGGCTTCCCGCTCTCCGAGGAGATACACGCGGATGATCTCTCCGATGCGCGCGGGCAACAGGTTGTTGGCCATGTAGCCGATGATCATGGCGGAAAAACAATTGTTCAGCGAAGCTTTCTTCTCCCCCGCCAGGAGCAGTTTCCACCGGTACGCCCGCATGTAATAGCTGAACATGGTGGCAGCGACCGCCGGAACCATGAACCGCCAATCCATTTCGCGGAAGGCCGCCAGCAGTTTCCGCCCGTCCATGGCACGGAGCAGCAGCGCCAGGAAGAAAACGCTGACCCCCATGCCGATCCAGAACTTCCAGCCGGAAAGCATCGAACTCTGACCGGTACCGACCGTTTCAGCCATGATAGCGGATTACCTCTTTGTCGCGGAGCAGGTCGCGGCATCGGGAGACATCCCGTCTGATCGCCTCCTGCAGCGCGTGGATGCCGGAGAACGCCGTCTCATCGCGTACGCGGTCGATGAAATACAGCCGCAGCTTCTTGCCGTAAAGATCGCCGCCGAAGTCCAGAAGGTGGACCTCGACCGTAACCATGGCGCCGTGAAAAGTGGGATTGTCGCCGATGTTGCAAGCGCCGTCCCACACGGTTCCCTCGCCCTCCACCTTGACCGCATAGACGCCCGGCCCCGGAAGCAGTTCCTCCTCCACGCGCACGTTGGCGGTGGGAAACCCGATCACTCTGCCCCGGTGGTACCCGTGCACGACCTTCCCGCCCACGGAGAAACTGCGGCCCAAGAACTCCACCACGCCCCTCACATCCCCCTCGGCGATCATCTTCCTGACCATGCTGCTGCTGAATCCCTCGTCCTCGTTGCCGATCTGCTCCAGGACATCGACGGAAAAGCCGAGCTCGGCGCCGAGGGTCCTGAGCAGGGAGGCATCCCCTTCCCTGTTCCGTCCGAAAGCGTAATCGTAACCGACGATTATTCCCTTCATGCCGATGCGGCCCACCAGAATGTCCCGGACGAAATCCTCCGCCGGAAGGGAGGCCAGGGAGCGTGAGAAAGGTATGGTCACCAGGACGTCGACACCTGATTCCGCGATGAGCCTTTCCTTCTCCTCATACGTGGTGATCAGGCGGAAGTCGCGCTCGGGCGCCAGCACCTTGAGAGGGTGGGGGAAGAAGGTGATCACCACCGAAGTGCCGCCCAGGCGGCCGGACAGATCCACAACACTGCGGAATATCTCGCGATGGCCCAGGTGAACGCCGTCGAAGTTGCCGATCGTGACCGCTGCGTTGCCGATCCTGCCCCGTATTTCTTCAAGAGTCCGGTAGATGATCATCTCAAGCCTTTGCGCCCTCGTCCGCCATCCGTTTTTTGCCGAACAGGTACGCCACCCAGATGCTGATTTCATACATGATGTACATCGGCACCATGATGACGAACATGGTCACCAGGTCGGCATGGAACGCCGCGATGATGGCGCAGGCGAGCACGGCGTATTTCCTGTTCCTGGCCAGGAAACGGCCCGTGACCAGGCCGAAGCGGGACAGGAGCAGCACCAGGACCGGAAGCTCGAATATCAGACCGAAGACGATGATGAGCCGCAGGCAGAAATTGACATAGGCGCTCAGGCTGAACCAGCTTCGCAACCCCGCGGTCTCGTAGGACAGGGAAAAGTTGATGATCACGGGCCAGATGACGACCAGGAAGAACATGGCGCCGACGCAGAAGCTCACGGTGGCGGTGGACACGAAGGGCAGCAGCAGCTTTTTTTCGTTTGACTTGAGGCCCGGCGCAATGAACAGCCATATCTGGTAGAAAACCAAGGGGAGCGACAGAATGAAACCGGCAATCAGGGAGATTTTGCACTGCATGAAAAAGGGTTCCAGCGGCGCGGTGTAGTTGAGCCTCCGGTCCGCGGCCTTTGCCGGGGCCAGCTCCTTTTGCAGGTCGAACCTCTGGTAGATGGCGGGGTAGCGCGTGCGCGCCTCCTGGTAAAGCCGTGTCTTCAGCTCGGTAAGGTAAGTATGGCCGGACAAAGGCTGCTCGATGAACACCAGGATATCGTCCGCAAGGTTCCAGGCGATTCCCATGCCGATCACCACAGCGATGCAGATAATGATGAGCCTTTTTCTCAGCTCGGCCAGGTGCTCGATGAACGGGAGCAATTTTTCATTTGCCATGGGTTTTTCCATGTTTCTGCGTAGCCCGGCCGAACAGCATTGTTTGCCCCCCTCACCCGGGCTGCGCACACCCTCTCCCGTGATGGCGAGGGTTGATGTTTATTGGCAATATGCGCGAAATGTTCAACAATAGCATAGCATAAAGAATCTGCGCAACCGCTTTCACCGTTTTTTCCCCCGCCGCCTCAGGCTCCCCGCCACCTTCTTCGTCCGCGTCTGCGGCCGGCCGGCGCTCCTGGAGAGAGACGGCGCATGCAGCGCGGCTTTGCGGCCCGAGGCCCTTCCGGGAAGCGCGGCCGGAGAGAACTGCACCCGCTTCTTCTCCCTGCTCACGGCTTCCACCCGCACCGGCACCCGGTCGCCGATGCGATATGCCCTGCCGCTTCGCTCCCCCACCAGGCTGTGCAGCTTCTCCGCCAGGCGGTAGTAATCATCCCCCAGCGCCGACACGTGGACCAGTCCTTCGACCGGCAGTTCCGCCAGCTCCACGTAGAAACCGTACGAGGCGACGCCGGTCACGAAACCGTCGAAAACCTCTCCGACCCGACTTTCCATGTACTCCAGCCTTTTCAGGTCGACGATCTCCCGTTCCGCCTCCATGGCGGTCCGTTCACGCCTGCTGGATTCCTCGGACACGCCGGGAAGCATGGCGGCGATAGCGCTTTTTTCCCGTTTTTTCAGGCTTCCGGCCAGAGCCCCCTTCAGCAATCGGTGCACCACCAGGTCCGGATAGCGCCTGATGGGGGACGTGAAGTGGAGATAACAGGGGGACGCGAGCCCGAAATGCCCCGTGTTTTCGGAGGAATAACGCGCCTGCTTCATGCAGCGCAAAAGCAGTTCGTTCACCATCTTTTCCTCGGGCCGCCCCTCGGCCGACTTGAGCAGCCGCTGCAGCTCCGCAGGCTCCACCCTGTCCCCTTTCATGCGCAGGGTGAAACCGAACGCCTTGATGAAATCCCTGAAATCGCGCAGCCGCGCCGGGTCCGGCGGCTCGTGAATCCGGTAGATACAGGGCATGTCGCCCTCCGCAAGGTACGCAGCCACCGCCTCGTTCGCCGCCAGCATGAATTCCTCGATAATCCGGTGCGCCAGATTCCTTTCGGCCCTGGCCAGGGACTCGATGCGTCCCTGGAGGTCCAGCACGATTTCCGGTTCCGGAAGGTCGAAATCGATGCTCCCGCGCCGGCGCCGTTTTGCCGTCAGCCGCAGGGCGAGCTCCTCCATCGTCTTCAGGTCGTCGACCAGGCGGCCGTAGCGGGAGATGGTTGCGGGGTTGCCGTCCACGAGGATCTCCCTGACCGAGGTGTACGTCATTCTCTCGTCGCTGCGGATAACGCTCGGATAGAAAGAAGCCTCACTGGTATTGCCGTCCCGGTCGAAATACAGTTCGGCTGTAACCGCAAGGCGGTCCCGCCCCGGATTCAGCGAACAGATTTCATTGGAAAGGCTTTCCGGCAGCATCGGGATGCAGCGGTCGGGAAAATAGACGGAAGTTCCCCGGTTGAGCGCTTCCCGGTCCAGGGCGGAAGAATCCCGGACGTAATGGGAAACATCAGCGATCGAAACCCGGAGCCGGATGACGCCGGCCTCGAGGCGCCGGACCGAAACCGCATCGTCGAAGTCCCGTGCCGTTTCGCCGTCGATGGTGATGGTAAGGTCGCTCCGCAGGTCGGTGCGCCCTTCCAGGTCCGCCGGAGCCGGTTCCCCGGCCACGGATTGCGCTTCGGCAAGCACATCCGGCGGAAATGCCACCGGCAGGCCGTATTTCCGGGCAATGGCCAGGACCTGGGTTTCCGGATCGCCGGACCGTCCCAGCACCTCGACAATGCGGCCGGACATGCCGCGGATTCCGGACGGATACTCGATTATTTCCACTACCACGACGTCGCCGTGACGGGCCTTGTTGGTCCGGTTGCGGGGAATGGCCACCAGATGGGTGATTCTCGGCTCGTCTGGAATGACCGTTCCTCCTTCCCCGCCGCCCTCGAAGCAGCCGACCAGCGTTGAAACACCCCGCTCCAGGGTCTGCACGATCCTGCCTTCGCGGCGGCCGGGCCGGTGCCCGGACTCCACCCGCGCCTCGACCCTGTCGCCGTGGAGGCTTTCCCGCAGGTACCGCGCAGGGATGAAGATGTCGTCGCCCCCCTCATCGGGTATGACGAAGCCATAGCCGTCCGGGTGGCTGCTCAGTTTTCCCTTAATCGTGTATCGCACCATGTTGAATGCCTTCCGGTAGCGTTTAGCGTGCAGTAGTGCACTTTGCCTACTTTCACTTCATAAGCCAACGAAACCTGTTTGTCAAACAGTTACGGGCTGCTGCAACGTAATGGACGTTTCATCTTCACTTTCAAGCTCATGCAGTTTCCGGATCGGAATGAGGGGATTCTGCGTCCCGGCGAGGAAACCAGGGGGTTGCCCGGAAGCATCCTTTTGTATACAATGAAAACCTCATTGGCGCGTCCCGCGATGCGCCGATGTCATGCAGCGATCCCCCCTTTTCTGGTTTCAATGGAGGAACCTTCCGTGTACCTGTGCCGCATAACTGTTTTGATAATGATCGTACTTTCGTCCATATCCATCTCGAGCGCGTCCCTTTACCCGCTCAGGGACGAAAACCTTGCAAAGGCGGCCCAGAGGATGAAGATCAGAGATTACCGCGGCGCCAGGGACACGGCACTGAAAGCCGGGACCGGGCCGGCCAGGGATCTGCTTCTGGGCATGTCGGCCTATCGCATGGAAAAATGGGACGATGCGGAACGCCTGCTGGCCGCGGCGAGGGAAGGTTACCCGCTTCTGGGGGATTTCGCCCTCTACTACCGGGCGTCGGCCCTCAGCCGACTGCTCCGCTACCGGGAGGCGGTCTCACTTCTGGCAATACTCGAAAAGGACTATCCGGACAGCCCGCTCTTTCGGCAAGCTTCCTTTCTCAACGCCGACGCCCTGTTCCGGGACGGGCAATTCCGGGCAGCTCTGGAAGCTTACCGCCATTGCCTTGAAAACTATCCGGAAGGCACCGATGCGCTCAATGCATCGTACAGAATCGCCGCGTGCGTTGAAAAACTCGGGGACCTCAACGGGGCGGCAGCCCAACTGCGCGCCATCTGGCTGAAAAATCCGGGAAAGGACGTTGCCGGGGATGCTGAGGCTGACATGGAAAGGCTCCGCAACAACGGGATCGCCATACAGCCATATACCGGTGAAGAGCTGTTCGGCCGGGGGCTGAAGCTGTTCGAACTGAAAAAGTACCGTGATGCGCTGGCGGTTTTTTCCTCCCTGCCGCCCGCATCCCTCCCGGAGCAGCTGCGCGGCAGCCTGGCATTCAAATCTGCCATGACTCTCTACCTGTTGAAAAAGAACACGGATGCCGAGCAGGCGTTCGCCCGCCTGGCATCCCCGGAAAGCCCCTGGCGCGGGTACGCCCAGGAAGCTTACTTCTGGCACGCCCGGACCCTCGAGCGGCTGGGGAAAAAGGATTCCGCCTGCGCAGCCCTGCTCAAGCTGGCTGAAACAAGTCCGGATTCGGATCTGGCTGATGACGCCCTCTACCATGCCGGCCAGATCATGAGCGGTTCGGGCAAAACCGAGGCGGCACGGGATCTTTTCGACAGGCTCCTGAAAACCTACCCCCGCTCCAACTACTCCTCCCGGGCTCTATGGGAATGCGGGTGGAGCCGCTACCGGTCCGGCGACTGCCGGGCCGCGGCCGAATTGTTCGGCAGGCTGGCGACCGACGGCGCATACCGGGAAAAAGCTCTCTATTGGCAGATCCGCGCGCTGGAGAAAGCCGGCGCCGGAGAAACGTCGCGCCAGGCGATGTCCCTCCTCCGGGAAGAATACCCGACCGGCTTCTATGCACTGAGCCTGGAACGGGAAAAAGGCCTCCGCAACGGCTCCGCACCCCCATTGGGCAAACAAATACTGGCCACAATCCCGCTTCCCCCCGGCTATGAGCGGGCGAAAGCCCTGATAAGCCTCGGCCTGCATGATGAAGCGCGCATGGAAATCTCAGCCGTGCTCAGACGCAACGCATCCGGATCTTCCGACTCCCTGGACGTGGCAGGCCTCTACCTTGCAATGGAAGATTACCGTTCCGCCATGCGTCTGTACGCACGTCGGCATCCGGCGCAAAAAGCCAAACGTTCTCCACGCGCATGGGCGATCCTCTACCCCCCCGCATTTTCCGACACGGTATCCAGAAACGCCGCCCAAAACCGCATCAGCGAACACCTCGCCTTTGCCCTTATCCGCGCCGAAAGCAGTTTCTTTCCCGAGGCCCGCTCGCCCGTCGGCGCGCTCGGGTTGATGCAGCTCATGCCTGCCACGGCGAAGGACACCGCGCGGCAGATGCGCGAAACCGTTACCATGCCCCAGTTGACCATTCCCGAAGTCAACGTGAGAATCGGCTCCCGCTACCTGAAAGGTCTGCTGAACCGTTTCAACGGGAACCTGGTTTCCGCGGTCGCGGCCTATAACGCCGGCCCGTCACCGGTGCTCCGCTGGCGGAAAAACCTTCCAGGCCTGCGCGAAGATGAATTCATAGAAAGCATACCCTATAGCGAGACGAGAGAGTATGTGAAGAGAGTCCTGGCAGGGATGGAAGTATACCGCAGGCTCTATGGCAGCGAAGACGCGTCCCCCTTTGCCATGAACGAAAAAGCACCGGTGCAGGGCGGTTATTCATCCGCTCGGACACCCTTGTCCCTTCCCTGAACGTAGGGGCACCCCCCTGTGGGTGCCCTCTCCCATGTTTCAATCCATTGGCGGAAGAGATCAGGGGTTATTTATCATTGCAATTCAAACAATTGTTTGATACAAACGTTTACATCAAACAGGATTGATCCGCCCGGCCGGGCCGGGCGGATCAATGGAGCTGCATTGCTGAACGAGGCCCTATCAATGAACGGTACGGAACACGAAATCGGTGAAACCCGCAAGCGGATTCTGGAAACCGCGGCCCTGGTCTTTGCCGAGCACGGATTCGCCGCAACCACGGTCCGGACGATCTGCGGCCGTGCCCAAGTGAACCTGGCAGCGGTCAACTACCATTTCGGGGGCAAGGAGAATCTCTACCGCGAGGCAATCCGGTATGCCCGCCGCCGCGCCTACGAAAGATTCCCCATAACCTACGGCCTGAACGGCGAGTGCGGTCCCGAGAAAAAGCTGCATGCATTCATCCGTTCGTTCCTATTCCGTACCTCATGCGACGAACGCAACCTGGGTTTCGGCTCGCTGGTCATGCGCGAGATGGTGGACCCCACCAGCGCCCTGGACATGATGCTGGACGAAGGGATACGGTCCCTCCTGGAGCAGTTGGCCGACATCGTGCGTGAACTGCTGGGCAGCGCGCCGGATAGCGAACTGGTCCTGATCTGTACCAGGAGCATCGTCAGCCAGTGCCTGCTCTTCCTGTTCAGCAGGTCGGTGATCGGCAGGATGGCCCAGGAGCACAACTTCGATGCAGACGATCTTGAAGAGATATCGCGCCAGATACTCTATTACAGCCTTCATGCAATGAGGGGAATTGCCGCGGATCAACATGGGCAGACCGGAAGTCGAAGGACTCTCTGACCATGAACGATTCACCCGCGCCGGTGAACAAATGGCTGATAACGCTCACGGTGATGATCCCCGCATTCATGGAGATCGTCGACACTTCAATCGCCAACGTGGCTCTGCCCCACATGCAGGGCAATCTGAACGCGGGAACGGACGAGGTGACCTGGGTCCTGACGTCCTATCTCATCAGCAACGCCGTGGTCATGCCCATGACCGGGTGGCTGGCGAGGCTCTTCGGCAGGAAACGCTTTCTCATCTCCTGCATTGTTCTCTTCACCTTCTCATCGCTCTTGTGCGGATTGGCGCCGAACCTGGCGGCCCTGGTCTGTTTCCGGATCATCCAGGGTGCAGCGGGAGGAGCGCTCATCCCCATGAGCCAGGCGATCATGCTGGAGTCGTTCCCCCCCCGGGAAGGGGGGATGGCCATGGCCATCTTCGGCATCGGAGCCATGTTCGGCCCGGTGGTGGGGCCGACGCTCGGGGGATGGATCACCGACAACATGAGCTGGCGCTGGATCTTCTACATCAACATCCCGGTGGGGGTTATCGCCGTCATCATGGCGAAATATTTCATCTTCGACCCGTCATACCTGAAAAAGCGCATGGCAGGCATCGACTACTGGGGCCTGATCCTGCTGACGCTGGGCATCGGATCGCTGCAGGTGGTGCTGGACAAGGGCCAGCAGGAGGATTGGTTCAATTCCTCCTTCATCATCGCCTTCTCCATCCTATCAGCCGTCTCCCTGGTCATGTTCGTTTCTGCCGAGCTGAAGCACGACCATCCCGTCGTCAACCTGCGGCTGTTCAAAGACCCGGCGTTTTCGTCGGGCAACTTCATCATGTTCATGGTCGGCTTCTGCCTGTACGGTTCGGTGGTGATGCTGCCCCTGTTCCTGCAGACGCTCATGGGATACAGCGCGACCATGGCAGGTCTTGTCATGGCGCCGGGCGGCATCGCGTCGGTCGTGGTCATGCCGATCGTGGGCGCCTACATCCAGCGCCGCAGCGGCAGGAAAATCATCCTGGCCGGACTGCTGCTCGGCGCGGTTTCCCTGTTCTTCATGCGGGGCTTTACCCTCCAGGCCTCCTATTGGGATTTCATGTGGCCCCGCGTCATGCTCGGCGCAGCCCTGGGCATGATTTTTCCGCCCCTGACACGGTACACCCTTGCGTACATTCCCAAAGTGGAAATGGGCAATGCCACCGGGATGTACAACCTGTTGCGCAACATCGGCGGAAGCGTCGGCATAGCACTATCCGCCACCATGCTGACCAGGCTTGCCCAGTTTTACCAGGCGAACCTGGTGGGGCACGTGAATCCCTACAACCCCCTCGTTCAATCCCGCATCGGGGAGCTGACGCAAGCGGCCATGTCCCGGGGTATGGACGCGTCGACATCTCAGAAGGCGGCGCTGGCGGTACTATTCGCGGCGGTCCGCAGGGAAGCCGCCTTGCTGTCTTACAACTACATTTTCTGGATCATCGGGCTTTCTTTCCTCTGCATCGTCCCGCTGCTCTATTTCCTCAAGAGGCCGAAACTGGCCGGGTGAAAGAACCGATGGCATTGACAGCCTTTGGACAATCCGTATAATGGCAGCCATTTCCGTTCAGTTAGAAATCCTTGACCTTTGGCATGGCGCCCGGAAAAACTATCAACTCTGCGGAAACACAGGGAGAACATGATGAAGAATACATGCCTTGTCGTACTTTTCGCGACAGTGCTGCTGACCGGCAGGGCTGAAGCGGACACCCTCACGCTCCAGGAATGCCTGAAGAGAGCCGCTTCCGCCAACCACGAGCTCAAAGTGTCTGCCTATGACGAGAAGCTGGCCGCGCAGGATGTCGCCATCGCACGGAGCGGCTATCTTCCCCGGCTCGACCTCAGGGGGGGATACACGGCGCAGCAGGACCCGCAATCGATCAATATAAGTGGTTTCACGGCCGAAACCCAGCAACGGGACTACGGGTTCCTTTCCATGGCCGCCGAACAGACCGTCTACGATTTCGGCCGGACAGCGGCCCGCTACAATCGGGCCGTGGCGCTGCATGATGCCGCCTCGTTGAATCAGACCGCACGGGAAAAGGATGTCTTTCTCCAGGTCATCGAATCTTACTACGGCATTCTCGAATTCGGCAACTTTCTCAAAGCCGCCGAAGAAGAAGTGATCCAGATGACCGATCACCTGAGGGTGGCGAAAAACCTGTTCGAACAGGGCGTAGTGACCCGCAACGACCTGCTCCAGGCCGAGGTGCAGCTGGCCAACAGCCGCCAGCGCAAGCTGGCCGAGAGCAACCGGCTTGCAAACGGCTGGCTCTTCCTCAACTACCTTACCGGCCAGGAGCCGGGATACCGGGCCGACCTGGCGGAATCAACCGGGCCGGAAAAGACTTACGCGGAATTCGGGCTCCCCTTCGACCCCGCCAACCGCGCAGAGGTGAAAGCTCTCAAACAGGGAATCCGCGCCGACGAACTGACCATCAGGGAAGTCAAAAGCTACTATTTCCCCGAGATCTTCGCCCGGCTCGGCATGGACTACGTGCAGAACAGCAAAGTGGTGGAGCAGACCATTCTTTCCGCGACCCTCGGTATCCGCGTCAACCTGTTCGACGGCTTCGCCACCACGTCACGCTATCGCCAGGCCGTGCTGTCCCGCTCGCAGGGCGAAGAGAAGCTCCGCACGACCGAGGCCCGGATCAGGCTGGAATACGAAACTGCCGACAATGACGCGCGGATCGCCCTCGAACGCATCGGCACCGCGGAGACGGCGGTTAAATCCGGCGAAGAGAACCTGCGCATCAACAAGAACCGCTACCAGGAGCATGTGGGCACGGCGACCGACGTGATCGACGCCCAGACCCTGCTCACCAGGACCCGGACCGAGTACTACCGCGCGGTCTTCGACTACCAGGTCGCGGTTGCACGGATAAAAAAAGCAAAAGGGGAACTGTGACAGGCTGCTGACCCACCCCGGGGAGGAACAAGATGGCTGAAGCGAATACCGTGGAAAATGTGGAAAAGGAAGAAACCGCTCCGGCCGGGAAGAAAGGCGGATTCGGCGGCAGGAAACGGGCTGCCGTCATTCTTCTTGTCATGCTGGCGGTTGCCCTGGTCCTGGGCATGCGGCTCTGGGTCAGGAGCAAGACCCACGTGGAAACCGACAATGCGTTCATCGAATCGCACGTCTACTCGATCTCGTCCCGGGTTCCGGGCAATGTGGGCCGGGTCCTGGTGCGGGACAACCAGTTCGTGAAAAAGGGCGATGTGCTGGTCGAACTGGACCGGGAGGATTACCGGCTGCGGGTGGACAATTACGTTGCGCAGCTGGACCTTGCCAGGAACGAAACCGCCAGCACCTATGCCCAGGTGGACGCGGCGCGGGCCGCGGTCAACTCGGACCGGGCCAGGCTCGAACAGGCCGAGCTCGACCTGGCGCGGGGCAGGGCATTGTACAAGCGTGAAGTCATAGCCAAAGAGCAGTTGGACAAATTGGAAACCGCGCGCAAGGTTGCCGCGTCGCGGCTTCTGGAAACCGAGGGATCGGTGCGCAGGGCGCTGGCCCTCCTGGGGCTTGCCGGCAACGGCGGCAAAGACGCGCAGATCGCCCGGAAAAAGGCCGAGCTGGAGGAAAGCAGGCGCAATCTTTCCTTCACGAGGATTCTTGCCCCGGCAGACGGCTACATCACCAAGAAATCGGTGGAGCCCGGCAACAACATCCAGGCTGGACAGCCGCTGATGGCCCTGGTGGAGCTGAACAACACCTGGATCACCGCCAACTACAAGGAAAGCCAGCTGACCCATGTGAGGCCGGGACAGAAAGTGGAATTCGAGGTGGATACCTACCCCGGCAAGACCTTCAAGGGCAAAGTGGACAGCATCATGGCCGGAACCGGCGCGTCGTTTTCACTTTTGCCGCCGGAAAACGCCACGGGCAACTACGTGAAAGTGGTGCAGCGGATACCGGTGAAGATCACCATAGATTCCAGCAGCGACCCCGACCACCTGCTGCGGGTCGGCATGAGCGTGGTCCCGACCGTCCTCACCGGGAGGAAGCTGGGCAACATACTGATGGATCCGTTCCGGTAACTGGAACGAGTCTCCCCCCGGGGCATGCCCGCGCTGCCGGACAGTGAAACCAGAAAACGGACAATCGGAACGGTTGCCCGTGCGATGCGGTGCTTTCATGGAAAACTCTGCGAAAAACATCAGCAAATGGCTGATTACCATAACCGTCATGATCCCCACATTCATGGAGATCGTGGACACTTCTGTGGCCAACGTGGCTCTGCCCCACATGCAGGGAAGCCTCAATGCCGGTACGGACGAAGTGACCTGGGTGATAACCTCCTACCTGGTGAGCAACGCCGTCATACTGCCCATGACCGGCTGGCTGGCGCGCCTGTTCGGCCGGAAGCGCTTCCTGATATCCTGCATCATCCTGTTCACGCTTTCGTCGTTCCTCTGCGGGGCAGCCCCGAACCTGGGCGCCCTCATTTTCTTCAGGGTAGTCCAGGGCGCTGCCGGGGGCGCCCTGATACCCATCAGCCAGGCCATACTGATGGAAACATTTCCCCCGCACCAGCAGGGCATGGCCATGGCGATCTTCGGCATCGGGGCGATGTTCGGACCGGTCGTGGGACCGACTCTGGGAGGATGGATCACGGACAACATGAGCTGGCGCTGGATATTCTACATCAACATCCCGGTCGGCGTGTTCGCCGTGGTCATGACCAAATTCTTCATCTTCGACCCGTCCTACATGAAGCGGCACAAGATGGCCATCGACTACTGGGGCCTGATCCTGCTGACACTGGGCATCGGCTCGCTGCAGGTGGTGCTGGACAAGGGGCAGCAGGACGACTGGTTCAGCTCTTCGTTCATCATCACGTTTTCAATCATAGCAGCCGTTGCGCTGCTCCTGTTCGTGTTCGCAGAACTGCGGCACGACCAGCCCATCGTCAATCTCCGGCTTTTCAGGGACATCTCGTTCTCATCCGGCAACTTCATCATGTTCATCGTCGGCTTCTGCCTCTACGGCTCTATCGTCATGATACCCATGTTCCTTCAGACGTTGATGGGATACAGCGCGACCATGGCGGGGCTGGTCATGGCGCCGGGCGGCATTGCGACCCTGCTGGCGATGCCGGTGGTCGGGGTTCTCGTCCAGCGCCTGGACGGAAGGATGATAGTTCTGGCGGGCCTGCTCATCGGGGGCTGGTCCATGTTCGTCATGCAGGGCTTCAACCTGGAGGCTTCCTACTGGACCTTCGTCTGGCCGCGCATCCTGCTGGGCCTTGCCATGGCAATGATTTTCGTGCCGCTCATAACCATCACCCTTTCCACCATCCCCAAGGAGGAAATGGGCAACGCCACCGGCATGAACAACCTGCTGCGCAACATCGGCGGCAGCGTCGGCATCGCCACCTCGGCCACCCTGCTGTCCAGGGTTTCCCAGTTTTACCAGACGAACCTGGCCGCCCACGTGAATCCTTACAGTCCCACGGTCCAGCTGCAATGGTCGGAACTGCAGCAGGGCGCTATGGCCAGGGGGATCGACGCGGTCACGTCACAGAAGACGGCACTGGGCATCCTCTACGGCATCGTTCAGAAACAGGCCGGCATGCTCGCCTATAACTACATCTTCTGGGTGATCGGCATCGCCTTCCTGGCAGTCATTCCGTTCCTGCTCCTGCTGAAAAAACTGAAGGGCCAGGGATCGGTGGCCATGCACTGAAACTGGATACGTGGCGCCTTGATCCGCGACGCCTTCGCGGATCCGGGCTGATGCGAAGCGCCGGCCTTCTCCGCCTGCACCCGATTCAACCCGCCAACTCCCTGCACACGGCTTCCAGTTCCGCCCCTCTCGTCTCCCAGGAATGTTCCCGCACCGCCTTCTCGCGGACCCGCTGCGCCAGTTCGCTTCTTTTCCCGCGGTTTACGACCAGCTCCTCCAGACGGTCGGCAAAGTCCACGGCATCGCCGAAGCGCGCATAGACCCCCGTTTCACCCAGTATCTCCCTGTTGACCGGCGTATCGAAAGCCACGACCGGCAGACCGCACGCCATGTAGTTGAAGAGCTTGCCGTTGGCCTCGGTGAGGGAAACTTTCGGCGACAGGGCCACATCGCCTGCGGACAGGAATGCGGCTGCGTCACCGTAATCAATGCGACCGGTAAAAGTCATCCGGACACCCAGTCCCCGTTCCGCCGCCCTGCGCCGGTACTTCTCTTCCGGAAAACCCATGACCAGGAAGTGGATTGCGGTCCCCCTGTCCCGGAGACAGCTCGCAACGTCCAGAAGGATGTCCAAACCCTGATAAGTGTTCATAACGCCGAGGAACACCGCGACCGGCACATCGGCGGGAATGCCCAGACGCTCACGTGCTTCCGCGCCGGACCGGGGCGAAAACTCCTCCGTGTCCACGCCGTCCGTGAGCACCCGCACCTTGTCTCCCGGCATGCGCCACCGGTTCCGCAGATCGTTTGCGCCGGGACCGGAACTGGCTATGATACGTTCCGCGCCCCGGTTGACGAACCCCTCGATCCCCCGGAAGAGTCGATGCACAAGCGATCCCTCCCTGACGAATCCGTGATCGACGATCTCGCCGGTCAGACTTCCCTGGCAATCGAAGAGGAGCGGTGCCCCCAGCAGGCGCTTGAGAAAGACGCCGAGAAACGCCCCCTCGTGCAGATGGGCATGGATGATGTGGGGCCGGAACCTCCGCGCAACGGTCAGGGCTTTGAAAAACAGCAGGAGATCAAGGTAGGGCTTGTGCCAGGAGGGGCCGGCCGCGAGTTTGCGGTACCAGGGCACGGCGGGGATGCGGAAGGTGGGGATGCCCGGCAGGTCCCGTCCCAGGTGATAGGTGACGATCCGGACGTCATGGCCGCGCCGGACCAGCGCGCGCGCCTCCTCGTAGATGCGCACATGGCAGCCCCGGTCCGCGAAATAGGGAGTCGGCGCCAGCATCAGAATCCGCATGCTTCCCTTACTCAAGGTTGATCTTTTCCCTGACCGTGTAGATCGGCTTGCCCTGCGTTTCATAATAGGTCCGTGCTATCAGTTCCCCGATGAGGCCGAGCACAATGAACTGGACTCCGATGAAAAGGAGCAGCACCGTGAGGAGGAGGAGCGGGTTCCTGTTCATGCTCACGTGCAGGAACAGCTTCATGTAGATCGTCGCGCCGCCGGAAAGCACCGATGCCAGCAGAGTATAGACGCCGAAGCGGCCGAACAGCTGGATGGGGCGGGTGGAATAGTTCAGCAGGAATTTGACTGTCAACAGGTCGAGGATGACCCGCATGGTGCGGGAAATGCCGTATTTGCTGACACCGCGGAGACGGGGGCGGTGCCCGACCGGCAGTTCGGTCACCCGGGCGCCGATCTGGGACACCAGGGCCGGCACGAAGCGGTGCATTTCTCCGTACAGGTTGATCCCGTCCAGCAGTTCCCTGCGGTATGCCTTGAGCGTACAGCCGTAATCATGGAGCCGGATGCCCGTCATGTGGGATATGAAGCGGTTGGCGAGAATGGACGGCAAGGTGCGGTTGAGAAACGAGTCCTTCCGGTCGCGTCGCCAGCCCGACACCACGTCGAACCCCTCCCCGATCCTGGACAGCAGGCGGGGTATGTCGGCCGGGTCGTTCTGCAGATCGCCGTCCATGGGAATGACCACCTGCCCCGAAGCGGCATCGAACCCCGCGGCCATGGCAGCGGTCTGGCCGAAATTGCGCCGGAAGCGGATCACCTTGACCCGCGGGTCGATTGCCGCGATCTCTTTGAGAACCCGGAAAGACCCGTCCGTCGACCCGTCGTCGACCAGGATCAGCTCATATTCCGTGACGCCTCCTCCAAGAGCTTCACCGATTTCACGGTGGAGATCGCGGATGTTCTCTTCCTCGTTGTATATGGGCACTACGATGCTGAGATCCAAGTAGATCCTCTCAATTTTTCTTTAGTTGCGCTCTCCATCAGGAGAGAGGGCGGCGTCCTGCGCCGGGTGGGGGGGCTTCTTCCTTCTCCCGGCTGCTGACGCCTGAATTCTGAATTCTGCTTTTCTATCCCCTACCAGCCATCCCCGCTGCCGAACGCCTTGATCGTCTTCACCGCAACCACTCCCCGTGCACGGGCTCGTTTCCGGCCGGCATACCTGACCATGCCCCAGATGAGGCCGGCGCCGTAGGACAGGTGCAGCAGGGCGAAAACCAGGGGAAGAAGCAGCGCCGGAAGCGGATCCTTCCTTTCCGCGCCCGCCAGCACGGCCCCGATAACGCACATACCTAGGTAGCACAAAAGTGGGAGGGAGTAAACAGCCCCATGAATAAACGGAAGAGAGAGCAGGTACACGAGGAAAACCGCCGGCACATACAGCGCCGGCCCGCTCCCGCCCCCCAGCAGAATCTGCTGGGCCCGGCCTCTTCCGTAGCCGAAAAGCTGCCGGACGAACGCGCTGAGCGACTTCCGCTGACTTCGGCGCACGGCCAAGTCGGGGTCGTGCATCAATGTCCATCCCTGCCGCCTGATCCTTACCAGCAGCTCGTTTTCCTCGTTGGGGTAGAGTCGTTCGTCGAAACCGCCGTGTTCCCGGAAAACCCGTGCCGACATGGCGAGGTTGCAGAGGATCAGTTCGTGATCGGCTGTCTCGCGGAGCGCGCCGCTCTGCCGGTATCGGTTGCGGACACCGCCACCGCCGAAGGGGGACGCCAGCGCCATGCCGAAAGAACGCTGCAGGACCGAATCGTCCTCCGGGGTCAGGGACGGCCCGCCGACAGCCGCAAGCGTCCCGTCGGCAAAATGGCCGGCGATCTTTGACAGCGCCGCGGGCTCCACCAGGGAATCGTCGTCCAGGAAGCAGAGTATCTCCCCGTCGGCCCGCTCCGCTGCCGTATTGCGCTGGCAACTGGGGCAGGAGCCCTCGGCAACCATCACCTCGAACGAGCCGGGCGGATAGTCGAGCCGCCGCAGCCTGTCCAGCGCCCGCACTTCGCCACCCGGTTTAACCGGTATGATTATGGAAATTTTCGAAAATTCCATGCTGTTCCTGTTCATGAGCAACCATGGTATACAACAAAAAGACCGGGAAGTCCCGGTCTTTTCCTGCAGCATCCCGTCGCGCCGCCCCTGCCCCTACCCCGCGCCGTAGCTGTGCAGCCCCGAAAGAAGCAGGTTGACCCCCAGGTAGCAGAAAATCGTCGCGGCGAACCCGGCGATGGAAAGGATCGCGGCACGCTTGCCGACCCAGCCCCGGGTAATCCTCGCGTGGAGAAAAGCTGCGTAGATGAACCAGACTATGAGCGACCAGGTTTCCTTGGGATCCCAGCTCCAGTAGCTCCCCCAGGCGTAGTTGGCCCAAGCGGCGCCGGTGATTATCCCCAGCGTGAGGAGCGGAAATCCGACCATTATGGCGCGGTAGTTCAGGTCGTCCAGCACCTTCGAGGCCGGGAAGAGCGAAAAGATCCCCCCGGCATGGACCGTGCCGTTGGCGCGTTCGTGCCCGGCCTTTATCAGGTACATGATGGAAACGCCGCATGCGACCGCGAAGGCGGCATAGCCCAGAAAACAGGTGATCACGTGGTAGAGCAGCCAGTTGCTCTGCAGGGCGGGGACGAGAGGCGCGATGCCGCTGTCCAGGTCGAGCTGGGCCCAGGCCATGGCCAGAAGGGCGAAAGGCATGACGAATGCGCCCAGGACGCGCAAGCGGTAGCGCGCGTCGATCAGCAGGTAGATCAGGACGATTGCCCAGGCAAAGAATACTACCGATTCGTAGAGGTTGGACAGGGGCGCATGGCCGTGCCCCAGGGCATAGGATTCTTTCCAGCGGAGCCCGATGGCCGCGGTCTGGACGACGAAGCCTGCCAGGGCGGCCATGGTTCCGCTCAGCCCCGCGAACCGGCTCCTGCCCGCAAGGCAGATGAAAAACGCCACCGTTGACGCAAGATAGGCCACGGTAGCGGCATTGAAGAGGAGAGAACTGGACATCCGCGCAACCTCCGAGACTACGCTTTTCTCATTTTGTCAGCCATGCCGTCGAAAAAGTCTTTGAAGGACGCCATGTTCTTGCCGGCATTCCCGGCCATGGTCACGCGTCCGTCCGCTATCCGGACCCATATCCTGCGGTGCGAAAGGAAAAAGGCCACGAAGATCCCTGCCACCATGAGCGAACAGCCCAGCCAGACTATCCATACTCCCGGGTCTTTCACAACCTGCAGACCGGTTTTCCACTTCTGATCGATGCTGTCAATGGTGAAGACCAGGTCCCCGCCCCTCTGGGCGTCGAAATCCGGATAACGCTGGAGAAGAAGCAGGCTGAGCGGTTCACCGGCCTTCGGGATGATCACCACCCGGACCGCCGGCCCCGACACCTGGGAAATGTAGGGCCGGATCTCCGGCACTGATTCCACCGGATGGAGCGTATCCCCGTTGGGCAGGGTAACCCTCCCCCCCTGGCTGACGGCGAACGTGTAGGACTTACCCGTCTTGCGCTCCCTGACACCGAGATGGAAAGTCGGGGGAGCAGCCTGGCCGTAGCTTTGCTGGTAAAAGGTTACGCCTTTGTAGGACAGGGGGCGGTTCACGAGGACCGGCCTCTTGTCCACAACCGTTCTGCCGCCGTCCACTATGCTCAGAATGCTTTTATACTCCCGGGGAGCCCCGGTGTCGTAGTAGCTGACCGAAAAGGAATCGCAACGGACCGTGAAACCAAGGTCCACTGCCTTTCGTTTCATTCCTTCAGGGCCGGCAACGACCGTAGTGGCGCTTCCTCCCTCCGGTATCTCCACGAAAGCTTTATATCCCGCAAGCGACCCGATGATCGCACCGACCAGAATGATAATGATGCTGGAATGGAGCACATAGACGCCGATCCTGCCGATGGCCCCCTTCCGGGCAAACAGGTGGACCTCGTGGCCGATCCGGCTGACCTCCGGTCTGGCGAACTCCTGCTCCAGCAGCGCCGTAATTTTCCGCTCGGTACCGGCGGCATCGGTACCGGCTTTCCACCGGGCTGTCAAAGGAAGCGACTTTTCCAGGGTTTCGTCAAGAACCCTGGGAGGGCTCGTGATGCTCTTCCAGTCGTGGGGAAGCCTGCGCAGCGAGCAGGCGATCAGGTTGAGGCACAGGATCCCCAGCAGCGAAATGAACCACCACGAATGATACATGTCGAAAAAGCCCAGCCTGTCGTAAACGATGAATTTAGCCCGGCTCAGGGTCTGCAGGTACTCCACCGGGGGAGGAGCGCCCTGGGGTATGAGCGTCCCGATGATCGAAACCGATGCCAGGCAGATGAGGAGGAAAATGGTCAGTTTCAGTGAGGAGAGGAACTTCCAGATGGAATCAGTGAGGCCGCTGGTGGCTGATCGCAAAGATTGTCTCCAGGAACACGTGAGGGATAACGGAAAGAAGCCGTTATCACTGCCGGACTGCCTTGGCAAAGGATTTTTGCTCCCCGCGGCCGAATACTAACCTGCCGAACCTGGCCGGACGTTTCAGCGCGGGCATGCGTGATCTGCACATCGAAAACTTTATTCACATTTTCATATACCGACCCGCATCTGTCAAGAGCAAACGCGGGTAACATTCCGCTGAGCACCGCGTGACTTCGCACCGGCGCGAATCGGCCTCGGCTGCTTTTTTACCTTGAAAAAAAAGGCGTCTGGTGCTAAAAGTGCAAAGGTTTTCATGACTTTTTTTGCTCCGCGGCGGACGGTTCGCCGGGGAGGTGACCCGCGGAGCAGATCGACGCTCCAGCACTAAACGGACGATTCCGGAGGGAACGATGGGTTTTGCCGACATTGCCGGACAGATTGGATCCATGCGCCTCAAGACGAAGATGCTGATTCTGATGGCGGTAGCGCTTATCGGTTTTCTGTTTATCGTCATCACCGCGCTTCTGGTTGTCAACCGTGTCGGCATGGACGGCACCGGCTATCGCAGGATCACTTCAGCGCAGAACTCGCTTGACAAAGCCGCCCTGCTCCAGAACATGCTGTACCGGCTCCAGGCAATGGAACTTGACCTCACCTGCGGCGCCGGGAGACCGGCTCCGGGAAACGATCCCGACGAACTGGAAGCCTTCGCCGCCCGGATAACCGCGGCACTCCCCCCGATCCAGGACGGTTTGCGCCAGACAGCAGCCAGGGAAGGCTTCCTGGCAGCGCAAAAGACCTGGCTGAACCTTTCGAACAAGCTCAACAAGGAAATCCTGCCGGCTGTCCGGCAGGGTGACCAGGCGCGGGCGCGTGAACTTTCCGGGACCGTCCAGGCGCGCCGCTACCGCGAAGTCACGAATGATCTGGCAGGCATCATCGAAAGCCTCAAGGGCGACATCTCCGCCATCAAGACGGAAGAGGCAGCGTACGCCCGCAGAACCGCGCTTATCGGCCTGATCCTCGGCGGAGGCATGCTCTTCCTCGTGTGCCTGTTCGGCTGGATAGTGATCAAATCCCTGGTTTCCTCGGTCAGCAGGGAAGCCGCGTTTACCCGCTCGCTGATCACGGGAGGCGACCTTTCGCTGCGCCTTGCCACGGACAGCAGAGACGAAATCGGTGAACTGGGAGAGTCGCTCAACAGCCTCGTCGACCTGCTGAGCGAAATGGTGACCAGGGTGGATGCATCTTCCATGGAGCTGGCCAAGATTTCCCATACCCTGTCCGATGCGTCGAAACAGGTTTTCAGGGGGGCCGAACAGACGAACACCCGCGTCGGCGAGACATCCTCGGCGATCATCGAAATCAACGCCTCCATCAAGGAGGTTTCCCAGGGTATCGACAGTTTGTCCCTCTCCGCTTCCGAAAACTCCTCATCCGTGCTCGAAATGGCCGCCAGCGTCGAAGAGGTGGCGCTCAACGTGGAAAACCTCGCCCAGTCGGTCGACGATGTGAGTTCCTCCATCATTGAAATGGCTGCGGCAATCAAGCACATCAGCGACAGCGTGAACGGCCTCATAGATTCTTCCACGGTAACGGCTTCCTCGGTCATCCAGATGGACAGCTCCATCCGCCAGGTGGAGAAAAACGCCCTGGACACCGCCGCGATCTCCGAACAGGTACGAAAGGATGCGGAAACCGGCAGGGCTTCGGTGGAAGCGACCATTACCGGGATGCAGGAAATAAAGAGATCGTCCCACATAACCCACGAGGTGATTGAAACCCTGTCACAGAAAGCAGGCGACATCGGTACGATCCTTTCCGTGATCAACGAGGTTGCGGAGCAGACCAACCTGCTGGCGTTGAACGCCGCCATCATTGCCGCCCAGGCCGGGGAACAGGGCAAGGGATTTGCTGTCGTGGCCGACGAGATCAAGGAACTGGCCGACAGGACCAGCAGCTCCACCAGGGAGATCGAGGAACTCATCAAAGGTGTCCAGGAGGAGACCGACCGCGCTGTCGACGCCATCGAGGCGGCGGAAAAGAGAATCGCCGACGGAGAACTCCTGTCGCAGAAGTCCGGCGTCGTCCTGGAAAAGATCGTTGCCGGAGTCGAGAAGGCTTCCGTCCAGGTGGGCGAAATCGCCGGGGCAGCCGCGGAGCAGGCACGGGGAAGCCAGATGATCCGGGATGCGATGGAGCGGGTCACGGACATGATCATGCAGATAGCCAATGCCACCCAGCAGCAGAACAAGGGAAGCGACCTCATCATGACCGCGGTCGAAAGGATGAAGATCCTCACGTCCCAGGTGCGCTCTTCCATCAGGGAACAGAGCAAGGTGGGCAATCTGATCGCGGCGTCCACCGAGAATATCACCACCATGATCCGCCAGATCAAGCGCGCCTGCGACGAGCAGACGCGCGGCAGCGAGCAGATCGTCACCGCCGTGGACGATATCCAGAAATCGAGCCATGACCATCTCCAGGCGGCCGGCACCATGGAGCGGGCAGTGGGCGGGCTTTCCCGCCAGGTGGACGTGCTCAAGAAGGAAATCAGCGGGTTCACGCTAAAGGAAGATCACGAGTCGACCGGGGGCCGTGAAACGGAACGGTAGCTTCCACCCGGAGCGCCGGGGTGGCATTCCAGGAAACCAACACGTGAGCGGCAGCAGGAACGGCAGCCGCCGGAAGCGGAAATTACCTATGGGAAGAATTGCGGCAGCCTTCAAGGCACTGAAGAAGAAAAACGAAAAAGCACTGGTCACCTTCATCACGGCCGGTGACCCGGACCTGGCGACAACGGCCGAGATGATCACCGAACTGGAGCGGGCCGGAGCAGACATCATCGAGCTCGGCATGCCGTTTTCCGATCCCATGGCGGACGGGCCGACCATCCAGCTCTCATCGGAACGTGCCCTCGCCTCGAAAACCACCCTGCCCGGCATTCTGGCGATGGTGAGCTCCCTCCGGCACTCGAGCCAGATCCCGATCGTCCTGATGGGTTACTATAATCCGGTTTTATCATACGGCATCGAACGTTTTATCGACGATGCCGTTGCCGCAGGCATAGACGGGGTGATCCTGGTCGATCTCCCGCCGGAAGAGGCGGATGCCGAGGGGTTCTACGCCGCTGCCAGGGAGAAAGGCCTGGATGTCATCTTCCTCCTGGCGCCCACTTCCGACAGGCAGCGCATCGACCTCGTCACCAGGAAAGGCCGCGGCTTCATCTATTACGTGTCAGTCACGGGCGTAACCGGAGCACGCAAGGATGTTTCAGCGTCTCTCGGTGATGAAATTTGTTCCGTCAGGGAAGCCACCGCACTGCCCCTGGTCGTGGGATTCGGGATTTCCGACCCCCAACAGGCGAAAACCTGCTCGCAGCAGGGAGACGGCGCCGTCGTGGGAAGCGCGCTGGTCAAACTGTTCGAAAAGCATCAGGGCCAGGAATTGAAGGAAAAAGTGCGGGATTTCGTGTCATCCCTCAAGCGCGGCATTCTGGACGCCGCATGAAAAGCTGTTGCACAGCTGCCGCGCCAGCGTGCTTTTCCGCTTTCCACTACCCCCCGGACATGGTACTGTTATGCATTGAAAACTGAGGCCATCCGGCAACCAATCCGGGCCTGGCCACAAAGAATACCGTTTACATGAGGCATGAGAATGGGCTGGTTTACGAGAGGCAAGGCGCCGCTGGAACGCATAGAGGCGAAAAAGGTGCGGGTTCCGGAAGGGCTCTGGACCAAATGCAAGAACTGCAATTCCGCGATATACACCAAGGATATCGAGAAAAACCTCAATGTCTGCCCGCAATGCGGATTCCATTTCCGGCTTTCAGCGCAGGCGCGGATCGATCTCCTTCTGGACATCGGCACCTTCTCGGAAAAGGACCGCGACTTGGGATCCGTCGATTTCCTGGATTTCCGCGATTCCAAGAGTTACGACGACCGGATCCGGGCTGCGTTGGCTAAGGGCAACGGCAAGGAAGCCGTGATATGCGGCGAGGGAATGCTGGGAGGGACCAGGGTCCAGATCGGCGTCTTCGACTTCACCTTCATGGGCGGCAGTATGGGAAGCGTGGTGGGTGAAAAGATTACCCGCCTCATCGAGCGGGCGGTGGAACAGCGGACACCCGCGATCATCGTTTCCGCCTCCGGCGGCGCAAGGATGCAGGAAAGCATCATATCCCTCATGCAGATGGCCAAGACGTCGGCCGCCCTTGCCAGGCTCAGGGAAGCCCGACTTCCCTACATCTCGGTCCTGACCGACCCCACAACCGGGGGAGTGACGGCAAGCTTTGCCATGCTGGGCGACGTCATCGTGGCGGAACCGAAGGCGCTGATCGGTTTCGCCGGCCCCAGGGTGATCGAGCAGACGATACGGCAGAAACTTCCGGAAGGTTTCCAGCGCGCGGAGTATCTCCTCGAGCATGGAATGCTGGACCTCATCGTGCCGAGGAAAGACCTGCGGGAAACGCTTTCAAAGCTCATACGGATGCTCTCCGGCAGGGAACCGGAACCGGCGGAAAAGCCCGCTGAATCCTGATGGGCTGGGAGTACCGCTCGCGCCGGCCGGGGGAAAGTCGACATCCATGAGCTACCAGGATATCCTGTCCCGCATTTACGGTCTGGGCAGGTTCGGAATCAGGCCCGGCCTCGAACGGATACGGATGATCCTGAAAGCGCTGTCCGATCCGCAGGACAGCCTGCAAGTCATCCATGTGGCCGGCACCAACGGCAAAGGATCGACCTCGGCATTCCTGGCCTCCATACTGGATGGCGCGGGATTGACGGTCGGCCTGTTCACTTCGCCCCATCTTATAGCCTTCCCGGAGCGCATCCGCCTGAACGGCAGGGAAATCGCCGAGGAAGACGTGCTCCGGCTGGCGGAGAAAGTCCTTTCCGTGGCGCCTGCCGCCTCCACCTTCTTCGAAATCGTGACCGCCATGGCATTTCTGGCTTTCGCGGAGAACGGCGTGGGTCCTGCGGTCATGGAGGTGGGCATGGGAGGCCGTTTCGATGCGACCAACGCAGCGACCGGCATCCTGTCGATTATCACCCCCATAGAACTGGACCATTGCCAGTATCTGGGAAGCGATATCGCCACCATCGCCATGCAGAAGGCAGGAGTGATCAAACAGGGAAGTCCGGTTGTTTCAGCGCCCCAACTCCCGCAAGCTCTCACAGTCATCCGGGAACAGTGCACGCTTATCGGCAGCCCGCTCTTCGTTCACGGCACTGATTTCAGCGCTGGCGGGAGAGGCGGTCCAGTCGACTACCGAGGTCTGGAATGGGAACTGGAGGGAGTCAGGCCGGGGATCCCGGGCCGCTTCCAGGCCGTAAACGCGGCAGCAGCCCTGGCTGCGGCGGAACTGCTCGGCAGGCGCCATTTCCCGATATCCGAGTCAGATGCACTGAGAGGCATCGAAGCTGCGCGGTGGCCGGGCAGGATGGAAATGTTTCCCGGAAAGCCGCGCATTCTGCTCGACGGGGCGCACAACCCGGCGGGCGCATCCGCTTTGGCCGAGTCACTGCAGGATATCAGGCGACGGAACCTGGTGCTGCTTGTCGGCATTGTCGGGGACAAGGACGCAGGGGGCATACTGGACCACCTCCTGCCCGTGGCTGACCGTGTTTTCGCGGTGAGTCCGGCCATCCCGCGGGGGCTTCCCTCCGGCGCTCTGGCGGACCGGTGCCGCCAACTGGGCCATGATGCGGAAGACGCCGGCAGCGTCGGGGCAGGGCTTGACAGAGCCGTTGCCGAAGCCGATGCCGATGATCTTGTGGTTGTCTGCGGTTCGCTGTTCGTGGTGGGCGAGGCGCGTGCCCGATTGACTTTCCGGAAGTTCGAGCCATTCCGAGGATAACAAGGATAACCAGGACGACAATGAGATATAATTCCTCACTGATTCTTGCGGGAATCTTCCTGCTCTCCATGCCGCCGGCGGCGATCGCCGAATCGCCGGACGGTATCAAAATCACCGCGGACAGCATAGGATACGACAAAAAGGACGATTCCTACCGGGCAAGCGGTAGTGTCCGCATCGAATGGAACGGCGCCGTGCTCACTTCCGACAGCGCTATCCTCGACAACCGCACCAGCCAGGCCACAGCCACCGGCAATGTCCTGATCGAAAAGGGGAACGATACGGCCAGGGCCGACTCCGCTTCATTGAATTTCGATTCGCAACTGGGCGAACTCACCAACGGCAACCTGTTCGTCAAACGGGGAAACTTCCATATCTCCGGCGCTGAAATGCAGAAGACGGGCGAAAACGATTACCACATCAACAAGGGTTACTTCACGACCTGCGACGGCAAAGTTCCCAGCTGGAAATTCGGCGCATCGGAACTGGACGTGACACGGGAAGAGTACGCTGTCGGCAAGAACGCGATTTTCTATATCAAGGACATCCCGGTATTCTACTTCCCCTACATCGTTTACCCGGTTTCAACCGAACGGCAATCCGGCTTTCTCATTCCCCGGGCAGGCGTGTCCTCCCTCAAGGGTTTCTACCTGGAAATACCCTATTATCAGGTCATATCGCCAAGTCAGGACGCAACCTTCTACCTCGACATACAGAGCAAGCGAGGGGCCGGCCTCGGAGCCGACTACAGATACCTGCTCCCCTCCGGCAGCAAGGGGGAGTTCAGGCCCTATCTGATCTATGACACGGACAGGGACATGATGCGCGGCATCCTCAAGGCAAATCATCAACAGACCTTCTCCTCCACCCTCTTTTTCCGCGCCGACCTGGACCTGTCGCTGGACCGGGATTTCTACAGGGATTTCGGGGAATCATCCGGGGTGTACAACGCCCAGTATCTGGAGAGCACGGCGTTCCTGACCAAACACTGGGAACGCAACGCGCTGACCGCCGAGGTGAAATTCTATGAAGACCTGTATGCCGCCAGCAACGGATCGACCCTGCAGAAGCTGCCGACAATAACTTTCACCAGCTTCAAGCAACAGGTGTCCGACACTCCGTTCTACGTGTCCCTTGATGCCAATTTCACCAACTTCCACCGGGAAAACGGCATAAAGGGACAGCGACTCGACATTCAGCCCACGTTGACCTACTACACATCACCCGGCGGCATACTTGAAGGATCTGCCTGGGTCGGCTACCGCGAAAGGCTCTACAATACCTACGGCGGCAGTACCGGTGAAAACCTCGACGAAATGGGGCTGCCGGTGGTAGGCGCATCCCTTTCGTCGACGCTGACCCGAATTTACGACGTGAATTGGGGCCGGTTGAACAAAATCAAGCACACCGTGATACCGCAACTCGACTACAGCTACATGCCGCTCAAGAACCAGGACGACCTCCCCTTTTTCGATTACAACGACCGGCTGGTCGCCCAGAACATGATCACCTATTCCTTCACCAACTACCTTACCGGCAAGTACTTCACCGAGGACAACATTCCCCACTATGTCGATCTTGCCTACTTCAGGATTTCCCAGGGATACGAGTTCAGCGATACCCGGAGGGATGTCCTGGCCGTGGTGGACGAGCGGCGGCCCTTTACCGACATCAGGGCGGAAGCGCGCCTGAATCTGATGCAATGGCTTTTCTTCAACCTGGACAGCCGCTTCAATCCCTATGAGCTGCATTTCACCACGACGAACGTCGGCGTCGACGCAACCGACAAGACAGGCAATTCCGTCAGCTTCTCGTACCATTTCTCCCGGAATTCGATCAATTACCTGTCAGGCGCGGTCAGCTTCAGCAAATTCAAACCTCTCATCCTGCACTATGCCGCACGATATTCTCCCGATTCCGGAAGATTTCTCGAATCCGTCTATGCGTTGGAATACACGCAACAGTGCTGGGGAATCGGCATCTCCTTCAACGATCGCCCGAACAACCAGAGCTTCCTGGTCAGTCTCACCCTGTCCGGTATCGGATCCCTGGGAAAGATTAAGCCATTCTGACCCGAATCCCACCGGAAGGAAGCTGGTTCATGCGCCGAAACCCACGCCAGGGGTGCAATCCTTTCCACACCGACTCCTGGGATGGATTCCGGAAACGCCCACTTATTTCCATGCCCCGCTTTCAGGAAGCACAGGTGATCGATCAACGCGCCGGTTCGCTGACCGTCGCGATTTTGCTTTACAAGATAACGCCGATTCTATAGTCTTACTTATTTGATCTCATCAAGGCACGTACGGTATGAAAATAAGCTCGATACGAAATTTCTCAATTATCGCCCATATAGATCACGGCAAATCGACCCTTGCGGACCGGCTCCTCGAATACACCGGCGCCCTTTCGGAACGGGAGAAGCAGGACCAGTTCCTGGACAAGATGGACCTTGAACGGGAGCGCGGCATCACCATCAAGGCGCAGACGGTCCGCCTCTCCTACAAGGCTGACGACGGTAAAGAGTATACGCTCAACCTGATCGACACGCCCGGCCACGTTGACTTCAGCTACGAGGTTTCCCGCTCGCTGGCCGCCTGCGAAGGGGGCTTGCTGGTGGTTGACGCTTCCCAGGGGGTCGAGGCCCAGACCCTGGCCAATGTCTACCTCGCCATCGAAAACAACCTCGAGGTTTTTCCGGTCCTGAACAAGATCGACCTCCCTGCGGCTGAACCGGAGCGAATCAAGCACGAAATCGAGGAGATCATCGGCCTTGACGCCCATGACGCGGTGCTGGCCAGCGCGAAGGAAGGAATCGGCACCCGCGAGATTCTTGAAGAGATCGTCCGCAAGATCCCTCCCCCGGAAGGCGACCCCTCGGCTCCCCTGAAGGCTCTGCTGTTCGACTCATGGTACGACCAGTACCAGGGTGTCATCATCCTGGTGAGGATTTTTCACGGCTCGATCAAAAAGGGCGACAAGGTCCTGCTCATGTCCAGCGGCAGGAGCTACGAGGCCCTCAAGATCGGTGTGTTCGCACCGGGCATGGTTGAAGTCCCCACGCTTTCAGCCGGAGATGTCGGTTTCATAATCGCCGGCATAAAGGAAGTCAAAGACGCCAAGGTAGGTGACACGGTAACCCTGCTGAACCGCCCCTGCGACTCGCCGCTGGCAGGCTTCAAGGAAGTGAAGCCGATGGTCTTTTCCGGCCTTTACCCCATCGACACGGCGCAATACGAACAGCTGCGGGATGCACTGTCCAAGCTGAGGCTCAACGACGCCTCCTTTACCTACGAGCCGGAAAATTCCGTCGCGCTCGGTTTCGGATTCCGCTGCGGGTTTCTCGGCCTTCTGCACATGGAGATCATCCAGGAGCGCCTGGAACGGGAATTCGGTCTCGACCTGATCACCACCGCTCCCACGGTTGTCTATCGCGTCCACAAAACCGACGGGGAAGTGGCAACCATAGAAAGCGCCAATCAGCTCCCGCCGTTGCAGGTAATCGACTTTATCGAGGAACCGTTCATTCTGGCCTCGATTCACGTCCCCAACGAATTCGTCGGGGGAATACTGGCGCTCTGCGAAGAAAAGCGGGGTTTCCAGCGTGAGATCAAATACCTTACCCAGACCCGCGTGATGATTGTTTACGAGATGCCTCTGAACGAGATCGTTCTGGATTTCTATGATCGTCTGAAATCCATCACCAGGGGATACGCATCCCTGGATTATGAATATCTCGATTACCGCCGGAGCGACCTCGTGCGCCTCAATATCATGATCAACGGCGAAGTCGTCGACGCCCTGTCGCTGATCATCCACAAGGACAAGGCTTACTACCGCGGACGTGACCTGGTTTCCAAAATGAAGGAGCTCATCCCGCGCCAGATGTTCGAGGTCGTAATCCAGGCAGCCATCGGCGCCAAGATCATCGCCCGCGAAACCGTCAAGGCGCTGCGCAAGGACGTCCTGGCGAAATGCTATGGCGGCGACATCTCCAGGAAAAGGAAGCTGCTGGAAAAGCAGAAGGAAGGCAAGAAACGCATGAAGAACGTGGGGAACGTGGAACTCCCGCAGGAAGCTTTCCTGGCCATCCTCAAAGTGCAAGACTAAGGAGCGGGAACACAGGCAGCCATCGATCCGGCAGCAGTGCGGCGCAGCTGTCGACTACATCAGCCGAGGTGTTGACCAGACATGAAAAAGAACAGCAATAAAGACAACGATACCACGAACGCGGAAACCGGAAACGATATCCACCCGAAGAAAAAGAACCTCTTCCGGGAATATGCCGAATCGATCATCATTGCGGTCGTACTGGCGCTCATCATAAGGGCGTTCCTGGTCCAGGCATTCAAAATACCTTCCGGTTCCATGGAGGACACGCTGCTCATCGGCGATCACCTCCTGGTGAACAAGTTCATTTACGGGACGAAGCTACCGTTTACCGACAAATGGGTCCTCCCCGTGCGGCAGCCCAAGAGGGGCGACATAATCGTGTTTGAATACCCCGAAGACACCAGGAATCCCGAACTGCACTTCTGGCAGCGCAAAGACTATATCAAACGAGTAATCGGTCTTCCCGGCGACAGGGTGAAAATGATCAACCAGGTCGTCTACGTAAACGACAAACCTTACACCATTCCGCAGGAAATCCACAAGGGACTGGCCTTCGACTCGGCACCCCCTGAAATTTACAATTTCAAGGAAATAACCGTACCCAAAGACAGTTATTTCGTGCTCGGGGACAACCGCGACCGCTCCCAGGACAGCCGTTTCTGGGGTTTCGTTCCCAAGGACAACATCAAGGGCCTGGCCTTCATCCTCTACTGGTCCTGGGACAGCGACCGGACACGCGTCCGTTGGAACCGGATCGGCCAATTGATAAAATGACCATCGCCACTAACTGCCACGGATTAGAAGAACCATGAAAAAATCATCCAGACTGTTCCTCACTATTGCCGTTTTCGCCGTGATCCTGGGACTTGGCGTGAGAGCGTGTGTCCTGAAGCCCTACGTCACCCCGTCGAATTCGATGGAAGAAACGCTCGTGCCGGGCGACCGCTTCCTGGTGAACACCATGATCTTCGGCGCCCGCATCCCGTTCACCGACACCATCATGCTTGAACTCCGCGCCCCGCGGCGCGGGGATGTGATCGTGTTCCAATACCCGCAGGACCCCGGCAAGGAACTCGTCAGCCGCATCATCGGCCTGCCGGGCGACGTGGTGCAGAGTGTGGACAAGAACGTCTACGTGAATGGCCGGTTATATGCCCTTCCCTCCGAAAACCACAAGGAGCCGGACCTGGTGCCGAAGGAGCAAAACCCTCGGGATAACTTCAAACCGGTCACCGTCCCCGCGGGCTCCTATTTCGTCATGGGAGACAATCGGGACCGCTCTTACGACAGCCGTTTCTGGGGGTTCCTGCCGCGGAAGAACATAAAAGGCCTCTACTTCGCGAAGTACTGGCCCCTCTGGTGAACGGAACCTGGAATCCGCCTGCCCTTGTCCGCTTTGGTAATCATGTCACTTGGCCTGCAGGGAAAACCTCTGCACCGTCCCATCCGGGTATGTCAGCGTGACGGCATCCCCTTCGAACTGGGCATTATCAGTTACGGCGGGAATATCCACGGACTCCTGCGCTTCACATTTCACAAGGTCCACCGGGATAGCGCCGTAGGAGTTTTCGCCTCGCACCTTGAACATGACCAGGGACCAGTTGCCGTCGGGTGAGGTTACGACTTTCCGGACACGGTCGGGATTGATGGACACATGGTCGCGCGCCTGTTGTGAACCGGCTTCGATGAGGCTGATGACGGTCCGGTCGCTGCTGACCTTGACGATACAGGCAGATTGCCCTGTCATCATCTGGCCGGGCGGCGCCATGGGTTGCCAGCCGGGCATGGACTGGTTCGGTGGGAACTGCGTCTGCGGCGTGACCACCTGCTCCGGAGGCTGTTGGACACCCTGGGGCTGCTGGCCGGGATACTGCTGGGGAGGTTGCTGCTGGAACTGTTGCTGCGACTGGTCCGGCGCCTGGACCCCCTGCTGCGGCCCTCCGCTCACGTCAGCAGCATGAGAAAGGCCGGCCGGACCCAAGGTAGCGTGCGACAGCGCCAGGCAGGACATGATCATCAACGCGGAGTAACGCGCATTCATCGTTGCCTCCAATCTTTCAGACCGGGAAACTCGGGTTTTTTTAGCGGGAGGGTCACCGGCCGGGCATAAAGATCCGCATGTTCCGGGGCCATGCCCCTATCCCACGAGTACAGCTGCCTGCTCCCGGGACGCTGAAAGGGGTAGGTCGACACAACCTGCAACAGCACCGGCAACGGCCGGTTCTTGTCGAATCGGGGAATCCACTCCAGCAGCAGGAAGATCTCGGCGACGCGGACATCATCGGGCAGCGCCATTCCGGCGACGAAAGTTCGCATCCGTCCCCGATCCAAGGCTAACCCCTCTTTTTCGGTGAGTTTCAGCTCATACTTCATGCCCACCTGCCCGAACGGGTGGTTGTCGAGAGCGTAAATTCTCAATCGGTCCCTGTCCCCGTCGTGATTTATGGCAAGGGTGTAGGAAACGCCCTGGCGCATCACCAGACGGTACAGGGAATACCAGGCATCACGGTTCCCCGTAAAACGCTCCGCCGCTCCTCCTCCGGGGAACTGGAACCCCACGTCGAGCGGCAGGTCGTCAGGATACACGGTAACGACCGGGGGCGTGTCGTAGGGAAACGGGTAATCAGCCCTGGCATGCCCCGCGCCCAGTGTCAGCGAAAGCAGCAGGGACAGGAAGCATGCATGTAACCCGCAGCCCCGGTCCACTAATCCTCTCCGTAGCGTTTCGTTATTTCATAAACTGCAGCTTCTATGCATGACCGAAGCGCCCTGTCTATCCCCTCCTTCTTGGAATGGGATACCCGCGCATCGGGATCAAGCGGGATGTTCTTGCCGCTCAGGGCGGCAATGGACTGAGCCAGTCTGCCCAGGCCGCTCACCGACTTCTTCGAATCCTCCAGCGCTTTCCGGACATTCACCGAATCCAGCACCAGCCCGGATTCCGCATCGATGATACGGATGTCGATGCCGATGCTCGATTGCGCGCCTCTCCCCCCCACATCCATCCCGCCGACGGTGATTCCGCCTTCAGTGGCCTCTTCATCCTGGCTGTATTCGGAAATGGTGCCTTCGAAGATGTAGCTCGCCGCAGCGAGCTTGACCGAACCGCTCCCCCCGGTCGTCATGCCCGAGGTATTCAGCTGCTTTTCCCTCAGAACTCCCTCGTTGAGGCGATGGCGCTCGGCAACCGCGAAATATCCGGTTTTTATCAGGGCAGTCGTGAACATGTCCGTAGCGGCACGGGCGGTAACCTCCGGGACACCGCTCCTGAATTCGTAGATGGTGACGACTTTTTTTGCACCTTTTTTCCTGAGGCTTTTCAGCTTCCTGGTGGTCTTGGAGTTGTCAACGACCGGATCCTGTTCCGCGCATGCCATGCCTGCCGTCAGGGACAGGCATACTGCCAAACCGATCAGGATCGGAAAACACCGCCTCACTCCGCATCTCTCCATAACGCACCTCCCGCAGAATTGTTGGATCAGTACTACCGGATATTCATTTTTTTCGGAACCGGGCCGGCTCAATGAGTGGTTCCCGGCCCGCCCTTGTGCATGTCGGCGACAAATGCGGCACGGGCCTTTTCCATCTCTTCCATTTCCTTCAGCCGGTCTCCGAGCCAGAGATGGAAGTTTCGGGCGTTATCGTAGGTCATGATGATGCCCGCATCGACGGAACGCACCATGGTATTAACCACGGAATCGGAGTCCGGCTGCACCTCCCTGCCGATGGCTCCGTCAGGTGACAGTTCGTGGGTTATGGATTCGGGGAGGGACGGACGCTCGTGATAAAAATTGATGACCATCTCGCCACGGGGGGAAACGCCTCCATGGGCGCCATTGACGAACACGGGGGTGTAATCATCGCCGATGACGTAGGTGAATCGGATTTCCGGCTTCATTTCCGTCCCTCCTGCTCAGCGGCAGCGCATCCCTTTGAGAGAAGCGTCAGAATGCAATCGGGATCCAACGCCACTTCCCGCTGCTCCCCGCTATCCATTTCCTTTATGGCCGCCATCCCCTTCGCCAGCTCATCCTCACCCAGGATCAGCGTATGGCGCGCGCGGAACTTGTCGGCGCGCCGCATCTGGCTCTTCAGGCTCTTCCCCTCATAGTCCATCTCCACGGATGCCCCGAGCTGCTGCAGCCGGCACATCAGCCTGAATGCCTCGTTGCCGGCGGCCTCGCCGTGGAAGGCGATGAAGAGGTCCGGCCTTACGGAGAAATCCGCATCGCCGAGGAGGAGGACAACACGCTCGACACCCATCGCAAATCCGATGCCGGGCAGGGAAGGCCCGCCCAGTTCCTCAATCAGCCGGTCGTAGCGCCCGCCCGCCGCGACAGCGCTTTGAGCGCCGAGCATGCCGGTCACCAGCTCGAAAGTCGTGCGGGTGTAGTAGTCAAGTCCCCGCACCATGCGCGGATTGATCTCGTATGCCGTTCCGGCAGACTCCAGGTACGCGCGGGTGCTCGAAAAATGCGCATCGCACTCCGGGCACAGGTGATCGAGTACCGAGGGAGCGTCCGCGGTGGCCTCGCGGCATCCCGCTGCCTTGCAATCGAGCGCGCGGAGCGGGTTGGTCACGTAGCGACGCCGGCAATCATCGCAAAGCCGGTCAAGCCGCTCCTTCAGGAAACTCTGCAGCTTTTCCCGGTAACCCGGCCGGCACTCGTGGCAGCCGAGCGAGTTTATCTGCAAACGCGGCTCCGAGAGACCTAACTCGGCGAAGAACCGGCACAGCATGGTGAGTACCTGCGCATCGATCTTCGGGTCCGTCACCCCCGCCACTTCGACCCCGATCTGGTGGAACTGGCGGTAACGGCCCTTCTGGGGCCGCTCGTAACGGAACATGGGCCCCAGGTAGTAGAGCTTGGCGACCGGGTCCGAAACGTGCAGCTTGTGCTCGATGAAAGAGCGGATCACCCCGGCTGTTCCTTCAGGGCGGAGCGTTACCCCGTTTCCGCCCTTGTCGGTGAACGAGTACATCTCCTTTTCCACTATGTCGGTGGCATCGCCGATGGAGCGGGCGAACAGTTCGGTTTTTTCCAGAACCGGGACGCGAATCTCGGAAAAACCGTAAATCTCGAAGACGCGCCGGGCTGTGTCCTCCACATGCCGCCACTTCCTCACCTCGCCCGGAAGTATGTCATTGAATCCCTTGATGCCGTTGATAGCCAATCTTTGAACCCCTTCCCGATACCCCTGATACCTGTTTACTTATCGCGCAAAGCGCGGAAAACCCTGTTCCTGCCACTGAACTTGCCGCGGTACATTGCCTTGTCCGCGACTTCCAGAAGCTCAATCTTCGAATTCGTGTCTTCGGGAAAACACGCGTAACCGATGCAGACGGTCAGGCTGATGGCCAGACCGTCTTTTTCCATGAAACGGTGCGCCTCGACGGTGGCCCGGATACGCTCCGCAACCAGAGCAGTGCTCTGGGGATCGGTCTCGACAAGAATTATGGTATATTCGTCGCCCCCGTACCTGATGACCAGGTCCACATCGCGGACCGATCTTCTCAACAGGGAACCCACCTCGCCCAGCACCCTGCTCCCCACCAGGTGGCCGTGGGTGTCGTTTACCCCTTTGAAATGGTCCAGGTCGATGAACAGCAGCCCGACATGCGATTCATACCGGTCGGCCCTTTTCAGTTCCCGGTCCAGGGCGATGTCCAGGTAGCGGTAATTGAACAGGCCGGTCAGTTCGTCGATATACAGCATGTTCCGTGCCGATGCATAACGGGCCGCATTTTCAAAAGCCAGGAAGGACTGGTCCAGGAGGAAACCGATGTTGCGGGACTTGATATCGGCCGGGAGCTTCCCCTTGCTCGGATTGAAGAGCGCCACCACTCCCTGGAAATCCGTCCGGGAGCGGATCCAGAGAATGAGGGCCTCCTCTAGGTCGGCAGGCAGGACATCGGCAGCTTCGCCATGGCCGGACAGAAGAGCGGTCATGCTTACCTTCATCCAGGACTCGCCGGCGCTCCTCGCGAAATTCTCGAGCAACAGGTCGCCCAGCAGCCTCCCCTCGGCGTTGCCTACCCCGAGAAGCTCCAGGTGGGTAGCCTTGCCGTCACTGCCCGGGAAAATGCCCAGCGCCCTCCCGGTGCCGAATTCCTTGGCAAACGTGTCCACCACCAGGGTCCCGAGCCGCTCCATCTCCAGGCAGTTGGCAATGGTCTGCCCGACCTGGAACAGGTGGAGCAGCGACTTGAGCTCGATATTCTCGTTCAGGAGCCGCCGCTGTTCCATGCAGAGAGCGACGGTATGCCGCAGTTCATCATGGTTGACGGGTTTCAGCAGGTAATCCCTGGCGCCGTTCTTCAGGGCATGAATGGCCGACTCCACATTGGTGTCCCCGGTGACGACGATCACGTCGATGTCGGGATCATGGCGCTTTACCCGGAACAGCAGATCCAACCCGCTCTGTCCCGGCATGACCAGGTCGGTCACGATGAGGTGATAGCCGGTCGAGATGAGGCGTTCCATGGCTTCATCGGCAGAAGCGGCGGTGTGCACCTCGTAGCCTTCTCCGTTGAGCAGATGGTAATACATCTCCCTGAAGAATCTGTCGTCCTCTACGACGAGTATTCTCTCCATGCTGCGTCACCTCGAACTGCTGAACGCCATGGTATTGTTAACGTACAGCGACACTTTTCGCGATCCTAATACTTACTAAGAATTGGGGAACATGTCAATCGAAATGCCCATTTCGGAAACTCCCGTCATGACGGAATGTGCGGATTTCCCATTCGCCGTTGCCGCAGACAACGGTAACGGTCCCGTCAAGGTCGGTCCGGAAGATGGTTGCGCCATGGCCGCGGAGGCGGTCCAGGGTTTCCTGCGCGGGCAGCCCGAACCGGTTGCCGTATCCGGCGCTGACCAGCGCTGCCACGGGCGCTGCGGCCTCCAGGAAGCCGTCCGTAGACGAAAACCTGCTGCCGTGGTGGGGAACCTTCAACACCGTGCACCTGAGAGCGGAACTGTTTCCGGAAAGACGCCTTTCCGCAGGCGCGCCGATGTCTCCGGTGAAAAGCATGGCAAAATCGTTCAGGACAAGGCGGAAAACGAGCGAAGAGTCATTCGGGTCCGGAGGTCCGTTCAGGGCCGAAGCCGGCTCGGACATTGCCGGCGCCAGAATCTCGAAACGGACCGGACCGACCCGCAGAACGCTGCCGGCCTTGATTCTGCGAGCCGGCACGCCCCTGGCCTTGAGTGTATCCTTGAGCGCCCCGTACTCATCGATGCCGGCGCCAGCGCCAGCGCCGCTTTCCCAGAATTCGCCGACCGGGAAATTGCGTGCCAGGAAGAGCAGGCCGTTCAGATGGTCCGGATGGGGGTGGCTCAACACCACGTAATCCAGCCTGCGGATCCCCCGTTTCCAGAGAGCAGGCGCCAGCAGCCGCTCACCAGGGTCAAAGCCCCTCTTCCGCGGACTGCCGCCGCCGTCGATGAGCATCGTTCTGCCGTCGGGAAAACCGATCAGGGTGGATTCGCCGTGGCCGACACTGAAGAAGTCGATCCTCAGCCTGCCCGCCCCCGCTTCAACCGGGAAGAATCTGTGCGCGGCGAATATGACCAGCAGGCAACAGCACATGAGAATTCTTTTGCCCCGCGACGTGAACGTTACCAGCAGCAGGGCAAGGAACGCCAGGAAGTAGTCCAGACCGTCCGTTTTCCAGGCGGGCAGATCCGGCAGAACTGCCAGAACTCCCATGATCCGGTGAGACTCCCAGACCAGAAAACCGGCTGCCTGGAGCAGAACCTGAGCCAGCCAGCGGCTGACGAACCCGCTCATCATGGCCGTAAAACCGAGCACAACCGCACCGTAGCCCAAGAGCGGAACGACAATGAAATTGGCAACCAGCCCCGTCAGCGTCGTACGGTGAAAATAATACGAAACCGGGATCAGGGTCGAGGAGATGGCCGCCAGGGACGCCGCCAGGAACAGGAGCAGCTTGCGGGGAATCCCCGTTGTCCCCGTGAACGGCGACATGAGAAGCGGAGTCAGCACGAGGATGCCCCAGAGAGCACTGAAGGAAAGCTGGAATGAAATGTCGAACAGCGTCGCAGGGGAGCAGCCCAGTATGAGGAGCGCCGCCAGCATCAGCGAATGGACCGGGTCCGATTCCCGTTCCAGCAGGAGCGCGGACAGGTAGGCCGAGATCATGATGACCGAGCGTACCGTGGCCGGAGCGGCCCCTGACAGGAACAGGTAGAAAAGCAGGAACGGGATCGTTCCGACGAGGACCAGCCGCCTGAGGTTGGGGCGGAGCAGCAGAAACCGCGAAGTGCGTACGCAAAAAAGGGCCAGCTGGTATATGAAGAACGCAATGACGCCGACATGGAACCCCGATATCGACAGGATGTGATTCACTCCGGTCCTGGTGTAGAGGTCCCTGAGCTGCGCCGGGACACCCCCCATGTCGCCCAGCAGGAGCGCCTGCAGCACTGCCCCTTCCCCGCCGGGAACGGTCTGCCCGATCCGCTTGCCCAGGTCGAGCGCGAGCCGGTCCATGGAACGGCCGAGCGGGCGGGCAAGGCCGCGCCTCAGGAGGAAAACGCTGTCGGGCGATTTGACGAATCCGGTTGCGTAAATCCGGCGGCATGCCAGGTAGCGCTCATAGTCGAACTCGCCCGGCACCCCGAAGTTGCGCGGCCTGACGAGACGCGTCCTGATGCGCACCAGGTCGCCTGTCAGAAACTCGCCGCGCCCCTCGGACACATGGAGCAGTATCCTGCCGGATATCCCGGACGAATGACGGGGAGAAACAAGCCGAACCGCCCGGAGGCAGATCTTCCCTCCTTCCTCCTTCCACTGGGGCCGTTCATCAATGATGCCGTCTATGGTGCGGTATTCATCATTCGCCAGGTTCGCAACGGAATCGGCGGCAAATTCAGGCTCCAGATACGGTTTGAGCGATGCACCGCCCCACACGTAGAAGGAGAGGCTTGTTACCACCAGGAAAAGGCTTCGGTTTCCCCTGAAAACACAGACGAGGAGCAGTACGGCAAGGACTGCCAGCAGGAGCGGTGAAGGGAAGGTTCCCCACCGGTATGCAGCCACGAGGCCTGCCATGGCCGAAAAAAGCGGAATTGACAGGGGATGGGCCCACATGGCCCGAGATTAGCACATTGGTTTATGCATATCAATTTTTATTAATTTACCGATCGAGCTGGAGTGATTCACCCGACACCGGACCGATCCGCCTCAGAACCGCCGCCATGTCCCCACCCGTATCCGCAAGCCGGCAGGGCAGGAGGTATTCCCGCGGCAACACGGCCGTAAATATTCACGATGGCATTCGAGAGCCGGGAATTACCAGGAAATGTCCCGAGCTTCTCCCATATGATAAACAGGGTACTTTCCGTTATCAAGCTCCTCAACGGTAATCAATCCCAAGTTCAGCGCCACCGAGAGAGGCATCATTTTCGCCAATTCCCCCTGGTACTGTATGGCCCCGGGGCTTCTTGACGAATTGCCTTCCGCCCAGGTATCACGGTTCCCGGCGTAGGCCCGGAACGCCGGCGAGTCAAGCTTCACCAGAGCTTTCGCGATGACCGGTTTGACAACCCCCTTGCGCTCCTCCCCGTGGATAAGCGCCGCAAGCGGTATCCCGATCGGCTGCGATCCATTGTTCAGATTTATCATGGATGCCATGTAACCGGTCCGGCCTCCCAGCGCCAGAGAGCCGGCGGTGAGCCCGAGATTCATGGAATAATCGGCGTCGAAGCGGGTTGGCGCTCCGCATCGCCCTTCATATCCCAGAAAACCGGTCTGAACGGCGAATACGAATTTCCGGAAGTTATTCCTCTCGGTTTCATCGGAAAAACGCAGTTCTCCCGATTTCTCATAGTTGCCGGGATTATGCTGCATATCGCGGATCCGTTCCTTCATCATCCTGACCAGGAGGTTCTCGGACGGTATCTGGGAAACCTTGAGATTGCCGTGGTCGTCGCGGTCGAGGAGCATGGCCTCCACGATGTCGTCGGGAAGCGACACGAACAGCTCTTTCGACGCATCGGACAACTCCCGGGCACTGACGATGAAGTCCTTTTTCACTCGTGTGGAGAGCTCCATTTCCCTGGCGACAAACTCCGCTTCGCTCACCATATGGTCAAGCCCCAGTATATGCAGGTGCGTCAGGATGTTGTCCACGCCATACCGGCTTTCAAGCTCATGCACCTTTTTACTGTCCAGATATCCGCTTTCGGAGAGAATGCCCGCTTCGGTCAGATCTCTTTTAATCTTCATCAATCGGGCTGACAGCTTGTTCAGCTCCTGTATCAGCACCTTCATCTCGGGAATGAACTCGATGATGCCTTCCGGAATCACCCCGACCCCATAATTCTTGGCCTGTTTGGCGCGATTGACCACTACGCCGGTCATGTAGGTAACCACTTCGTTCAGGGATTGCCCCTTCTCGGCGACTTCCTCGGAAATGAGGGTGATATGGGGGCGTGTCTGCAGGGCGATTTCCAGGGCGATATGACTGGCGGCGCGCCCCATGACCTTGTAGAAAAACCAGCTCTTGCCCTGAGATGCGGCATCCGTGAGAAGATTGCCGATGGTCTTGCTGTAAACCCGTGCCGCCGTATAGAAACCGAACGATATGGGGAGCAGGGTTTTCCCGCCCACTGTTATCTGGAGGTCGCCATCGATCGTCTTGGGAACCCCGACCACGGCGCATGGCTTGGCCAGGATGCCGGCATCGTACTGTTCGGCAAAAAATTCGGCCAGTTCGATGGCGTTCGTGTTCGAATCGTCGCCGCCGACAATGATTATGCCGTCAAGGCCGTATTTCTGAACGGTCGCGAGAACCGCCGCAAATTTCTCGGGAGTGTCGATCTTGGTCCGTCCGGTGCCCAGGTAGTCGAACCCCCCGGTATTGATGAGATCCTTCATCTTCCTGCTGCTGATCAGCAATCCCTCGCCCTTGATGAGGCCGTCAGGGCCTTTTTCGAAACCAATGAGACTGTTGTTCGGTCCCAGCGCCTTCAGTATTCCGGAAAGGACGTTGTTGCCACCGGAGGCAGGACCGCCGGAAAAGATCACCCCGATCCGCCTCCCGGTCAATTGCTGGATGTCCCGGGAAGCTTCCTCCGCGCCGACAACCAGCAGGTGCGTTTTCATGTTCGGGAACTGCCTCTCGAGCAGCGCCCCGTCCTTGACCGGAAGAGATTCCTCCGAAACGGCGAAGGCAACCGGTCGAATGTCCTTTCCAAAAAGAAAAGCCTTCGCCACCTGAACCGGCAATGAGGCCAGAAAGCGCTCGGTCGGGGATGTCCGCTTGATGTTGATTTCCTTATCCTTGACCTGGAACCCAGCAGCTTCACCTTGCATCGAAAACCTCCGGAATGTTTTCTTATATACTATTTATTTTTTCGCAACTTTCAATCAACAAACGGCACATGCCAATGCGAACCGACCGCCCCGGCAATTACGCCTGACACGCGGAAACGGCCGGATGCAGGATCAGGGAATCCGGAGGATCATTTCCGGACCAGCGGGCCCGGGTTCCATGCCCCCCACAAAAAAAGGCCGCTCTCCTGCACGCGGCCTTCAGTCATGAATTCGAAAAGCAGGGGGAAATGATCAACCCTCCTCGTCGTAGTCGTCTTCTTCCTCGTCAGCCTCGGAGCCGAATCCCTCCCCGAAACCCTGATACTCGCCGTCCTCTTCGCCTTCCGACTCGCCTTCATCATAAACATCGGGCGGAAAATCATCTTCCTGGCTTATCGCTTCGAATTTCGCCACCAGGAATTCATCGGCGCAAAAGCGCCCGTCCTTACTCCCGCACTTCGCTTTGTCGCAAAGGTCGAATAGTTGTATTTCACTGCACAGCCTGCGTGGTTTTTCTTCTCCTGCCATAAGCTTGCCCGTTTTCCTCCGCTGCCGGGATACACCCGTCAGCCGTCGCTCTGGTTCTTCCTCAACAGGGTAACAGGTTAATCCAAATGTGGCGCCAACGCAAGGGAAAAGTGCCTTGAAGCGGCCAACAGCGCGGCAGTACGGCACCCGCAGCAGGTCTCGGGCCGGAAGCCGGATTCACGGGAACCGTCATGCGCGACCGTGCCGTCGACCTCCCGGAGCATGCGGTTATTCACTCTCCCGGGGAGCTCTGTGAATAGGGGTCCGCGACCGCGGCATCCGGGCCTCCGGTTCGGTTCCCGAGCGGCATTCTTTCCTTCACCGCAAATACCTCGATGGCCGACTTCCCATCGAGGGGGCAGACGTTCTCGCAAATGCCGCAGCCGTTGCACAGTTCATCCAGCACGTACGGTTTCCCAAGGGTGAACAATTGCCCGTCCGGTGCGGTGACTTTCCCGGTTTCAACCCTGATGGCCTTGCCCGGTACGGGACAATGCTCCTCGCAGACGATGCAGTTGGTGTTCCTGGCATAGGGAAGACACCGGTTTCTGTCAAGCACCGCCTTGCCGATCACCTCGCGCTGCTTGGCTGCCACCGGCAGGTCGGGTATGGCGCCGGTGGGGCAGACCTGGCCGCAGAGAGTGCAGTTGTATTCGCAATACCCGAGCCGGGGAATGAGGACCGGGGTGTAGATCCCTTCCAGGCCGGACTGCAGCAGGGCGGGATAGAGCGCGTTCTTCAGACAGACCTTCATGCACTCCCCGCAGCGCACGCACTTCCTGAGAAACTCCCCTTCGTCCCGCACTCCCGGCGGCCTCAGAATGCGGGCCTGGGCCTCGGGCAGGCGGAAGCGAAACAGCCGGGCGAGGAAAAAGCCGGAAAACAGACCGCCGAGGAGGACGCGGCGTTCCGGCAGGTAGGGGCCTGCACCGCGCCAGCCGGAAAATCGGAATCCGACCCGCCGGAATCGGCACTTGAGGCTGCATTCCATGCAGCGGATGCATTCATCCCGCTGCAGCGCCTCCTTGTCAAAAGAAGTGGGACAGAGCGAGCTGCAGTCTCCGCAATCGGGGCAGAGCGTTTCGGGCGCCCTTTTGAGGGGCGAGAACCGCGCCAGGATTCCCAGCAGTGTCCCGAGCGGGCAAAGCCTGCGGCACCATGCCCGGGTCTCGTAGCGCTCCAGGAAAACGATTCCCAGGAACAGCAGCAGTGACAGAAAGGCCAGGGGATAGAATGTCTCGCGGAACGGCAGGAGGTAATCCCGGACCACGGCGTATGCCGGCGCAAGCACATCCCTTCCCTCCCCCAGGACCCGGTAGAGGCCGACCCAGCCAGTCCGGACGGCATCGCCGAAGATGGGATAGAGGGAAAAGGCGAGCGCCCGCACCAGAACGGCAATCGGATCGAGCACCCCTGCAAGGTTGACGTTGAACAGCGCTGCTGCCAGGAGCGGCAGGAGAAGCCAGTATTTCAGGTTGCCCTGCAGGAGCCGCAAGGGCGCCCGCTTCCGAATCCGGGCGGTCACCAGGTCCAGCGTGGTCCCCAGTGGACAGATCCAGCCGCAGAAAAATCTGCCGAGGGCCATCGTGAAGAGCGCCACGAGCGCTGCGGGAAGCAACAGCAGGGTGAAGGATTTCTCCGCCAGCAGGTAGCACGCCGCCACCAGCGGATCGGCTCTGAAGAAGCTGTTGACCGCAACCGGAATCCGGTCGCTCCCCCGGTACTCGGTCTGTATGAACAGGACCAGAAAGGCGACCAGGAAAAGCCACTGGCTGATGCGCGCCAGGGATATCTTTTGCCGCTTCCACACTCTCATGCCTTGACTATGCGCATCCTGCCCAGGTTCATTTCGCCCAGTCCCCGCCGGTATGCGGCCACGGTTGTCCGGATGTCCTCGGGCCTGAGACCGAAAAGGGTGGTGGCATAGGCGTCCGCCGCCACGATGTCGGTGGATGCCACGACCTTGTTGAGAATCTTCACGTCAGCCGGGCTGCCCCCCTGTGGCCCGTGAGCGGTCAGCACCCTGGTGGCGTCAACGATCGTCAACCTGCTTTTGATGACGGCGTTGATGTCCGCCAGGGCGGCGTCGATATTCCTGTGCACGCTTCCCCGGTTGCCACCCATCACCCCCATGATGTTCTTCAAGCCAAGGGTAAGGCCGGTGAGGCCGTGGTGCTTGGCAACGGGAACGTTGATGAACGCGTCGGCGGCAAGCGCCTCATCGTACAGCTCCCACTCCTTTAGCGCCCTGCCGTTCAGTTTCACCATGCGGAAACGCTCATCCTCGATATGCTTGAGCTCGACACCCTTCATGCCCCTGAGCGCGGCTTCAATGCCGCTGTTCACGTAACAGCGCCTGGCGTCGTTGCAGGGGCGGTCGAAGACCTTGACTTTCTTCGCGCCTGCTCTCAGCGCTTCCGCAACCACCGCCCGCACCACCAGGGGATGGGTGTTGGCGCCCTGCTCCGGGCGCCGGTCCCAGCCGATATTGGGCTTCACCACCACCGTATCGCCGGGCTTGACGAAACGTTTCATGCCCCCCAGGGCCGCAATTGCGCGCGCGGTGATCCTCTCGTACTCTTTCCCTTCCGCGACCGCGACCAGCGGGCCTTCAGAAGCAAGGGCGGAGCGCAGGAGCCCCGAACCGAACAGCGACGTCAAGCCCAGCATCTTGAGGAACTGTCTTCTATCCATTCCGCCACCTCCCAGGCATCCATCAGCAGCTGTTTCCGGTTTGAAAGTGGTTATTTATCGCTATACTGTACCATAGCCCGGCAGAAAAAAAATCTTCGGAGGTTTCACAACTATGCCTTACCAGGGAAACCGGTATGAGAGCGATGCTCTCGCGGCGCAATACTGCTACGCCCATTACGGTCCGGAACACTTCGGCGTCGCCAACTTCCCCGGAACCTGCGCCCGCATCTGCCTCGACCTTACCGAAAGACGTCCGCGAAAACATGCCCTTGATCTGGGCTGCGCCGTGGGTCGGGCGTCATTCGAGCTTGCCAGGGGATTCGGCGGGGTCACCGGCATTGATTACTCCGGGCGCTTCATCGAGCTCGCCAGACGCATCCAGGCGGAAGGGGTCCTGCCATACGCCATCACCGAAGAGGGGGAGATACTGTCCCGCCAAATGGCGAGTCTGGCGGAACTGGGACTGGACGGATTCCAGGACGGAGTGACGTTCTCGCAGGCCGATGCTTGCGACCTTCCGCAGGAGTCCACCGGCTACGACCTGGTCCTGGCAGCGAACCTGATCGACCGGCTCCCCTCGCCGCGCCGCTTCCTGGCCGACATCGGCCATAAAATCAACCCTGGCGGGCTTCTGGTCATTACATCTCCCTACACGTGGCTGGAGGAATACACCAGGCGCGGGGAATGGCTGGGCGGTTACCTTAAGGACGGCGCTGAAACGACCACCCTGGACGGTCTGGCCGCGGTCCTTTCTCCATGTTTCCGCATGCTGTGCCCACCGCGGGACGTCCCGTTCGTGATCCGTGAAACGCGCCGCAAGTTCCAGCACAGCATTGCGGAAATGACCGTGTGGGAAAAGATCTGAACGGGCCGGATGAGGCACGGCCGTCAGCCGAAAGACAATTATTTGGCCGACGCCCCGAACTCCACCCTGCTGGCAACCTGGTTCGACTCCGAAGGCGTCTTGAAGATGTCCCCTCTCTTCAGGAACACCCGCTCCTGTTCGACCTTGCCCTTGTCCACCAGGAAGGAACGGACAACGGCCGCGCGGGCGTCGGCAAGGCTCCGCAGCTCGTTATCCCCCACCACGGTGTGGGTGAAGATGAGCTTTTTCATCTCGCCGTCGGGCAGGTCCTTGACCATGCCGACGAGATTTCGCGGTTTGGAGAATTTCTCCTTGCGGTACACTGTCCTGAGGTAGGCGGAATACTCCTCAGGCAGTATTTTGACCGTATCCGGCGAATCGGTCGGGCGTACTTTTTTCTCCTTCAGGAGCCGCAGGAATTTTTCCGTGCGCATTTTCGAGGCCAGAAGCTCGCCCCGGTACCCCTCCGGGTCCTTGCCCTTGTCCACGTAACCGGTGATTTCCATCTTCAATGCCGGCCTGTCCTTGACGGCCGCCGCCAACCTGCTTAGTTTGTCCTGCTCCTCCGCGGATAATACCGATGAGCCGGGGGCAAAAACCACCGTGCTGAAATCTCCCTTGCCGCCGAAGGCCGCCTGCAAGAGTCTGAAGGGCGAGGTCGCCGCTTTGACCAGCAGGTTGCGCAACACCTGGAAGACCAGCCGCCAGACGCTGAACTGCGGATCGTCCGTCCGCCCCGTGACCGGCAGGTCGAGGTGGATCTCCCCTTTGCGGTCCTTCAGCAGCGCCACCGCCAGACGCACCGGAAGCTTGGTGGCCTTGTCGCTCTCCACCTGCTTGCCGAAGGTGAACTGATCGAGAAAAATCTTGTTCTCCGAGGTCAGGTTCTTGTTTTCGATATGGTATTTCAGGCCGAGGAACAGCTTGCCCTTGTCAATGACATACCCCAGGTACGTCCCGGAATAGGGTGTCGCGGGAGCCAGGTCGATATCCTTGAAATCAATCTGCAGATCGAGGAACAGGTTGTCGCGCAAGGGATTGATTGAGCCGGTAATGAGAAGGGGCGAATGGTTTTCCAGGTTGCCGCGCAGGTCAACTGATGCCGGGCGGTCATCCAGTGACGTAAGCCCGCCGACCCGGCCGCCCAGGTTGTAAAACGTGGTGGTGAACGGCGTTTTCAGGTGCTCGTCGCTGAAGACCATGGTGCCGCCCTGCACCGTGATGGTGCCGATGGTGACGGCGCCTTTGCCGGCAGCCGGCGCCTGTTTCGACGCGGGCGCAGCGACGGGAGCCTTGCCCGGCGCCGGAGCGGATGCCGGGGCTTTCGCAGGCGCTGCGGCTTCCTCACGCTTCACGAGGTTCTGCAGGTTGAGGGTCCCGTCTTTCGTCACGACGACGCGCGAGAAGAAGTTGGTCAGCGAAACATTGCCCACATTGAGCCTGAACGGATCGATGGCCCCGCTGACGCTCTCCACCTGCAGCCGCTCCCATTTGAGCAGGTCTTCATCCTCACGGGTGTCAAGGCAATAGAACGAGCGGATGCCCAGGGAACCGGCATACGTGCCGGTCAGCTTGCTCCCGGTGCGCGCCAGGCTGATGTTCATCCGGCTGTCCAGCGCTCCCCGCGCGATCGACACCGCCAGGTTTTCAGGCAGGTAGGAATCGAAGTCGCTCAGCGGTATCCTGTTCAGGCTGACAGTGCTTTTCAGGCGCAGGGGAGAAGGAGAAAACCTGCCGGCAGCGGCAAGTCCACCCCTGCGTCCATAGGAGGCAGAGAAGGAAAAAGGCACGGGAGTTGCGAGCTTCTCGGAGAGGTTTCCCAGGGAGAAGCGCAGCTGGCGCAGGGCAAAGGACGGATCCCCTTCCCGGGTCCGGTCGGTGAAGGACGCATTCAGCCCGGATCCTTCGACCCGCTTGACCAGGTAGGAAAAAGCCCTGCCCTTTTGCGGGGCACGGTTCTTCTTTGTCTTCTCCTCGAGCCTGACACGCAGGAATGCCTCGGGAGTAAGCCGCCCCTTTTCGTCAAGAGACAGCCTGATGTCGCCACCCCTGAACAGCACCGATTCGACGAGGGCCTGTTGCTGTTTGTCGGAGAAACCGATACCCTTGGCGGCAACCTCGGTCAGCCTGACACCGTCCTTGCCAGTGAACTTCGCAACGAGCTCACGGCAGGTAAGCGTACCTTCGGTCAACGACAGGCCGTTCTCGCCTCCGTAATTGATCACTGCCGATGCGTCGAGTTTCCCGTTTATCGGCGAAGTCAGACTGTCGGCCAGGTAGGGATAGTAGGCGCCGAGGTCGACACGGTTTGCCTCCAGTTTCAGGGCCGCGGCAGGAGGATTGGCCGTCAGGTCGCCCTTGAGGGTGACCGACTCGTCCCGCGCCGAGTGAACGAGCAGTTCTAGGAGGCTCTTGCGGTCCTTTTCGGTCGAAAAGTTCTTTACCGTCAGATCGATCCGGTCCAGTTCGGAAGCAAAACCACCCCGGGGGACCCTGTCACGAAAATGCACCTTCCCCCCCAAGCTCCTGACAAGCGCCGCCTTGACCAGCGGTTGCGGAGACTTCCCGGTTTCCGGCTTTCCCGAATCCGCTGCCGGGCTGCCGGCCAGACGCTGCCAGGTCCACTTGCCCTGGCTGTCCCGGTCGGGGAAAAGCTCAAGCCCGGCCGTTTCCAGGGAGTCGAGCTCGAAGTTTCCGGCCATGATCTCGGCATGCCTGACCCGGAGCAGCCCGGATCGCAAGGCGAGCAGTTCCGCCCCCTGGCGGTCCCTTACGTCCAGGTCTTGCAACCCCAGTGCGCCGGTCAGGGTCAAGTCCGGCTTCTTGTTCGCCGAAACCCGATACCCCACCTCCAGCGCGGAAGCCAGACGCCCCGATCTGACGTCCAGCGGGGATTTCACCGGAAGATAGGCCATGTAGTGGGGGATATCCACATCTTTGATGTTCAGGATGATCGAAACCTCCCTGGATTGGGCAAGGGGTTTCAACCTCCCGTCAGCGGCAAAGGAGGCTCCGTTGATGACGGCCTTGATGCGGGGAGCCACGTAGATGTCAGCCAGGTATTCGATGTTGCTGAAAAAAGGCAGGGAGAGATCGAGTCGCCTGATGGTATGGTCGGTCGGCCGTGCGGCGGCTTCGTCGCGGAAATCCACGGAACCGTTGGTGATCTGGATGTTGTTGACTGAAAACTGAACCGGCTTGCTCTCAGGCTTCCCCGGTTTGATGAGGTCGGAAAAATTGTAGGTGTTGGGCCCCGTGCGGACCAGGTGGACATACGGCCTGGTGACGCTGATGTTCGATACGATCAGCGCCCTCCTGGTCAGCGATGCCGGGCTGACCTTGAGGCGGGCGCTGCTGAAGTTCAGGAACGCCTTCCCCCCGCTCCTTTCCGCCAGGTGAAAACCCGTAATCCCGGCCGTCAGGGTGAAGGGATTCAACGTGATCCGGGAGATGGATGCTTTTCTCCCCGTCGCGCTCTCGATCTTGTCGATCGCCACCGAACGGACGATGCCCGGCAGGACAAGGATGACGAACAGGAGTAGAGCGGCCGCCGCGGAAAGGATCCAGATTGCTGGCCTGTCGCCGACTTTCATGGAGAGCCTCCTCAGGATTCAGATCGATAAAGGGCCCGCACCAGGCGGCCCTGATTCTTCAGTATAAGGCACTTCTTAAAAAATGGAACCTTGGGCCAGGCGGCCCGAACGGGAACTCCCGAAAAAGAAGGGGCGCCCGAACGCGGGAGCCCCTGTATTGTTCAGTTCGTGCGGCTGGTAATTTCCACCAGGTGATAGCCGAACTGGGTCTTCACCGGACCGTGAACCTTGCCGACCTCACCGCTGAACACGACTTCGTCGAACTCCTTCACCATCTGACCCGGGCCGAACGTGCCGAGAGCGCCGCCCTGTCTGCCGGAGGGGCACAGTGAGTGTTCCCTTGCAACAGCCGCGAAATCGGCACCCGCCTCGATATCCGCCTTGAGTTTTTCACATACTTCCCTGCTGGCCACCAGTATGTGGCGCGCACTTGCTCTGGGCATTGGAATCTCCTTTAAAAATTAGTAATCTCACAGATTTTCAGTGATGCTTCTTATGCTTGTAGTGGCCGTAAGCATGGCCTTTGTGCTTCGGTTTCTTAAGCTTGTGGCCACCGTAACTTCCTCCCCCCCCATGCACGACCACGCCCGGAGGCGCGGGTACTCCCGGAAACGCCGGCACCCCCGGCGGCGCCGGGAGGCTCCTGGGCACCGGCGGGGCAGGCGGAAGCGGCAGGCCGGCACGCGCGTCGGTCACGGCAAACGAAGCAATAACGGCCGTAATGGCCAGTGCAACCAGGCTGTAATTGATTCCTGAGCTACGGCTTTCCTTTTTCGCGATCATGTGTCCTTCCTTTCAGACTGTTTCCGGTTTTTCCGGAAAAACGCGTTCACTCAAACGTACGGTTGTCGAAGAGACGCTTGGTCTTTTTCTCCGAGCGGGGCAAAGTCCCATAGTCCACGATTTCCACAGTGCAGGAAACGAGCAGGGAACGTTTTATCCCCGAGACTATGCCCTTCGCGACCTGGTCGTCGGGAACGGCATCACCGTTGCGCGCCCGCTCGACCCGGACCAGCATGTAGTCCCGGCCGTCCCGGCCGTGATCGAGCAGTATCTGGTATTCGCTGCCGACCCCGCCGACCCGGTTCAGCACCTCGTCCACCTGGCCCGAATAGATATTCACTCCCCGGAAAATCACCGTGTCGTCCGAACGTCCCAGGATCCGGTCATGGCGCGGCAGCGGGCATCCGCAAGGACACTCCCCCCCGATCAGCCGGGTCAGGTCGCGCGAGCGGTAGCGCACCAGCGGCACGCCCTCCTTGCCCAGGGTGGTATAGACCATCTCCCCTATTTCGCCCGGTTCCGCAGGCTCCAGTGTCTCGGGATTGAGGATTTCCAGGATGTAGTAGTCCGCCCAGTAATGGATGCCGTTGTTGAAGCTGCAGGAAAGGCCGGTCCCCGGACCGTACAGTTCGGTGAGCCCGGTGATGTCGTAGATTTCCTCCACGCCGAGGAACTCGCGCATGGTCTCCAGCATGGCGCTGCCGCTCCGTTCGGCGCCCATGATGATCTTCTTCAGGTTCAGGCTGTCCCTGATCCCCCGCCGGTGCACTTCCTCGGCAAGGAGGAGGCCCATGGAAGCGGTGCAGCAGAAGACCGTGGTCTGCAGGTCCTGGAGGAAAGCGATCTGCATGTCCAGGTTCCCCGGCCCGACCGGGATAGCCATGGCCCCGTATCTTTCGCAGGCGAGCTGGAAGCCCACGCCGGCGGTCCAGAGCCCGTAGCCCACCGCAATCTGGACCCGATCGTCCCTGGTCACTCCGGCCAGTTCGTAACAGCGGGCGAACATGTCCTGCCAGTCGTCCAGGTCTTTCCGCGTATAGGAGAGGATTTTCCGTTTTCCCGTGGTGCCCGAGGAAGCGTGAACCCGCACGATATCCCAGAAGGGAACGGACTTCAGTGCGAACGGATAGCCCTCGGCCAGATCCTGGGCGGTGGTAAACGGAAGACGTTGCAGGTCTTCCAGTGACCGTATGTCTTCGGGTTTGACCCCGGATTTGGCGAATTTCTCCCGGTAGGCCGGTGAATTGGTCCAGGCATGGCGGACCGTCCACTTGAGCCCCGCCAGCTGCAGCGCCGCCAAGTCCGCTGTCGTCGCGGCTTTCGGCGGAAAACGTTTAAGCATGATTACCGTTCCTCCTTCAGCATCCTGCCCGTTGAGCGAAATCGGCCCCAGCCCGGAATGCCTCAAGGGAACTCTGAAGGAGGGAAGGTTTCGATGCGAGCTTATTTTCCAGCATCAGGCGCACATCCTCGAAATTGCAGAACAGCCGGCCCGGCTCGGCCAGAACGCGCCCCAGGACGATCAGGTTGACCGATCTGGGCGCCTTCATTTCCAGGGCGATCGAGTCGGCCGGCACGGCAAATGAAGGCAGCTCTCCCCCGCCCACCGGCAAGGAGGCGGCGTTCATCCCGATCCAGCCGCTCCCGTTCAGGAAGTGGCGGTGCAGGAAAGCGTTCTCCGGTTTGAGGGCGATCAGCCCGTCCGCCTTTCCCGGCTGCACCAGGGGGCTCGAAAAGCTCCCCACTTTCAGGTGGGAGATGACGATGCCTCCCCGTTGGGCCATGCCGTGGGTTTCCGAGGTCATGACCGGCAGCCCCTTGGCGATGGCGGTTTCGGCCAGCAGGCGGGTGATGAACAGGATGCCCTGGCCGCCCACCCCGGACAGTATCAGTTGCTGGGAAATCATCGTTCTTCCTCCCGTCTTCTGATGGAGCGGGACGGGCACACGTCGATGCAGACGCCGCAGCCGCTGCAGATGAGGGGATCGACCGTCACCCGCTTCGTTTCCTCGTCGAACACCAGGGCCGGGCATTCGAACTGGCTGGTGCAGACCCGGCAGCCGGAACAGGAGCCGGCCACTTCCATCTGCCTCCGCTGCGTCCGGGGGCGGTTGCGGTCCACCAGGCAGGGACTCTTGGCGATCACCACTGCCACGCCCTCGCTCCTGGCGAACTGCACCGCTTCGTCGACCAGAGCGGTGAACTCCGGAAGCTTCAGCGGATCGCCGGTCCTGCAGAAGCGGACGCCGCACCCTTCCACCAGCCGGGCGATGGAGACCGGGACCTTGCCGGGAAGCGGCGCGGCCGGAGTCGGCTGGTTGCCGGTCATGGCGGTGGTGGAGTTGTCGAGTATCACCAAAACGAACCGCGCGCCCTGGCTGACCGCGTCGATAAGGGGCGGAATTCCCGAATGGAAAAACGTCGAGTCTCCTATGGTGGCCACGACGTCGCGCTGCTCTCCGCTGATCCGGTACGACTGGTGAAAACCAGCCGCCTGGCTGACGGAAGCTCCCATGCACAGGACGGTGTCCACTCCGCCGAGGTTCAATCCCAGCGTGTAGCAGCCGATGTCGCTGGGATAGATCCCTTTCGGCGCCGCTTTCTTGATGGCGTAGAAACTCGCCCGGTGGGGGCAGCCGGGGCACAGGGTCGGCCGCCGGCCGGCAGCAGCGGCCGGAATCGGCGCAGGCTTGTATGGTGTGCCGGCGAAATCCGCCACGATGCCCTCGATCAGCTCGGGCAGCAGCTCCCCTGCTTCCGGGACCGCGCCGGAAAGTTTGCCCCGCACCTTGCCGCGGTCGCGGAGCTGCATTTCGATCACGCCCGCGGTCTCTTCCAGGACCAGGATCTCTTCATAATCGTTGAGTATGTCGCGGACAAAGGATTCGTGCAGCGGATATGGCTGGATCACCTGGAACAGGGGCAGTTGGTCCCACACCCCGAGGTTCGCCAGGATTTCCCGCGCATGTGCGGCGGCGACTCCGGACGCCACTACCGCTTTTTCCGATTTCGCACCGGGATTGAGCCGGCGAGGCGCAGTAGGTCCGTAGGCAGCGATGTCGGCAAGCTTCCGGTTCAGTTCCAGATGCAGGCGGTAGCGGAAGTTGGGGGTTGCGGCCCACCGCGTGGGGTCTTTCCTGAAATCGGCCTTGCGCTCCAGGTTCTTCACGGCATCGGGAAGGATGTCCTGGCAGGCGTGGCAGACCCGGGTGGTGGGACGGAGGAGGACCGGCACCCGGAACGCTTCGGAAAGCTCGAAGGCGAGTGAAGTGAATTCCTTCGCCTGGCCCGGGGAATCGGGATCCAATACCGGTATTTTCGCCAGCATGGCCAATAAACGGCTGTCTTGCTCGGTCTGGGACGAGTGGGGTCCGGGATCGTCCGCGCTGATGACGATGAAACCGCCGGTGACACCGAGATATGCCGCGCTCAGGAGCGGGTCGGAAGCGACGTTCAGCCCCACCTGCTTCATGGCCACCGCGGCTCGGAGCCCCGACTGGCTCGCGGCATAGGCGATCTCCAGGGCGACCTTTTCGTTGACCGCCCACTCCACGTGCATTGCCGGCCCTTCCGCCTTCTGCCAGGCCATGACGGATGTCAGGATTTCAGAGGCGGGAGTCCCGGGGTAGGAGGTCGCAACTTCGCAGCCGTTTTCCACAAGGCCGCGGGCAATGGCTTCATTGCCCTGCAGCAGTATTCTTTCATTCCTCAAAGAAAGGGCTCCTTCCCTCTTCATGCGCCCCGGACAGGAGCGGATTATCATTCTGAGCGGAATGGAAGCTTTTTGTCAACCCTTTGTTGCCGGAACGCTCGGGCACACGGTTCCCTCCCCTTCCGGGAGCAGTCGGATTCCGCATTCCCTATGCACGCATTCCCGGCGCTCCGGACAAAAAAGTGGGGAGTGCTCGCTATCCTCCCCACCCTTCTCATCCAAGCTAAGACAATTCAGCCACAATGGACAACAGACCCGAAGTCCACGTTGCTCCAGGCAAAAGTCGCCGCAAGCGGACGCCTCGAAGTGATGTGCACTCTTTTTTCCAGCACGTCGCCTTTGTGGTCCATCTTTACCTGGTACACGCCCGGCGCCAGATTTGCGAACAGCATCGGACCGTCGGCTACCGTATTCAGGACTTCCTTCCCTCTGGCATCGAGTACGGTCACGTTCACGCCGGCGATATAGTCACCGTTACATTTGGCCGCGAAAGTAAGCCTCAGATTGTAGTACCTGGCCATGTCGCGGAGCGCAGCCACCTCGTCCATCCCCACCCCGCCGCTGACGTACGTGACGCCATTAGCGTTCCGGGGATGGATATCCGACGCGACGGCAACGGCAGCAAAGCTGAGCAGCGCCGCAATTATCGAAAACAATCCCAGTATTTTTCTCATATATGGAACCTCCTTCCGGTTTTCTCCTCGAGATGGCGATTATTCCACTCGAGAGTGTCAAACACAATTCCCGAGCTCCAATCACCTTCATCTTTTCCGGATGGTTCCATTTTAGTCCTCGGCTGACATCCTCGTCAACGGTTATCTAAGGACTTATCCCACTGATATTACACATGAAATGCGAAACAAGACCGGTAGTGCCGCTATTTCCGCTCGATTCTCCCCCTCGCCGTTCGGAAAACCACCATCAGGTGAGCGCCCGGCAAGCAATACGACAGCTTACAGCACCTCTTTGCGGAATGCCTCTATTCCCATCTCTTCGATAACCACGCCGATGCGGCATTTCCTCTCCGCCGCGGTGAACCAGGAAACCAGCCGCTCCACCACGGCCAGGGCCTCCACGTCAGTGGGCAGGTCCTCCACCAGCACCTGGGCCATGCGCGGAAGCGAACCGCCGTTCCCGCCGACCAGGATCTTCCAGCCCGTGGGGCCGCCGACAAGAGCCAGGTCCCTGATGAAACCCTCGCAGCAGTCGTTCGAGCAGCCAGACACACTCATCTTGAATTTCCACGGCACCTGGAGGCGGTGATAGCGCCGATCCATCTCCATGCCGACGTCTCGGGTCACCCGTTGCGCGCACTTGCACCAGCTGGCGCCCGGGCACATCTTGACGTAGCGGATGCACAAACCGGTGCCGCCCTCTTCCAGATCGCCCAGCTCGGCGCGCACCGCATCCAGCTTTTCCTCCGGAATGCCGAAAAGCGCGATTCGCTGCGCGGTGGTGATCTTGATCTCAGGAACGCCGTGACGTTCAGCCACATCGGCGATCCTGCGCAGTTCCTCCGGTTTTGTGTACCCGCCCGGCATGTGGACCTTGATGGCGAAAGACTCGCCGTCACGCTGCACAATGGCTCCTTTTTCAAGTATGTTCTGCTTCATTCCAGTCCTCCCACGAGTGACTTTTTTACTCCGAAACCTTCCAAGCTTATCGAGCAACCGCCTGCCGCTTTTGAAAAATGCGAATTTCTCCGTCACCTGCCGCATCCTGCCGGCTGTCGCTGAAAAAAACCGTGGGCCGGAGGATGGCGTCCTTTCATTGTCTTCACAAAGATAGCAATTTGCCGCGGGAAAGCGCGATAGCTTCCATCTGGAAACAAGAAAGTGTTTGTCCGGAGTTACCGGATGAACACGAGGAAAATAAAATTTCCCGGACTGATCAGGAAGGAGAAGATCCGGAATCATGCCCGAGACGAGCAGGTGTAAACATGTCCGACAAATTGTCGGAAAATCCTACAATATCCGAACGGAGTCCGGTAGCTAAAAAATCCTAACCCGATGTAATTTAAGTATTTTAATATCTGGTATGACTTTTGCTTAATAATCGGTAAATAATTACTGAAACAAGGAGATTAATCATGAGACATTTGCTGCCGGCCATACTTTTGTCATCGTTTGTCATGTGCTTTTCAACCCTCGTGATTGCCGCGCCGATTATCGATCAGAACCAGCCGAACTCACCGCGCTATATGGCGTCTTTTGCCGCGGACGACCTGGCGCAATCGTTTCAACAGACCAACAGCAACATATCCGGGGCGGGCATATTCCTGCAAAGCAACGTAGGTACGACCGACATCGTTACCATCGCACTTTGGAATGCGTTGCCGAACCAGGCGGGCGCACAGATGCTCGCATCCGGAAGCGGCCTCGCAACATCGGGATCATGGGTTGACGTTTCCTGGGATGTGGTAGACATCACAGCCGGCGCAACTTACTATCTGGTTTTCACCTCTCAGAACCGCACGCTCGGCATCGCCGGTGATATAAGCAATCCATATGCCGATGGAGAAGTGCATGCATGGCCCGGTTTTCAAGAATTTCCAACTTTCGACTATACGTTCAGGACCTATTTCGATGACAACCGGCAAGCCCCGGTTCCCGAACCGTCAACAGTCCTGCTGCTCGGCGCGGGCCTTGCCGGGATCTGCGGGCTCAGGAGAAGGCTGAGCAAGAAGGGGAACCTGTAATCCGCAAGCACTCGCAATAAACGCAACGCAATCAGGGGCAGCGTCGGGAACGATTCTGCTCCTGTTTTTTAGTACGGATGCCAAAGGTGGAAGTTTTTGCTTCACACGCCGCTCCCCGGCCGCAATCAGCACGCTAGATTATCTCTTCACTCCTAAAACGCCAAAAAAGCACTGCGCCGAGAATGGCACAATACAATAGGACATTGGCAAACGGATAGAGGGAACCGAATCCATGGAACGGTTCGTCTCCGAGCAGCGATGTAGCCCCCTGCTGAACGCCCAGGAGTTTCGGCCATACATGATAGAGAACTTGCCACCAGGCAAGGTCAGAATGGGGGCTTGCGCCCGGCTGCCGCATCATCATCTGCGCCATCTGGCTGTGGCTGGCTGCGGCAATGCCATCGGCCACAAAGCCCGCGACACCGATTCCCAGGACACTGAGAAATGCGACGATATCCGGCATCAGGAGCGACAGGAGAAACGCGGCAAGAACCACGAAGAGCAGGTTTATGGAGCAGAGCAGCGAGGCAGCAAGATATTCCGGCATGAAAACCTGCGTATTGAGGGACGTGATCAGGAACACGATGCCGTGCAGGAGGAACATGAACAGCAGCGACACGACCCAAACCCCGAGTATCTTACCGGCAACATACTGCCACCGGGCGATGGGTTTCGACAATACGCACGCTTGCGTCCCATCGTTCCGGTCGCGCCTGAATACGCGCATGGAAAGCAGCGCCGCGATGACCAACACGCCCGCGCCGATAACGTGGAACGCCGCTTTCGACAGCGCCCTGACAACTGTTCCGGGATCGAGATACTGTCCGTTCACCACGTAATCGCCGTGATAGCAGCCGCGAACCAGAAACACGCCGAGGGCGCACACGGCGAACATGATAACGAAGCTTCTCTGCCGAACTTCATCGAGAATCGTATGTTTGGCAATCCCGGCAACAAGGGCCAACGGTTTCGACATTTTACGTCAACCTTTCACAAGTCGGACAAACACGTCTTCCAGCGTATCGCCGTCCTCTACAATGGAGGAAATATCGTTTTTCACCAGAAGCGCGCCGCGGTTGATGATGGCCGCGGTATCGCACAGTTTTTCCACTTCCGACAAGAGGTGCGAATTCAGAAAGACCGTCATGCCCTGGCCCTTCAGCGACTCAAGGAGCAGGCGCGTCTCCCTGATGCCGATGGGATCCAGCCCGGAGGTGGGCTCGTCGAGAATCAGCAGTTTCGGATTTCCCACGAGCGCTGCGCCCAAGCCGAACCGCTGGATCATGCCCTTGGAATAGGTGCCGGCCTTAGCATGTTCCCTCCCCTGCATTCCGATCAGCTCGACGACGCGCCCGCATTGCGCAACGGCATCGGACCGGCTCATGCCCAGAAGCTCCGCGCAGCGCAGCAGGTACTGCCATCCTGAAAGATTCGGCGGAATACGGTGGTTTTCGGCCAGATAGCCGAGTGACGCCCGGCACTTCGCATCCGTGCTCGGAATGCTGCCGATCGACAGGCATCCTGCTGTCGGTCGCGTGAAGTCGAGCAGCATCCTGACGATCGTGGTCTTGCCGGCGCCATTCGGCCCGAGCAGGGCAAAGCACTCCCCCGCTTTGACAGAAAAAGAAACATTGTCTACAGCCGTAAGGGAACCGTATCGTTTACTGACGGCGTTCAATTCAATCATGGGATCGACTCATGGTACGTCTCAGGTGAATTCTCATTCTGATGCCATGATAGGAATTGTAATCGGCTTGCGCTCTGAATTGCAAGCACTTACTAACCATGCGCAGCATTAGCCTTAATCAATCAAAATCTCGGGCCAAGACAAAAATTGACAGATATGGTACCTCCGGATGCCCCGGGACGAAAAGGGTTGATCGGAAAAACCCCTCCGTGGTACAGATTAACCTGTGCGATAACGGAACTTTTTCGTGGAGTAACCCTGCTTATGGATCTGCTGGAAATTACCGACCGACTGGTCGAGGACTTGCGCCTTCTCCGGTTTTCCGCGCCGGTGGCCTACGTGTACAACCCGCTCGTTTATGCCCGCAAACCCCATGAGCGATACCTCACCCGTTACGGCGGAGGCGGCAGGGAAGCCGTTTTCGTCGGCATGAACCCCGGACCGTGGGGAATGGCCCAGACCGGCGTTCCCTTCGGGGAAATCGACATGGTGCAGAACTGGCTGGGGATCGGCGGGGACGTGGGCAGACCGTGTCCGGAACACCCGAAAAAACGGGTCGAGGGCTTCCAATGCCGGCGGAGCGAAGTGAGCGGCCGTCGCCTGTGGGGGCTGTTCCGGGAACGGTGCGGAACGCCGGAGAGGTTTTTCGGGCGCTTCTTCGTCGTCAATTACTGTCCCCTCCTTTTTCTCGACGCCGACGGCAGGAACCTTACCCCTGACAAGCTGAAAAGCGGAGAAAGGGCGCCCATGCTGCAGGCCTGCGACAGCGCACTGCTCAGATGCATCGAACACATCGGGCCGGCCAGGGTCATAGGCGTCGGCAACTTCGCCGAGGAACGGGCACGGGAAATACTCAAGGGCAGCGGCGTGAAGGTGGGGAAAATTCTCCATCCGAGCCCCGCCAATCCGGCCGCGAACAGCAACTGGAAGGAAATTGTCCTGGCTCAGCTCCGGGACCAGGGAATCGAATTCTGACGATTCCGCAACAGGAGACCGGAGAAATGGAATCTTTGCGCAGGATACTGCTGAAGGGCGCCATTGCCATGGCGTTGATCATACTTGCTGCCGCCGCTTGCCCGGCCCATGGAGACGAACCCGGCCGCGACCTGGGAAAGCTCCTTGAGCCGTTCCTGCCCGGAAACGCCGAGTGGGCACTGGCCGTGATCGACCTGGAAACGGGCAGGCAGATGGCTGAATCCGGCAATTCAGTGCGGGAACGCCTTGTTCCCGCTTCGCTGATGAAGCTCCTCATCACAGGCGCCGTCCTCGATCATGCGCAACAGGGCGGAACGATGAGCAGAGTCGTGACCGTGCGCAAGTCCGTTATCGTCAAAGGAAAAAAGGGGCGCAAACGCGGCAGAAAGACCTTCATGCTTGCCCGGCATTCCGTGGAAATCAGGGACAAACGGGAACTTTTCGCGACCCTGCACGACATGAACGTGCACAGCAGGAACGTGACGGCGCAGAACCTTGCGTATTCCCTGGGAGAAGAGCGGTTTGGGTCTCCGGGGACCCGGGACAAGGGCAACAGGGCGGTATGCAGTTTCCTCAAAAGCCTTGACCTCCCCTCCGGGGAAGCCATAATCGCAGACGGCTGCGGCCTGGCCCGGGGGAACAGGATCACCGCCGGCTTCATCGCCCACTATCTGTACCAGGTATCGAAAAAACCGTGGTACGACAGTTTCCGCAAAACCCTTCCCCGTCCCGGTTTTGAAGGGACCGTGAAGCGGATCGGCTACACCGACCAGCGCTTCCGGGTGAAAACCGGCCGCCTGGACGATGTGTTCGCGCTGGCCGGGTACGGAGTCAACGCGGATGGCAGGGAATTCTCCTTCGCCTTCATCGTCAACTCGAAAAAGGGCCGGATTTCCGACCGGAGGCACAGCAGGGGGGAGCTCCTGCGCCTGCTGGCAGAAAACCCACCGACGCCAAACGGACCTGTCCGGCAATAGCAGGCCGCATTACGTTTTAACCGCCTGATATCCAACAACACGGGGAGAGCGTGCTTCGGCCGCTCTCCCCTTCACATCGTGCCGCTCCTCTGCTCCTCCATCACACGGACCAGCTGTTATCCGTGGAACCGGACGCTTGCACGCACGCCAACTTGGCGCGTCTCATGTCTGCCGAAACCCGCTTCACCCCGGAGTGGGTAGAAACGCTACACACCCCTTGACGACGAGAGCCTTTTGAACTCGATTGCGCAGTTGGTCTTCCGTACTACGTTTCCATTTCATGATCCGATTATACCACTATTTTTGAATTTGAAAATCATTTTCTCGTGTGAGGGGGATGCGATTATTTCTATTAGCTTCTACTCCCGCATAAAGGGGAAAATGGGCAGCGCATCGCGGGTGCCTGCCGGAGATCCGATAAACCTGGCCGCCTCCGGTCACGCAAGATAAAAGGCAGGTCTATAGGATCCAGTAAAACGAAGCGGCCGAACTATGATAAAATTCCCTTCTGGAAACAGCGGCGCCAGGGAATTCGCAAAAAGTGCAGCCCCAGCGCCCGATATTCCTCCATCATGCACATTCCGGGAGGTCGCCATGATGACAAATCTCCGGATGGAATCCACGTGCCGCCTCATTTTTCTGCTGTCCTCGTTGCTGCTCTTCACCCTTTTCCCGTCCACTTTCTCATCCGCCGCCGAGTCTAAGCTGAACCTGGTGAGGCTTCCCCGGGGATTCGCCATCGAAGTGTACCAGGACCGGCTTCCGGGCGCGCGATCCCTTGCCCTGGGAGCCCGGGGAACGCTCTTCGTCGGAACCAGGGGAGAAGGAAAAGTCTACGCCGTTACACCATACAAGGGGAACGAGCGTGAACGGCGAGTGTACGTACTCGCCGACGGCCTGGAAATGCCCAATGGCGTAGCCTTTCGCAACGGCTCCCTCTACGTGGCGGAAGTGCACAGGGTGCTCCGCTTCGACGATATCGAAAACCGCCTGGCGCACCCTCCCCGGCCGGTGGTGGTGAACGACTCGTTCCCGGCCAGGACCCACCACGGGTGGAAGTTCATCCTGTTCGGTCCGGACGGTAAACTCTACGTGCCGGTGGGAGCGCCGTGCAGTGCCTTGAGGATCTCCTCCACCGTGAACCCGACCATAGCCGTGGACCACCACATTGACGCTCTCCTCCTCCAGGACCCCCAGGTTGGCCTTCACCTCCCTGATCTTGGGAGAGCCCAGGAGGATGTCCTGGGTCTCGGTGGCGATGAGGGAGCCCCGGTTCCTGCCCGAAGCCACTGCCTTCAGGAGCAGAGCCAACGCAATGCCGGGAGCAAAGCGGGGATTTCCCCCTGACTTCCGCGTTGTTCCCGGCATTTCCCTCATTTCGCCGTCAAAATGCCGTTATGTTCCAGGCTCCGCAACCCCATACAGCAACAAATCGCCTGATTATCACGGCATTACCGCCAGACGGACGCTGAGTTCGTCATCTGGGTTTCAACGGGGGAACCTGCGTTCTTTACCTGACGAGCAAAAGTGCGAAAGGTTTTCAAGCCGCGCCCAAAAAATTTGCCGCCGTTTCATACCGGTGTTTTCAGTCGGCCGCCCGGTCAGTTAACCAAAAAGCCGGACTGGAAGCTCTCCAGCGGGTGATATCCGGTTACATTTTTTCCATTTGACAGAACGCTTTAGCTTCACTAAAAATACCGAGCGTTTTTTTATAGAGGGACCACCGGCCGATGCTTCAGTGACAGGCGTCCCACCCGAACCCCCAGCAATGTTATTCAACCGGGCCCACGCGCCCGGATTTTCAGGAGGATCTACATGGTAGAAGAAAAGATCAATCAGATGGTTCAGCAAGCAAAAGCAGCCCTTGCCGAGTACAAAAAGCTCGACCAGGCAAAGACCGATGCGATCTGCGAAGCGATCGCCGAGGTTATCGAGGCCAACAAGGAAGAACTTGCGAAGATGGCCGTTGAAGAAACCGGCCTCGGCAATGTTGCCGACAAGACGATCAAGAACCACTTCGGCTCCACCGTTATCTGGAACGACATGAAGGGCGTCAAAACCGTCGGCGTGGTCAAGGATGAGAACGACATCATCGAAATCGCCGAACCGGTCGGCGTGGTTGCCGCGGTGACCCCCACCACCAACCCCACCTCCACCGTCTGCTTCAAGGTGCTGTCCGCGCTCAAGGGCCGCAACGTGGTGATTTTCGGCTTCCACCCCCGCGCCCAGAAGAGCTGCACCAAAACCGCCCAGCTCTGCCTGGACGCCGCCATCGCCGCAGGCGCCCCCAAGGACTGCATCCAGTGGATCGAAGAGCCTTCCGTAGCCGCCACCAACGCGCTCATGACCAACCCGGGCGTTGACGTGATCCTGGCCACCGGCGGCGGCGCCATGGTCAAGGCCGCCTACGGCTCCGGAAACCCCGCCTTCGGCGTCGGTGCAGGCGGCTGCCCCGTCTACGTTGCCAGCGACGCCGACCTGGACCAGGCCATGTCCGACACCCTGCTGTCCAAGTGCTTCGACAACGGCGTGGTGTGCGCCTCCGAGCAGAACCTGATCTTCGACGACGCCAAGGTTGCTGAAAAGGCCGTCGCCAAGCTGCAGGAGCTGGGCGCATACCTGGTGAACGCCGAAGAAAAGGCCAAGCTGGAAAAACTCTACTACGGCGACTGCTACGTGGTGTCCGGCAAGGTCGTGGGCCAGGCCGCACCGGTCATCGCCGAGATGGCCGGCTTCAAAGTGCCCGAAGGGACCCGCGCGCTGCTGGTCGGCCCCCTCAAGGGCATGCAGGACGTGGAGCCCATGAGCCGCGAGAAGCTCTCCCCGGTGCTCGGCTACATGGTGGTTGACGGCAAGGAAGCGGCCATCGAGCGCTGCGCCGAGCTGCTGAAGAAAGGCGGCGCGGGCCACACCGCCGGCATCCACTCGGCCGACGACGCGCTCTGCATCGAGTTCGCTTCCCGCGTCGACGCCAACCGCGTGGTGTTCAATTCGCCCACCAGCCACGGCGCCATCGGCGGCCTGTTCAACGTGATGATCCCGTCGCTGACCCTCGGCTGCGGTTCACAGGGCAACAACATCACCACCGACAACGTCAGCTTCCGTAACCTGGTCAGCATCAAGCGTGCGGCACGCCGCGTGGTCCAGGGCTAAGCAGTCGAACTAAATGCATTAAAAGTGTCTGCGGTCTTCATCGCAAATAGGGCCGCACGGCAACCAATGTCATGCCATGACAATTCCCCCTCCGCTCAGCGGAGGGGGACCTCCCGGCAAAGAGGGAAAAGGAAAAAGGACGCTTCCCTATTTGCCCCCGCCCGTCAGAAAATCCGCATCCCGGTACGCCGGGTTGGGGTAGGTATAAAAACCACGGCCGGTTTTTACGCCCAGCCATCCTTTGTCCACATACTCCCTTTTCAGGAATTCAGCGTTTTTGCGGTTCTGCAGGTCGTCGCCGGTCACATTCGACGATTCCGCAATGTGCAATGCGGTATCCAGGCCGACATCATCCAGCATGCCGAGAGGTCCGACAGGCATTTTCATGATTCCCATCCAGGCACGGTCCACATCATGCACCGACACGACACCATTGGCGACCAGGGCAATCGCGGCAGCGTTCAGGGGGCTGTACATGGCATTGAAAATATACCCGTGATTTTCCTTGCGGAGAACCATGGGTATCTGATTGATGGAGCGGGCGAAATCGCGGACCAGCGTCACCATTTCCGCCGCGGTCCCGGGATGGGGCATGATATCGGCCACGTTCCCGATCCACACCGGCTGGTGGAAATGGAACGCGAGGAATCGCCCGGGGCGGCCGGTGGCTTCGGCAAAATCCGAGGGAACCAGCAGGGAAGTATTGGTGGTAAAAATGGTCCGGCCTGGGCACAGCTCGTTGAATCGGGCAAATACCTTCCCCTTCAGGGCGGGATTCTCCGGAATCGATTCGCTGAGCAGGTCCGCGTCCCGGGCCGCTTCCGTCTCGTCGGTCGTGGCCGCGATCCCGGCAAGGGCTTTTTCGGCGGTCCGCCGCTCCAGGCAGCCGCCGGCGACGAGATTGTCGGCATAGGCGGCGAGCCGCTGGAGAGCTGTTTTCAAGGCAGCCTCGTCAACGTCGTAGAGCGTGACTCCGTAGCCGTGGGCTGCGCACTGGAAGGCGATCTGCAGGCCCATCGTCCCGCCGCCGACAATCAGCACTTTCCTGATATCTTTCAGTTCCATTGAAGCGCTCCTATCCTGAGGTACGCATGCACGCAATTAATTCCGCGAATATACTGCGCCCGGAATCTCTAACGTCACCCCGAAATCCCCTTCGTCCCCATCTCCCCCAGCCACTCGAACCGCGGTTTGACCTGGCCGTCAACCGTCACGCTCTCCAGGAACATGCCGCGCGGCCTCACCCAAAGCGAATGGTCGCCGTACAGCGTGCGGTAGACGACCAACTCCTCTTCAGTTTCGCTGTGGCGGGCAATGCCGATCACCTCATATTCATTTCCCTTGTAGTGACGGTAACGGCCGGGGCGGGGCGACAACTCGGAGTCGGTCGTATTTTTGTCCATATTCGTGTGTCCCTTGAAATCCCTGAATTCCGGAGAATGTTCATCGAGCGTCCATCCGGACTTTCCGAATATACACTATGCAATCCCGGGAAGAGGGGTATTCTTTCCCGGGTGTTTCCGAGGCATGACCCTACCGGGCGCCAATATTATTGACGTGAGGGTCGCCACTGGCCCTTTGCCTTATAACCTTCTGAACGTTGACAACCGTACTTCCCACCTTCAGGAATTTCCCGCAATCCTCTTCACACCACGCAGGCGCACCGACTCTGAGCCCCGAGACGGACCTGACTTCGAGCACCAGCTCCCCGCCTTTACTGTCCTTTATCGTAACCAGGTTTCCCTTGATGCCGGTAACCTTCCCCTCAACGACGGCATTCCCCTGCTTGATTCCCTTATCAGTTTTGTTCATCGCAAAAGCCGCTGCCCCAATCGCGAGAATACCGACGGAACCCATCAATACAGATGACTTTCTGAACATTGCACGCTCCTCCCGCTTCGTTATTTAACCCTTGAACAGGAACATTATTCCCCTATTTCTGACCTGTACCCACCTGTCTCAGCTGATTCCTCAAATTCGCTTCTTTTTCCTCGAATCCCTTGATCTGATGCGATATTGCCGACTCTTTCGCCTGGATGGAGCCAACATTATTGGAAAATTCAACAGTGTTCCTCCTGATTTCATTGATCCGGGAAGTCAGGTTCCCGTCGTCTTCCCGTGCTTTCTTGATCTGGGAAGACAATTCTCTCTCCATTGCCTGCAGGTCCCTGATCCGGGACGGAGACATTTTGCCCTGGTGCGACAGGATTTCGAGTTGGCGCGCGAGATTGTCCTGCTTGTCTTTGATCTGCTTGAACTGAACCGAAATCTTTTGCTGATCCGCAGGGATTCTCTGCAAAGTGGCTGCATCCTTGCACTGATCGGCGGCGATCAGGTCACCCACGTTTACGCCGAGGGATGCGGCAAGCGATACCGCAACGGAAGCAATCGTTACGGCATGCCTGACAGGAGTTTTCCGCGTAGATACCTCTCGCTGCTGCCCCTTGTTACGAGACTTCGTTTTCATGGTGTTACCTCCGATAATTTAGTGCCCAGGCTTCCACCGCCTGGATGTGAAGCGCCATCTTTTCGTCCGGATCCTTCGGAAACGGAAGGTCATTTTCCCGGCAATAGTTGCTTACAACGATATCGACATCCATCATGTCATTGACCTGATCATGGGCACCGGCGTCAATGCCGGCAGACTTCCGCTTTGCCGCCTTTCGCTTGCCCGGTATTCCGGCATTCTCCCGCATGATCCCGTACAACGTGCAGAAGAGGCTCAAATACCGGTCGGCGGCCCGCATATAGGGGCGGGCGCCCTGAGAATCAAGGTAATCGCCGATTGTGCGCTCCTCGCCGTATACACCTGTGCAACCGGGCTCGGGCTCGATTTCGGAAAAGCTTTCCTCTCCGGACGCCGGCACATGCCGCCCCAGGGGATAGAGGCGGCAGACCAGCGGCCGGTCGCGATGGACGCCACACCCCCCGGAGGTAAGGAATACGCAGGTCTCATCGTCATTGCATGCCAGTTGGGTCCCGCCATCAGTGGTGAACTTCCTGGCAAACTCGCCGGTGGACATTGCCAGGTTATCGGCAAGGCGCGCTATTTCGTATGGGTTCACCTGGATCTTCTTGCCCCGGCAACACTGGCTGCAGCGATCGCATGAAAAAGCAAAGGATGTTTCTTTATTAAGTCCAGTTCTGCGAAGAGGTAAGCTCATAGACAATAATCCCCGGGTTTATGATATTTCCTTTAAATTTGTAAAATGTTCCCGGAATTTCCGGTACGCGGGCCCACCGCTTAACGGCTCTTTTTGGGACATACGTTCAAGCTGAACGCGCATTTCAGAAAAACTGTTGAATGGCCATACGGCAATGACCGCCGAAATGGCGATAAAGGTTGGCCTGCTGACCGGAACTACGCCGGAGTCGTGGCTGGTAAACCAAGCCAAATGGGATCTCTGGCAGGCATCGCAGAAGCCGCTTCCCAAGGTTGAACCGCTCAAAATTGAGTCGGCGGTTTGAAGTTTTCTCAAGCGCTCAACGCTGCAGACGATCGGCCATTCGGGACACTTCCCTATTTTCCCGGGCAGCTCAAGCGAAGGAAGCCTGCAGAAAGCAACGAAGCCGCCCGACCAGCTTACAGCCGGCACGGACGGCCCTGTATTTACCTCTAAGCCCGCATCCCCCATCGATCAGCACGAAAGCCCCCCGGGAAAACGAAAATTAATCTTTTTTACACCCAGCCCAATCTTATCGTCAACACTTCGTGTAATTATTTTGTTTACATGAAAGCCAAAACGGAAGGGTTCGCATCCGAGGACAAAACACGGATTAGCAACGGAAGGGTGCTGTGTCAGGCCTGGCAATGCCCGGCCTCTGGCCTGACGAGGCTATTGCGGAATCAGCTGAAGTATTCGACAGCCCACTATTTCACGAGGTCGGCGATGGCCAAGACGGTCCAGTAAGGCGAAGCCATCAGCGCCAGTATGGACACGACATAGGAAGGCATGTAATAGAGGCCGCTCTGGAAGACGGTCCGCAGCGGGATGCCGGACATGCCGGAAACCACGTAGCAGCAGATGCCTATGGGAGGCATGATGGAACCCATGGTGGTGACGATGGTGATCACCTGGCCGAACCATATGGGATCGTAGCCCAGCCCGACCACCAGGGGATAGAAGATGGGCAGCGAGACGAGCAGGAAGGCCAGGGCGTCCATGATGCAGCCGCCGATGATGTAGCAGAGGAGGATCATCCAGAGCACCATCCATCTCGGCAGGTCCATGGTGCCTATCCATTCCGCCGTTTCGGCAGGGAGGCGGGTCACGGTGAGAAACTTGGCGAAGACCATGGCGCCGGCCACGATCATGAACACCATGCACGAGATGCGCAGGGTGTCGATGAAGGCGCCGCCCAGCCTCTTCCAGGTGAGCTTCCGGCGCAGTCCGCAGATAACCAGGGCCAGGAAGCAGCTCACCGCGGCAGCTTCGGTGGCGGTCACCACGCCGGTGAAGAGCGCATACATGATCACGCCGAACAGCACCAGGATGTCGATCGCCTCGGGGAGGGCGCTGAAACGCTCTCTCCAGCCGCTCTTCGGTCCGGCGGGCCCCCAGTCGGGGTGGCGCCGGCAGATCACGACCACGGTTCCCAGGATGAGCAGGGTCAGGATGGCGCTGGGGATTATGTTGCCGAAAAACAGCTTGCCAATGGATTGACCGGTATACAGGCCGTAGACGACCAGGACGATGCTCGGTGGGATGAGCACGCCCAGGGTCGCTCCTGCTGCCACCGAACCGGCATTGAGGAGGGGATGGTACTTGTATTCCTTCATGGCCGGAATGGCGACGGCGCTCATGGTGGCCGCGGTGGCGGTGTTGGAGCCGCTGATGGCGGAAAAGGCGGCGGAGGCCATGATGGTGGTCATGGCCAGGCCGCCGCGGTAGTGCCCGAACCAGCGGTAGGTGGCGAAATAGAGGCCGTTGTTGTACCCGGCATAATGGACGATCTCCCCCACCAGGATGAACAGCGGTATCACCGTCAGCCCGTAGTTGGAGAAGGTGGCCCAGAGTTCGGACCCGATCATGGCGCAGGCGGCGTCGAACGAAGTCACCGACGCGAAACCGAAAAATCCCACCAGGAGCATGGTGAACGCCGCCGGTATGCGCAGGAAGAACAGCATGAGCAGCATCACGGCGATGCCGGTCAGTCCAGCACCCGGGCCGGTCATTCCTCGTCCTCCCTCTTGTGCAGGATCGACCCTACGGTATCGAGCAGCAGCACCGCCGCCAGCAGGGCGAAGCCGGCGGCCACTCCGTAGATGAAGGGGTGGTACTTGAGCTGCAGCGTTTCGGACAGCTCCCCCGAAAGGCGGATATTCTCACCCCACCTGAACACCTGCCAGGCCACGACCCCGAACAGGACCGACGTCAGGCCGTGACTGACCGCTTCGATCAGCCGCTTCGCCCGGGGGGAATACTTCTCGGTGACGATATCCACCATGATGTGGTCCTTGCGCCGCTGGGTGTGGCCCAGCGCCCCGGCGGTCACCAGCGCTCCGAAAAAGGACACCAGCTCGTACGTCCCGGCGAACGGCACGTGGAACAGGCGCAACGCGACGTTTCCCGTGGCCAGGAGCACCAGCAGGAAGAGTGCGATCCCGGCCAGGGTAATGAAGAAGCGCGAAAGGTAACTGATCAGTCGGTCCATATTTCCGGGGCAGGCATCCGGGACGAAGGCTTCGGAACTTCCGGCCCTTCAACCCGTCATTATTTCCGTTTCGCCGGTTTTTTCCCGGCATTGGTTTTCTCGTATTTCGCCTTCAGCGACTGCACGTCCGCGATGATCTGCGTGCCGTTCAGGCCCTGGGCGCCGACTTTTTTCACGTATGCGTCGGTCATGGGGGCGAGTTGCGCCTCGATCCGCTTCCTGTCCGCCGCGGATAGGTTGATGACCTGGTGCCGGTAATTCTTCTTCGACCATTCCAGGGCTTCCTTTACGTGGTTATCCACGTACTGCCCGGTCCAGACGGCCTGCTCCCGGGCCAGACCGTCGATCACCTTCTTCACGTCCGGCGGCAGGCTGTTCCACCTGGCCTTGTTCATTACCACCGCGAAGGATACGACCGGCAGGTTGGCGATGGTTGCATAGGGCGTGTATGCGGCGAATTTGAAATCCTGCAGGATCTCCAGGGACGACACCATGCCCTTGACCACCCCCTTTTGAATGGCCTCGGGCGTTTCCGACTGGGGCATGGCCACCGGCACCCCGCCCAGGCGCTTCAGGACCTCGGCGCTCGTACCGGCCACCCTCATCTCGACCCCTTTCAGCTCGTTCAGCGTCCTGAGGGGTTTTGCGGTCATGAAATTGGTGGGAGGGCAGGTAAAGAGGGTCAGGATCTTGACCTTCTCGAATTCCCTGGGGCGGTATTTACTCACCAGGTCGAACAGGACCTGGCTGGCCACGCTGGAGCTGGTGAAGCCGTGGTAGAGATCCATGGATTCTGAAACCGGGAAGCGTCCGGGCTGGTAGCTCATGGCGAAGTTGCCGACGTCGGCCACGCCCGAGGTCACCCCTTCGAACATGTTCTTCGCATTGAGGAGCGTCCCGCCGGGAAACGTCTTGACCTTGACCTTGCCGCCGGTGCGCTTTTCAACTTCTCTGGCCCAGCGCTCCATCTGGACGCAGGGGAACGTGGGGGCCGGCGGGAAATTGGCGTAGGTAAGGGTGATGGCGGCCCCATGGGCGAAACCCGCCGCAAGAAGCAGAACCGCGGCCAGCAGCATGATGCGGAATCTCATTGCAAACCCTCCTTTTCATTAAAAAAAGACATTCATGAAAGGCACACTTCATTCCAGCCAAAAAAGCGTTTCATTTTGTGCGGAGCGGAACGATTTGTCAAGGGGAAGAAGAGGAGAAAAACAGAATAGAGGAAGAGTTTATCCCCTGCGGGCAGAGAAACGCCCTGCCATCGGGGATGGCTTGCTTCAGGCGATGCAAAAGGTGACCCATGCGTCCGGCCTTGCACCTTTCAAGCTGACGTTTGGCATGAAAACCAGCGGATTACGCCGATCAATGCCTGGCCAGCAGGTGAACCAGATTCGTCATTTCCTCGAACGGCGGTTCTTTAGCCATATACCAGATTGACGTCAGGATGGCGAACGTCGCTATGATCAAATACATGGCCAATCTTGAAGTTTCCATTTCGCCCTCCTTTTATTCTTATTGTATTTATGATTATTGCACATCAGCAACAATTATCAACAATACAAGGGGGAATTACCGATGCTCCGCTCGTTAGCCCCGCAATGGTTTTTAGTTAGAATAGAAATTGTTCCCGACAGGCCAACGTTGCCGCTTATTTGTATCCGGAAAGGGCCGGTATCCCATGCATTCAATGGACTTCCCTATCGGCAAAACGCACACAAATCGCAACTTTCGGATTTTGCGAACAAAAATGCCCTGCTGAACGTGACGAGGTCAGCAGGGCATTGTAAATGACCAACTCGAAAGGCGAATGGCCGGCACTCGCCTTTCGCCTTTTTCGCATCCGATAATCGAACCGTCCTAGCGAGTGAGCTGCCTATACTTGATCCGGTGCGGCTGGTCTGCCGCCGCGCCCAGCCGGGCATGCCGGTCTTCCTCGTACTCCGAGTAGTTCCCCTCGAACCAGACCACGTTGCTGTCCCCCTCGAAAGCCAGGATATGGGTGGCGATGCGGTCCAGGAACCAGCGGTCGTGGCTGATGACCACGGCGCAGCCGCCGAAGCTCTCCAGCGCCTCTTCCAATGCCCGCAGGGTGTTCACGTCCAGGTCGTTGGTCGGCTCGTCCAGGAGCAGGACGTTGGCCCCGTCCTTCAGCATCCGTGCCAGGTGGACGCGGTTCCTCTCGCCGCCCGAGAGCATCCCCACCTTCTTCTGCTGGTCGGAACCGGAGAAGTTGAAGCGGGCCACATAGGCGCGGGAGTTGACCTGCTGCTTGCCGAGCTGGATGGTGTCCTGGCCGTCGGAGATCGCCTCCCAGATGGACTTTTCCGGGTCCAGTGCGTCGCGGGTCTGGTCAACGTAGGCCAGCTTCACGCTGTCGCCGATCCTGATGGCGCCGCTGTCCGGCTCCTCCTGGCCGGTGATCATGCGGAACAGGGTGGTCTTTCCGGCGCCGTTGGGGCCGATCACTCCCACGATGCCGCCCGGCGGCAGCGTGAAGGACATGTCCTCCACCAGCAGCCGCTCGCCGTAAGCCTTGGAGACCTTGTCCGCGTCCACCACCAGCCTGCCCAGGCGCGGACCGGGCGGGATGTAGATTTCCAGGTCCTTCGCCTGCTTCTCCGCCTCCTGGCCCAGGAGCTCCTCGTAGGAGGTGATGCGCGCCTTCCCCTTGGCGTGCCGCCCCTTGGGGGACATCCTGATCCACTCAAGCTCGCGCTGCAGGGTCTTGCGCCGCTCGCTCTCGCTTTTCTCCTCCCGCCGCAGCCGCTCCTCCTTCTGCTCCAGCCAGGAGGAGTAGTTCCCCTTCCAGGGAATCCCCTCTCCCCGGTCCAGCTCCAGGATCCAGCCGGCCACGTTGTCCAAAAAGTAGCGGTCGTGGGTCACGGCGATGACGGTGCCGGGATAGCGCTGCAGGTGGTGCTCCAGCCAGCCCACCGACTCGGCGTCCAGGTGGTTGGTCGGCTCGTCCAGGAGCAGGATGTCGGGCTGCTGCAGCAGCAGGCGGCACAGGGCCACCCGGCGCTTCTCGCCGCCCGACAGGGTGGCGGTTTTCGTCTCCGGAGGCGGACAGCGCAGGGCGTCCATGGCCATCTCCAGCCGCGAGTCCAGGTCCCAGGCGTCCGCCGCGTCCAGCTTCTCCTGCACCGACGCCTGGCGCTCGCACAGTTCGGCCATTTCCTCGTCGGACATGGGCTCGGCAAAGCGCTCGTTGATGCGGTTGAACTCGTTCAAGAGGTCCACCGTGGCCTGCGCTCCCTCCTCGACCACTTCCCGTACCGTCTTCTCCGGGTCCAGCACCGGCTCCTGCTCCAGGAAGCCCACGGCCAGCCCCGCCGAGAGGATGGTCTTGCCCACGAAGTCCTGGTCGACCCCGGCCAGTATCTTCAGCAGGGAACTCTTGCCCGAGCCGTTGAGGCCGAGGACACCGATCTTGGCCCCGTAGAAATAGGACAGGGAAATGTCCTTCAGCACTTGCCGCTTGTCGTAAAACTTGCTCACACCCATCATGGTGTAGATGACTTTTTTCTCTTCCGTACTCATTCCGATATAAGCTCCTCGCTTGGTTGTTGCCCGCGACCGTTCGCGGTCCGGGATCGGCGGCGATTGACTGCCGGCCGGTTTGCTGCTATTTATAGGAAAATTTCACCGAAGGACGACTCCATGCAATTCCCCGACATCAAGCCCTATATTTTCAAAATCGGTTCGCTGGAAGTCCGCTGGTACGGCCTCATGTACATCCTCGGCTTCCTCGCCGTCTATTTCATGGCCCTTTCCGGCGCCAGGCGCAAGCAGCTCCCCCTTACCAGGGACGACGTCGGCGACCTGGTCTTCTCCGCGGCGGTCGGCCTGATCCTGGGCGCCCGCCTGGGTTACGCCCTGTTTTACAACTTTTCCTTCTATCTTGCAAACCCGTTGAAGATCCTCGCGGTGTGGGAAGGCGGAATGTCGTTCCACGGCGGCCTGATCGGAACGACCATCGCCGTCATTCTCTACGCCCGGAAAAAGAAGATCGGGATCATGCAGATCGCCGACATCTGCACGCCGGCGGCGCCAGTCGGCCTGGGCCTGGGCCGCATCGGCAACTTCATCAACGGCGAACTCTACGGCCGGGTGACGGACGTGCCGTGGGGAATGGTCTTTCCCGGCGGCGGGCCCCTGCCGCGCCATCCGTCACAGCTCTACGAGGCCTTTCTCGAAGGCCCGGTGATGTTCGCGATTCTCTGGTTCATAAGCAGGTCCAAGGCGCCGGCGGGCACGGTCTTCTGGAGCTTCATCGCCCTGTACGGACTGTTCCGCTCCTTCGTCGAGCTATTCCGGGAGCCGGACCAGCAGCTGGGATTCCTCATCGGCGGTCTTTCCATGGGTCAGTTGCTGAGCATCCCCCTCTTCGTCCTCGGCATCATCATGGTGCTGGTGACCCGAAGGAATCAGGGCGCAGAGTAGCTTCCCCCGGGAGATGGCTCATTTCAGCTTCTTCCGCATCTCCAGGACATTGTGGTCCCCGAACCTGCGGTACGCCACGGTATCCATCAGGCAGCGGATGATGTAAATTCCATGGCCGTGCTCCTCAAGGCGGTCGAAGTCGGGAACGGGAACGGAATTGAGGTCGAATCCCTGTCCCTGGTCGAACACCCTGATGCGCAGTTCGTCTTCGGTTATGCTGATCGAGATATGGACGGTTTTTTCCGGATCGCCGTCATGGGCATGCACGATGGCGTTGGTCATCGCCTCGGTGAGCACGGTGTTCAGGCGGTCGGCAAGGGCTTCCCGTCGCCCACCCTCCTTCTCCAGTTCGCCCGCCACATCCTTCCCGATCCTGCCGATCAGGCTCAGGTAGCGGGTCTGGTTGGGAATCCTGATATCCAGTTCAATGCTTTTCTTGCCCATGACTCCACCCGCAGTCGCTCAAACTGACTGTTCCTTCCCCGAAAAGGAGCCGAGCGCCGATTCGGCGTTATCGTAAATATCGAACACCCGGGTCAGGCGGGTCAGGTCGAACATGGAGCGGGGCTGGGTCTGGAGCCCGGACAGCGCCAGGCGGCCATGGTGTGATATGGCGTTCTTGAATCCCGACACCATCGCCCCCAGGCCGGAGCTGTCGATAAAGCTGACTTCGCTCAGGTCGACCACCACGTCCTTTGCCCCCGATTCGAACACCTCCCGGATCTTTGCTTTCACCTGGTCGGAATTGTGGGCGTCCAGCCTTTCGTTGACCAGCGCCAGGAGCGTTACGCCATTTGCTTCCGTAATGTCGATCCTCATAGCCAAGCCCTCCGCTCGAATGCCCGTTCGCCGGCGCAGCGCCTCATGTGGTTGCAGCGAGCCCGTTCAATCGACCTTCATCACGACCATCGAGATGTCATCGTTGAAGGACGCTTCGCCGCAGAACTCCGCCAGATCCGCCAGAACCCCGTCGATTATCCCTTCCGGCGGAGCTCCCCGGTAGCGATAGACCGACCGGCAAAGCCTCTCCCTGCCGAAAAGCTCGCCGCCGGGGCCGGGAGCCTCGGTGATGCCGTCGGTATAGAAGACAAGCATGTCCCCTTCCCCGAGCCTGATGGTCTTTTCCTCGAAGGCCGCCCCTTTCATCACGCCCAGCACCATGCCTTCGCTGTCGAGCAGGCCGCATTCCCCGGCGCTGCAGCGGTACAAGAGCGGCGGTTCGTGGCCGCCGTTGGCGTAGCTGAGCAACCGTGTATCAATGCTGTACTTGGCGTAAAACATGGTCAGGATGAGTTCGGTGCGGGTCAAATCGTCGAACAGCAGCTCGTTGAGGACCGCGAGGGCATCCCGGGCGGTTCCCGACTTGTAGATGTTGGCCCGCAGCATGCTCCGGGTCGCCACCATGATCAGCGCCGCCCCCAGGTCGTGCCCCGAAACGTCCCCGATGACCAGGTCGATGGTGTATTCGTCGCGCCGGAAAAAGTCGTAATAGTCCCCGCCCGCGAAATGGGCCGGCACGGACCGGCAGCCGATGCGAACGCCCAGCAGGTCGGGAGGGGCCTGGGGGAGCAGTGAAAGCTGGATCCTGCGCGCCGTCTCCAGTTCCCGGCTGAGATCCTCGTAGGTGAGAAGCAGTCTCTCTTGCGGCATGCTACCTCCAGTATCGATGCGGACGGCTCACAGCGCCCCCAGGCGGCGGAGAATGCGCCTGACCGATTCCTCCGGGCGCGACGAAGAGGTGTCCACTTCGGTCCACGCTCCCCCGTCGCCTGAAAGGGGCTCGAAATCCGCGCGCTGCCGGAGCATCAACTCCCAGCTGCCGTCGGAGATCGCGGCAGGGTCGTCCTGTCTGGCCGCGAGCCTGCGACGCATGGCCTCCTCGTCGCACACGACATGGACGAACACGCAGCGGACCCCGGTTGCGCGGGCTATCGCCCTGGCCCGGTCCCGGTCCTTCCGGCGGGAAAACGAGGCGTCGGCCACCACGGGCAGGCCTGCGCGCGACATCTTTTCCATCCCGCGGAACATCTCTTCGTAGGTGTCCCGGGTGAAGTCCGGAGAATATATCCCCTGGTTGTATTCCTCGCGGCAGCGTTCGGTTGGCGACAGCCCTGCCCGCGCCTTCCTGATGATGTCCGAAACAAGCGGAGCGGCGCCGATTTCGAACGAAAGCTCGCGGGCGAGCGTGCTCTTGCCGGTCCCCATAAGGCCGCAGAAGACGATTATGGAGGGAGCAAGTCTCCCGCGGATCACGAATCCCCTGGCCAGGCGGAAATAACGCTGTGCCATGGCCGCGGCGGCTTCCCGCTCCTGCGCCGGAATCCGCCGGTCAAGGAGCCGGAAGGCCGTGACCTTGCCCCGGACAAAGGCGCGGTAAGCCAGGTAGAAATCCAGGATTCCCGCCATCCCGGTGTCGCCGGTGACACGGCAATACTCGTCGCGGACGCATTCGGCCAGATCCCGCCTGCCGTGGAACTCCAGGTCCATCAGCAGGAAGGCGATATCGGCCGTGGTATCGGTATAGCGGAAGCGGGGGTTGAATTCTATGCAGTCGAATAGGTACACCTTGTCGTCCAGGCAGATGTTTTCGCTGTGGATGTCGCCGTCGCAGTCGCGTATCCGGCCCCCACGGACCCGTTCGGCGAAGCGGCCGGCGTTCTCCTCCATGAAGCGCGCGGCCCAGCGCCGGACAAGCTCGCGGTCTTCCGCGTCAAGGCAGCGCGGAATGAATTCTTCCACTTGACTGAAATTCTCTTCCCAGTTGCGGCGGATGACGCCCAGGTCTCCGTAGGCGTCGATTTCCCTGCTCCGTTCCGCCGCCAGGTGGAATTCACCGATCACCCGCGCCACGCGCCGCATGTCCGCTTCGTTCACGCCGCCATGCTCCAGCAGCCGGTGCAGCATCCGCTCTTCGGGCAGCCGCCTCATCCTGACGGCATATTCCACCACCTTCCCGTTGCCGCGGAAGGAAAATCTTCCACCCGACTCCCGCACCTCCACGACGCCGAGGTACAGGTCGGGGCACAGCCGCCGGTTGAGGCGCACTTCCTCCTCGCAGTAAAACCGGCGCCTGTCGAGGGAGATGAAATTGAGGAAACCGAAATCGACTGCCTTCTTGACCTTGTAGACATGGCTGTCGGTGAGAAACAGGAATGAGACATGGGTCTGCCTCAGCTGCACGGTAGAGGTGGTTTCCTCGTATGCCGCCGGATCAAGCAGGGATTCGAGCAGTTTCTCGTCCACGGCCGGCCTTTCTCCCCGCCACGGGATCGCCCGGAACTGCCGGGATGGCAGCCCCGGCTTTCGGAAGCCAGATATTCACTGTCGCCAGATATTCAATTGACGCTCCTGGCTGTCTATGATAGATTTTCCACAGAGCCAACGAATTCGGAGTCGTTCCACATCATCAATTGTACAGCATTTTTCCCCGAGCGGTTCCTTTTCGATGCGTTGACCCGGAACCGGCCCCGACGCGGGAGTGATTCCGGATTGTTTCATTCGCCCGAACAACAACCTTGAACGAGCCAGACAGCGATACCGTGAGATATTTCACCCGTCATGACACCGTACCGCCAGTCTGGTTTTTTTGCCGGACCGCCAGATGAACATCAAATCGTGTATCGCGACACTCGTCCTTTCGCTGCTTCCCGCCTGCTCCTTCAGCGATACGGCGCTGTCTCCGGCCCTCACCGCACCCACCGCGGAAATGATCTCGACGAAAAAGGCTTCCCGGGGGCTCTACACCTCCGCGCTCGCACGCATCCGCTTCCTGGAGGGAGACGCCGAAGGCGCCCTGCTCTACGTGAAGGATGCCCTTGCCGAAGACCCGGAATCACCCTTCCTGCACAAGAAGGCGGCGGAAGCGTACCTGAAGCTGAACCGTCCCCAGGAGGCGATCGGCGCCTGCGAAGCCGCGATCCGCTTCGATCCCGATTACCGTCCGGCGCACATGCTGCTGGGCATGATCCTGGCCGCGACCGGCAAGGACAGGGAAGCGATCCCCCACTTCGAGAAAGCCATGAAGTTGAGCCCGGACAAGGAAGACGCCTATATCAACCTGGCGGTTTCCGACCTGAAGGTATACGAATACGAAGGAGCGGTCAAGACGCTCAAGGAACTGCTGAAGAAGTCGCCGGACTCTCCGCTCGCCTACTACTATCTCGGCAAGACCTACGACAGGATGAAGCTCCACCGTGAAGCCTCGGGCTACTACCGGAAAGCCATCGAACTCAAGCCGGATTTCGAGCAGGCCATGATCGACCTCGGCCTTACCCTGGAAGGAGAGGGGCTGTACGAGGATGCAATCGGCATCTACCGCGAAGTCATCTCCGTAAACCCGGCCAACCTCCCCGTCACGCAGCACCTCATTCAGCTCTATATCCAGCAGCAGAGCTTCGAGGAGGCGCTCGCCCTGCTCAAGACCCTTCCGGACCAGGGGCTCGAAGGCAAGGAGATCCACCGCAAGATGGGTCTCCTCTACCTGGAGCTGGAGCAGTACGACGAGGCGATCCGGGAGTTCAACGGCATACTCGCGCAGGACCCTGAGGCCGACACCGTCCGCCTGTACCTGGGGACCGCCTATTCCGAAAAAAACGACTACAAGAAGGCGATCGAAGAGTTCGGCAAGATCCCCAAGTCTTCCCCGGTCTACTTTGACGCGGTTGGCCAGACCGGATTCCTCTACAAGGAGCTGGGAACCCCGGAGCGCGGCATCGCCCTGCTGAAGCAGGCCATCGCCGAAAATCCGGACAAGGCCGAACTTTACCTGTACCTCTCCGGAATTTACGAAGCCCTGGACCAGCCGAAAGAGGCGCTCAAAGTACTTACCGACGTCGAAGGGAAATTCCCCAAAGACCCGTCCATCAAGTTCCGGATCGCGGTCCTCTACGACAAGATCGGCAACAGGAGCGCCAGCATCGCCCGCCTGAAACAGGTCCTGGACCTGGCTCCCGAAGACGCCCAGGCGCTCAACTACCTCGGCTACACCTACGCCGAGATGGGAGTGAACCTCAACGAAGCGCTCGGCTACCTGAAGAAGGCCGTCAGCCTGCGGCCGGACGACGGCTTCATCCTCGACAGCCTGGGATGGGTCTACTTCAAGATGAAGCGGTACGATGAAGCCATCGCCAAACTGGAGCAGGCTGTCAAGCTGACCGAAGATGACGCCACCATCATGGAGCACCTGGGAGACGCCTATGCGGCGAAACGGGATCATCGCCGCGCCCTGGCCACCTATCAGCGCGTGCTCAAGGTAGATCCCGGCAACAGACCCGTTGCGGAAAAAGTAAGGAAACTCAAGGCGGAGATGGGTGGGAAATGAACCGCCGGGGAATCGCCTTCCTGGTCACGGCCCTGTCGCTCGCGTTCCTGGTCTCCTGCGACCGGGGCAAGAGCGCCCCGCCCCTGCACGCCAGGAGCGCAGGGGCGCCGGCCTACGGCGACGCCATCGCGGTGGGCTCGATCGGCGAACCATCGACGCTGATCCCGCTCCTCGCCACCGACAGCGCGTCCCACGACATAGCAGGCCTGGTGTACAACGGCCTGGTCAGGTACGACAAGGACCTCAAGCTGGAGGGAGACCTGGCCGAGCGCTGGGAGATCGCCCCGGATGGCCTGACCATAACCTTTCACCTCCGCCATGGCGTCAAATGGCACGACGGCGTGGAGTTCACCTCCCGGGACGTGCTGTACACCTATCGCGTCACCATAGACCCGAAAACCCCCACGGCCTACGCCGACGCCTTCAAACAGGTTCTGAAGGCGGAAGCCCCTGACGACTACACGTTCCGGGTGACCTACGCCAAACCTTTCGCGCCGGCGCTGGAATCGTGGGGCATGTCCATTCTTCCCGCCCACCTCCTGGAAGGGAAGGACATCACCAGGAGCCCTCTCGCCCGCAATCCCGTCGGCACCGGCCCCTACGTTTTCCGGCAGTGGGTCGCCGGCCAGAGGGTCGTCCTGGAATCCAACCCCTCCTACTACGAAGGGCGCCCCTACATAGGCCGTTACATCTACAAAATCATCCCCGACAGTTCCACCATGTACATGGAACTCAAAGCGGGCGGCATAGACCAGATGGGGATTTCGCCGATCCAGTACCAGCGCCAGACCGGAACCGCCGAATTCACGTCGAAGTTCAACAAATTCCGCTACCCCGCGGCGGCCTATACCTACCTGGCCTACAACCTCCGCAATCCGCTCTTCGCCGACAGGCGGGTGCGGCAGGCGCTCACCTCGGCCATCAACAAGGACGAGATCATCCACGGCGTGCTGCTGGGCATGGGGCAGGTCGCCCATGGCCCCTACAAGCCGGGCACCTGGGCCTACAACCCCCGGATCAAGGACTTCGATTACAACCCGGAACGGGCCAGGGCGCTCCTGGCCGAGGCCGGATGGCGGGACAGGAACAGCGACGGCATCCTGGTGAAAAACGGCAAGCCGTTCCAGGTCACCATCCTGACCAACCAGGGGAACGACCAGCGCCTGAAAACCGCCGTCATCATCCAGTACCGGTTGAAGGCGATCGGCATCGAGGTGAAGATCAGGGTCATAGAATGGGCCTCGTTCGTGTCGCAGTTCATCGACAAGGGCAATTTCGAAGCGGTGCTGCTGGGCTGGACCATCAGCCCCGATCCGGACCTTTTCGATATCTGGCATTCCAGCAAGACCGGACCGAAGGAATTCAACTTCATCGGCTACCGGAACCCGGAAGTCGACCGGCTCCTGGAACAGGGACGGAGCACCTTCGACTTGGAGGAACGCCGGCGCTGCTACTTCAGGATTCAGGAAATCCTGGCGGAAGACCAGCCGTACACCTTCCTCTACGTACCCGATGCCCTGCCGGTGGTCAGCGCCCGCTTCCGCGGCATCCAGCCGGCTCCGGCGGGGATAGGCTACAATTTCATCAAGTGGTACGTGCCGAAGGAAGAGCAGGTGTATTAATGATCGCATACCTGACAAAACGCATACTGCTGCTCATACCGCTGATGCTCGGCATCACCCTGATAACGTTCGCTGTGGTCCACCTGGCTCCGGGCGAACCGGTGGAAATGCAGATCTCCATGAACCCCAAGGTCACGGCCGAGGCGCGGGAACGGCTGAAGAAATTCTACGGCCTGGACAAGCCGCTCCACGTCCAGTACGCAATCTGGGTGAAGAAGCTTGCCATGCTTGATTTCGGCCGCTCCTTCGCCCCCGACAACCGGCCGGTGATTGACAAGATCAGTGAACGGATCCCCATCACCCTTTCCCTGAATATCATCTCGCTGATCATTGAATTCGGGCTGGCCATCCCCATCGGCATCCTGGCCGCGATCCGCCGGGACACGCTTTTCGACAAGGGAATGACCGTTTTCGTTTTCCTCGGCTTTGCCGTGCCCACGTTCTGGCTGGCCCTGCTTCTCATGTACCTGTTCGGCGTGAAGCTGGGCTGGCTTCCCGTGTCCGGGCTCCACTCCCTGGGCAGCGAGGCGTTCGGCCCGGTGCGCTGGTTCTGGGACATGGCCAGGCACCTGCTCATACCGGTGTCCGTCGCCGCCTTCGGCAGCCTCGCCGGGCTTTCCCGTTATATGCGCTCCACGATGCTGGATGTCATCCGCCAGGACTACATAACCACCGCAAGGGCCAAGGGTCTCCCGGAAAGGACAGTCATCTTCCGCCATGCCCTGAGAAACGCGCTTCTGCCGGTGATCACCCTGCTCGGCCTGTCAGTGCCCGGCCTGATCGGCGGGAGCGTGATTTTCGAGACCATCTTCTCCATTCCCGGCATGGGACAGCTTTTCTACGGCGGCGTCATGTCCCGGGATTACCCACTGGTGATGGGGATTCTCGTGATCGGAGCAGGCCTCACCCTCCTGGGAAACCTGCTCGCCGACATCAGCTACGCCTTTGCCGACCCGCGCATACGGCACGGGCAGGGAAGATAGGCTCATGATCGAGGTCGAATCGTGAAAGACAGCTTTTTCCGCCAGGTCTTCTGGAGCAGGTTCCGCACCAACCGTTTCGCCATGGCCGGCGCACTGCTCATCATAGTCCTGTTCGCCGTTTCGCTGCTGGCGCCCCTGATAACCCCCTACGGGCCCGACGACCTGGATCTCTACCATGTCCTCATGCCGCCGTCCGGGGCGCACTGGCTGGGCACCGACGACCTGGGGCGGGATGTCCTGACGCGCATCATCTACGGCGCGCGCATTTCCCTGAAGGTCGGTTTCGTCGCCGTCGGGATCGCCGTGGCCATAGGGACCGTGGCCGGCCTTGTCTCAGGCTACTATTCAGGCCTCGTGGACAACATCCTGATGCGCTTCGTCGACATCATGCTCTGTTTCCCCACGTTTTTCCTGATTCTTGCGGTCATTGCCTTTCTCGAGCAGTCGATCTGGTACATAATGATCATCATCGGGCTGACCGGATGGATGGGAGTGGCGCGGCTGGTGCGCGCCGAGGTGCTCTCCATCCGCGAACGCGATTACATCATGGCGGTGAGGGCTCTCGGAGCGCGCGACACCCGCATCATATTCCGCCACATTCTCCCCAACGCCCTGTCGCCGGTTCTGGTTTCCGCCACCCTGGGTGTTGCCGGCGCCATCCTGACCGAGTCGGCCCTCTCTTTTCTCGGCATCGGGGTGCCGCCCCCCACCCCGAGCTGGGGAAACATCCTGACCGCGGGCAAGGAGTACCTCGAGTTCGCCTGGTGGCTCACCCTCTACCCCGGCCTGGCGATCACCGTCACCGTCCTGGCATACTACCTGGTGGGTGAAGGGATCAGGGACGCTCTCGACCCGCGGCTGCGCCGATAACCTTTCTGGCGCCGCATTGCCTGCGGGGAGTCCTGCCCCCGTATGCGGACAATACGCCGCAAAATTACCGATTGAAGGGTTTCTCATGACAACGATCGACACGAACGATTTCAGGGTCGCCTCCGATGAAGACGAGATACGGGTTGACGGGCTGTGCCGCGAACTCCTCAGGGATTTCCACCGCAATCTCCTGGACGGAGGCATGCCGCCCGCCGAAGCCGGCAGCCTCGCCCATGGAGCGGACTATTTTCTGCGCGACTACGTGGTTGCGTCCCGCCGGGAAAACATATTCGACGAGACGGTGGGCCTGATAAGGCGCTTCGCAGCCACCTGGTATATCATATCGACACTGGAACCCTCACTGGATGAACTATCCGGCTACCTCAAGGGAGTCCGGGGCTTCTACTCATACCTCAACGGCAGGGGACTGATTTCTTCCCTCTGCCTGTCGCAGGCAGAACTGGAATGCTCGGACCTCGACTATTACGGGAAACGCATCGAATCATTCTGGGATATCACGGGTGACGGGTACGTTGCCTGGGAAGCCGAATGCACTCTCAAGCGGGCCGGCCGGCAAACAGTCGCCTTGCACTGACGAAAGGAGGCCATGACGATGGTACGCAGCATTCTAATCATGATCATGCTTATGGTTGCCGGCTTGGCGACAGGCTGTGCGGTGAACCAGGAAGACATCCGCGGATTCAACGTCATATCACTGGAAGAGGAGAAACAGCTGGGCGACCAGTTCGCCAGGGAAGTGGAAAAACAGCAGCGGGTGGTGAACGATCCCCAGGTGCAGGCGTACATCGACCGGCTGGGCAACCGGCTCCTCACCGGAGTCCGCTCCAGGGAATTCGACTACACCTTCAAGGTGGTGAAGGATGACAGCGTCAACGCCTTTGCCGTTCCCGGAGGACATGTCTACGTCCATACGGGCCTCATGAAGGCAGCCCAGAACGAAACCGAGCTTGCGGCGGTGGTGGCCCACGAACTGAACCACGGCGTGGCACGCCACGGCACCCAGCAACTCACCCAGCAGTACGGCCTCGCCCTGGTCACCCAGCTCGTGCTGGGCCAGAACCAGAACCTTCTCGCCCAGCTTGCCGCATCCCTGTTCGGCCATGGCGCCGCCATGACTTACAGTCGCGGCATGGAAAACCAGGCCGATTACCTGGCAGTGGAGACCATGTACCGCGCAGGGTACGATCCGCGCGGCATGTTGGCCTTTTTCAGGAAACTCGACACCATAAGCAAGCGGTCACCGGGATCGCTGGAGCAGTTTTTTTCATCCCACCCCCTGACCAGCGACCGGATTCAGCGGGTCCAGGCCGAAATCGCCAAGCTCCCTCCCAGGGCTTTCAAGGACGACTCGGGTGAATTCAACCGCATCAAACCGAAAATATAGCCGCAGCCAAGGAATTATCATGAAACCTGAGGAAACAGCGCAATGGCAGGGCCTGATCGAAAAGGCGGAAAACCTGCTGCAAAAACTGGACGGCATGCTGAACGCCGGCACTGCCGAAATCGACTTCGATGAGAGCCTGTTCGAAAGGTACGTCGCCTTCCGTTGGGACCGGGGCCGCGGCTCGGGCACCCTGTCATCGGTGGAACATCCGCACATGATGGACCTGGACGACCTGGTCGGCGTAGACGACGCCAAAGAGGAGCTGCTGAGGAACACCGCCCAGTTCGTGGCCGGATTTCCGGCCAACAACGTGCTGCTGTGGGGAGAGCGCGGCACGGGCAAGTCATCCTGCATCAAGGGCCTCCTCAAACCCTTCGCCGCCTCGGGTTTGCGCCTGGTGGAGGTGCAGAAGGGCGACCTCCTGCACATCACCCGCATTCTCCGCTTTCTGCGGGAGAAGCCGTGGCGTTTCATCCTTTTCTGCGACGACCTTGCCTTCGACGAGGGGGAGGTGTCCTACCGGGAACTGAAGGCGATTCTTGAAGGGGGCATCGAGGCGCGGCCGGACAACGTGCTGCTCTACGCCACCTCCAACCGCCGGCACCTGATGCCCGAACTGATGAACGACAACCTCGGCAAAGAGATCCACCCGGAGGAGGCGATCTCAGAGAAGCTGTCGCTTGCGGACCGTTTCGGGCTCACCCTGAGCTTCTATTCCTTTTCCCAGGACACCTACCTGGAAATCGTCGAACACTACGCCCGGAGGTTGGCGCTGCCCATCGGCAATGAGGACCTGCGCACCGAGGCGCTTCGCTGGGCACTGTTCAAGGGCCAGCGCTCCGGACGCTCCGCGCGCCAGTTTATCGACGATCTGTCCGGGCGGCTCGCCATGAAGGACCGTTCCAGGGCGATGTAACTGCAAGATCCCGGCAATTCCGGTTCCACGAGAGCGTGGATGATCGGCAGCCAAAATGTTTATCCTCATTGAATTTGACTTTATTTTTACTAAATGATATTGGTAGTTGCTGCTTACAAACCACCTGCCGGAGGAATTGCATGAAAACCGCCATGAATAAAACCTGGAAAAGCCTGCTGATCGCTTCTTCGCTGGCCCTTGTCGGGGCCGCTGCCTTCGCCTCGGGCGGAGCCGGCATGAAAGCCGACGAAGCGCTGAAGATAATGCTGGACGGCAACAAGAGGTATGTCGCCAACCAGATGAAGGGACAGAAACTCTGTGACGCGTCCACGCGCCAGTCGCTCACCAAAAGCCAGAAACCCTACGCGATCGTCCTGAGCTGCTCCGACTCGCGGGTGCCGCCCGAGATAATTTTCGACAAGGGTCTCGGCGAAATCTTCGTGATCAGGGTCGCCGGCAACATCCCCGATCCCCTGGTCCTCGGCAGCATCGAGTACGCAGCCGAACACCTGGGTTCACCGCTCATCATGGTCCTCGGCCACGAGAGATGCGGCGCGGTTACCGCAACGGTCGACGCAACCGGGAAACCGGAAGGCAACATCGGCGCCATAGTCAAGACCATTTCACCTGCGGTCAAGCAGGCGAAAAAAGGATACAAGGGGAACGACAAGTCCCAGCTCGTTGAAAAAGCCGCCGACATCAACATCAGGATGGTTTCCGACAGCATCGTCAGGGACTCGGCCGTCATCAGGCACCTGGTGAAAGAGGGCTCGGTAAAGATCGTCGAAGCCAAATACGATCTGGATGACGGAACCGTGTCCCTCCTGAAATAACAGAGCTATCATCCGGATAACTGAAAACAGGGAGCCTTGTCACCTAGCGCTCCCTGTTTTCCTGTCCGCAGCCGCGACGTAAGATCGCATCCCCCCTGACCCATCAGGCCCGTATCATGACCAGCAGCATCTTGAACCTCTCGATGGCCCGCAGGGAATGGGGATGATCGGCGGGCATGATAATGATTTCGCCGGCACGCACCGTATGCGGCGTTCCCGAAATGGTGATCTCCGCCGTGCCGTCCACAACCTGGACGAATGCGTCGAAGGGCGCCGTGTGCTCGCTGAGTCCCTGCCCCGTGTCGAACGAAAAAAGCGTAATAGTACCTTTGCCCTTGTCTATGAGCGTCTTGCTGACAACCGCCCCATCCTGGTACGAAACGAGGTCCTTCAAATCCAGAGCACGTCCGATGATTTCTTCCTGTGTCGGCATTGATCCCTCTCCTTTCAGTGGTTTGCGGGCTGATGTCCCGCCCCTTGTAGGATCTATACCATATCACCTGCAACCTGCACATGACCTGCGTCAAAAAGACCGTTGCCGGCCGGCGGAGAAGACAAGCGCAGCCGGTTGTGCATTAGCGGATAATACGCTACTATTGCTTCGTGAACCGGCGAATGCCACGTGATCCCGGAGCCTCGGCATGAACAATGAAGACTTGGTACTCGGCATCGACATTGGCGGCACGACCACCACGTTCGGTTTCGTCGAACATGACGGGCACTGCCTTGCGGAAACCGTCATCCCCACCATGGCCGGGGCGTCCCTGTCGCTCTTCCTGGAGCGCTTGACGCGACAGATCCGTGAGGCATACGCCGCTTTATCCGCCGGCCGCTCACTCGCCGGCATCGGCATCGGCGCTCCCAACGCCGACCACCGCACCGGCAAACTGGTGAATCCGCCCAACCTGAGCTGGGGTGAGCACGTGGATCTGGCAAACCTCATCGGCAGGGCTTTCGGACTCCCGGTTTCCCTGACCAACGATGCGAATGCGGCGGCGCTGGGGGAAATGGAGTACGGCGCCGCCCGCGGCATGCTGCATTTCCTGGTGGTAACCCTCGGCACCGGGGTGGGAAGCGGCATCGTGGTGAACGGCGAGATCCTCTACGGCGCCGACGGATTTGCCGGCGAAATCGGCCATACCGTGGTGGATCCGGAGGGGCGCGTCTGCGGGTGCGGCAACAGGGGATGCCTCGAAGCCTATGCCTCCGCCGGGGGTGTATGCCGGACGTTTTATTCCCTGCTGGCACGGCGAAACGGGGAGAGCAGCCTGCGTTCAATTCCCTTTTCAGACCTTACCGCCAGGATGGTGTATGAGGCAGCCCTCATGGGGGACCTGCTCGCCGGCGCCGCGTTCGAAGAAACCGGGCGCATTCTCGGGATGAAGCTTGCCGAAGCAGCGGCGCTTCTCAGCCCCGAAGCAATATTTCTCCATGGGGGACTGGCCGCTGCCGGCGACATCATCTTCGAACCGGTCCGGCGTTCGCTGGAACGGCACCTGCCGGGAATGTCCCGGGGGCGGGTGAAGCTGCTCCCCACGGGACTCGGAAACAGGAACGCCGGCGTCCTGGGCGCGGGTGCCCTGATCCGGCGCAGGCTTGAGAGTGAAGGCTAACCACCCGGACGAATAAAAATGGAGGACGCATGGAAGACTCTGAACTGGACTTCACGGTCGAGCGGCTCGGCGAATGCCATATCCCCTCCCCGATGGCCTTCGGCAGGTTCGTGAACGACAGCGACCGGATCATTTACCATGGACGGAAGGAAGATCTTCAGCGCTTCTGCTCCGAAGGCGCCTCGCCCCTCTCCTTCGAAGCGGCGGGCCCGCGGGAACGGATATTCTTCGACCCCCGGCATCTCGTCTGCGGCATCGTAACCTGCGGAGGCATCTGTCCCGGCCTGAACGATGTCATCCGGGCGATCGTACTGAGCCTGTTCCATCACTACGGGGTCAGGACCGTCTTCGGTTTCCGCTACGGCTTCGAAGGCATTGCCGGCCGCCACAATCATTTCCCCATGGTGCTCACGCCTGAAACCGTCGAAGGCATTCACCAGAGGGGGGGAACGATACTCGGCAGTTCCCGGGGACCCCAGGATGTGGGGGAGATGGTGGATTCCCTGGCATCGATGGAGGTGGGCATCCTGTTCGCCATTGGTGGGGACGGCACTCTCAGAGGAGTCCACGAGATCGCGCGGGAAATCGGACGGCGGGGACTCGGGATAGCCGTCATCGGCATCCCCAAAACCATCGACAACGACATCCGTTTCGTCGAGGAGTCGTTCGGTTTCGAGACCGCGATTTCCGAAGCGCGCAAGGTCATATCGGCTGCCCACTGCGAGGCGAGCGGTGCCCGCAACGGCATCGGCCTGGTCAAGCTCATGGGGCGGCAATCCGGTTTTATCGCCGCTTACGCAACCCTGGCCAACAGCGACGTAAACTATTGCCTCGTCCCCGAAGTTCCCTTCACCTGTGAAGGCTTCCTGAAAATCCTGCGCAAAAGGCTGGCCGAACGCGGCCATGCCGTCATTGTCGTTGGAGAAGGAGCGGGCCAGGACCTCATGGACAAGAACTCTTCCCGCGATGCGTCGGGAAACGTGCGGCTCGGCGACATCGGCGCCTTCCTGCGGGACCGTATCTGCGCATACTTTTCCGACAACGGGATACCGGTCAACCTGAAGTACATCGATCCCAGCTACCTGATCCGGGGGACGCCTGCCAACGCCCGCGACTCGGCCTTCTGCCTGCTCCTCGGCCATTACGCCGTACACGCCGGCATGGCCGGACGCACCGATATGGTGGTCGGCACGTGGAAAAACGAATTCACCCATCTCCCGATCCGCCACGCGGTTTCCGGGAGGAAGCAGCTCGACCCGGACGGCCGCCTCTGGAGCGGTGTTCTCGGTTCCACGGGGCAGCCCGGCAATATGTCCTGAATCGGCTTTCCATGATTATTGGCATGGGGCACCGCTTGACGCAGCCGACGGGCTCCGCGAGAGCTTTTCAGGAGCCGGCTATCGCCTCGATGCGCTCCTCCCGGACCGAATGTACACGCCTTCGAGCGCAACGTTGGTCCCGGCGCCGCAGGTTCCCTTGTCGAAATTCTGCTTTACCGTTATGCGGTCGCGGCCGAAAGTGAAGACGAGTTCACAGCGCTCCGCGGCATACCTTGCGGTTCCGTTGTCGACGGTCATAATTCCCTGCAGTTCACCGATATGACCCTGGTGATTGACGACCAGCAGATGGAACGCCGCCTTCCCATAGCCGAGCTCATTTATCTCCAGTTCGCCATTGCCGCTGAAGAAGGTTTTCCTCGCCCCGCCGTCATCCCCGCTCCAGCCGGGCCGGCCCGCTGCGGCAACGCCCCTCTCCAGCTCGTCGATTCTCGTTTCGTAAAGGGACTTCAATTCGCGCGGATCGGCAGCGGCATTGCGTTTCCTGACCCAGGAACGCTGGGCGGCATTCAGGGCTTTCCTGTCCCGCGTCTTGCGATAAGCGGTCCGGTAAGCGCGGGCCAGTTTCTCATCCGCCGCCGAGAGTTCTTCATGGGCGCAGATCATCTTGTCGATCCGGGATGATGCCTTGATACAGTCAAAGCTGGCCGCAGGCAATGCTTGCGGGAAAAAAGTCATGACAAGCAGAACCAGCCAGCCGAAACGAATCTTCAGCATCAGTGCCTCCTCCAGCGAATCCGCGTGAACACAGAGACAGTGCGCCGGTGCGCGGCAGCGTTTCCGAACCTCAAGCCCGGCGGCGATTTCCGGTGATTCCGTACAGGCACTATTTTACCACCTTCAACAGCCATTGGAAATCGGCCATTCCAGAGGCGCTGCATCCGAGGATTCTCCCGGCGCCCGCTCACCGGTCCAGTTCCCTCCTCACCGCCTTCAGAAGGGTTCCCGGGAGTACGGGCTTGGACAGGACATTCATCCCTTCCTCCGGTATCTCCCTCTGCTGGAAGACCTCGGAAGTATATCCGCTCATGAATATGACCCGGATTTCGGGGCGGATCTTTCTGATGGCATCGAACACCTCCCAGCCATTGCGCTTGGGCAGGATCACATCCAGCAGGAGAAGCCTGATGTCGTCCGCCCGCTCCATGAACTTCTCCAATGCATCCTCCCCATTGACCGCCTCGATTACCCGGTAGCCGTTTTCCTGCAGCAGATTCTTGGTCAGGAGCCTCACGGTATAATTGTCTTCCGCAACCAGAAGCATTTCCGAACCGCCCGGATAGGGGTCCTCGCTGGCTGCAGGCGATGTTCCCGCGCCGTTGGAAGGCAGGCCCGGACACCATGGCGCCGTGGCAGGGAAGGGTGAGGCTTCCGCGTATCCACCTCCACCGTCCATGCTGATCGGCAGGAATATCCTGAAGGTCGTTCCGCTGCCGAATTCCGAGTCCACGGCAATATAGCCGCTGTGCTGGTTAATGATGCCGTATACCATCGACAGCCCGAGCCCCGTGCCCTTCCCCACTTCCTTGGTGGTGAAAAACGGTTCGAATATGCGTCCCATTGTCTTGCGGTCCATTCCGATGCCGCAATCGGTGACGGTAATGACTCCGTATTTTCCGGATTGAGCGGTTCCATGGGCATGGACGAACCCGCTTTCGGATTCCAGCAGGTTCGTCGACATGGCAAGAACCCCGCCCTTGGGCATGGCGTCACGGGCATTGGAGGCCAGATTCACCAGAACCTGGCGCATGAGCACGCCGTCCGCCATTACGCTCAGGCGGCAATCGCACGGGGAGACCTGGAGATCGATGTCCTCCCCGATCATCATGGCGAGCAGGGAATCGGCTTTTTCCAGCACATCATTGAGATCGAGAAGCCGGGGCTCAATTTTCTGTTTCCTGCTGAAGGCGAGGAGGTCCCTGATCAGGCGGGCGGCCCGCTCACCGCAAGCAATGATGTTGCTGACGTAGAAACTGAGCGGGTCGGCGTCAGTCATGAACTTTCTGACGAGATTGGCATAGCCGAGAATAGCGGTGAGGATGTTGTTGAACTCATGGGCAATCCCGCCGGCCAGCTGTCCGACCGCCTCCATCTTCTGCGCCTGGAACAGCTGGGATTCCAGGCGGAGCTTTTCCTCCTCGGCCCGTTTCAGCGGCGTAATGTCCAGGATGACGCCCAGCGCCCCTACGGCATTGCCGTCGATGTCACCATAGGTGGCCCTTGAAAAGATCACCGAGCGGAACGTGCCGTCAGCATGGCGGAGCTGAATGTCGAAAGTATCCGATCCCGATTCCCGCCACCGGGCCGGATGTGCGTCCGCAGAGAGTTCAACCAGCGCAGCGAGGCGGTCATCCTGAACGGTTCTTCCGACCATCTCCTCCCTGTTCACGCCGGCGAAGGTCTCATAAGCGTTGTTGCAGCCGGCATACCTTCCATTGACGTCAGTATAGAAGATCGGATTCGGCATGGTATTCAGCAGCGCCCTGAGAAATTTCATCTGCTCCAGCAACGCCGTTTCCGCCTGTTTCCGTTCCAGAATCTCCTTTTCCAGCTCGTTGTTCGCCTCCCAGATCTGCAGGTTTCGATCTTCTACCGTACGGCGCAGCAGAAAACCGCACCGCGAGTTCTTCTCCACCGTATAGCGCATGTACATTTCAAAAATGGAGAATGACGAAAGGATGAACGTGTTGCTGAACAGCACGTTGGCCGGGATTCGGGCGTCCCAGAGAGCAATGATTTCGTAAAGCAGCAGGGTCCCGATCGTAAGCACGGCGGCGCTGACGAAACGAAGACGGAAATAGAACAGCATGCAGAGGAGCAGGCCGGCATACGACATGTAATTGCCCGGCGGTCCCGCTGCCACGATCATGAGGACGATCCCGGCGCTGGCGGAAAAAGCGGCCACGGACTGGGCGACCTGCATCATCCTGCGTATGTGACGGCTGAAGGAGAACAGGTAAACCGCGATTATCAGCGGGCATACGAACACGTATCGAATCAGCCAGGCATATTCCCTGATGTCCGGGATCACCCAGTAGTCATGGATGCCGAACAAAATGTAGAAGGATAATCCTACCAGCAGATCGAGACGGAAGTGGGGGAGTCTCCTGTCGCAGTAATCGTCCCGGAATGCGGCCTCAAGCTCTCTGTCCAGATAGGAGAGTGTGAAGGCATTGTATGCCGTGTCTTTGGCAGTGGGCATGGGGAAGAGTTCCTGACTGTCGCAAGAAGAGTGACGACATAAAATACATCGTGAAAAATTTCTACCATTGTCAGGGGTTAACTTGACTTTTCTCAGTTAATCATGCGAAATTATCGCTTTTGCATTCGGCTGTCAAGGAAATCGTCAGAGCAGGCCGCCCGACACGCGGCATCGCCCCGCACGCCGGCACGCACGGCAACCGCGCACAAGGCCGGGCACGACAATCGGCCGCAGGCCCTGCATGCGATTCGCACCATCTTTGTGTTCTAATGAAATTTATTGTCTGCCAATTAATTTGGGTTCCTGCCGCATTAAAGTTATCGAGACATTTTCCGAACAGGAAAACACCACCACGATGAAAGAGATACCATGAGAAAAGATCTTGAATTATCGGGGCAGCCCGGGGTCGGCCCGTCAATCGACTGGAGCGTCCTTGAGTCGCTGGCTGCCCTGGCGAAACCGGGTGCGCCGGACCTGAGGATACACCTTCTCGAAACATTCCTCACCGCATCGCCGGAATTAATGGGAGAGCTGAGATCGGCAGTTGCCGGTGCGGATGCCCCCGGCGTTGTCAAGGCTGCCCATCCCCTGAAATCCAGCAGCATGAACATGGGAGCCATGTCGTTCGGCTCCATGTGCGCGAAGCTGGAAAAGCTGGGCCGCGAAAGCGCCTTGGGGGAGACTGCCGAGCTCCTGGCACGGGCCGATGAAGAGTTCGGGCGGGTCGTTGACGCTTTTGAGCGTCTTCTCCGCGACCTCAGATAGCAGATGCTGCTGCGCACCGATTTCCATGGCGGATGGTATCAGCAATTCCACATCCATTACGACCAGATATATTTCCAAAGGGGAGCGTCATGAATAACAAGCCGACTTCTTTTTTCCGGAGGGCACGGAATATTTCCCTGTGTATCGTGATCCTGCACTGCGCGCTCCTGTCTGCCGGCACGGGAAACGCCGCGGAAGCAGGCGCTGCGCCGACTCCGCTCACCCTGCGGCAATGCATCGACACCGCACTGGAAAAGAATCACTCCCGCGGCGCATCCCGTTACGGCATTGAGATCGCCGAGGCCCAGCACCGCCAGGCGCTGTCCGCCTACTGGCCACAGATCGACGCCAATGGCTCCTACAGCATGCTGGACGAGGACCCCAATTTCATCTTCCCGGCCAAAACCATGCAGACACCGGCATCAACCATGAGCGGCACGATTAACATGGGGATGCCTGTCCCGTTCACGATCAATGTTCCTGCCGGCACTTACCGCATTCCCGAGCAGAACGTGAAACTCATGGACCGCAAGAACTTCGTCGCCACCCTGAACGCAACGCTGCCGATCTACACCGGCGGCAAGATCAGCGCCGTCGTCCGCCAGGCCGAGCAGGGAATGAAGGCCGCCCGCGAGGAAGCCCGCCGCACCGATCTGCAGGTGATCTACGACACCACCCGCTACTACTACGGGGCGGTCCTGGCCAGGGAATTGGCGCAAATCGCCACAGACGCCCTGACCCGCATGGAGGTGACCCTGGAACTGACCGAGAGCCTGTACACCAAGGGCTCGGGCAAGGTCAGGAAAACCGATTACCTGCGCAACAAGACCGTGGTCGAAGGGCTGCGCACGGCGGTCGCCGCCCTGGAAGCAAACGAAGAACTGGCAAAAGCGGCGCTTGCCAACAGCATGGGCCTGGAATGGAAAAACCCGGTCGAGCCGGCTCTCCGGGAACTGCCCTTTACGCCGGTCAATGCGGACCTGAAGGAACTGGTGAGCGGCGCCTACCGCTTCAATCCCGACTGGGCCCGTCTCGAGGCGGGGCTGGAAGCGGCGGCCGCGAAAATCGACGAGGCCGGGAGCGGCCACCTCCCCAAAATCGGGCTGTTCGGCAGCATCAAGAGAATCGAGAATTCATACGACAGGGGGATCGTCACGCCGGAAAACAGGAACTCCTGGATCATCGGGGTCGGGATCGAACTCCCCCTGTTCAACGGTTTCCGCACCACCAGCGAAGTGCGGGAAGCCAAGGCCCGGCTGGCTCGGCTCAAGGAGCAGCAACTGCTCCTGAGGGACGGCATTGCCCTGCAGGTGAAGCATATCTTCATCCAGATGATGAGCGCCCAGAAACAGAAGAAATCCGCCGAGGCCGCGGCCCTCTCCTCTGAAGAGAACCGGGCGCTGAACGAGCGCGCCTACCAGGAAGAGCTGGTGGAAACCAAGGACGTCATCGAAGCCCAGCTCGTGGAGTCCCTGATGAAGGCCCAGTACCGCAAGGCCCTCTTCGACAACCTGGATGCGCGGGCAAACCTTGAATTCGTGGTGGGCAAAGAAGTCGACAGTGTATTGAATTCCATTTGAGCACGGAATCTCGAAAACAGTTTACAGGAACGGCATGAAACCGCTTCGCATAAAACTCTCGCCCCGGCGATCACGGGTCAATTTCACCGTTGCGGCACTGGCGCTGTCCGGCGTCCTTCTCCTTGCGCCGGCAGCGAGGGCTGAATCATACGAAGCCGAAATAAAGTCCCTGAAAGTGGGCTTGCTGATGGGAGCGTTTCCCAATGTGGACCAGCGCGAAGCCCAGGCGGCCATGCATTTGTGGACCCGGCAAATGGCCCGCGGATTGGGCATCAAGGCCGAGCCCAGAACGATCGTCTTCAAAAGGACCGAAGACCTGCTTGCCGCGGTGAACAACGGCGAGCTGACCGTCGTAAGCATCCCGGCGCTGGAGTACCTGAAAATCCGCAGAACCGCCCATATGTCCCCCCTGCTGATGCCCGTGGGCGTTAACGGGAACAAGGGCACGTATGTCGTGGTAACCCGCCGCGACAGCGGCATCGGAACGATTCGGGAATTGCGGGGCAGGTCTTTGCTCATGGCCACGCAAAAGACTCGTTCGGTAATTTCCCTGTGGCTTTCCGTGCTTCTGCTCAGGGAGGGAAGCAGGGAACCGTCACGGTTCTTCCGCGAAACCAGCAATTCGATCTCCCCTTCGAAAGCGCTCATGGACGTGTTTTTCAAAAGAAGCGACGCCGTCGTTCTCAGCCGCGGCGCCTTTGAAACCAGTGTCGCGCTCAACCCCCAACTGGGGAGAGAGTTGGCGGTCCTGGCCGAGTCGGGCAATCTTGCCGGCGTAATAACCTGCGTACCGGACAACGTAAGCAGGAATTTCAGGCGTTACGTAGAAAGTGTCACCATGCATCTTCATGAAAGCGGCATCGGCAGGCAGATGTGCACTTTGTTCCAGATGGAGCGGGTCATTCCATTTCAACCTTCCCACCTCGCCGGGCTGGAGGAATTGCTTCGGGAGCGGGACCGGCTGTTGTCGGCGCATGCGGGGAAACGATGAAGAAACGACCACCGGAGTCGAGGGGAAACGGCGCCGCGGCTCTTCACGGACCGCTGCGGATACCCTGTCTTCTCATCCTGCTGTTTATCGCCGGCGCGCTGTGCGTCACCCCTGCGGCCGGAGCTGCGAACCCGCTTGACGAACTGCCCAAAGTGCTGCACGTGGCTTTTTCGTCACGGACCTTTCCGGGCGTGGAGCTTAGCGACGCCCAGATCGCCATGGAGCTGTGGGCCAGGGAACTGTCGCGCAATGCCGGCATACCCAAGGCGCGAGTGACCATTTTCAACGACGTCAATGAAATAAGGGAGGCGGTCCGCCGCGGGGATATTCACATGGTTACCATGCCGCCCCTGGAGTTCCTCAAATACCGTCGGGAGCTGAAAATTGTCCCCACATATGTCGCGGCCAACAAGTCCGGCAAGGACATGGAAAACCTGATTGTGGTCCGCCGCGACAGCGGCATGCAAACGGTGCGCGACCTCCGGGGCAGGACATTGGCCATGGCCGCGGCGTCCCATAGCGGAGCGAGCCTGATATGGCTCAACGTCCTTTCCATGAGGGAAGGCGCCGGGCAGGCAACGGGCTTTTTCCGCCGGTTGCACGAGACGAAGAACGCTTCCCAGGCGGTGATAGGAGTCTTTTTTCGCAAGTTCGACGGCGCGCTCGTCACCCGTGCGTCCCTTGAAGCCTGCAGCTCCGTAAACCCTCAACTGGACAGGGAACTGGCGGTCATCGTCAAATCCGACAGCCTGGTAGGTGATATTTCCTGCCTGCCGGTCAATATCGGGGAAAAACTGAGAATCGCCATCGATGCCGCCGCTCTCACCTTGCACGAGAAAACCGTCGGGAGGCAGATGGCCACCCTGTTCCAGGTCAACCGGGTTGCCCCTTTCAAACCCTCTTATCTCTCCGGGCTGGAAGAACTGCTTCGCGAACGGGACCGACTCGCGGCATCGCAGCGGAAAAAAAGATGAAAAACATTCACGGCCGGCCGGAAAAGCAGTACAGAAGACACGAAGCCTGAGAACCCGGCCGGTAAAAAGGAAATGAAATGCCCACGGAAAGCGGGGAATACATTTTCAATAAACTTCTGCGACATTTCTTCCTGAGCAGATTCTGGCCCAAAAGCATTCTCATCCGGGTAGCAATCATTTCTTCCGTGCTGATTGTCATGACCCTGGGCCTCTTCATCGCCGTCACCATCCCCTTTCAGCGCACCACGATTCTGGATGCCATGGAGTCGGAAGCGAAGAGCACCGCCACCTCGATCGACCAGGTTACGGCGAGCGCGATCATAACGGAAGATTTCGGCACGGTTGTCGAGCACTGCCTGCGGGTCGTCAACGACAGCCCGTCCATCGCCTACCTGGTGGTAACCCGCAAAGACGGTTTTTCCCTGGTCATAACCAAGCATGGCTGGAGACAGGCGAACCTCAGCGGAGTCTGGGCGCCCGAACAGTACAGCGACCGGAACAGCATGTTCCTCAAAAGTGACATTTCCGCCGAAGAGGCATACCACTTTACCCATCCATTCCGGTACTCGGGGATCGACTGGGGATGGATCCACATCGGCCTGTCCCTGAAAAATTTTCATGCGAGCATGCGCGACATGTACCTGCGCACCGCCGTGCTGGCGCTGCTCTGCATCGGGGTGGGAATCGGGGTCGCGCTCATTTTCTCCCGCAAACTCACCAAACCCATCTACGCGCTCGCCATGACCACCCAGAAGGTGGCAAGCGGCGACCTCACCGCCCAGGCCGACATCAGGACGGGAGACGAACTGGAACACCTGGGGCGTTCCTTCAACAAGATGACCGAAACGCTGCGCAAGAAGCAGAAAGAAATAAACGCTGCCCGCGACTATACGGATAACATCATCAGGTCGATGAACGACACCCTGATGGTCGTATCGACTGAAGGAATCATCCAGCGGGTAAACACGGCGACCCAGCTCTTGCTCGGCTACGAGGAAAACGAACTCCTCGGCCATCATATGGACAAGATACTCGACCTGCCGGGCATTCCCGACCTCGAAGGCACGGACGTGCCGGACATCTCGGCCATCATTCCCAAAGGATTCGTCAACAGCGTCGAAACGTCGTATCGCGCCAAAAACGGCAACGTGATCCCCATGATTTTCTCCGCATCGGTCATGCACGGGGCCAGGAGCACCATCCAGGGAATCGTCTGCGTGGCCCTGGACATTACCGGGCGCAAAGAGGCGGAAAAGGCGCTCTGTACCGCGAAAGAGGCGGCCGAGGAAGCCAACCGCGCCAAGTCCCAGTTTCTCGCCAACATGAGCCACGAGATCCGCACCCCCATGAACGGGGTGCTGGGAATGCTGGACCTGATGATCGATTCCGGCCTGGACGCTTCACAGCTGCGGCTGGCCCGCATGGCCCACGGCTCCGCTGAGAAGCTGCTGGCCATAATCAACGACATCCTGGATTTTTCCAAGATCGAAGCCGGCCGCCTCGAATTGCAGTCTTCGGATTTCAACCTGCGTGAACTGGTAAAGGAGGTAGCGGAGCTTTTCGGCGTCAAGGCCCAGAACAAAAACATCATCCTGAGGTACGGCGTTGCCGGGACCGTGCCGGACTTGCTGAAAGGCGACATGGTGCGCTTGCGTCAGGTCCTGATCAACCTGCTGGGCAATGCGATCAAATTCACCGACCGGGGCGTAGTTTCTCTTTTCGTGTCCGCTGTTGACGCAGAGGAAGAGCTGGTGCTGCGCTTCGACGTCCGCGACACCGGTCCCGGAATCAGCGTGGATACGGTTCCTTACATATTCAACGCGTTTTCCCAGGCCGACGATTCCATGACCCGGCGCCATGAAGGGACCGGCCTCGGCCTGGCCATATCCAAGCAGCTGGTGGAAATGATGGGCGGCAGGATTAACGTGGAAAGCGCGCCCGGAGAGGGATCGCTGTTCTGGTTCACCATTCGGTCTTCACTTGGTCACGCGGTGCGGAAGCAGGACGCTTCATCTGAAACCAGAACCGGAACCGGATGGCAGAGCCCGACCGGCAGCCGCCTGCGCGTCCTCCTCGCTGAAGACAACCCGGTGAACCAGGAAGTCGGCAGGCTCATCCTGGAAAGCCTGGACTGCAGGGTCGACGTTGTCAGGAACGGCAGGCTCGCCGTGGAAGCCGTTTTCGGCTCCGATTTCGACCTGGTCTTCATGGACTGCCAGATGCCGGAAATCGACGGATACGCAGCGACCAGAATGATCCGCGACACGGAAAAAGAATTCGCGGGAACGCACAGGCGCATACCGATCATCGCCCTGACGGCCCATGCCATGGAGGGGGACCGAGAATCCTGCCTGGAAGCCGGAATGGACGACTATCTTCCCAAACCGTTCAACGCGGCGCAGATCGCAGGGGTTCTGCAGAAATGGGCCACTTGACAAAACGGAGCCCCTATGGCAATGATTTCATGATCATTGCGCCATGTATCCGGCCCGGTGATCCAATTCTACGGGAAAGGTGAGAGCCAACACCATGAAAAGCGTCAAAGGAACCGTTACCGAACAGAACCTGCTGAAATCCTTCTCCGGCGAAAGCCAGGCACGCAACCGTTACACCTATTTTTCATCAGCGGCAAGGAAAGAAGGGTTCGTGCAGATCGCGGACATCTTCGATGAGACCGCCGGCCAGGAAAAGGAACATGCCAAGCGCTTCTTCAAATTCCTCGAAGGAGGAGACCTGGAAATCACCGCCTGCTTCCCGGCAGGAAGAATCGGCTCGACTTCCGAGAACCTGCTGGCCGCCGCGACCGGTGAGCACGAGGAGCATACCGTGCTCTATCCCGGGTTTGCCGCTGTTGCCGAAAAGGAAGGTCTCCCCGAAATAGCGTCGGTATGGAAAGCGATTTCCGTAGCTGAAAAGCAGCATGAGAAACGCTATCGCGACCTGCTCGCCAACGTGGAGGCGAAACGTGTCTTCACGCGGGACGCGGAAACTGTCTGGCGGTGCCGGAACTGCGGCTACCTCCATGACGGCAAGGGCGCCCCCGAACTCTGCCCGGCCTGCGCTCACCCCAGGGATCACTTCGAGTTGCTGGGAGAGAATTGGTAAAGGGTATCAAAATTCCGTACGCAGCCGGTACCCCACTCCAGGTTCGGTGATGAGGTAACGGGGGCTGGAAGCGTCTTCTTCGATCTTGCGCCGCAGATTGCTGATGTTGACTCTCAGGACATGGGGCTGCTCCGCGTAGGCGGCGCCCCATATCTGCCGGAGTATCTGGTTGTGGGTGAGGACCTTGCCGGCATGCGTCACCAGCAGGCGCAGCAGTTCGTATTCCGTGGGAGTCAACGGTACTTCGCTGCCGCGCACGGTCACGCGCCGCCGGGACAGGTCCACTTCCAGTTCATGCACCCTGAAAACGGGTTCGGGCGCCTCGCGCAGAGATCGCCGCAGCGCCACCCGTATTCTCGCCAGGAGCTCCGCCACGCCGAACGGTTTCGTCAGGTAGTCATCCGCGCCCGCATCCAGCGCATGCACCTTGTCTTCTTCACGTTCCCGCACCGACAGCACGAGAACGGGGGCTGTCGACCATTCACGCAGACGACGCACCACCTCCACCCCGTCCATGCCGGGCAACCCCAGGTCCAGGAGGATGACTCCCGGTTTCAGCACGGCTGCCGCCGCCAGCGCGGCATGCCCGTCCTCCGCTTCGTGGACGGAAAACCCTTCGTTCTCCAGCACGGTGCGCAGGAAGCGGCGGATCGATGGTTCGTCATCGATCACCAGAATCCTGGGTTGACTGCTTTCCTTAGGCATCCCTCGTGCCCCCTATTCCAGCGGCAGCGTGACGATTACCCGCAACCCGCCGCCCGCGCGGTTTTCGGCCAGGATCCTGCCTCCGTGCGCCTCCACTATGCCCTTGCAGATGGACAGGCCCAAGCCGGTTCCATGCACCCTCTCCGGAACCCTGATTCGATAGAATTTCTCGAAGATCCTTTCCAGATCGCTTTCGGGAACGCCGGTGCTGCGGTCGGCTACCTCAAGCGCCAGCCGAACGCCGTCGGTCCCGGCGGACAGCTCGATCTCGCTGTCAGGCGGCGAATACTTCACGGCGTTGTCCAGCAGGTTCACCAGCACCTGGGTCATCAACCCCAGGTCCAGCGGTACGAACGGCAGATCCGGCCCCAGCCGGACGATGATTTTCCTGGAGCCGAGCCTTCGCTCCACCGCGGCGTGCGCGCAGCCGACAAGGTCCTGGATATCGCAGGGCTCTTTCTTCAACCGGACCGCTCCCGCCTCCAGGCGGGAGATGTCCAGCAGGTTGCCCACGAAACGGTTCAGCCGTTCCGCCTCTTCAAACGCGGCGTCCAGCATCGAGCGGCGGATACTTTCGTCCAGTTCGTGCCCGGGTTCCCTCAGCACATCCAGCGCCCCGGTTATGGATACGAGGGGAGTCCGCAGGTCATGGGAAATAGAATTGAGGAGCGCCCTTTCCAGGTTTTCCCTGGTCTCCAGCAGCTGGGCTTCTTCGGCCTTCAAGGACAGCTGGACCCGCTCCATGGCCAGGGCCGCCTGTCCGGCAAACGCTTCCAGAAGCCTGCGGGTCTGTTGTGACCGGTAGTCTGCTTCATCCTCGAATCGTACCCCCAGCACTCCGAGCACATTTGAGGATGTTTGCATCGGCATGCTGAGCATATCTACTGAGGACAAGGTTTCGGTCCCCCGCCCGGCCTGCCGCCGGTTGTGAAAAACCCAATCGGCCACGGCCAGTTCATTCCCGGAAACGTGAAGATTTCCGCTTGCCTCCTTTACCGCGAGCCGGTCGCTGTCGGGAAGAAACACCGCCACCCTGGCTTGCAGTGCCCCCTCGATGTTCCGGCAGATCCTGTCCAGGATCGACGGCATGTCGGCAGAGGCAGCCAGGTCGCGGCTCAGGTAATACAGACTGGCAGTCTGGGCTTCGCGCTCACGCAGCGCCTCGGCGCGTTCGCGCGCTTTCGAAACGAGCGAGCTTATGACGACGCCGACCGTCAGCAGCCCGGCAAAGGTCAATATATATTCGGTATTCGCCACGGCAAAGGTAAAGCGGGGCGGAACGAAAAAGAAGTCATAGGTGAGCACTCCCAGAAAAGCCGTCAGGATCGCCGGTTTGAGGCCGAGTTTCGTCGCTGCCAGGACCACGGCCAGCAGATACACCATGACCAGGTTCGCCGGGCTGAGGAACGGGGCGACCACCCCGCACAAAGCCGTTGCCGCCGCAACGAGCGCCAGGCTCGCCCAATACCCGGAGAGACGCATGCTTGTCATCAGACCCGGCTTTGCCTCGGTTATTTTCTGGGTGACGGGTTCAACGCTGACAACGTAAACATCGACCGCCCCGCTGCCACGGACAATCAGGTCGACAGTCGGCGGGACGAGGATTTCCCGCCATCGAGGCTTCAACGGCTTGCCGACCACGATCTTGGTTATGTTGTTTCTTGCGGCGTAATCGTTTACCGCGGCGGCCACCGAATCGGCCGAGATGGTGGCAACCTGGGAACCGAGGCTTTCAGCCAGTCGCAGGTTGGCCCAGACCCTTTGGCGATTTTCCCTGATATGCCGGGAAGTGCCCCGTGTCTCTATGTAGAGAGTAGACCAGGGCGCCTTCAACTCGTCAGCCAGCCTCCTGGTGGCACGGATCAGTTTCTCGCTGTACGGACTTCCGCTCACGCATACCAGCAATCTATCCTGGGCCGGCCACGGGCCGGGAATCGAAAATTTCTCCATGTAGTCCCGCATCTGGTCGTCAATGCGGGCGGCGGCCCGGCGCATGGAAATCTCACGCAGCGCTATGAGGTTGCCGAGCCTGAAAAACTTTTTCATGGCCTGCTCGGCCTGCTCGGGGATGTAGACTTTACCTTCGCGCAGCCGCTGCAGGAGCTCTTCCGGCGGGATGTCCACCAGCTTTATCTCCGATGCCTCGTCCAGGAGTCGATCCGGCACGGTCTCCTGAACAACCACCTCGGTAATCTGCGCAACGCTGTCCCTGAGACTGTCGAAATGCTGTACGTTAACCGTCGTGTACACATCGATGCCCGCCGCCAGGAGCTCTTCCACGTCCTGCCAGCGCTTCTCGTGGCGCGAACCGGGCACGTTGGTGTGCGCCAGTTCGTCAACCAGCGCAATCCGGGGTTTTCTGGCAAGCACCGCGTCAAGGTCCATTTCGGGAAGGGGGACCCCGTGATAGGTCATCCTGGCTTCCGGAATGATCTCCAACCCTTCCATGAGCGCGTCGGTTTCCTTCCGGCCGTGGGATTCCACATAGGCCGCGACCAGGTCAGCCCCTTCCAGCTGCCGCTGCCTCGCCGCCTCCAGCATCGCGTAGGTCTTGCCGACTCCCGCGGCATAGCCGAGGAATATTTTCAGGGAGCCCCGCCTGTCCTGCTCCACTTCAGCCCTGGCCAGCTTCAGCATGGCTTCCGGAGAAGGGCGGCTATCTTCACCATTTTTTCTCATGGAGCGAGTTTATCCAATGCCAGGTTCAATGCAAGCACATTCACCCGGGGACTTCCAAGAATGCCCAGCTGCCGGTCTTCCCTGCAGCCGAGAACCAGCCTTTTCACCGCATCCTCCGTCATTCCCCGCACCCTGGCAACCCGGGGCACCTGCATCAGGGCCGCCTCCGGGGTGATATGCGGATCGAGTCCGCTCGCCGAAGCCTGAACCAGTTCGGCCGGTACGGACCCGGTCATGCCCGCATTCCTGAGCGCCTGCATTCTGTCACGCACTGCATGCAGATAAGCCGGATTGGTCGGCCCGGAATTGGAGCCGCCGGAAGCCATCGGGTTGTAGCCGAAACCGGCGGTCGCGGAAGGACGCGGCCAGAAATATTTCGGAGCGGAAAACGGCTGGCCGATGAGTGTCGAGCCTGCTATTCGCCCATCCCTGCCGGTCATGAAGCTCCCATTGGCCTGCCGGGGAAACACGGCCTGCGAGAAGACCGTCACCACCGCCGGGTAGATGCCGCCGCAGATGACGGTGAAAACGATGGCCATGAGAAGTGCTGTTTTCACGTCTGTCATCGATTTATTCCTTCCGTAGGGGCAACCCTTGCGGTTGCCGTCGTATCTGGCGCCCTGATTCAAGGCACCCGCAAGTGCTGCCCCTGCAGTCATACGAAGATTCCGAGGAGCAGATCGATCGCCTTGATCCCGATGAACGGTGCGATGATGCCTCCGACGCCGTAGATGAGCAGATTGTTGATAAGGAGCTTTTCCGCCGGCATGGGACGGAATCTGGTTCCCTTCAGGGCCAGCGGCACCAGCGCCGGTATGACCGCGGCATTGAAGATGACCGCCGACAGGATGGCGCTGAAGGGGCTGGCCAGGTGCATCACGTTGAGCACGCCCAACCGGGGATAGATGGTGACCAGGGCAGCCGGAATGATGGCAAAATACTTGGCGATATCGTTGGAAATGCTGAATGTGGTCAGGTTGCCGCGGGTCATCAGTATCTGCTTGCCGATCTCGACGATGTCCAGCAGCTTGGTCGGATTGCTGTCCAGGTCGATGATATTGGCGGCTTCCCTGGCCGGCTGGGTGCCGGTGTTCATGGCCACCGCCACGTCCGCCTGGGCCAGGGCCGGGGCGTCATTGGTGCCGTCGCCGGTCATGGCCACCATATATCCGGCCTGCTGGTTCTCCCTGATCAGCTGCAGCTTGTCCTCCGGCTTCGCCTGGGCCAGGAAGTCGTCCACCTGGGCCTCGGCGGCTATGGCAGCGGCAGTGAGCGGATTGTCGCCGGTTATCATGACGGTCCTGATCCCCATGCTCCGCAGCTGGCCGAAACGCTCCTGGATCCCTCCCTTGACGATGTCCTTGAGGTTGACCACGCCGAAGATCTCGCCATCGAGGCAGACAACCAGTGGGGTGGCCCCGGCGCGGGCGATCTCTTCAACCACTCCCCCAAGTCCGTCGGAATTCACTTTGCCGCCCGATTCCCGTACAAAGGCGATTATCGAGTCGGACGCTCCCTTGCGGTAGCGCTTCCCGCCCACGTTCACTCCCGAAAGACGGGTCTCGGCGCTGAAAGGGACATTCTCCGCATGGCTGGGAAGGGTTCCCGCGCGCAGACCGTATTTCTGCTTGGCGAGCACCACGATGCTTCGCCCTTCGGGTGTTTCGTCGGTCAACGAGGCCATCAGCGCGGCTTCAGCCAGTTCCTTTTCCGTATGGCCGCCCACGGGCACGAACGCCACTGCTTCCCGGTTGCCGAGGGTGATCGTGCCGGTCTTGTCCAGGAGCAGCACAGTCACATCGCCGGCCGCCTCGATGGCCCGCCCGGACAGGGCAATGACGTTTTTCTGGAAAAGCCGGTCCATGCCGGCGATGCCGATGGCCGGAAGCAGTGCGGCGATGGTGGTCGGCGCCAGGCAGACGAACAAAGCGACCAGGACCGTCAGCGACACCGGCTGCCCGTGACCGGCAGCCTTGACGCTGTAAATGGAAAGGGGGCTCAGGTTGGCGCAAACCAGCAGGAAGACGAAGGTCAGGGCGATGAGCAGGATTTCCAGGGCGATCTCGTTGGGGGTCTTGCGCCGCTTCGCGCCCTCGATCAGGGAAATCATCCGGTCCAGGAAGGTCTCGCCCGGATCGGCCGTAATTCTCACGATGATCGAGTTGGCGATGATCGTGGTGCCTCCGGTGACCGCGCTCCGATCGCCTCCTGACTCCCGCACCACTGGTGCCGATTCGCCGGTGACCGCCGCTTCGTTCACCAGCGCGGCGCCTGCGACGACTTCACCGTCACCGGCAATGAGGTCATGAGCCTCAACGAGAATATGATCGCCTTTTCGCAGCGCATTTCCGGGGACAAGCTCGAAATCGCTCCCGAACCCGGGCATTTTCAGGCGCTTTGCCGTCACCTCGGTTCTCGTCCTTCTCAGGGATGCGGCGCGCGCCTTGCCGCGCCCTTCAGCCAGCGCCTCGGCAAAGGTGGAGAAGAGGACGGTGAGCCACAGCCAAAATGCAACCAGGCCGGTGAACCAGGCGGGTTCCCGGCTTTTCCCCATGAGCGACAGGGCGAAGGTCGCGAGGGTGATGATACTGGCTATTTCCACGCACAACATGACCGGGTTGCGCCACAGGCTGCGCGGATCGAGCTTCTTCAGGGACTCCACCAGCGCCGGTTTCATGATTTCCGGATCGAACATTGATGAGGGTTTGGCGCCGTGCGTAGTCATGATTTCTCCTGTAGGGGCAATCCTTGTAATCGCGCTATTGGTGGGCGAATACGGGATTCCCCCCTACCTCGCCATGGTCAGGTGTTCCACGACCGGCCCGAGTGACAGGGCCGGGAAAAATGTCAGCGCCCCCACGATCAGGATTACCAGCCCAAGCCAGAGGGCAAACGGCGCCTTGTCTGTCGGCAGGGTTCCCAGGCTGGGAGGCACATAGTTCTTCTCAGCCAGTGACCCGGCCATGGCCAGCATCGCGACAGCAGGCACGTAACGTCCGAGAATCATGGCGATTGAACCCAGCATGTTGTAAAAGCTGATGCTGGCATTCAACCCGGCAAAGGCGCTGCCGTTGTTGTTGGCCATGGAAGCGAAGGCGTAGAGCACCTCTGAAAGTCCGTGGGCGCCCGGATTTGCCATTGCCGCCACGGCAGAAGGGGTAATCATGGCAATACCGGACAGGATCAAGACCACGATGCCGGCGGTCAGGATCGTCATGATCGACAGCCACATTTCCCGCACCTCGATCTTCTTCCCCAGGTATTCCGGAGTCCTGCCGATCATCAGACCCGCCACGAAGACCGCGATTACCGCGAAGGCCAGCATGGTATAGAGCCCCGAACCGACCCCGCCGAAGACGATCTCGCCCAGCAGGATGAGACCCATCGGGATCATGCCGCCCAAAGGCGTGAGGGAGTCGTGCATGGCGGCAACGGCGCCGCATGACGTGCCTGTCGTAGCGACCTCGAAGAGGCTTGTTCCGGCAAGGCCGAAGCGGACCTCTTTCCCTTCAAGGTTCGGCCCGCGCACGCCCAGTTTCGCCAGAAGCGGATTGCCTCCAGCCTCAACGCCCTGCAGAACGCCGAACGACACGACCAGCACTACCAGCATGACTCCCAGCAGAGCCCATCCCTGGCGGGTATTCCCCACCATCAGGCCGAAGGTGTATGTCAGCGAGGCGGGAATCAGCAGGATCAACAGGATTTCGACGGAATTCGACAGCGGCGTCGGATTCTCATAGGGATGGGACGAGTTGGCGGTGAAGAATCCGCCGCCGTTGGTTCCCAGTTCCTTGATCGCTTCCTGGGAGGCGACCGGTCCCATGGGGACGGTGACTTCCCTGACCGTCGCGCTCCCGCTGACGGGGTTCCCTTTCGCATCCGTGACGTGATTTCCCTCTGCTTCCGGCTTCGGATCGTCGTAGCTTGCGGGCTGGACCAGCGCAACTGTTTCGTAGTCTTTGAAATTCTGGATAACTCCCTGGGAAACAAGGACAAGGGAAGCGGCAAGAGAAATGGGCAGCAGGATATACAGGGTACCGCGCGTCATATCGACCCAGAAATTTCCCAGTGCCGGCGTCTTGCGCCGCACGAATCCCCGAATCAGGGCAATGACGACCGACATGCCGGTGGCGGCGGAGATAAAATTGTGCACCGTCAGGCCAGCCATCTGGATGAAATAGCTGGCCGACTGCTCTCCGCTGTAAGCCTGCCAGTTTGTATTGGTGACAAAGCTGACGGCGGTGCTCAGCGCCAGGGGCCAGGTAAAAGCGGGCATTTTCCGGGGGTTGAGGGGCAGGACGGGCTGCAGGACCAGCATCGCGAAAAGAGCCGCAAAAAGCGCCAGGTTGAAAAAGAGCAGCGCCGCGGCGTATCGCTTCCACCCCATTTCATCGTTCGCATCCACCCCGCAGATACGATAGATCGCCCGTTCAACGGGAACGAAAAGCGGGGACAGAATGTTGCGTTCACCCTGGTAAACCTTTGCCATGAAAACACCGACTGGTTTGACCACGACGAGGAGAATCGTGAAAAGGGAAATCGTTTCCAGCAGCTCATAACCATTCACGGCAAAGCCCCCCATGCTGAATTCTACCACTTGAACGAGGTCATGAAAGGAAGCGAGAGAGACAAGCCGTTTCTTCAGGTGTCTCCCGGAGGCCAAATCGCGTTCGCAGTCGGACAGCCGGTCACCCGCCCGTCGGGAAGCCGTTATCTCGCAGCCGCAACCAATGACGAAACCTCGGCGATCGAGACCACCGACCACGTTGCCTTACGGCTGTCAAAGACAGGTATCATGCCCTTTTCGAAAGCAGGAGGAGCAACAGCCGTCTTCCCTTCCCTCCTGCTTTCGGATTTGCTCAGCCGTCGACTGTTCTCGTAGTCTTCACACTGATAGATGCCGTTTCCAGGATGAAAATAGTAGACTTTCATGGCGTGCCTCTCGTTGGTAATGCATCCCCTGACCCGTGATAATCACTATATCGCAGAGCGCATCAAGGCAGTGTCAAGATGCAGGCCGAAAGAGTCACGAAAATATCAAGAAACCGGCAGCATGATTTCGTTGCGTCTGACCCTGATTTTCTGGTATATTGACAATTTCTTATCCGAATAAAAACCATCGGAGCCCCGCAAAACGAGGGAATTCTTCCCCTGCCCCGGCATCGGAAAGACAGCCATCCCACTCACAGGCAGACTATTTCATGGAAAATTCATCAGACCATCATCTTTCACTGAAGCTCAAGGCAGCGCGGATTTCAGTCCTGTCCAACTCCCTCCTGGTAGCGCTCAAGCTGGCAGTGGGATTTTTCATGGGGTCGGTCGCCGTACTCTCCGAAGCAATGCACAGCGGCCTCGACCTCATGGCATCCGTTATCGCCTTCTACGCAGTGGGCAAGGCAGGGAAGCCGGCCGACGAACGCCACCCCTACGGGCACGGCAAATGGGAAAACTTCTCCGGAGTAGTAGAGGCGCTTCTCATCCTGTTCGCCGCGGTATATATCATCTATGAGGCTATCAGCCGGCTCCAGCACGGCTCTCAGGTCACCCACCTGGGACTTGGAACCTCGATCATGGCTATCTCCGCCGTGGTCAACTGGCTCGTGTCCGGTTATCTGTTCCGCACTGCACGCAAGACGGACTCCATAGCCCTGGAAGCGGATGCCTGGCACCTGCGGGCGGACGTCTATACGTCCGTCGGCGTTCTTGCCGGTCTTGCCCTCATCGCGGTAACCAAGATCACCATCATCGACTCGGTCGCGGCGATTGCAGTCGCAGCGCTCATCATCAAGTCCTCGATCGAACTTACCAGGAGCGCGGCTGCGGACTTGTTCGACGAACGGCTCCCGCCCCAGGATCGGCAAATAGTCAGAGCAATCCTGGCACGCTACCAGGAGGGATGCATCGACTTCCACCGCCTGCGAAGCAGGAAGTCGGGCCCGATACGCTTCATCGACATGCATCTCGTGGTACCCAGAGACTGGACGATTGAAGAAGCCCACCAGTTGAGCGACCGGATCGAAAAGGAAATCAGGGAGGCGCTGGCCAACACGCAGGTCATCATACACGTCGACCCCTGCAACAAGAGCCTGACCCCCTGCACCTCCTGCAAGCGGCAACAGAGAGATCTTCCCCACTAAGTGCTTATCCGGAGTTTCCGGATGGGCGCCAATTACCTAGTAACCGCCGTGGAGACCCAACCCTTGACTTTACGCATATCAGTGCAAACATGGATATGAGCGGGGCACAGATAGGGGAGGCGGTACCATGCGACAAATCATCAGGCTTGCAGCCGTAGCCCTCTTGTTGGCGGGGTGTTCCCATGCGATCAGCCGCGAATCTCTCGACCTGGTGGATCAGAACGTCACGTTCCGCCAGGTCAGGGAAAATCCGGAGAGTCTCGCCGGGAAGTACCTGCTTCTGGGAGGCATCATAGCGGGAGTTGAAAACAGCAGCGCGGGAGGGGAACTGGAGGTGGTCCAGGTGGGGCTCGACTGGCTGGGACGTCCGGAAGACGGCGCACCGTCCGAAGGGAGGTTCATTGCCCGCAGCGAGAAATTCCTGGACCCGGTGCTCTTCGCCAAGGGGATGTCGGTTTCCCTTGTCGGGCGCGTGGTCGGCAGAAAGAGCAAACCCCTGGGCGGCATGGAATACACCTATCCCGTGGTGGCGATACGTGAAATCCGGATACTCCAGCCGGATCGGTACGCAACCTCTCCCGCATTCCATTTCGGCATCGGGATCGGTCATTATTTCTGAGCGGGAAAGGTTCCGGCGAAGTCAAGCCGTCTCGGGGAGGTTCCCCAGCAGCTCCACGTAGCGCTCTTCCTTGAACGGCCGTCCTTCGGCCACCACAGCCCGCATTTCCGCGACCACGGCGGAGCCGATGAGGTGCCTGGCAACCTCTTCGTCAAAGCCCTGTCCGACAAGTCTCTCAAAGGTTTCGCGGGCCTGTGGCGGATTACCGCTGTTCAACTGGTTCGCAACCACATCCAGGATCAGCCGGTTGACCCTGGCAATATCGTTCTCCATCGCACATCATCCTTTCTGCCTGACGTTCACCAGGGTTACCAATACCACATCTTGCCGTTTTCTTGAACACTTACTTCAACGGGGATTTGCTGCGATGGAGGAAATGGCCGCACCCGGCCCCGTTTCCTGTCCGGAAACGGGGTGCCGGGCGATGAGGAAGGCATGTCAAACCAGCCGGGTACGCAAGCGGTAGCTAATCCAGGTTGGGCAGGTTGCTCATGATCTGGCTGCCGATCAGCTGCTTCAGGGAAGCGTAGGACGGATCGGGAGCGATCAGGCCGAGCACGTAATACTCTTTCTTGTCGGACGGCGGGATGAAGCCGACAATCCTGCGCTTGTCGAAATCCAGGTCGATCCAGATCAGCTTCCCCGCATCGGGGTCTATCCTGTCCAGTTGCTCAACCGAGCAGATGAGTTCCGCCCCGGTGCCGTCGAATCCGTGACCCGGAACACGGCCCCTGCTGGCAATGACGAAACCCTGCGAATCGACCACGAAAGCTGCTTCGGAACGCGTTATGTTCATGCACCAGGTGATGCAGCTCTCCCAGCCGGGAAACTGTTGCGGGGGCATGTCGGGAATGCCGCCGTCCGCAGCGTCAGCAGCCGGGGCGGGCGGGTACTGAGCCGCTCCCCGTGCCGGCGAAGCGCCGGACAGTCGCAGATACAGCGGCATCTCCGGCTTTTTCTCCCCGCACACGGCACCGGGAGCGGCGACCAGGCTGTTCAGCATATCCCGTGCCTGCTTCAGGTCATTCAGATCATATGAGTTCGCGCTGCGGTCTTTCATCGATGTCTCCTGTCATGCCGCCCAGTCCCTGTATGATGCCTTTTATCTCCGTAGCGAGCAGTTCGAACCTTATGGCTTCCGGAGGATATTTGCCCGAAAGGAACGCCACCGGCAAACCCTTCTCGCTGGCGATAGTGAAAACATCAGCCCTCGGGATATGGGTGTCCAGAACCCCGCTCAAGGAGGACCACAGGGTGTTCATGATATTGAACGACACATCCTTGTTCATCTGGACCATTGTCGCAAGGATGCCGATCAGCTGCAGGTCGGGGTTCTCATGTTCCCTTACATGCTGCAGGACCCGGAGGGTCTGGGATATGGACCGCAGGGCCAGAGGCTCCGCCTGCATGGGAATGAGCGCGAAATTGCTCACGGACAGGGCGGCCCTGGTGACGAGCCCCAGCCCGGAAGGAGTATCGATGACGACATAACGGTACCTCTGGGCCGTCGCATCAATCACCTCCCGCAAGGTCGTGGACGAGTGGAGCATTTCCTCGTAGACTCCGACATCCAGGGGGTCGAGCCGGCCGCGCGGGAGTATGGCAAGCGTGGGCAGCTTTGTCTGGAAAACCGCTTCTTCGAGAGTCGCCTGCTTCATCAGGCATTCCGCCAATCCTTTCCACTCCGTATCGCTGCGGGCAAGGGAAAACCCTATCGCCCCGAGAGGGTCCACATCCACCAGCAGGGTGGACTCGCCGCTTTCGGCGAGGGCAACCGCCAGATTGAGGGCGACCGTGGTCTTGCCCGTGCCTCCCTTGGAACTCACCATGGTTAGTATGTTCGCCATTTCATCTCCCCATACCGGACAGGCCGGAACCGGAACCCATGTATGCACGTGCGTGCGGGCAACCGTCTGTCAAGAACCAAAATTCCTCGTAAATTGTGCGGTGAACCACCCGCTATGAACACTAGAAGACGGCCGAATCACCAGCAGCGTGGAATGCCTCCGCAAAATTCCGCACCAGGGGTATCAGTTCGGCCACCTTGTGCATGACAACCCCCAGCTTTCCGCGCTCGTCGAGCGAAACCGCCAGGAAACGACTGCCGTCGATATCGGCCAGTTGGGCAAACAGGGACCCTGACTCATATTGGACGAACGAAAACACGGCCCTTCCCATCGCAATTCCGGCGGAACTCTGCAAGGAAGCGCCAACCCATGCGCATGCCGCGGGCACGACCAGTTCCGGTTGAAAGGGAACCCCGTCGGCAGCATGGACAGCCAGGACTTTTCCCTGGCTGTCCGCGACGAAAGAGAACTGATAACCGCCGAGCGAAGCCAGCCCCTTCAGCATCTCGGCCCCCCGATCCGCAAGGGCCGCACCGGCATGAGGCGCTTCAGGCTCCGGCTCCGGAACAGGCGGCAACGGTTCCGGTTCAATCGTTGCGGGGGAATCGGGCATAACCTCGCTGATCATGAAGATCAGGCCGGCATCCACGGCCATTTCCCCGTTCCTGGCCAGAAGGCGTATCTGCTCATCACCGGCCATCGAAGCAAGGGCAGCCGTGACATGGGAGCGCAGGCACTCCCGCAGGGTCGCGTGGGAAAGGAGTCCGGCTTCCTCCAGGAGGGAGCCGAGCTTCTTCGATTTGCCCAGGGAGCGGTACTTCTCCACGACCTCGTTGAGCCGGTCCCTGGGGACCATGCCGATCCGCTCCAGGAATGAGCCGAAATTCTCGGTCTGGCTGTCGCTCACGGCCCAGGCGATGTGACCGTCGCGCATCACCACCACCCCGACCTGGCTCCCGCCTTTCATGGCGCGCATGATGCCGCTCCACTTCATCCCGGCGGCGCTGCGCAAGGCATCGGAAAAGGGTCGCCCCTCAATGTATAACAAGACATCATCGTCCACAGATGACTCCCCATGCCATGAACATGTCTACGTCCGGCAATCCGGTTTCCGCATCGCTCCCGGCTAAGACCTGCGGTTCCGGGCAGCAACGGCTCGGACCGCCAGTGCTCCCGGGGGTTGCGGGAACCTTGAAACGGTTCCCCCGCGCCCGGTCACTTTTTCGTCACGACGAACTCGCCGTAGGGGTCTCCCGCCTCTATGCCCTTGGTCTGATGACAGACAAAGGTATCCATGCCGTCGGGGTAAGGGTCGGCGTAGGCCAGATCGAAGAATGCCTGGCTCAGTCCTCTCAGCATGTAGGCCCGGAGACCTTCCCCGCCGCTGTCGGCCTCGTAGTAATCGAAGGCGCGGATGATCATTTTTTCGCCTTCCTTGAGCTGCACGATTCCCGATTTGGCCCACCCCCAGGCCGTAAAAGCGGCATAGGCCCCGCGCAGGATGTCTTTCTCCCCCTCCGTGACCATCGGCATGACCACGTCATTGAAAATGTCCGACGTGATGATGCCGCAGCCCGTATGGTAGCCGCACTCGTAGGCGGCCCTCACCAGGCCGGCTTCGACCTCGGCTTTCCTCTCCGCCGGTGCAGCAGCCACGATCCTCTCCGTAAACGTATTCAGCAGGGAAACGGGAAGAAGATTGACCAGCACTTCATATTCCGGTATGAGACCGTTCTCGTCTCCCTGCACATTGATCTTGGCCAGGGATTTCACAACGGTATCGCGCATTACGGTCATGTGGGATTACCTCCTCTTTAGGATGCCTTGACGGTGAACCTGCCCTCCGGCTCGCCCATGGCAATGCTTGACTCCTCGGTCACCGAATAGCTCTTCAGAGGCTTGTTGAAGGCCGCCCCGAACATCGCCGCAATGTAACCGCAGGTAAAGTAGTTGAGCGGCCTGGCGTTTTGCCCCCACTTCATGACCCATCCCTGGTCCAGGTGGGAGGTGGCCAGGCGGACCTCTCCGCCGTTTTCATCCCCCGATATGACCATTTTGCCCAAGCCGAACACCGAGTAATACTCTCTTCCCACGTTGCACCTGTCCTGGGCGGTAGTTATTCCGTTATTCCGGATATAGTCATCGAAAACCGCGCGCATGGTCTCCTCGACCACATCCTGCAGGATCCGGGGTCCGCCCATGTCGCCCATATCCTCTGCTAGCTTGGTTATGAGCGCCAGGTAGTGATGAGAATGCATGACAACGGGATGACCATTCAGGAACTGCCGGTTCGTATCGGCGTCCATGGTGAAGTTCAAAGTCAACGGCATCGATGGCACCTCCTAGAATGAGTGAGAAAGCTCTTCGAAGAGCTTCTTCGTCTTGTGCCGGACGATACCGAGCTTGGAGGCATCCGGTGTGATGACCGCCGCGACCGCGTCACCGACCGGTTTGCACATGATGACGGCACGACCGTATTCGATGAACATGTCCTGGAACCTGTCGATGTTCAGTTCCCCGCCCATTTCTTCGATGCCGTTGACCGCATGGGCCAGCGATGCCCCCAGCTCGTCGATGTTCACCCGTGCGCTGCTGCCGGCCGATTCGATAACGAAACCGTCCCTGCCGACGACAACGACGGCATCTATTCCGGAGATTTCCAGCAAATCGTTGAGCACTTCGTTTGATCCTCTCCCACTCTGCATATCAGGACTCCTTTCTTCTACTGCTTTTGTCGGATTCGGCTGACTCTCCTTCACCTGTTTGTCCAGCAAAACCACTGCTTCCATGATAGCGTGCTGGACCGAAAGACCGACATTCGCCTTTGCAGCGGCAATACCGGGCTGGAAATGGAATGTTCCCTGGTTCCAGCCGAGCATATCCGCCAGACCCGCCAGCCCGGTGACCTCTCCCGATGCCGCGGAAACCAGCTCCCCGGCCACGAAATGTATCTTCCCTTCCTCTCCCCCCGGATGCCTGGTCAGTTGAATCATGCCGCTTTTCGCGCTTGATGAGAGAAACTGGAGGAGATCCGTTATATTGGTCAGGGACAGATTGCCTTTGAGGCTGCTATCGCCCTTGCCCGCCGCCATGTTTTCTTCGTACTGAACAGGCATCGTAGTACCCTCATGAGAAACCGGCATCCGGACCGACTGTGTTCAGGCATGCGGTGCCGGCTGCATCGGGGCGGCGGGGAACCGGGCTGACTTCCCCGTCCCCGCTTTCCCGTGCGCACAACACTCCGGGCCGGACAACCCGCTTCACGGCTTCACGCATCGCATTGCGGGGAAGTCACCCGAAAACCAGCATGGTCGCGGTCTGGTTGATGTGTCCTATGTACTGTTCCCCGTATGTGCTGAAACCTGCTGTCCGGTAATTGGTAAACAGTTCGCCGTATTCCCTGGCGAGATTTTTCTGCTTCAGTTCAAGCGTCCGCAGGATGCAGTTGAAATTGACGATTCCCGAAATCCCCCCCAGCTCTTCCCTGGCCTGTTCCAGCGCTTCCCTGGTATCACCGATTATGTCGGTCGATTCCAGGATCGAAAGCTCCATGCCCTCCTTCACGCCGCAGTAGAAACGCATGGCCTGCCCGGAAACCTGCTGCGGGCTCCGCACATAGGGTTCATCGTCGATCACCAGCCCGATGGGGTTGTGCATGAAATAACGCGGCGCGTCTTCAGGGGAGATACCCAGCAGATCGGCATAGGCAACTGCCGCGGGCATGTTGTTGAACTCGAGCACTTCACGATTTTCTTCGACAGCCTTGGTGACTTCCAGGCTCTTGCCGAGGTCGCGGAAGCTCTGCGTCTTGATGAAGGTGAACCCGATGCCGGGTTTGAGCAGCGCCAGCACCGCGGCTTTGGAGTGGCTCCTGCCATGGGCATAGAGGTGGGTGGCTGAAAACTTCAGGTCGTCGCCTGCCGAACCGCCGATAAAGGTCACATTGGTCAGGTCGCCGATCGTCTCCATGAGCCCCTCTTCGGCTCCGCTCAATCCGTCAACCAGGATGATCCCCACGTACTCGCCGGGATCCATCTCCGCCATCGGAACCTTGAAATAGCTTTCGAAAGACGAAAAGGCGGCGCGCACCGAGTTCTCGTCCTTGAGGTTTTCCACCACTTCGACCTTGGCATCCTTCAGTGCCTGGCCGTCCCATGCCATGGCGACCATGGAATCGTTGAGCATGGCCCCGGAGGTTATTTCACCGGCAGTGGAGCAGCCGAAAACCTGCGCCATGGGAAACGCGTCCTGCATCTTCTTGCTCACGCTGTCGGGAGCGTATTTCGTGGAAGCGAAAAACAGCACCACTTCGGCTTCGAACAGTTCCAACTGCCTGCTGATGTCGGCAATTGCCTCGTCCACTGTGTTCATGGAAGAACACGCCGTCTTTATATGCATGATTATCCTCCTTGCATGATGAAGAGTTGATTTATCTCAGGTCCTGCATCATCTTTTCCAGCTTGCCGATGACCGCCGGGTCGTCATCCGACTGCATGGTGTACCGGTTCGGATTGATGCCCTTCAGAATGAGCTTGGTCTTTATCACTCGCTCAAGCATGGGATTGTCCTTCGCTCTCTGGTTGATGATGGTGTCTATCATCTGCCTTATCTTACCTGCCATGAATCCACCCCCTAAAATATTATCTGGACGATGATACTCCGGTAACCCGGGTCATTTGCCTGCGGCGGACAGACGGGGCGAGCCCTTGGAACCGGGACAGGATCGAGCCCGCCAGGCTCATCACTTCTGAAGCGACAGCTGAAAATACAGTAATTATCTTTTATTCATCCATAGATTCGTCTTTATACGTCAATAAAAGCTTCCATGTCAACACATTAATAATATGTATTACAATGTAATATTTATAGTTGTCCCACTATCACTCGTTTTTAATAATAAGAGTGTTTTCAATTAGTATTACAATACAAAAAGAGATAATGTGATAAAAATCACGATAGAACGGGTATTAAATGTTTCCGGATGCATGGGGAGAAAAAAAAGAAAAGCCGGATGGCGAGGCAAAGCTTGCTGAATAGCGGGTGAAAAGCGGTACCGCCGGGAGGGGACTACCCTCCCGGCGTCTTTCCGGCGGCCTTGACTTCGGCCCAGTGCCGGACCCCTTTTTCCCGGGTCCTCTCGAATCTCATGACCGGGACGCTGAGGCCGCACCCGTTCTCGACCCCCTTCACGTCGAGCCTGATCACCTGCCTGACGATTTCAGGATTGCCATCGGGGAACAGCGCCACCGACTCCTCGAAGCGCGGGTCCCCTTTGCGGATCAGGCTGCCGGCGCAGAAAACCCTCATGATGCGCGGTTCTTCATCGAACGAGCAGAACATGACCGTCACGTTCCCGCCGGATTCCACATCCCGCGCAGTCCGGTTCGTGCTGCCGGGATAGTCCAGCAGCAGAATCGTGGAACCATCGACGAATACGATACTGCCCTCGCCTTTGGGCGCAAGGTTGACCTCGTCGCCGCTTGCGCTCGCGATGAAGAACATCCTTTGCTGCATCGCGAACTCGCGGTCTTTTTCCGTGAGGGAAAAGTACTGTTTCGGCATGAAATCCTCCTTCCGGAACCGGCATCAGCCTGGATGCCTCCGGCTGCCGGCTCTGTTCGTGTAATAATGTGTTTGCTGCACGCAAATAAAAAAGATCCCTGCCCACCCTCGTATCGTACAGGGAGGGGAGGCTGTGAGGGATGCAATTTCCCATCGTTCGTCTCTATAGTAGACATTGGTCACCGCTTCGTCAAGACGATGCCTGAGGGGTGTCAGGAAGGGAGTCAGGCATGCCGGAAGCGGTGAAAATAAATCGTTTTCATGCTTCTCGCGATATGGTACATTTTTTGTCAGGAGATACACCTACCAGAAGCAGGTACGAACTGACCAGTGTTTTTCGCATCCAACGCGCCACAAGTCCATGCAAATGAAAAAATTCGTATCCAAAGCCCTTGAAGTCAACCTTGCCGTAACCCGAACCAAGATCGAAATCCCCGCGGAACACCAGTGGTTTCAATCGCTTTCCGAATCCCATTTCGGAATCAACAAACGGGCCGGCGAACTGATGAACGAATACCACCATCCGTATTCCAATCCGGAGCTGGTGGTGGACCTGATGCGCCGGATCGCCCTGGACGATCTCTGGTTCTATCTTTCGCTGCCCGAGCATGAAAAGGCGCTCGATATACTGGCAAGCATGTTCGAGGCCCTTCTGCGCCTACCTTTGCCCGACCTGCACCAGGAAAGGGCGTTCCAGACTCTCTGCGAACTGGCCGACTCCCTGCACCGGCAGAAAAGGTATCCACAGCCGGTCATGGACCGGCTCGTGGCGCTGATCCGCGAGATCCTCCCCCTCAACCGTTTCGTCATGGTCCGCCTGACGGGCTTCCTGAAGGAACGGCTGAAGAACATCGCCGCGGATTCCCGGTACCGGGATGCCGCATTGGACTTGCTCCGCAGGTCCCTGAACGAGAACATCCGGTTCTGGGAAAAGAGCACGGCCATCGAATCCTGGCTGGCCAACAAGAAATCGCTGTTCCATACCGGCATGGCTGAACGCATCGCCTATATCGGCGCCCCGTATTTCAGCGGCCTGAAGAACCAGCTGGCAAACGCCCGGACCTGGAACGAACTGCGCCAGATTGCGGATTTCACCACCATCGCCAACCGTTTCCGCAGTTGCATGGATGAGGAAGAGCCGCCCCTTGACCGCATCTACTTCCTGTTCTACCTCCTGAACCTGCCCGGAATGGCCCACCTGAAGGACCATCTGCTCTGGGACCTGAACCGCATGCTGCGCATCGTCAGGAACGCCTGCAGCGAAAAAGAAATGAAGGTGTTCCTGGAAAGGATCTTCCACCTCTTCGAGTCCCAGAAGGCAGGGCATATGGGTACCCTGCTGGACTGCGTGCTCACCCTGGGCAGGGAAGTGATCGACCTGGGAAACCCTTCCCTGATCAATCACTTCGTAGACCGGCTCATCGGTTTCGGTTTTGTTCCCGGGAACGTGTTCGGCATCAACCGGGACTGGCAGGTGTGCATCGACAAGAACCACATCAAGAACATCCGGGTGTGGATGGAGTTGATCCAGTGCAACCCGGGAAGGATGATGAAACTGCTGTCGGCGCTGGTGGTCAACCTCCGCGTGCGGGGCATATTCATTTCCGATACCGACCTGTTCCAGCGGGACATCACCAAGCTGCTCAATTCCGACATCGCCCCCAGCTACAAGATGATCAAGCAGCTCGCCCGCATATTCCCGGTCTACTATAACGAGATCGGGGCCGAAGGGGAGCTGCGCGACATCACCACGAGGATGGACGAGGTCGCCCTGCGCCAGGACCGGCTGATTCATTTCCTGCGGAAACAGGTCCACACCGAGAGCAACAACACCCACATAGAACTGACCCGTCGCATCATCCGCTTCTGGCACGACGGCAACATGGAGCCCCTCTCGGGGCTGGTGCCCCAGGATGTGTACGCATCGCTTCGCAATACCGGCGAATGGTTCGAACCGGTCCATGGAATCGTCGTATCCCTCTGCGACAAGTACAAGCTGGAGCCGGAAGAGCTCCTGGACCTGGATGAACTGAACCTGTCCAGGCATCTCAAGGGCTGCCTGAAGCGCGACCAGGTCCGCTTCAAGGGGCTCGTAGACCTTCACCGGCTGCTGAAGGTGAAATACACGCTCGACTACCGGAACATCATTCCGGTCATGCGCCAGCTCCACATCTTCCCGGACGACGAAATCGAGGAGCTGAAGAAATACCTGGACGAGAACAACGCCGAAGCCGCGCTCAGGCGCGTCTACTGCCTGATGGAAAAGCTGCGCGAGATCATTCTCAACCCCGAACTCTCGGAGGCGTGCGAAGACATCTACCACAAGCGGCACATCGCAGCCGGCATCCCCTCCATGTACGGCAAGTACCACGAGCCTAAATTCGAAGCGCTGGGCCTCACCTTCCGCCTGGAACGGCTGGCGTCCGCCCTGATGTCCCAACTGATCGGCCAGGTGAACATGAGCTACATCACCGCCAAGGCACTGCGCCGGATTGCCCGCCTCTTAGAGCTCTTCCGCTGCGGCCTGACGCTGGACGGCATAACCAACCAGGGTTTGGACTCCAACCTGAAGATGTTCCAGTACAGCCTGACGTCGGCCAGCTTCACCCTGGAGCAGTTCGTCAACCTGTTCCAGTTCATGGCGCAGAACATCAGGGAAATCATCCACGAGTACTTCCTCAGGAATTTCGACACGCCGCTGAAGATCGTGTCGCTGCAGCAGGCCAGGCTGTCCCACATGGAAGGGCCGTCCGACCAGCAGGCGGTGCACAAGGTATCGGAAAAGTTCTACCGGGAGGTCCTGTCGTCCGCCTTCCTGGTCCAGCAACTGGACAATTTCATCTCGGACGTGCTCAACACGCTGCGCAACATGGTGGGCAACCTGACACCCGAGGTTCTGCACAATGTCATGAGCTTCGACCCGGACCTGATCATCAGTCCCATCTGCCGCCCCACCCCGGAGATGGACAACCAGATTTTCCTCGGCGCCAAGGCATACTTTCTCAAGCAGCTCTACGCCAGCGAATTTCCCATACCTCCCGGCTTCGTGCTCACCACGGAACTGTTCCGCCACCGGCGGGCGATACAGCAGCATCCCGAGCTCACCGCCGAGATCGAGGACCTGGTCCGGCAGAAGATCCTGGAGCTTGAAGAAATGACCGGGCTGAAACTCGGCGACCCGGAGAAACCGCTCCTGTTCTCCGTCCGTTCCGGGACCGCCATCTCCATGCCCGGCGCCATGGACACCTACCTCAACGTCGGGATGAACGACCGGGTAGCGGAAGGCCTGAGCCACAAGCCGCAAATGGGCTGGACGGCATGGGACTGCTACCGTCGTTTCCTGCAGGGATGGGGCATGGCCCACGGCATTCCCCGGGACGAGTTCGACAAGAAAATATCCCACTTCAAGAACCTGTACCAGGTGGCGCGCAAGGTCCAGTTCACCGAAAGCCAGATCCGCGAAGTGACCCTGTCCTACCGGGACCTGCTGAAGGAGCGCCGGGTGCACGTGGAGCAGGACCCTTTCCGCCAGATCATGCAGGCCATCCTGTCCACCATGGATTCGTGGTACACCGAACGGGCCAGAACCTACCGCCGGCACCTGCAGATCGCCGAGGAATGGGGCACCGCGGTCATCATCCAGCAGATGGTGCTGGGCAACCTCGGCGCCGATTCGGGAACCGGAGTTCTGTTCACCCGCGACCCGATTGAAGACAAGCCGGGGGTGAACCTCTATGGCGACTTCACCCTGTACAGCCAGGGGGAGGACGTCGTAGCGGGCCTGGTTCACACCCTCCCCATCTCGGAGAAACAGCGCAAGAGCATTCCGGGCAGCATCAGGATATCCCTGGAAAAGGATTTCCCCGAAGTCTACCAGGAGCTGCTCTACCGCTCCCGCCTCCTGGTGGAGTCCTACGGCTTCAACCACCAGGAGATCGAGTTCACTTTCGAGTCACCGCGGAAGGAAGACCTCTTCATCCTGCAGACCCGCGACTACACCACCAGCGAACCCGAGAAGCTCCGCGTCTTCGCCGCGGACCAGAAATCCATGCAGTTCCTCGGATCGGGGATCGGCATCGGCGGCGGCGCCATGAACGGAGTCATCGTGTTCGACCGGGAGGATCTGAAAAACGCGGCAAAATTGTTTCCCGACAGGAAAAAAATCCTGGTGCGGCCGGACACCGTCCCTGACGACATCGATATGATATTCGAGTGCGACGGCCTGCTCACCGCCCGGGGAGGCGCCACTTCGCACGCGGCGGTCACGGCGGTTCGGCTCGGCAAGATCTGCATCGTCAACTGCAAGGTTCTGCAGGTGTCCGAATCGGAGAAATCATGCACCATCAACGACGTGGAACTGAAACTCGGCGATGAGATCGCCATCGACGGAAGACTGGGCAACATCTACCGCGGCAACTACCCGGTGGTATACACTGAAAGCTACTAGTAGACTCGACACCGGAATCATTAATACCGATCATCAAGGAGGGTTATTATGGGCGCTGGCGACAAGGCAACGCAACCGCTGGGCATCAACGGTCAGGGACGCATCGGGAAACTCACCCTGTGGGAGCACCTGTACCGGAAGCAGTTCGACAGGATCATCGTGAACACGGGGAGGGAAGTGGGCAAAAATCTCGACGACCTGGTCCAGGTCATCGAGACGGACTCGACGTACGGCTCGCTCAGCAAATTCCTGTACGGCTACACCCGGAAATGCGACATCAAGGTCGTTGATGCCGACCAGGCGGTCCTGGAAATCGACGGCACTACGGTGAAGTTCCTGCGGGAAGCGAGAAATCCCAAGGACATCGCCTGGAGAAAGGAAGGCGTCCGCCTGGTTGTGGAAACCACCGGCAAGTTCCTCGACCCCACCCAGCCCGCGGATTCCCAGAGCGGCAGCCTGCGCGGGCACCTGGAAGCAGGCGCTGAAAAAGTCATCGCTTCCGCCCCGTTCAAGATCAAGGACAAGACCAGGAGCCTGCCGGACGACAGCCTTCTCGTGGTGCAGGGGATCAATCACACCGATTTCGACCCGGCCAAGCACAACGTGATCTCGGCCGCGTCCTGCACCACCACCGGGCTGGCCCACATGATCAAGCCGTTGATCGAGGCCGAGCAGACCTCCCGCATCCTCACCGCGTCCATGTCCACGATCCACTCGGCGACCAACACCCAGAGCGTGCTGGACTCGGTCCCCAAGACAGGGGCAACGGACCTGCGCAAGAACCGTTCGGTGCTGAACAACATCATTCTTTCCACCACCGGCTCGGCCAAGGCTCTGGAAAAGGTCATGCCGGAAATCAAGCGGGTCGGTTTCATGGCTGACTCGGTCCGCATCCCGACCAACACCGTGTCGCTGATCATCCTGAACCTCACCTTCCATACGCCGCTGGACGATTCCGGCGAACCGGTGATCAACCACCTGCTGCTGAACGACATCTACCGCAAGGCGGCCGAAGGCTCGCAGAAAGGGATGCTGGTCTACAGCGACCGCCAGAACGTTTCCTCCGACCTGATCGGCACCAGGGCCGCGGTAGTCATCGAGGGCCACGAGAGCCACACCCGCACCGGTTTCATCAACCTGCCCCCGGAAACCCTGGCCGGTTTCGGCATCCCGGCGAACGCGGAATTGCAGATCCCGGTCACCCATGCCAAGCTGTTCGGATGGTATGACAACGAATTCGGCAGCTACGTCAACTGCCTCGGCGAACTGACGTCCTACGTCGCCAAGAACATGGGATGAAAAGTCCCGGTTCAAGAGCAAACCGAGTGCGATGACGAAAGGGCCGCTCCATGCCGGAGCGGCCCTTTCCCGTTTTCACGGTTTTCCGGATCGGCGCCGGTTCCCGGCGTCGCCCGCAATCAATCCGACTTGACCTCGATCCTTCTCGGTTTCGCCGCCTCTGCCTTGGAAAGGTTCATGGTGAGCACGCCGTTCCTGAACTCCGCCTTTGCCGTGCCCTGGTCGATGACATCGGGCAACTGGAACTGCCGGAAGTAGTTCACCAGCTCGAACTCGCGGTATACATAGGGGCCGCGGGGCGCCCGCTTCACCTGGGCCTGGATGGTCAAGACCCCCTTGTCCATGCCGATGTCCAGTTGTTCCTTGGCCACGCCCGGCAGGTCCGCCCTGATGACCAGCCCGTCTTCGTTCTCCAGTATGTCCACGGCCGGCCGGAGGTAACGCTCGTTGGAGCGGGTTTCTTCCGTGACATCCTGATCCTGCCGTTCTCCGGAATTGGTTATGCTTCTGTCTGCCATGTCAAAATCCTCCTTGTTTCCCGTATCGCCATAAATCTTGACAGTTGCCGGTTTCCGGTTCCGCTCAGGAAACGCCGACCGCGATCTTCCTCGGTTTCGCTGACTCCGCCTTAGCCAGGGTAACGGTGAGCAGCCCGTCGCGGCATTCGGCCGCCACCTTGGAGGAATCGACCTCCGCGGGCAGTTCGATGGTCCTGCTGAACTTGCCGCACCCCCTCTCGTTCCGGTGCCAGACCTGGTTCCTGGCCACATCCGGCGCTTTCCTCTCACCCGCCACCGTCAACGTGTTCCTCAGCACGGAAATCTCCAGGTCCGCGGGATTCACACCCGGAAGCATCGCTTCCACGCGCACTTCTCCCACATCTTCGCTGATATTGACCAAGGGGAAGCGACGCGACTGCCCTCCGGCCAGAAAGTGGGGGATCACCGCCCGGCCGGTTCCGATGCTCCGGAACGCCTCGTCGATCTCTCTTCTCAGATTGTCCAATTCCCTGAACATGTCCCAGTTTGCCATTGCAGCCTCCTTCCTGTTGTTTCAGACTTTCGCAGGAAAGATAATGTCGATTTTCGGAAAGTCAAGGCTGCCGGAACGGGTAAAACTGTCGCACGACCGTTGCCGGCTCACCTGCGGACGAAAATCTCCCGGGCCATATTGGTGTCGATGGCGAATTCGGAAAAGCCCACACTGAAGATATAGGACGGAAACGTCTGGGACAGGCGGATCCGGTTGCCGGGGAGCACCCCCATGGCCATGAGTTTCTGCATCTTTTTGTTGTCCTCGGTCTGGATGTAGGCGATCTCCCCCTCTTCGTTGGCTTTCAGCTCCGTCAGCGGAACAACCCCCAGGTTGCCGCTCTGCCTGGCCTCCAGGCAGCATTCGCCGGGCGGGATCTGCCTGCCGTGGGGCGTGGTGGAAGGATGGTTCAGCAGGGTGCAGACCTTGTTGTCCACCCCCTCGTTGAACAGGTGCTCGAACTGGCAGGCCTTCTCCCTGGCAGCCTCGCCGCGGATGTTGAACACGTCCATCATCAGACGTTCCGCGAGGCGGAAGCGGCGCACGATCTTGCGGCCTTCCTCTTTGCCCTCGGGGCGGAGGAAAACCCTGCCTTCCTTCACCTCGATCAGGGCCACGTCGACCAGTTCGGAGTAGACGGGGTCGTCGGGCGTCAGGGGGATTTTTTCAATGTCGGTAAACATGTTGCCTTCTTCTTCCACTTCCAGCCACAGCCTCTCCAGTATTTCCTCAGCTTTTTCCGATAGTTTGCCGTTCATCTGATCACCCGTTCCTTCCGAAGATCTTTTTCAGTTTGCGCACCAGCCGCGGTTCCGGCGGATTTTCATAGTTGCAGCGCGGGCACTTGATCATCCTGCACCCGGATGACATGGGGCAGGAGGCGCATCCCGCCTTCACCTGTCGTTCATCGAATTCGTGTCCGCAGAAACCGCATTTCATGACAGGATACCCGTAAACAGCAGGAACTCGTTCAAAAGGAAGCCGCTGCCGAACGCCATGAAGCTCACGAACAGCCCGATCGCGACCGCCACCCTGGTCCCGCGCTCCTTCTGCATGATCAGGAACTGCGCGATGCAGGGTATGAAAAGGGTCAGGGTAACCGCTGCAACCGTCAGCTGGCGCGCGTCCATCAAGCCCCTGGTCTGCAGGTCGTACAGCCCCGCGGCCCCGTAGTCGCGGCGGAAAAAGCCGAAAATGAAGGCTATCGCCGCATCCTTCGGCAAGCCGATGGATGCCATTACCGGCTGCATCCAGTCCACCAGCCTGGTGAAGAAATCGGTGATCTTGCCCAGCCAGAGCAGGAACGAAGCCAGGACGAACAGCGGCAGGATCTCCATCAGGTACCACTGCATGCGCGAGTAGGTCTTGGTCAGGACGTTCGACAGCTGGGGCAGGCGCATGGGCGGCAGTTCCATGTAGAACATGGGGGACTCGCCCGGCACGACGCGGGATGCCAGCAGGCCCACCAGGAGGAAGATGAGCAGCATGCAGACGCTCCACACCAGGAGCGCGCCCGGGAACCGGGAAAGCAGCGCCAGGATGACCCCCAGCTGGGCCGAACAGGGGATGGCCAGGGCCAGCAACAGGGTGGCTATGACCCGTTCGCGGACCGTTTCCAGGGTGCGGGTCACCATGGTGGCCATGGTGTCGCAGCCGAAGCCCAGCACCATCGGTATGACCGCTCTGCCGGTGAGTCCGATGGTCTTGAACAGGCGGTCCACCAGCAGCGCCAGCCTGGGAAAATAGCCGCTGTCTTCCAGGAACGAGAAGAAGAGGAAAAAGGTGGTGACGATCGGCAGGATTATGCCCACGGCATAGCGGAGGCCCAGGGTTATCACGCCGTAATCGCCGACGAACAGTTCGCGCAGCACCGGCCACGGTATCCAGCTCTCCATGTGCCTGGTTATCCACGGATTGAAATAGCCCTCGAAGAGCTGTCCTTCCAGGAAATCAACCACGGTGCCGGCGCCGAATTTGCCGACGAATCCGTAGAGTCCGAAGTAAAGGGTCAGCAGCAGCAGCGGGACGCCGGTGAGCGGCCGGACAGCCAGCCCTGACAGCTTCTCGCCGAAGGAGCGTTGCCTCTTTTCGGGCAGGCTGAGGACACCGTCAAGTATCCCCTTCACCACCGCTTTCCGCTCCATGGAAAGTTCCAGGTGGAAGGAATCCCGGCGGGCGAATATCTTTTCCCGCACCTTCTCCCCGATAGCACCGTACCCCTCGCCTTCCGTCTCCGCAACGATGCGCGCCACTTCCTCGTCACGCTGCAACAGCAGCAATGCCAGTGACTTCTTCGACATGGAATAGCTGCCGGCCATCAGAACCATGATCTCCATCAGATCCGCTTCCAGCCTTCTGCTGTAGCCGAACACCGCATGCCTCTTTCCATCGCAGCGGACGATGGCGTCCCGTAGTTCCTGCACTCCCCGCTTCTTGGCAGCCGCCGCGCCGATCACCGGGACTCCGAGTTTTTCCCGCAGGAGTTCCAGATCGATGGAGAGGCCCATCCGTTCCGCCTCGTCCATGATGTTCACCACCAGGATGACCGGCAAGCCGGCTTCGATCAGCTGCAGGGTCATGGCCAGCATCCGTTCCAGGTTGCGGGCGTCCAGCACGTGTAAAACCACGTCGGGCGTTTCATGGAGCAGGATCTCACGGGCGACCCGCTCCTCCTCGGTGATCGGCAGAACGGAATACATGCCCGGGGTGTCGATCACCTCGCACGCCACGCCGTTTATGGAGGCGCTCCCCCTGGCGACCTCAACCGAGGTGCCGGGATAGTTGGAAACGGTTACGTACGCCCCGGTCAATGCATTGAACAGAACGCTCTTCCCCACGTTGGGGTTGCCCACCAGCGCCACTTTTCGGGCACAGGCCTCGGATGTAACCGCAGATTTCTCACCGGTTGGGGTGCGCTTTAGTTTCAACGTCGTTCTCCCGCCATTCTATTGTAATTGACATTCACTTTCATTTATACGGCAAAAAAAGCCGGCAACGGGCCTATTCCCGGCATTTGGAACAAATTCCGTACAGTTCGAGCTTGTGTGTTGCCACCTCGAAACCGAACTGTTCGGCAACTTCCGCCTGAAGCCGCTCGATGGTTTCGTTCTCGAATTCGGTGACCGCACCGCAACGGGTGCAGATCAGGTGGTCGTGGTGCTCTCCCTCTGCTACGTGTTCGTAGCGCGTCTGCCCGTCGCCGAAGTGGATCTCGCGGGCAATGCCTGATTCAGCGAACAGTTTCAGAGTCCGGTAGACCGTGGCATAACCTATGGTGGGATACTTGCCCCTGACCTTGAGATAGAGGTCTTCCGTGCTCATGTGATGGTCGGAGGAAAGGAAGCATTCCAGAACCGTATCACGCTGGCGGGTGGACTTGAGACCTTTGCTTGCTATGAATTCCTGGAACAGTTTTTTCTTCGATCGTTTCACGCGCGGCCTCAATTGAAAATGATTATCACTTTAACCGCGTGAACCGGAAATGTCAACCAAATTCATTCCTGTTCGTCGCCTGCCCTGTTCCAAATACCGCCGGCAGTTCATTGACTCAACGGATCTCTTGGAGTAAGCTGCTTTCTAAGAAGCAGTAAAATTCAGCCTTTGTCAGACAGAATGAAGACAGGTCAGGTCAGTCAATGGCGCGCAAAACACGATTCTTCCCGTATGAAATACCCATAACGGCGGCAATGCTCGCCAGGCTCGGGCTTGCCGGCACTGCCCGCAAGCTCGCCAAAGACCAAGGCGCGACGCTGGTCTCGTTCTGCAGACTTGCCGCAAACCGGCTCAACAGCCTCAGGGGAACGGAGCGGCCCTCGGCAAGGGCGTCCGAACTGTTTCAGTTCACGCTCCTGTCGCGGATTTTCCACTACCTGACGGACCAGTACCTGGACAAACTCAATCCCGGCATAGAACAGTCGGTCGTCCGGGACGCAGGCATGGACTATTCAACCGGGTACTTGTCCGGCGCGCTGTCCCGTTTCGTCCGGCTCTATCCCTGCACCGACATTCTCTGCGGCAAGGTTGCCGACGCCGATGCATACCTGTCATCAGATACGCCGGACCTGGCAAAGAAAAGAAATGCCGTCAGGGAAATGCTCCTGCTCATGCTGGCCGCCGAAAATCCCGCGGCCGGGGATATCAGGGAACTGTTCGACAACCGCGAATTGGCCACGGACAGGCCTTTCGGGCAGGCCACGAAAGCCCTCGACGCGGAGTACGGTAAAGCCCCCCATTTCCCCCCTTTCGAACTCCCCCTCCTGGAACTCCTGAGGATGCCGGCCCGGAAGTGCCCTGCGTCATTCTCGGCGCAGCTCGATTACATCAGGGACCATTGGCAAGCCCTCCTGCCCCCCCACCTGCTGGAGGCTATCCTGACAGCGTTCGATCTTGCCAGGGAAGAGGAAAGGATACGGGGCGGCGGCCCGGGGCCTCCCGAAGTGCTCCGGTTCGGTCCCGGGGTGGTGGGCGCGGATGGGATTGCCGGGGATTACCCGGAGCCCGAGAGATTTTCTCCGGACCGGAACTGGATGCCCAACGTGGTGCTGCTGGCCAAGATGACCTATGTCTGGCTCGACCAGCTGTCGGCGAAATACGGCCGCGCCATCACCCGTCTCGACCAGGTCCCGGACGAGGAACTGGACACCCTGGCTGCATGGGGATTCACCGGTCTCTGGCTGATCGGCGTCTGGGAGCGCTCCCCGGCCTCGCACACCATCAAGAAGCTGAGCGGCAACACTGACGCCATAGCCTCAGCCTATTCGCTCTACGACTACGTCATCGCCGCCGACCTGGGCGGCCAGCAGGCGTTGGAAGACCTGCGGCAGCGGGCATTCAGCCGCGGGATCCGGCTAGCCAGCGACATGGTGCCCAATCACACCGGGCTTGATTCCCGCTGGACGCGCGAGCACCCCGACTGGTTCATCCAGCGGGATGCCCCCCCCTACCCCGGCTATCGTTTCGACGGGCCGGACCTGTCGTCCACGGCCGACATCAGCCTGAGGATCGAAAAAGGTTACTGGGACAGAAGCGACGCAGCCGTCGTTTTCCAGCACCGCGACAACCGCAGCGGAAAGGTCCGCTTCATCTACCACGGCAACGACGGCACCAGCACCCCCTGGAACGATACCGCCCAACTGAACTACCTGCTCCCGGAAGTGCGGGAAACGGTGATCAGGACCATTCTGCACGTTGCGCGAAGCTTCCCCATCATCCGCTTCGATGCAGCCATGACCCTGGCCAAGAAGCACTACCAGCGGCTCTGGTTCCCCCAGCCCGGGCTGGGCGGCGGCATTCCGTCCCGGGCCGAGCATGCCCTGCCGCGGAAACGGTTCGACGAACTCTTTCCGGTGGAATTCTGGCGCGAGGTGGTTGACCGGGTAGCAGCCGAGGTCCCTGACACGCTCCTCCTGGCGGAAGCCTTCTGGCTCATGGAAGGCTATTTCGTGCGCACACTCGGTATGCATCGCGTTTACAACAGTGCCTTCATGAACATGCTGAAAATGGAGGAAAACGCAAAGTACCGCCAGACGATCAAGAACGTGCTGGAGTTCAATCCGGAAATACTGCAGCGTTTCGTGAATTTCATGAACAACCCGGACGAAAAGACCGCTGTCGAGCAGTTCGGCAAAGAGGGCAAATACCTGGGCGCGGCCGTCCTCCTGGTCACCATGCCCGGCCTGCCCATGTTCGGTCACGGCCAGGTCGAAGGGTTCACCGAAAAATACGGCATGGAATACCGCCGTGCATACTGGAAGGAGGGAGAGGACCGACGACTGGTGAAAGAACACGAAAAGCGGATTTTCCCCCTGATGAAGAGGCGGCGGCTGTTCAGCGGGGCGGCGCACTTCGTGCTCTATGACTTTTTCGCCGGCAGCCGCGTGGACGAAAATGTGTTCGCGTATTCCAACTCGGATGGCGCTGAACACGCGCTGATCGTATATCACAACAAGTTTGCCTCCACGGCAGGGTGGATCCGCTCGTCCTGCGCCCGCTCCGTGAAGGCCGGCTCCGCGGGAACCCGCCTGGAGCGGACCGACCTGGGCACTGCGCTTCGCGTCAACCGCGACGGCAGATTCTATTACCGCTTCCGGGATTGCGCTTCCGGCCTGGAATATCTCCGGCACGGCCCGGAACTGGCTGAAAAAGGTCTCTTCGTCGAGCTGGAAGCCTATGAATACCATGCGTTTCTCGATTTCCGGGAAATCCGCGACGACGATTACGGCACCTGGGGAAAACTGTGCGCAGGCCTGGGGGGCCGCCCGGTGGCAAGCCTGGAAGAGGAAGTCAAGCAGATCCGCTACGCCGCCACGATCGCTTGCCTGACCGCCTTGGGCGAACAGCTCCCGGAGCTGCTGCCGAAGCTACTGGACCCCGCGCCACTGAACGCCGCAAGGGAGGAGGTTTCACGCGAACTCTCGGCGCTGACTCTCCCTTTCGTTTCCAGCCTGAACCGCGAAGCGGGGACGGGCCGGGATGCCGGCCTCGTCGCGGACTCGGTCATCCGCGGCCTGGATGCCGTTGCCGGTTTGTCGGCATCGAAGAGCCGCAAAAAAGGGGCTCAGGAGTTGCGCCAAACCCTGGTCGGCATGATCGGTACGGCATGCAGCTTCAACAGCCTGTTCCTGGCGCTTTTGCTTCTACTGGAAGCCGTCGGCGAGGACACGGAGTGCGGACCGCACGGCATCATGGCGAACCTGGGGCTTTACCCTGCACTGACAACCGTTTTCACTACGGCTGGGCAGCTATCCCCGGCGCTCAGTCCTGCCTGGGGGATTGAAGGGTCCCTGCTTCTGATGAAAATTCTTTTATCCGGACGTTTCCGGATTGAGGAAGGGGATGCGGTCCCGGCAAAAACCCAGGCCGCCATGCTGCTTCGCGACCGTGATGTCAGGTTGTTCATCCATGTCCATCAGAGTGAAGGGGTGGAATGGTTCAACCGCGAACGTTACGAAGATCTGGCCGGCTGGCTTTTCCTTGCCGCCGTGGCAAGAGCTGCCTGCAATGGAGAAAAGGCGCAAGACGGAATCGGCCTGATGTGCCGGCTGCTCGGCACCATGAAGCGACTGGTTGACGATGCGGAAAGAGCGGGATACCGGACAGATCTTCTGCTTTGAGGCCGGGAACGCTCAGACCTTTCCGCCCGGGAATCGGATTGCCCGGCTTTAACTTTTCGCGCTTCTTATAAACATTTCCTATAGCGAGTTTTCGCGCTCTGTGGTACAAACCTTATGATTATCCCTTTACAGGCTTCCTGCGAAAGCAGTGGGGCACGTCCGATGCAGGGCGACCGAGCGCGGCAGGAGGGCTCCTCCCTGTTTTCATCAGCCTGTAAGACCGAAAAGGAGAGCTGAGTATGAAGGTAACGGTGAAGCTGTTCGCCACGTTCCGCGCCGGCCGTTTCGGTGAGCAGTCAAAGGAATATGAATCCGGCACCACGGTGGGAGACATCCTGAACGAACTGAACCTTCCCCTGGACGAGATCGGAGCGACCCTGATCAATCACCGCCACGTGGAAGAAGACCAGCAGCTCAACGACGGCGACACGCTGTCCATCTTTCCCCTCGTCGGAGGGGGCTAGGCATGGAAGAGGTGAAAAATTTCCTCCTCAAGCACGCGGAGGGAGACCTGCTTCCCTGGAGGCACCACTCCTTCGCAGCCACCCACTTCGGCCTGTCCGTCGGCCAGGTCGAACGGATCGCTCTTGAGGCAGGACTCCTGCCCTCCCGCTACCAGCGGAACCGGAAGACCATCTCCATCGCCAACCAGTTGAGACTGTTCCGCAGCCATGCGGCGGTCATCGGCTGCGGCGGCCTTGGCGGGTATATCATAGAACAGCTGGCCCGCCTCGGCGTGGGACGGATCACGGCGGTCGACCCGGATGTGTTCGAAGAGCACAACCTGAACCGTCAGCTGTATTCTTCCCCCTCCATGCTCGGCCGGCCGAAAGTGGAAGCGGCGCATAAAAGGGTCCTGGAAATCAACCCCGCCGTGACCCTCTATCCCATGAAGGTTGCCTTCAGCAAGACCAACGGATTCGAAATGCTCCTGGGAGTGGACGTGGTGATAGATGCCCTGGACAGCATTCCGGTAAGGCTCGAACTCGCGGAAGTCAGCACCGCGGTGAACGCGCCGCTCGTGCATGGCGCGATCGGCGGCTGGTACGGCCAGGTATCGACCCAGTTCCCCGGGGAGAACACCCTGCGCAAGATCTACAGCAGGAACACCGACGGCAGGGGCGTCGAAAAGGGGCTGGGCAACCCGTCGTTCACGCCGGCAGTCATCGCCAGCCTGGAAGTCGCGGAAGCCTGCAAGATCCTCATCGGCCAGGGGGTCACCCTCACCAACCGGAAGCTGCACGTCAACCTGCTCGAGATGGAAATCCACGAAATTCCCTACTGAAACTGAGCCAACTGAGTGATAGCGACAAACAGGAAAAGCCGGGACTCCCGGCTTTTCCCACTTCCTCACCTCGATATTTTTTAGGCTGATCATCCAATGAATCTTACGCTGGATTGGAAGAAAACGGATGGAATGTGCGTTGCTCAGAAAAGCGGATATTCCGCTCGAAGTGGTGATCCTGATAGTCGGCGGGATGACCTTGCTGATAACCGGGATCCTGCTTTTGCCGGTGTCATACGGTACGCTGCCCTACTATGAAAACGGTTTGCATGGGCTGCTGTTGATCATATTCGCCCTGCAGATGACAACTCTCGGCAAGACGCCTTTTGGCGACATGTGCAGATCAGGATCATCGCTTGCCCTTGGCGTGCTGATTGCGTCAGTGGGCATTGTGGCCTGCTTCACCCCTGCCTTGATCCTCCTCCCCCGCGTGCTGCTGATCCTCTGTTTTGGCCCGGGCGGACTGCTACTGCTCCTGCGGATGTGTTGTGCCAGGGACAAGCTGAGAACTTGGGCACAATACGGGGGGATTTTCCGGCAGCTGATTCTCGGATGCAGCGCGGTCCACATCCTGTCGATGCTCATCGCGCTTCTTCTCTGGAAAAGGAATCTGTTCGCAGCTCCCGCAACGGCGGTCGCGGTCCTGTCTTTTGGCGCGGCGATCATCTTCCTCGCCGGGGTGCTCGGGAAGATTTACCGCGAGTATCCGGAGGCGGAGAAGCGCCCCGATGGCGACGCCGAGCTTTCTACGGATCAGGCCTTGCTCATGTTGACCGGCGTTTTCATGCTGCTGCTGGGCGGGCTCCTCGTCCCCGTAAGCCTGGGCCTGCTTCCTTTCTCGGCAAGCGCGCAACTGGGCCTTCTGATGGTGATTTTCGCGGTCCAGATGCTCGCCTCCGGAAGCACCCCCATCGGCCCCTTTCCCCGCACGTGGCTGGTAGTCGGCTTCGGGCTGTTGTTTGCCGCGCTCGGAATCGTGTCCTGCCTCATTCCCGGTATCCTGGTATTACCTTTGACTCTTCTCGTCGGTGCGCTCAACATACTGGGCGGCGTGATTTCGCTGGTCAAATCATTCCTTCCCCGGCTGCGGCAGCAAAGCGGAACTGGCGGCCCCGTCCCCCCCTTGCGCGCAAAGCTTTTCGCGGCGCAGCTGACCATGAACCTGCTGGCGATCATGTTCGGCGCATCGATGCTCATGCCCGGCCTGGTCCCTGGGCTCGCGATCGGCGTAATCCTTGCCGCGAACGGATGCGTTCTTCTGTATCTTCTGCGTATCCTGATCATGCTGGACACAGAGCGGCGCCGCACATAGCACCTGGGAGGACGTTGTGTGCTATTTTTCCATTTCCGCCCTACCCTACTTTTTCCTTTATTAGCGGATCGTTTTTTATCACCTCCCCGCCACGTCTTGCTGCAATGGAAACTCCAGTCGAACCGATCCCTGTCGCCGCTCGTGCCTTGTCCTGCCGCTTAATCGATGCTACATCCACCCCCGTATTGCGCTGACCTTCCGGAGCATCTCATCAATTGGACGAGGGGCGCTCATCCGTTCATGTTCGGTATCATCCCATTTCGGCGTTACAACAAAATCTCATCTACCGAATGTCAACTCGTCGTAAACCGCAAAGCTTTCAGCTTCGTCACGACCGAACAAGCTGCGCTTTAACCCGCCACCAGACCTGCTCGCTGCGGATTCAGATGGATAGAGAATGTCCTTTTTTCACCCATATCACAATAATTGTTATTTTTTAATTGACATACCTTAAACATATGATGTAATTTCCTTTAAATAAAAAGCGTATTTCTACCTAAAGGGTCTGGGCACCGGGCCTGGACACTTACTGCCACCCCAACTTTCAAAGGAGGACGTTTCGATGAGTATCGAGAAAGAGCCTAAGGAATTCAAAGTGCCGGCAGATCTCCTGAAGCAGTTCCACGCGGAAGTCCGTTTCGTGCCCCGGGAACTCCACCCCAACGGCTACATCATATTTGACCGAATGATGCTGCAGAAGGTGCTGCTTAGCGATGACCTGAAAGCGCGTAAAGAACTGGCGGAGCAGCTCGAGCGGCTCGACAAGAACGGCGGCCAGCTCGTGATCATGTCCAAGTAGCCGGAGATGGAAATCTCCCCGGGAGTGCCCGATCCGCCGTTCCTGCGCAATGTAGGCATGCTGCTGACCTACCACTGCCAGGCCGCCTGTGCGCACTGCATCTTGCGCGCAGGGCCAGACCGACACGAGGAAATAAAACTGGACGATGCCCGTCGCTGGATCCGCGACATCGCTGCATACCGGGATCGGTACGTCTGCGTGCTGTCACTGACCGGTGGTGAGCCGTTTTCGAACCTTGATCTATTGCGCTCCGTCATGCAACATGCGGTGGACGCAGGACTGTACGTCTCCGTGGTCACCAACGGTTTCTGGGCGACCACAAAGGAATCCGCCAAGCAGTTGTTGCAGCGCCTGCCGAAGATCTGTTTCCTGTCGGTGAGCACCGACGCCTACCACCAGGAGTATGTGCCCTTCGATCGCGTACAGAACGCGATTTGGGCTGCCCGGGAATGCAACATTCCGTATTACGTGACCATTGTGACGGATAACCGCGACGATCCTGACTACCGCCGGGTGCATTCCGAACTCCTGAAGAGCACCCCTGCCGATGAGATCCGCACAGGAGTGGTATTCCCCGTGGGCCGGGCACTGGAGATGCAGGATCAGCTGCGGTTCAAAATGCGCAATGAGCCACCCAGGGAGGCATGCCAAGCGGCCAGCTCGCCGTGCATCTTCCCCGATGGCCGCGTGCTCGGGTGCATCGGTCCGTTGCTGGAGCTGGGGGACGATCAACCGCTGTTCCTGGGGAACGCCCACGAAACACCGCTGCCCGAGATCTTCGACCGTTCGGAAAGCAACGTGATCCTGCATGCTCTCCGGTTGTGGGGACCGTACCGACTTTTCACCATGTTACGCGCAACCGGGTTGGAAACCCGCCTGCCAAAGACCTTCGTCGAGGGAAGTACATGTAACGCCTGCTATGTTTTGATGGCCATTCCCGAGGTGCGCGACGCTTTGAAAGAACTGGCGCAGTGCCCCGATTTCCAGCACCAGGTGGCCTACGGGCGGCTGCACTATCTGGGTGAAAGCGTCATGCTGCATATGGCCGGTGACAATGTAACGGATTAAACACCGCTCTTGTCTCGCCGGGCCGTTTTGCCGGGCCTTCATCCACTTCCCCAACCGACCAACTATGCATATCAATACAGAGACAGGAAAAGCCGGGTCACCCCGGCTTTTCCTGTCTCTGCAAAGATTGTTATTCCCCAGCTATCAGAGGCTTTCCATGAGCCGTTGCGTCTTCACCGAAAGGCGGTTGAGCGCATTGATGTAGGCCTTGGCCGATGCCTCGATGATGTCGGTCGAGGAACCGCGCCCGATCACGGTGCGGTTTCCCTCGGAAAGCCTGACCGTCACCTCGCCCTGGGCATCGGTGCCGCCGGTGATGGCTTCGACCATGTACTGCAGCAGCTTTGCCTTGTTTTTCGTCAGCTTCCTGATCGCCTTGAGGGTGGCGTCGACCGGCCCGTCGCCCAGTTCCGCTGTCCTGACCGGTTCTCCGTCGATCTCCATCTGGACGGTAGCCGTGGCAACCGCAAAGGAGCCGCAGGTGACGGTGATATGGCTGAGCTTGTATTTGTCGGGAATGCGCATCACTTCATCGGCGACAATGGCATCCAGGTCTTCGTCGAAAATTTCCTTTTTCAGGTCAGCCAAGGCCTTGAAGCGCTGAAATGCCTTGTTGAGCATGTCGTCATCCAGTTCATGGCCCAGTTCCTCCAGCCTCATCTTGAAGGCATGGCGTCCCGAATGCTTGCCCAGCACCAGCACGTTCTCCTTCAGGCCCACTGATTCCGGCGTCATTATTTCGTAGGTGGACTTCTCCATCATCACCCCATGCTGGTGGATACCCGCTTCGTGCGCGAAAGCGTTGGCGCCCACGATGGCCTTGTTCGGCTGCACCATGATGCCGGTGACTGTGGAAAGAAGGCGGCTGGCAGGCGTGAGCTGCTCAGTGACGACATTGGAACTGTAAGGAAGTATGTCTCTGCGAGTCTTGAGTATCATCACCAGCTCTTCCAGCGAACAGTTGCCGGCACGTTCGCCGATACCGTTGATGGTGCATTCCACCTGTCCAGCGCCGGCCTGGATGGCTGCGATGGAATTCGCCACCGCAAGACCGAGATCGTTGTGGCAATGAACCGAAATTACGGCCTTGTCTATATTTGCGACATTGTCTTTCAGATATTTGATGATGTTGTAATACTCGAACGGAATGGTATAACCGACCGTGTCCGGTATGTTGACCACACCCGCCCCGGCATCGATGACGGCAGCAACCATTTCGGCCAGGAACGGCAGCCTGGTGCGTGTCGCATCCTCACAGGAAAACTCCACGTTCGCCGTATATGAACGGGCCCGCTTCACCGCTTTCACTGCCATTTCAAGCACTTTGGCCGGCTCCATCTGCAGTTTGTACTTCATGTGGATGTCGGACGTGGCGATGAATGTGTGGATGCGCCCCTTTTCCCCGGCATGCTGGAGGGCATCCCAGGCACGGTCGATGTCCTTGAGATTGGCACGGCAAAGACCGGCGATCTCCGGCCCCTTGATGGTCTGGGCCACCTTCCTGACCGCTTCGAAATCGCCTTCCGATGCGATCGGGAAGCCTGCCTCGATAACATCGATGTTTAACTTCTGCAGCTGCTTGGCAATCCTCAGCTTCTCATCGATGTTCATGCTCGCGCCCGGCGACTGTTCGCCATCCCTCAGGGTCGTGTCGAAAATCCTGATTGCCTTTGCCTGTGACATGAATAACCTCCGTAAAATTGATACTCTAAACAAAAAAGCCTCCGCCCCATCAAGGGGCGAAGGCAATCTTCGCGTTACCACCCTTTTTCATCCGCCTCGGCGGACCTCGTTTTCCCTTTACGCGGGCAACGGCTCCGGTTCAATGCAGAGTGCACGTTCGCCGGAACGGCTCCAAGGCGAGTTCACCGCACCTTTCCACCGGTTCGCACCAGCCACCGGCTCTCTGGAGAAAAGGTCCTCGGTTACTACTCCTCTTCACAGCCTTTCTAGGTTGTTGCAATTGATACTAGTAAAAGCGGCAACCGCTGTCAAGCATCTTTCTCGGGCTTTTCCCTCTGCGCTTTGTGGAGCGCCTTTTCGAGCCGGCGCCGGCGCGGATAGGTCATGATGTACCCGGCAGGTCCCGAGAAGATGTAGCAAATGAACAGCAGGAAGAGCATTTCCACCGGGCGGGCCGCTATGACGATGAGCAGCAGTACCGCCAGCACCAGGAACGCAAAGGGCTGGCGCCTGATCAGCCCGGGATCCTTGAAGGAATAATAGCGGAAATTGGAGACCATCAGGAATGCCAGCAGATAGATCAGCAGCAGGATGGCCAGCTTCTTGTAGGAGCCGGGCCAGCCGAAATGGTGGAAGAGCAGGACGGTGGCCGACACCATGCTGGCCGCGGCCGGGATGGGAAGCCCCACGAACCTCTTGCTTTCCACCGTGTTCACCTGGACATTGAAGCGGGCAAGGCGCAGCGCGCCGCAGGCAACGAACAGGAACGCCGCAAGCCATCCCAGCCTGCCGAAGGGCTTGAGCGCCCAGCAGTACATGAGCAGGCCCGGCGCAACGCCGAAAGCCACCAGGTCGGCTAGTGAATCGTATTCGACGCCGAATTTGCTGGTGGTTCCGGTCAGCCTCGCGACTTTTCCGTCCAGGCCGTCGAAAATGGACGACACCAGTATCCAGAGCGCCGCAATATCGTAATTGCCGTTCGTAGTGGCCACGATGCCGTAGAATCCGGCGAACAGGCTTCCCGTGGTGAACAGGTTGGGCAATATGTAAATGCCCTTCCTCATGCCTTCACTCGTATCGATCTTGTTGCCGTTCATGGGAGGTATCCGAGAATGGTTTCGCCCGCAACGGTCCGTTGCCCCTGGGCGACAAGCGGGGCCACTTCCCCGGGCAGGTAGATATCGACCCTCGAACCGAAGCGAATGAGCCCGTACCGCTGGCCGCGGCTCAGAATGTCCCCCTTGACGGGATAGGTCACTATTCGCCGTGCTATCAGCCCCGCAATCTGGGTGAAGGCTATTTTCCGCCCCTTGGCGGTCTCAAGGATGATGCCGCTCTGCTCGTTTTCAAAGGTGGCCTTTTCATCCCTGGCATCGAGGAATTTGCCCTTGTGGTAAAAGGTGTCGAGAACACGCCCGGAACAGGGCACGCGGTTGATGTGGACATTGAAGACCGACATGAAAATGCTGATCTTGAGCATTTCGGTCCCGAGATGTGGCTCGACGGCTTCCCCCAGGTAGGTTACAACCCCGTCCGCGGGAGCGACAACCACATCTTCCCCATCGGGGGGGAACCGGCGGGGATTCCGGAAAAAGCTCACGATGAAAAGCGTGAGAGCTGCCAGGATCAACGCGGGAACCGGCGTGATCTGTCGGTAAAAGAGCACGGCAAGAAGCGCTAAGGCCCCGGCCAGGGCTACGAAGGGCAGTCCCTCAACGGCTATCGGCGTCTGTTGATTGCGCATCCCGCGCCACCTCCATGGTTACGGAACAGGTTGAGAAAGGCCGGGCACCGGGGAAACGAACCTGCCATCTCCCCTGTCCCGGCCTCTCGGGATTGGTTCCGAACCGACTCAGTTTTTCGACTTGTCCACGATCTTGGAAGCGCCGATCCATGACATCATGGAACGGAGCCGCGCGCCCACCTCTTCGATGGGATGCTCGGCCGCATGGCGTCTGAGAGCGGTGAACACCGGTTTGTTGGTCTTGTTCTCCAGCATCCATTCCTTGGCGAACTCGCCGGTCTGGATCTCCGCCAGGATCTGCCGCATCTCGTCCTTGGTCTCTTCCGTGACGACGCGGGGGCCGCGGGTCAGGTCGCCGTATTCCGCGGTGTTGGAGATGGAGTACCTCATGTTGGCGATGCCGCCTTCGTAGATCAGGTCGACGATGAGTTTGAGTTCGTGAAGGCACTCGAAGTAGGCCATTTCCGGGGCATAGCCTGCTTCCACCAGGGTTTCGAAGCCGGCCTGGATCAGGGCGCTGACGCCGCCGCAGAGCACGGCCTGCTCGCCGAACAGGTCGGTCTCGGTCTCTTCGCGAAAAGAGGTCTCGATGATGCCGGCCCTGCCTCCGCCGTTGGCAGACGCATAGGCAAGCGCCACGTCGCGGGAGTTGCCGGCCGGGTCGTGGTGGACGGCGATCAGGCTGGGAACGCCGCCGCCCTTGAGGTATTCATGGCGGACCAGGTGACCCGGGCCCTTGGGCGCGATCATGATCACGTTGATGTCGTGGCGGGGAACGATCTGGCCGAAATGGATGTTGAAACCGTGGCTGAAGGCAAGGTAGGCGCCCTTCTTCATGAAGGGGCCGATCTCCTCGCGGTAGACGTCGCCCTGGATTTCATCGGGAAGCAGAACCATCACCACGTCGCCGATCTTCACCGCTTCCGAAGTGGGCAGAACCTTGAGGCCGGCGTTTTCGGCCTTTTTGACCGAAGTCGAATCGGGGCGCAGGCCGACAACCACGTCAATACCGGAATCCTTCAGGTTATTGGCATGGGCATGCCCCTGCGAGCCGTACCCGATAACCGCCACCTTCTTGCCCTTGAGCACGCCGAGATTACAGTCTTTGTCATAATAAATACGCATCGTTTCCTCCTGTATTAGAGTCCAACTAAGTTGCCGCAGCTGGGTCTTGGATTTAGGTCACTTCTCTTTTTCACTGGTCGCTGGTCACCGGCTTCTGCCTTTCAACCTTTCCACCCCTTTGCGCCACGGCCTATGGCGACGGGTCCGGTTCTCACCAGTTCCTTGAGACCGAGCGGCCGCAGGAGATCGAGAATGGCATCGATCTTCGTCGGCGTGCCGGTAACCTCGACAGTGAAGCTCTTCGGGGTGGTATCGATAACCTTGGCGCGGAATATGTCGACGATGCGGAGCACTTCCGCCCGCGCGGCATCCTCGGCCGTCACCTTGATGAGGGCCATTTCCCGCTCGATGGCGGTTTCATCGGTAAAGTCGATGACCTTGATGATGTCGATGAGCTTGTTCAGATGCTTCGTTATCTGTTCCAGGATCTGTTCATCGCCCCGGGTGACGATCGTCATCCGCGACATGGCTTCATCGTTGGTGGGAGCGACCGACAGCGAGTCGATGTTGAATCCCCTGCCGGAAAAAAGCCCGGCCACACGCGAAAGGACCCCGAATTCGTTTTCCACAAGCACTGCGATGGTGTGTCGCATGGAAAAACCTCCTTTTGATGCCGTAGGGCATGCTCCGGCCGGTGCAGCCGGAGGCTCGATTCTGTCAGGAAGCAAGCACCATCTCGTTGAGGGAGGCGCCCGCGGGCACCATGGGCAGCACTTTCTCCTCCCTGGCGATCTTGAACTCCATGAGTACCGGCCCCGGCGTCGCGAAACCCTTGCGGATCGTATCTTCGACCTCGGAAGGCTTGGTCGCCACGAAACCGGCGGCGCCGAAAGCTTCCGCCAGCTTGATGAAATCGATGGGCAGTTCGAGCACCGTCTGGGAATAGCGCTTGCCGAAGAAAAGCTCCTGCCACTGCCGCACCATTCCCAGGTAATTGTTGTTCATGATGCAGACTTTCACCGGCAGCCTGTTCTGAACCAGAGTGGCGATCTCCTGGAGGTTCATCTGGAATCCGCCGTCGCCGCAGACAGCGATGACCTGGCGCTCCGGGAACGCCGCCTGAGCTCCCATCGCGGCGGGCAAACCGTATCCCATCGTTCCCAGGCCGCCGGAACTGAGAAGCGTCCGTGGACTGGAGAAGGAAAAATACTGTGCCGTCCACATCTGGTGCTGCCCCACGTCGGTCGCGATGATCGCGTCCGGCTGGGAAAGCTCGCGCAGCTTGCGGATGACCGCCTGGGGCTTGATCAGCTTCGAGGACTCGGCGAAGGCCATGGGGTGCTTGGCCTTCCAGCCGTCGATTTCCGCCAGCCAGGGTTTCACGCCGTTCCTGAAGGACTCCACGGCGTCGCCACGCTCTTCAATGACCTTGAGAAGATGTGCCAGCACATCATCCACCATCCCCACGATGGGCAGGTCGACGCGGACGTTTTTCTTGATGGAAGTCGGATCAACATCGACATGGATAATCTTGGCATGGGGCGCGAAAGCCGCTATCTTGCCGGTCACCCGGTCGTCGAAACGCGCTCCCACGGCAACCAGGAGGTCGCAGTTGGTTACCGCCATGTTGGCGTAGTACGTACCGTGCATGCCGAGAAGCCCGAGTGAAAGGGGGCTGTCCTCGGGGAAGGCGCCAAGCCCCATCAGGGTCGTGGTCACGGGCGCGTGCAGTGTTTCGGCCAGTTCACGCAACTCTGCGGAAGCGTTGCCGAGAATGACCCCGCCACCTGCATAGATGACCGGCCTCTTCGCCGCAAGCAGCATGGCCGCGGCCTTCTCGATCTGCTTCGGGTGACCTTCGATGGTCGGCTTGTAGCCGCGCAAGTCCACCTTTTCCGGGTACCGGAACTCGGTCGTCGCAACCTGGACATCCTTGGGAAGGTCGATGAGCACCGGACCCGGCCTGCCGGTCCTGGCTATGTAGAAAGCTTTCTTCACGATGCCGGCCAGATCCTTGACGTTTTTCACCAGGAAATTGTGCTTGGTGCACGGCCTGGTAATGCCGATGATGTCAACTTCCTGGAAGGCATCGTTGCCGATCAGAGCGGTCGGGACCTGTCCGGTGATCACCACCAGCGGAACGGAATCCATATATGCCGTTGCAATGCCCGTCACCGTATTGGTGGCGCCCGGCCCTGAAGTAGCTATGGCCACCCCAACCTTGCCGCTGGCGCGGGCGTAGCCGTCCGCGGCATGCACGCCGGCCTGCTCGTGACGGGGAAGTATGTGCCGAATATCCGGAAAGGAGTAAAGCTCGTCATAGATGTTGATGACTGTACCGCCGGGATAGCCGAAGACAGTATCAACGCCCTCCTGCTTGAGACACTCCAGCAATATTCTCGCTCCCGCGAGCTTCATACCATAACCTCCTTCCGACCGCTTTCCGTTTACACCTGTCTACTTTTTTCCCACCGTGATCGCCCCGGTGTTGGCCGAGGTAACCACCGTAGCATATCTGGACAGCCAGCCGTGCTTTATTTTGGGTTCCGGGCGGGTCCATCCGGCGCGCCGCTTCTCCATGGTTTCGTCATCCACCAGCAGCTCCAGCCTGCGGTTCGGTATATCCAGGGAAATAGTGTCTCCCTCCTGGACAAAGGCTATGGGGCCGCCTTCGGCAGCTTCCGGCGATATGTGGCCGATGCAGGGTCCGCGCGTTCCGCCGGAAAAGCGGCCGTCGGTAATCAGCGCCACCGAATCGCCCAGGCCGAGACCCATTATGGCAGCCGTCGGCGCCAGCATCTCGCGCATGCCGGGTCCGCCCTTGGGACCCTCGTAGCGGATCACCATCACGTCGCCGGAGTTGATCCTCCCGTCCATCAGGGCGGCCATGGCCTCTTCTTCGGAATCGAAGCAGCGGGCCTTGCCCGAAAAGCTCATCATGACATCGGAAACCCCGGACTGCTTGACAATGGCCCCTTTGGGAGCGAGGTTGCCGGTCAGGACGGCGATGCCGCCTTCTTTCTTAACCGGGTCGTCCAGGGGATGGATGACGGTTTCGTCGACCTTCTCGATGCCGGAGACGATCTCCAGTGTGGACAGACCGAAAACGGTCTTGCTGTCCTTAACTTTATTGCCGAGCTGCTTCAGCACGCCGGCCACTCCGCCGGCCACGTCCAGGTCTTCCATGAAATGGCCGCCGGCCGGGTTCATGGACGCCAGCTGCGGCGTTTCCCGCGACAGGATGTCGAAAGTTTCGAGCGGAAGCTCCACGCCGGCCTCATGGGCGATGGCCAGCAGGTGCAGCACGGTGTTGGAGGAGCCGCCGAGTGCCAGGTCGACGCGGATGGCGTTCTCGAAGGCTTCGCGGGTCAGGATCTGCCGCGGAGTGACATTGTTCCTGACCAGGTCGACGATCTTTTCTCCCGAAGCGAAGGCGATGCGGCGCTTGAGCGCGGAAACCGCCAGGGCGGTGCCGCAGCGGGGAAGGCTCATGCCCAGGGTTTCAGTGAGGATCGCCATGGTGTTGGCGGTGAACAGCCCCTGGCACGACCCCATGCCCGGGCAGGCGTTATCCTCGCAAACCTGCAGTTCCTTGCCGTCGATAACACCGGCCTTGTAGCGCGCCATGGCCTCGAACGTATCGGTCACGAAGGAATAGCGCCGTCCTTCAGCGCCCCGGCCGGCCATCATCGGGCCCGCGGTCACGACTATGGAGGGGATGTCGAGCCTTGCGGCAGCCATCAGCATGCCGGGAGTGATCTTGTCGCAGTTGGTCAGCAAAACGAGCCCGTCAAGGCGATGGGCCTCGGCGATGGACTCCACCATGTCGGCAATCAGCTCACGGGTGGGAAGCGAATAATGCATCCCCCTGTGCCCCATGGCTATGCCGTCGCAGACACCGGGAATTCCGAAGAAAAAGGCGTAGCCGCCACCGGAATGCACGCCTTTTTCGATGAAGCGTTCCAGGTCGCGCATGCCCACGTGGCCCGGTATGAGGTCCGTGAAGCTGGTGGCGACGCCGATGAAGGGCTTCTCCATTTCGCTCTGCGGCACGCCTGCGCCTTTGAGAAGGGCTCTGTGGGGGGTGCGTTCAATTCCTCGGGTTATGGTGGCGCTGCGCATTGTCTGATCCTCTCATCACGACGGGAGCAGCCTGCCCATGGGCGGGCCAAGGCCCCCATTCAGTAAGTGATTTCCAACCGGAAACCCCGGTACTAAACTATTGGGTTCTGAATCCGAAAGGGGGGATTTTGCGTCCTGACTAGGAAATCAAAGGGTTGCGCGGAGGCATACCAACGTATGTCGCACAAGCAAGCCCGCGGATTGACGCAGCCAGGGCGGAACAGCACCCTTTCCGGGCAGAAGCAATTGGTATAAGGGTCCACCTTAATACATTAGTTTATATCTGTCAATACAGAGCGACCCCTGCTCAAGAGGCGCTTTCCCGCGCTTTCAGTGCCAGCTCCGCTTCGGAAAGCCGCAGGTAAACCGGGGTCAGATCCCGCGCCGGGATCACCATCCCCTTGGCGATGAGGTCTGCGGCCAGCAGCGCTCCGGCGGAAGCCCGCGGCTGGTGGCAGACGGATGGCGCAAAGTGCGCCCGGTTCCCCAGTTTTTCCACGATCAGGTCTCGGTATCTCATGGCGCCGCTGCCCAGGAACAGCGTTTCACCCCGGATCTTCTCCAGCAGGGTCGAAGGCTTGACCACCGTATCTTCGAGCATCGCTTCCGGCAGGTCGCCGCAACGGTACAGAGCCCCGTACACTTCGCTTTTCCTGGCATCCAGCAGGGGGCATACCGGGAGTCGGGCATGGGGGAGATTCATGGCGAGCATGGCAAGGGAGGAAAAGCCGACGACCGGCCTGCCGGTCGCCAGCGCAAGGCCTTTCGCCGCGGCGATGCCCACCCGCAGCCCGGTGAAGGAGCCCGGACCGAGTGTCACTCCGATGGCGTCGAGCGCACCGGCCGTTGTCCCGGCGCTTCGAAGCACCATGTCGAGACCGCTCATGAGAGCTGCGGAATGGGTCGTCTCGGGGTTGACTAAAAGTTCGGCCAGCAGCCGACCGTCTTCAGTGACCGCGATACTGCTTGCGGTAGTCGATGTATCGATAACCAGCAGTTTCACGTTATCCCTGTTTCACCACGTAGCGGATGATATCGTTGTAGAATGCCAGGACCATGAGTCCCAACAGCAGGACCAGCCCCACCTGCTGGGCGATCTCCCGGGTCTTCAACCCGACCGGCCTGCCGGAAACCATCTCCCAGAGGCAGAAAACGATATGGCCGCCGTCGAGGATCGGAATGGGCAGGAGGTTCAGGATTCCCAGGTTGATGCTGAGAAACGCCATTATAGCCAGGAGCGGCACCAGACCGGCCTTCGCCTGTTGCCCGGTCTCCTTGCCGATCATTATCAGGCTGCCGACATTGTCGAGGGGTATGGCGCCCGTTATCAACTTGCCTATGACGACGACTATGACGCCGGCAGCGTCGCATGTCTGGCCGAACCCTTTGACGACAGCGTCGACTGGCCCATGCCTTTCAGTTACGAATTCCCGGGACGATCCGATGCCGATCTGGGATGTTTCAACCGTCTCTCCCAGAGGGTTCCTGACCTTGCGGACCTCGGGAACGACCCGGAAGGACACGGATTTGCCGGAACGGCTCACGGTAATGTCGAGGGGTCTGCCGCCGTTGCCGGTGATGGCGGCCGCTATCTGGTCGAACTTGTCTACCGGTTTCCCGTTGATGGCAGTAATGACGTCATATTGCTTCAGTCCTGCCCTGGCGGCCGGCTTGCCGTCGATGACGCTGCCGATCCGGGAAGTGGGGACGGGAAACCCGATCATCAGCGTAACTACCAGGATGATAAATGCGAACAGGACGTTGAAGACCGGACCCGCGGCCACGATGGCAATCCGCTTGTAGGGCTTTTTGCCGGAAAAGGAGCGTTCCAGGTCTTCCTGCGGCACCTCGTCATCGCTCCCTTCGCCGACCATCTTCACATAACCGCCAAGCGGAAAAGCGGAGAGCCGGTAATCGGTTTCGCCGATCCTTTTGCCCAGCAACCGGGGACCGAAACCCAGGGAAAACGTTTCGACACCGACCCCGAGAAGCTTGGCAACGAGAAAATGGCCGAGTTCGTGAACGAAAATCAGAATGCCGAGTACAACAATTGTGGACACTATCGTCAGCATGGTGTGACCTTTCTGTTAATTGCCGAGCAGCTCCCTCGCCTTCGCCCTGCCCCATCGATCCGCCTGAAGGACATCCTCGATGGTGCCAAGGTCGCGGGGCTGGTGCGCATCCATTGTCTTTTCTATGATGTAAGCGATGTCCATGAATCTCACCCTGCCCGACAGAAAAGCATCCACCGCCACTTCGTTGGCGGCATTCATGACGGCAGGCATGCTCTCCCCATCCCCGACCGCCCGGTACGCCAGCTTGAGCGCCGGGAACCTGCCGTAATCGGGATCGAAGAACGTGAGGGACCCGATGGAAGCAAGGTCGAGTCCGCGCACACCGGAAACGACCCTTTCGGGATAGGTCAGGGCGTAGGCGATGGGCGCCTTCATGTCGGGAACCCCCATCTGCGCCATCACGCACCCGTCGACATATTCCACCATGGAGTGGACTATGCTCTGGGGATGGATGACCACCGAAATCCGGTCGACCGGGAGGTCGAACAGCCAGCTCGCCTCGATCACCTCCAACCCTTTGTTCATCATCGTTGCAGAGTCGATGGTGATCTTGCGTCCCATGCTCCAGTTGGGATGGTTCAATGCGTCATCGATGGAAACATCCGCCAGCTTCTCCAGGGGATACTGGCAGAACGGCCCTCCCGATGCTGTCAGGATGATCCTCTTCACATCGCCGCACCGGTGGCCCTGGAGCGACTGGAACACGGCGCTGTGCTCGCTGTCTACCGGGTAGAGATTGACGCCCTTTTCCCTTACCAGGTCCATGATGAGCCGGCCCGCGGTTACCAGGGTTTCCTTGTTGGCAAGCGCCACGTCCTTTCCTGCCTTTATGGCCGCGACTGTCGGCACCAGCCCCGCAGCCCCCACGATGGCGGCAACCACCATGGTCGCCTCATCCGCCGATGCCGCCGCAATCATTCCGGGAACGCCATGCAGGATTTCGGTTCTGCTGCCCCGCACCATTTTCCTCAGAATTTCCGCCGATTCTTCCGATATGACCGCGGCGACCCGGGGTGAATACTCCTTTATCTGCCGGCTGAGAAGCGCCAGGTTCGTGCCGCCGGTCAAGGCGACCACCTCGAATTTGTCCCGGTGCGCGGCGACTACCTCCAGGGTGCTGACGCCGATGGAACCGGTGGAACCGAGTATGCTCAATTTCTTCATGAATTAATCCTTTTTCAAAGGTGGGCAGAGCGCCCTGTGCCAGTCTCTAATAAAATATGTTGGAAGCATAGATGTACAACGTCGGCGCAGCGAACAGAATACTGTCAAGTCGATCCAACATGCCGCCGTGGCCGGGAATTATGTTCCCGGAGTCCTTGACGCCGAAACTCCGTTTCAGGAGTGATTCGAAGAGGTCGCCCAGCTGCCCGGCCAGCCCGACGAGCAGCGCCGTGGCCACACAGTCGGCAGGAGTCAGGCTGTGGAAGAAAACCGCCTTGGCGAAAAAGGCGCCGATCAGGCTGCCGGCGAGACCGCCCGCCATTCCCTCGATGCTCTTGTTCGGGCTCACCGCCGGGTAGAGCTTCCTCTTTCCGATGGCGCTCCCCACGTAGAAAGCTCCGGTATCCCCGGACATCACGATGAGCAGCATGAGAAAAATCCAGTACGTGCCGTGGGGGAGCCCGCGAAGCAACGCCAGGTGGCTAAGAAGAAGGGGAATATAGAGCGCCCCCATAAGCAGAAGGGCGGTTTCCGCTGCGGAGTTTCTGACATCACGCACCCTGATGAGGGAACAAAGTCCATAAAAAAGCACGAGGAAAGTGATCGCCGGAAGAAGCTGCATGCCGGGCAGCACAAGGACGAGGCAGAAAGCCGTGCCGACGACGGAGGCAAAGACGCCCTTGACGCGGGCTGCGGGAAGCGCCATGCGGTAGAACTCGAAAAGCCCCGCGAAAGAAATGAGCAGTACGAAGCCGGAAAAACCGACCGTACCCGATTTCAATATGAAGAGGATCAGGAGAGGTAGGGCGACAAGCCCGGTAATGAGCCGCTTGATGGTTACCTCCTGTTCCTGACCTGATCGCTGATGAGCCCGTAACGGCGCTCCCTGCTCTGATAGTTTTCCAGTGCCCGGAGAAGTTCGGCTTTGTCGAAATCAGGCCAGTTGACTTCGGTAAAATAAAGCTCCGCGTAGGCGATCTGCCAGAGCAGAAAATTGCTGATGCGCATCTCGCCGCTCGTGCGGATCAGGAGATCGGGGTCGGGAAGGTTGCCGGTGTAGAGATAGCGCGCGAAAAGCGTTTCGTCAACGTCTTCGGCACAGACCGCGCCGGACGCCATGTCTCGCGCAAGGCCGGCAGCCGCCCGCGTGATCTCCTGCCTTGATCCGTACGACAGCGCCAGCGTCAACACCATCCCGTTGCCGCCGCGAGTCGTGCTGACGGCATTCTCGATCGCAAGATTGACGTCGTCGGGAAGCCGAGACATGTCGCCTATGGCGTTGAACCTGATATTGTTGTCCGACAGCCGGGTGACTTCTTTTTCCAGGTACCTCTTCAGCAGGGACATGAGAGCACGGACTTCTCCCTTGGGGCGGAGGAGGTTTTCGGATGACAGCGCAAACAGGGTGAGGTAACCGATCCCGAGCCTGGCGCATTCCTCTACAACGACACGGACGGTCTCCACGCCGCGCCTGTGGCCGACGATCCTCTTGAGCATGCGTTCCTGGGCCCATCGACCGTTTCCGTCCATGATGATAGCCAGGTGCCGCGGCAATTTTTCCGGGAGTATCTCGTGCATAAGTGTCTCTGAAACAAAAAACCCCTGCCTGGGAGGGGTTGCGAAGGTGTATGGGGGCCGCCCGGTTTCCCCTGCGGAGAACCCTGGCCGGAGAACCGGGTCGGGAAAGGAGTGACGGCAAGCAGCCCGATCAGACCTCCATGACCTCTTTTTCCTTGGCGGCGAGCACATCGTCGACTTTGGCGATGAAGCCGTTGGTGACGTCCTGCACCTCTTTCTCGGCCCGCTTGAGCTCGTCTTCCGATATTTTTTTGTCCTTCTCCAGCTTCTTCAGGGAGTCGATGGCATCGCGCCTGATGTTGCGCTCGGCTATTTTCGACTCCTCGGCCATTTTCTTCAACTGCTTCACGATCTCCTTCCTGCGCTCCTCGGTCAGAGGGGGCATCGAGAGCCGGATGATCTTGCCGTCATTGGAAGGTGTCAGTCCGATATTGGCGTTGAGTATGGCTTTTTCGATGAGCGGCAGCAGCTTGGCTTCCCAAGGCTGGATGGTTATCACCCGGGCCTCGGGCACGGCAATGGCGGCCACCTGGTTGATGGGTGTGGGGGAGTCATAGTAAACGACTTTGATGTCCTCCAGCAGAGCGGTGCTCGCCCGGCCGGTCCTGACCTTCTGGTACTCCTTGCGGAGGGAATCGATGGTCTTTTCCATGCTCTTTTTCATGGAGGCGATAACATCTTTCGTCATATTACTCTCCTTTTACGATCGTACCAATTTCCTCGCCGAGAACGACCCGCTTGATGTTTCCCGGGACGGTGACGTTGAATATGATGATGGGGAGACTGTTGTCCATGCAGAGGGAAGTTGCCGTTGCATCCATTACCTGCAACCCTTTTTTCAGGACTTCGAGATAACTCAGCTCCGAATACCTGCTGGCATCGGGGACTTTCATCGGGTCCGCCGAGTAAACTCCGTCCACCTTGGTCGCCTTCATGATCACCTCGGCATTTATCTCCATTGCCCTGAGGCTGGCCGCGGTATCAGTGGTGAAATAGGGATTGCCGGTGCCCGCGCCCAGAATAACCACCCGGCCTTTTTCCAGATGGCGTATGGCCCGCCTGCGGATGTACGGTTCGGCCACCTCCCGCATCTCGATGGCGGACTGCACGCGGGTATCCACGCCGATTTTCTCAAGGGCGTCCTGCATCGCCAGCGAGTTTATCATGGTGGCCAGCATCCCCATGTAATCGGCGCTGGCCCGGTCCATCCCCCTGGAGGAAGCGGCCAGCCCGCGGAAGATATTGCCCCCGCCGATGACCAGCGCCACCTGGACGCCGCACTCGATGACCCCTTTGATCTCCGCGGCGATGGAGGTTATGGTGTTCGGATCGATGCCGTACTTCTGCTCGCCTGCAAGGGCTTCACCGGAAAGCTTGAGCAATACCCTACCGTAACGTGGCTTTTCCATATCGTCCTTACCAGCTCCCTTGCGGTCGACCCGCCACCGCGAAAAAAGCGGGCGACGGGGAACGTCTCGCGACACCCCGCCTCCGCTTTCTCTTCATGCTTGATACCGACTTGATTTCGTCCGGAAAAGAGGAAGTACTGTTGTCAGTTTCCGGCCACTGCGGCAACTTCCGCGGCGAAATCGCTTTCTTTCTTGGCCAGGCCCTCGCCGAGCACGAAACGCGAGAAACGGCGAATGGACATGTTTTCGCCGATGGAAGCGATGGTTTCGTTCAGGTACGCCTGGATGGTCTTGTCCTGATCCTTGACGAAAGCCTGCTCCAGGAGGCAGATCTCGCCATAGAACTTGCTGATCTGCCCTTCGACGATCTTTTCGATGATGTTGTCCGGCTTGCCGGTTTCCTTGGCCTTGGCGCGATAGATGTCCTTTTCACGATCCAGGAGCTCGGCGGGGACTTCTTCACGACGCACGAACTGCGGCGCGGCAGCAGCGATATGCATGGCGACGTCCTTGACGAACACCTGGAAGGCTTCGTTTTTGGCAACGAAGTCGGTTTCGCAGTTCACTTCCACCAGAACACCGATCTTGCCGCCGGCATGGATATACGAGCCTACGATACCCTCGGACGCCACCCTGCCGGCCTTCTTGGAAGCCGCTGCCAGACCTTTTTTCCGAAGATAATCGATGGCCTTCTCCTGGTCGCCCCCGGTCTCCGCAAGAGCCTTCTTGCAATCCATGAGACCTGCGCCGGTCACTTTTCTGAGTTCACTTACCTGTGCTGCTGAAATCGTCACTTTATCCTCCCTCTAACGGCGGGCGCAGACAGCGCCGGGCCGTGATGGCGTTATTTCATTCGAATCGGGTCTGAGCAGCGAAAGCATGGCCGCCCCTGCGCCGGGTCAGGTCAAATCCGAGAGCGGTATCAGGCTTCGGGAGCAGGCTCGGCTGCCGTCGCGACCCCGGAAGCATCCTCGGCGCCTTCTGCTGCCGCGGCCTCACCTTCCGCATCCTCCCGCAGCGCCAACTCCCTGGCCTGGGCGCCTTCCAGAACGGCTTCCGCCATTTTGCTGGCCAGGAGGCGGATCGCCCTGATGGCGTCGTCGTTGCCCGGGATGATGTAGTCGATGGGATCGGGATCACAGTTGGTGTCCACAACCGATACTACGGGAATTCCCAGCTTCTTCGCCTCACTCACCGCAATGGACTCGTTCTTCGGGTCGATGACGAAAATCGCGCCGGGCAGCTTGCTCATCCCCTTGATGCCACCGAGGGATTTTTCAAGCTTTTCGCGCTGCTTCTCGAGGCTGAGCATCTCTTTCTTGGTATACGCCTCAATGGAACCGTCGGCGAACATGGAGTCCAGCCGCTTCAGGCGGTCGATGCTCTGGCGGACGGTTGCGAAGTTGGTCAGCATGCCGCCGAGCCAGCGCTGATTGACGTAGAACATGTTGCAGCGCTGGGCTTCTTCGGCGATCGAATCCTGGGCCTGCTTCTTGGTGCCGACGAAAAGAATGCTCTCGCCGGCCTGCGCGGTATCCCGCACGAAACTGTAGGCATTCTTGAACAGGCGCACGGTCTTCTGCAGGTCGATGATGTAGATCCCGTTGCGGGCGCCGAAAATGAACGGCTTCATCTTCGGATTCCACCGCTTGGTCTGATGACCGAAATGCACCCCAGCTTCCAGCAGCTCTTTCATGGTAATGTTGGACATGTAATTCTCCTTTGGTTTTTCCTCCGCCCCCCCGCCAACGCCTCCGGAATCCGCCGGGAAGCGGTCACCGCCGAAGGCACACAAAGGGCGTGCGTGGTAAAAATAGCATTTCTGTTTACCACAAGAACCTTGATTTAGCAAGGTTATTTTTTAGCCGCCCGATCCGTCCGGAAAGCCTTCCGGCCCGGAATCATGCCGTTCCAGCGGGGATGGTTGCTATTTGGCGGACGCTCATGTATCATGCCGCTCGATATGAAGAAGACTCTCCACCTTTACATATTCAAGGAAATCTTCGTCCCGTTCCTCCTTGGATTCGCCGTTTTCACGTTCGTTCTCCTCATGGGAAGGCTGCTCAACCTGGCTGAACTGGTCATCGCAAAGGGCGTGCCCCTTGCCGAAATTCTTCGCATGCTGAGCTACATGCTCCCGTCTTTCTCGTTCATTTCCGTGCCCATGTCGTGCCTGCTGGCCGTGCTGCTGGCATTCGGAAGACTTTCCGCCGACAGCGAGATCGCCGCGATGAAGGCCTGCGGGATAAGCCTGTACGGCCTGCTCCCCCCGGTCATCGCGTTCGCGACCCTGACCTATCTGATCACCACGGCTATCACGGTTTACGCCCTTCCCTGGGGCAACACCTCCTTCAAGTCCCTGCTGTACAACGTCATCAACCTCAGAGTGAACGTCAGCCTGAAACCCGGCGTGTTCAACGACGACTTCCCCGGTCTGATGATCTATGTGGCCAATCACGACCAGGCGACACACATTGTCTCGGGGGTGCTGATCTACGACGAGCGGAAGGCGGAAGAGCCGTCCACCATTTTCTCCCGGAACGGACTGATCGTGACCGACCCGGCCCGAAAGGCGCTCCGGCTCCGGCTTCTCGACGGAGAGATGCATCGGTACCGGGGCAATTCCGGCTATCAGCTGATGAAATTCGACAGCTACGACCTGAGCATCAACTTCAACCAGGCATCGAAAATCACTCCCTCCACCAATGAAACCGACATGACCTTCAGCGAGTTGAGATCCGGCATGAAACAGAAAAACGCCGATCCCAGGATCCTTCGGGAACTGGCCATCGAATTCCACCGGCGCCTGGCCTTTCCTTTCGCCTGTTTCGTATTTGCCTGCATCGGCATCCCGCTCGGCCTGCAGAACCGCCGTTCGGGCAAGTCGTCAGGCTTTTCCCTCTGCATCGTGATGCTCCTCCTGTATTACATCTTTCTCTCCGCGGGCAAAACCCTGGGGCAGAAAGGAGCGATCCCGCCGTTCCTCTCCATGTGGCTGCCAAACTTGGTATTCATTACCATGGGCATTTACCTGTTCAAGAAAACGGCCCACGAAGAGCGAATCATCCTGTTCGAACTGCCCGGAATGATTCTGGCATGGACGCAGAAGAGGGCGGTTGCCTGGAGGAAATCCCGGTGACCGTGATAAGCCGCTACATAACCGTGACTTACCTGAGGATACTGGGACTGTCGGTCAGCGCATTCGTGACGATTTACCTGCTGATCGATTTCCTGGAAAAAATCAGCAGGTTCACCCGGGCCCACGCCTCTCCCCTCGACATCCTGCTGTTTTTCCTGTACAAAACACCGACCATCGTGAATCAGGTCGTACCGCTTGCCGTCCTGATGTCAACCCTGCTCACGCTCGGTCTTCTTTCCCGTTCCAGCGAGACCGTGGCCATGCAGAGTTGCGGCATCAGCCTGAGAAAGATCTCCGAACCGCTGATCTGCATCGCGTTCATCCTGAGCGTGTTCACTTTTTTCTCCAACGAGACGATCATTCCGGAAACGTCGCAGCGCATGAAGTACATCGAGCAGGTGCTGATCCAGGGCAAGAGCCCGAACACGTTCTTCCGCCTGAACAATATCTGGTACCGGGAAGAGAACTATATCCTGCAGGCCCGCCTGTTCATTCCGGAGACCAAAACCCTGAAGGGAGTGACGCTCTGGCAGACAACCGACGACATGCAGCCGGTGCGCCGGTTCGAAGCGGACGAGGGCAGCTGGAACGCCACCGGCTGGACACTGAAAAACGTGGTGGCAATAGATTTCACACGGGGGGCGTCCGCCGAGTTCATGAAAACGCCCGCGATGGACGTGCCGCTCAACCTGAAGACCAGCGACCTCAAGATCTGGGACAAGCACGCCGATGACATGGGTTTCTTCAACCTGCGGCGCTACATCCGCAAACTCAGCAGGGGCGGATACGACACCACCAGATTCATGGCCCAGATGTATGCCAAGATCTCATTTCCCTTCGCATCGCTCATCATGGCCTTTGTGGGTATACCGTTCGCCCTGCGCGGCGGGAGGTCAAGCGGGATCGCAATGGGAATCGGCCTCAGCCTGGCAATCGGTTTTTCCTATTTCATCATCAATGCAGTCCTGCTCTCTTTCGGGCAAACCGGCGTGCTGCCCCCTCTCGTTTCAGCCTGGGCGGCGAATTTCATCTTCGCCCTGTCCGCAATCTGGCTGACCTTGAAGCTCCACCATTGACAATTCGCTATTGGATGATTTACTTATGAATACCTTGACTGTCCCGCAAGCCTGAACAGGGGACGGATTTCTGACATGCCTCCATATGCCCGTGCGTTTGCGGACCATGCCTTGACGAACAAATGGGGCGGGAAGGCGAACGCACATCGGTACCCTTCGCTCTCCTCCACACCACCATTTATTCACTGAAGCGAACCAGGGCAAATGCGCGGCAATGTCGGAACTGCTTAAGCAAACAAGGAGGATTGCGTGATACATCGGGCATTGGCAATTGCACTGGCAGCGTCGCTGTTGATCTTGAGCCGGGGTACCTGCGGCTTCGCGGCCGGGGCGAATGCGAAAGCGCAGAAAGGCCGGACTGTGCCCGTGACGATCCTGAGCATCATCCCCTCCCAGGCGGAACCCGGCATGTCCGTCACTTTGTATGGGTCGGGGTTCACCGGCGCCCTGCGGACTTTTCTCGGAAATACCGAAGTCCCCTCGAACGTCATCGGACCGCGGCAGATCATCTTCCAGATCCCCAAACTGTCACCCGGTCTGTATGCCCTTTATGTCCGCAGGGATGACGGCCTGACCAGCAAAGTGTACAATTTTTCCGTCATCCCCCTCAAGCCGCAGATCGACGGTCTTTCTCCCGACAGGGTCATGGCCTGCGCCAGCGGTCAGGACCGGGAAGTGCAGATAATCGGGAGCAATTTCACCGAGCGTTCACAGGTACTGTTCGACGGCGCGATCATCAAGAGCAGAATACTGTCCCCGGAAGCCATTGCCATTGATGTTCCGAGGATTGCCGGCGGACTGCACAACATTCAGGTAAGGAACCCCGGTGATGCGCTGTCCCCGGTCCTGGCCCTGCTGATCGACGCGAAACCTGAAATCACCGCCGTGTCTCAGGGGGAGGAATTTGTGAATTACTACAACCTCATCATTGAAGGAAAGAACTTTCTGTCCACGTCCGTCGTGCTCGTAGACGGAAAACGTCTTTCCGCGGCATCACCGCCCTCGAACGAAAGGGAACGGATCTACTACCAGGACTGCGGCAGGCTGGTTTATGAACGGCATCCCTATGACACAACGCCCAAGAATTTTACGGTTCAGGTCCTGAATGCCGACGGCCAGGAAAGCTCGACGGTTCAGGTAACCGCTCCATGACCATGCTCGACATAAGCCTTCATCCGCGCACCATGCGGAATAACCAAGAAAGGAGGTAAACGCCGGAGCCAGGATGAGTTGACACCGCAACGGAGAACACACCCGTTGATCCGGCAAAGCCGAAAGAACCGAAAAAACACGTATGAAGATTACAACGATTATGATTGCAGCAGTTACTCTGTGTACCGTCTCCTGCGACCAGTCGCAGCTGCGGCATGAGCCGCCCGTCATGCTGAAGACCGACACGGAAGTGGACAGGGAAGTGCGGCGTATTGCCGGAAAGGAGTCCGGCCACGAGGAGAGGGAGCGCCAGATACCGGCGATAGTCGCCGCTTTCTCGAAACGGACAAACCTCCACCGTGCCCGCTATCTCGGCATGCTCTGCTACCTCAAGACCAGGGGAACCCCATTCAGCCCCCTTGACATGGCAGAGATAGCCCTTACCGAAACGGGATCGCACGGTCTCTCGGCTGCCGCCGAATCGGAACGGGGTGCGCTCGGCGTCTGGCAGGTAATGCCGGAGCGGGCGAAGAGCCATGGCTTTGAGCCGGCGGACATGAAAAACGATGAAAAGTGCGCCGAAGCCGCGGTGCGTGAGCTTTTCACCAAGATGAAGATCGCCAGGGGAAACCTGAAAAGGGCGAAAAAGCTCTATTGCGGAGTCGGCCCCCAAGCGGACGCCTATGAAGTGAAAAGGATGCGCTTCAGGCGGGAGATACTCAAGGAGATGACCAGGTACCGTTCACTCTGGGCGGAAAGCGGCACCTGCGGACTTCTCTGCCCATCATGACCACTGCCGGCGGGCAGGCTCTGGAACCGGAAGCCTGCCCGCCCTGGTGGGAAGAACCTCGACAGAACCTTATCCATTCCGTTTCCTCCCGAAATATGTTAGTTTCCATCCGGAACTCATGAAATCCGCTGCGTGGAGTGACAACATGAAAAAACTCTTGTTTGCCGTATTGTTGATGCTGTGCGGGTGCTCGGCTTTCGTGGAGAAACCGCGGGTCGACCTGAAAGAGGTCCGGGTCGCCGGAGTGGATGGTGAAGGGATCGACATAGACTTCCTTCTTTCAGTGACCAACCCGAACTCTTTCGACCTGACCCTGAATGAATACGTCTACGACCTCAGGCTGCTCGCCCTGCCCCTCACTCACGGCTCCTCGCAGCAACCGCAGCGTTTTCCGGGCCGGACTACGACCGACACCCTGGTAATCGCCAAGGTGCCATATTCTTCTCTCCTGGAGATCATCAAGCGAAGGCCGAACCTGACTTCCATCCCTTACCAGCTGGACGCCGACCTGAAAATCGGCACGTCATACGCCGAATTTTCCGTACCGGTCACCAAGTCCGGATTCCTGGACGTGCCTGAAAACTACCGGCCGAAGAATCTTCTTGACAGAATACAGGAATTTCTCAAGAACCTGGGGAACAGGTAGGACATCCCACCGCTTAAGAAGCCAGCCGAGGAGGCCCAGCCGATGACGCAGATGCTGCCGGTCGTGTTGATGTTGTGCGCGGGGGCCGCGGTAGCGCTCCAGCCTTCCATAAACGCCCGCCTGGCGGAAAGGGTCGGTATTCTGGAGAGCGCCTGCATCTCCTTCGCGGTAGGGGCCGCCGCCCTTTTCCTGGCCGTGCTCAGTTCGGGAAAAGGCACGGTCAGGGGGTTGCCGGAAGCCGCATGGTGGGAATGGACCGGCGGCATACTGGGCGCGTTCTTCGTCTCGGCAACCATTCTGTCAGTCCCGCGGATCGGCACCGCTGCCGCAATGGCGGTTTCGATCTCGGCGCAACTGCTTACCGGCCTTCTCCTCGACCACTTCGGGATTCTCGGGTTCGGCGGCATCCAGCTGGACACGAAGCGGATGCTGGGGACGGCGCTGCTCCTCCTGGGAGCGGGCTTGATCGTCCACCGCTGAATGAAAACGGGGGGGCTGAAATCATCTTTCAGCCCCCCCGTTGCCATCAATAACCCTTCAGCTGCTGCCGGGTGCAGGTCTTCCAGCCGCCGTCCCCATCGGGAATCACCAGGAGCACCATCATGCCCCCCAGCAGCACGGTCTTGACCTTGTCCACCAGCTTTACCCGGGCCGTCCCCTCCAGCGTAGCGCCATCCAAGGTTCTCACCGCATCCACCGCCGGATGTGAGTTTATGTCCGCAACCGTTGCCACACCATTGTCGGCAGCCACATCGAGACTGCCGCGCATCCTGCCGTCATTTCCGCCGAGCCGAAGCCCGACGCCGGCAAGAGCGCCGATGATCCCCTGCCCGGTGCCGCCATGACAGGAAAGATGGATGCCCATCCGCTCCGCAAGTTCATACGCCTCCTCCATGGTGATCACGCTCTTCTTGGCCCGAATGCCGAACTCGATGAGCTTCTCCGGAGAACCCAGACTTTCGTCGGTTGCGATGCAGAGCCCCGGATCGGAGCCTTCGGCGCTCTCTTCAGCCAGAAACTTCTTTGCGTACTCGCGCAGCGAATCCAGCTTACCCTCTTCCAGGCTGGTGGTGAAACACATGGAGCTGTTGTGGGAGGTATAGGGAATGTCCGGATGGACAAAGAGCTGATGCCTGGTAACGGAGCTGCAACGCCCCCAGTTGTTTTTCTCCACTTCGCGGGCCAGCAGATCGGCAAGTTCGCCGGTCCCTCTCGAATCCAGTGAATCCGTGTCGTCGATGCAGACATATACGTTCATGAATAAACCTCAAGCCGTTTGATATGAAAAATGATAGCAGACAGGACATGCTATAGTCAATTATATATAGCGAGGCGACGCGAAAGATTCAGAATGGCCGATATTTCAGACCGGGAGAGGTTGCGGATGAATTCCGACGCCAGGATTTCAGAAAAAAAACGGCGAAGACCGGATGGCCTTCGCCGCTACTATTCTCTCGCGATATCGAAGTCTCGCGATGATCTCCTAGAAGAAATAGAGCATGCAGAAACGCAGCACGTTGGCGGAGCCGGATGCGGAGGAGCTGTTGTTAACGGACGATGTACCTATTGCAGGATTACCATAATGGGTATTGAGATACTCATACTCGGCAGCAAGGCGGATCGCAGCGTTCAAATCATACGAAATATTGGCGAAAATATTCGTGTTGTATTTTTGAAAGTTGCTGATTCCTGCATAGTCACCATAATTGTAGGCATTCCGTCTCAGATAACCGGCCGACAATCCGAGATCCTGGATCGGGTAGAAAATCAGTTGACCCGCAAGCCCGAAAGCCCTTGCGGCTCTGGTATTTGCTCCTGTCCCGACGAAATTGAGCGAAGTAGCAGTACTGAAATACATGTTGGCGGCCATGTAAGCCTGGGCTTCGAAGGACATGGTCATGGCCCGGCTTCTGCCATCTTTCGATTTGAGAATCGGCACAAAGGTGTAGAGGCCGCATCCCCAGGAATCAACCGACTTGTCTCCGATCCCGGCGCCAAGGTTGGTAGCCTTCTGGCTGCCGAACAACCCGAAGACGCCGGCAGTCAGGGAATTCATGGAAAGCCCCCAGAAGCCGGGCGAGGTGCCCAGCGCTTTGCTCACCCACATTGCCTGAGCGGCTACGTTGACCGCCGAACCGATGTTGTTGGAAGCTGTTGTCTGCAGCATGGTGTTGTTATTATCGTCCTGGTTCGGGTCCTGGACGCCCAGCACCAGCCTCAGGGCGTTGGTCTGGTCCAGGTCGACCCGCTGGGTGATTCTGATCTGTGGGACGCGTGGATTGTTGGGCGTGCCGTAAGGCGAGCCCTGGCGGAAATCCTGAGTGTTTGCAGCCATGGGTCCGAAAACGTCCCATGTCTGGCCGAACAGCAACTGGGTCTTCGGCCAGTCGAGGGTCGCATAGGCATGGCGCATGCGAACCTGGGGGCCCTCGTTGGCAAGAGAGGGATCACCGTAGAAATCGACCTCGATGAGCGCGCCGGTCTTGGCGCCCAGGAACGTCGGGCCCGAGGCCTTGAACCAGATTCGGGACTGGCGCGCGGTGAAGATGGACTGTTCCTGGTTGCCGGCAGTGGATCCTGCCTTGGGGATGGCGCCGCTGATCGGCGACACCGATCCGGATTTGCCGAAGTTCACCGAGTTGTAGGCGTAATCCAGCTTGACGAAGCCGCCGATGGACAGGTTGAACTTGCTCTGCACCGGGGACGACATCTTGCCGTAGAGTCCGGGCGCAACTTCGCAGGACGGCTGGAAATCGCAGTTGTAAGCCGGCGCGGTGGCCTGGGGCACTTCCTGTGCGGCAACAGGAGCGGCCAAGAACATTCCGGCGGCCAGCAATCCAAATACTTTCATCATGTAAGACTCCTCCCTGAAAAATAATAGGGCCCATGGGCGAAGCGGGCCCAGACAATCACTCAGTGCAATAAAAAAACCTCCTAGCACCTGGCGGTGTTACTCGAAGCCGACCAGGTCGGAAACCTGCGCCTTTCCGCCTTCCCTCACCGCCGCAAAAGCTCCGTCGGTGCCGACAAAACCCCGGACTTCGACAATGGCGACTTTCTGTCCCGGGGCATACCCCAGTTTCTCTATGACCCTGCCGTTCCGGTAGAGATTCAGAACCATGCCGACGCCGAGGCCGGATTCCTTGCCCGCGTTGATATAGATCCTGTCTCCATCCACCGACACCACCCTGCCGTACCACGGAGCCAGGGCCGCAACCTGCCCGGCCTCCCGGGCCAGCGTCCGGAGCGACTTGAGCACCGCCAGGTCACGACCGGCGTCATCCCGTGACGAATAATCGGAAATCTGCGTCTGCAGCTTCCTGAGCAGGGTCCCGCCCTGCGCTTCATACACTTCCGCGACCAGGGGCTTGCCGGGGCCGATCCCTTCCGGCGCCGCCAGGAACAGCACCAGGTTCGCGCCGAAATCCTCCTGGATTTTCCTGCTGAGGGAAGAGCGCTCCGCCCCCGTGCCGACCGCGGCGTAGCGGGAGACCAATGACGCCTGGGCGCTGTCGATCACGTTGACGCAGGAGGTTCTCTTCATTTCGTCATTGAAGCGCGGCTGGAGTGTGTTTTGCCCCACCTCCATGACGAACATCCGCTGCCTGATCGCGGGCGGCGCTGCCTGCGCTGCCGGGACCGCTGCAGGCGCCCGGCTCGCAACAGGCTGCGGCTGCTGAACCGGGGACGGTTGCACGGGCTGCGCGGGCTGGGCTGAGATCGTCTGCGGAGCGGCCTGCTGCTCAGCGTTACCGGCGGCCGAGCCTCTCAGGGACGCCACGCCCCTTTCCAGCACTTCGCTGCCGCGTGGTATGCCTTTCTCCACATAGCTGCGCGGAACCCAGATGGTAGGCGGCGCCCCCGGAGACATGGTCACGGCGGGGTTATCTATCTCGACATAATCGCCCGAATTCCGGGCCGCCCCCCTGTCCCCCGCGCAACCGGCCAGAATCATTATCGAAGCAAACAGAAGCGATGCATATTTTCCCACTTTTGACACCTCCCTGATAACATCATCCCGCGATCGCGTACTCCTGATCAGGCGGGTGATAGCAAACCTGAAAATCCCCTCATGGAACTGGGGAACATTAAATGTATACCCCGTGAGAAGTCAAGAAAAAAATGGCGTTTTATTTTGACGGATGAAGGCTCGGACGGGAAGTGAACCAGCAACGAACGGGGCCGGCATTGCCGGGGTTTTTTAAGCGGTGAATTATCAACGGGGAAGGAATCGGGAGCTACTCTGAAAATGACCGTGAGGAAGAGGACGCCTGCGTAACACATCAGAAGCAGACACGCTCGTGGCAAGGCGGGACCGGGGAGTCCCGCACGCAACCCGCCTTAAGGTGTAACCACGATCAAAAGCTTCACTTCCGAACCGTTGGCGGAGAGGAAACGGTGCTTCAGGGTCGAGTCGAAATAGATGCTGTCGCCTTCATCAAGGCTGATGCGCTCCTCTTCCATCCAGATATCCGCGACGCCCTTCAGCACGTAGAGAAATTTCTCGCCTTCGTGGCTGTAGGTCGTGTGTTCGGAAACGGGGTCGCTGAGGGTGAGGATGAACGGCTCCATCTTCTTGTTCTGCTTGTGAAAGGAAAGGGATTCATAGGAATAGCCGTGGCTGGTCCCGGTGGGCGAAATGACGCGCGGCACCTCCCGGCGCTCACTCTTTCTCACGACTTCGAACTTGCATTCCTCTTCGCTTTCGGCAAAGAACATGCCGATCTTCACATCGAAGAATTTTGCTATCTTGGACAGTGTGGCGATGGGGGGGGAAACATTGTTGTTCTCGATCTGAGAAATCAATGCCGGGGAAAAACCGGTTTCCTTGGCCACCGCCTGAAGGGTGAGTTTCTTGGACAGGCGCAGATTCTTCAGCTTCGCCCCTATGTTGTATTCTGACATCAGCCACTCCTGCAGCCGGGTGATCAATGGAAACCCGCAGATTTTGCTTAGTGTCAGATACTATTGTAAATTTTCAATCTAATGTCAATAAAAATAAGTTTAATTTACGTAAAACGAGTCGGCCGGAATTTATGAACGCCAGTGTAAATTTCACGTGAACGGAGGGCAGGAAACGGGTCAACGAGTACCCCGGATGCTTTCCGCCAGGATTTCGAGAAGGTGCCGGACGCCTGCGCTGCCATGGCTCCTGCTGAGGCCGTCGGCGAGCTGCGTCATGCAGCCGGGACAACCCGTGGCCACCGTGTCCGCCCCGGAACCGGCAATGGCCGTCATTTTTGCCGCGTTGATTGCCATCGAAGCCCCGTAGTGGTGGAAGTTGAACGTGCCGCCCAACCCGCAACAGCCATCGCCACCCTCCGCTTCCGCAAGCTCCAGGCCCGGCAACGAGCCGAGGAGTGCGCGCGGCTCGCGGAGGACGGACCGGCTCCTGAGATGGCAGGGATCGTGATAGAACACCCTGCGTGAGGCAACCGCACCTTTGCGGCAGGAGGCGAATCCCAGCCGGTCGAAAAGGACGGCGGCGTCCAGGGACTTATCCGCCAGCGCCTGGAAACGGGATGCGAGACCGGGGAACCGTTCGCCGAGCAGGCGCAGATACAGCCGGTGGAACGCTCCGCCGCATGACGCGCATGCGGTCATGACATAATCCGGGGCGTGCTTTTCCAGCGCGGCCAGGTTTTTCTCCGCCAGGGAGCGGAACGTTTCCAGATCGCCGCCCGAAATCGCGGGGAATCCGCAGCATTGCTGATCCTTCGGTATGATGACCGTGCAGCCCAGCTCCTTGAGCAGGAAAACGGCGGATTCGCCGATCCCCGGGTAGATGAAATTGGTCATGCAGCCGACGAAGTAGACAACCCGGGGCCTGCCCGGCCGGCCTTCCATCACCTCGGGATACCGGTCCAGGAACGGACTGCGGGCAATGGCCGGCATGCTGTGCCTTCCCATGACGCCGAAGGGGAAGCGGAGCCTCAGGCCCGATGATGCCGGAACCTTTCGACGCAGAACCGAGCCCGCCACATGGGCCAGCAGCGAGCAGCCGTTCATGATCCGCCTGTTGCCGAGGAGCAGCCTGATCATACGGGAAAAGGGCGTGAGCCCGCGCTTGCGCGCCAGAACTTCGCGGGCCGCGAGGACGATCAGGTCGGTGGGAACATTGTTGGCGCACTTCTCCACGCATCTGCCGCACAGCAGGCACTTCGACATATACTCCCGGGTGCGGGAATCCAGGGGAACGGACCCGGAGAGGATCCCCCGCGCCAGGGCAACCTTCCCGCGAGCAGTGACCGGTTCCCTTCCCAGTGCGGAGAAGACCGGGCAGTGCGCCCGGCAGGTGCCGCACTTGACGCATTTTTTCAGTTCGTGTTCGATTCTGGATAGTGGTTCCATAAAGTCGGTTTTATTCCCCATCCCCCCGCTCCCTAACCCTCTCCCACAAGGGGAGAGGGAATACAAATCCCCCACTCCCTTGATGGGAGGGGGTTGGGGGGAGGGTGAAAAGATGTGCTTCCATGGCTCATTCGGGGAAAATTTTCCCCGGGTTGAGGATGTTGTTGGGGTCCAGGGACATCTTGATGGCTTTCATGGCGGCTATTTGCTCCGGCGACAGTTCCATGGTTATGTAGGGGGCTTTGCTGAGACCCACGCCATGTTCGCCCGACATGCTGCCTCCCATCCCGAGCGTTGCGGCGAAGACCTCCCGGACCGCCTTGTCGGCCTTTTCCGCCTGTTCCGGGATGCTCCTGTCGATCATGATGTTCACGTGGATGTTGCCGTCTCCGGCATGGCCGAAATTCACGATGGGCAGGTCGTACTTCCTGCTTATTTCATCGATCCGGCGAATGATATCGGGAATCCGGCTGCGGGGAACCACGATGTCCTCGTTGATCTTGTCCGGGTTGACTTTCTTGAGCGCAGGGGATATGAGCCGCCTGGCTTTCCAGAGCGCTTCCGCTTCCGCGGCGTCTGCCGCCGCCCGGAAATCGATCAGCCCCAGCGGACGCACGAGATCGGCAATGGCTGCCGCCTGCTTTTCCACCAGGTCCCGGTCACCGTCCAGCTCTATGAGCAGGACCGCGCGGGCATGCCCGGGTATTCCCAGGCTGAACTGTCCCTCGACGCATGCGATGGCGGAATGGTCCATGAATTCAAGGGTAACCGGGATGATCCTGCCGCGAATGATCGTGGCCACCGCCGAGGCGGCTCCATCCAGGGAATCGAAGACGGCCAGCATGGTCTTGCGCGTTTCGGGCAGGGGAAGAAGCCGGAGCACGATGCGGGTGATGATCCCCAGGGTGCCTTCGCTGCCGCAGAGCAGTTTGGTCAGGTCGTATCCCACCACCCCCTTGAAGGTCTCACCGCCGGTCGTAATGATCTGGCCGCCCGGCAGCACCACCTCCAGGCCCAACACGAAGTCCTTGGTAACTCCGTACTTGACCGCCCTGGGGCCGCCTGCGCATTCCGCGACGTTTCCCCCCAGGGTCGAGAAGCGGAGGGAGGCGGGATCGGGGGGATAGAACAGACCCAGTTTTTCCACCGCATCCTGCAGGACGCCGGTCACGACACCCGGTTCGACTACGGCGATCATGTTTTCCGTATCGATGCGGAGAATCCTGTTCATCCGCGTCGTCACCAGGACGATGCCGCCTCCCTTGGGCAGGCTCCCCCCGGAAAATCCGCTCCCCGCCCCGCGCGGGAACACCGGGATTTTTTCCCGGTTGGCCAGGATCATTACCGATGATATTTCACCGGCAGACGCGGGGAAGACAACGGCATCGGGAAAAAACTCCATCTGGGTGGCATCGTAGCCGTAACAGACCAGGTCCGGCCGGTCCACGGCAACCTGTTCCTTGCCCACTATGGCGCGCAACTCCTTGATGATGTGCGGTTTCAGCACTGAGTCCCCCAACTCCTCCATGATCTTCAAACCTGTTCGACGAAGCATGTCCACTGGGACATGGATGTTTCATCATATAAGAAACCCGGAAAGAAGCGCAACTCGAAAACCTTGCAACCGGCAGGGAAAGGAACCGTTGATGCCGTTCCAGCCCTTTCCCGTGGGAGCGTGCCGAATCAGGAACACTGCACCGTGCTGTTCGCCGGGACTACAGCGCCCACTTTCCAGTTGACAAATCAACGGTTTTCCGCTAACTAGTTGCGATTGGATCACCAGCGGGGCATCCCGCTTCCTCTCTTTTTATTTCAGCCTTTCACAAGGCACACCAACAGGAGGTTTATTGCATGGAACAGTACGCCGTAGTTTTCGCCCTGGCTTGCGCAGTGGCGGCGGTGGCCTATGGACTCTTCTCGGCCACCTGGATCCTGAAGCTCCCGCAGGGAAGCGACCGCATGAAGGAGATCGCTGCAGCGGTCCAGGAAGGCGCGGGCGCCTACATGAAGCGCCAGTATTCGATCATCGCCATCGTGGGCGTGGTGATGTTCGCCATTCTCTTTTTCACCCTCGGCCCCAAAACCGCCATCGGCTTCGCCATCGGCGCTCTCTTCTCCGGGCTGACCGGCTTCATCGGCATGTTCGTCTCGGTTCGCGCCAACATCCGCACCACCGAAGCAGCCAAGTCCGGCATCCACAAGGCCCTTGACGTTGCCTTCAGGGGCGGCGCAATCACCGGCATGCTGGTGGTCGGTCTCGGCCTCCTGGGCGTGGCCGGCTATTACCTGGTGCTCCAGCAGTTGACACCCGACGCTCCGGTCAAGGAAATCGTCAACCAGCTGGTGGGCCTGGGCTTCGGCGGCTCGCTCATCTCCATCTTTGCCCGTCTGGGCGGCGGCATCTTCACCAAGGGCGCAGACGTGGGCGCCGACCTGGTGGGCAAGGTCGAAGCCGGAATCCCCGAAGATGACCCGCGCAACCCGGCCGTCATCGCCGACAACGTGGGCGACAACGTGGGCGACTGCGCCGGCATGGCTGCCGACCTGTTCGAAACCTACGCCGTCACCCTGATCGCGGCCATGCTGCTGGGCGCAATCGCATTCGGCGGCCAGGCAGGCGCGGTCAAGTATCCGCTGATCCTGGGCGGCATCTCCATCATCGCCTCCATCATCGGCACTTTCTTCGTCAAGCTGGGCAGCAGCCAGAAAATCATGGGCGCACTGTACAAGGGCCTGTTCGCATCGGCCGTGCTGGCATGCATCGCGTTCTATTTCGTAACCAACACGATGTTCCCCAACGGCCTCACCAATGCGAGCGGACAGACCTTCAGCGCGCTGAACATCTTCATCTCCGCGATCGTCGGACTGGTGGTGACCGGCGCCATCTTCTGGATCACCGAATACTACACCGCCACCGAATTCGGTCCGGTGAAGCATATTGCGGAGGCGTCCACAACTGGTCATGCAACCAACATCATCGCCGGCCTCGGCGTGTCCATGAAAGCGACGGCCGCTCCGGTCATCGTAATCTCCGCCGGCATCATCATCGCCTTCACCTGCGCAGGCGTCTACGGCATCGCCATCGCCGCGGTTTCCATGCTTTCCCTCACCGGCATCGTCGTAGCCATGGACGCCTACGGCCCCATCACCGACAATGCAGGCGGCATCGCTGAAATGGCCGAACTGGACGACTCCGTCCGTGCCGTTACCGATCCGCTGGACGCAGTGGGCAACACCACCAAGGCTGTCACCAAGGGTTACGCGATCGGTTCCGCCGGCCTTGCCGCGGTCATCCTCTTCAGCTCTTACGTGGACGAACTCAAGGCGGCCGGCAAAGCGATCGATTTCAACCTTGCTGACCCCTATATCATTGTCGGCCTCTTCATCGGCGGCCTGCTCCCTTACTATTTCGCCGCCCTGTGCATGGAAGCGGTCGGCAAGGCCGGCGGCTCCGTCGTTACCGAGGTTCGCCGCCAGTTCCGCGAAATCAAGGGCATCATGGAAGGCACCGGGAAACCCGACTATGCTGCCTGCGTCGATATCGTCACCAAGTCCGCGCTCAAGGAAATGGTCATTCCCGGCATCATCCCCATCGCAGCGCCGGTCGTCGTCGGCTTCACCCTGGGTCCCAAGGCCCTGGGAGGTGTAATCGTCGGCACCATCGTAACCGGCATCTTCGTCGCCATCTCCATGACCACCGGCGGCGGCGCCTGGGATAACGCCAAGAAGCTCATCGAGGACGGTTTCCACGGCGGCAAGGGCGGAGAAGCCCACAAAGCGGCCGTAACCGGCGACACTGTCGGCGACCCCTACAAGGACACCGCCGGTCCGGCAGTCAACCCGATGATCAAGATCATCAACATCGTTTCCCTGCTCATAGTTCCCCTGTTGGGCAAGTTCTAGAGTACGGGCAGCGTTGCAGGTACAATGAAGGGGGGTGGCGCGAGCAACCCCCCTGTTTTTTTAAGTTCATCCCACCCGAAATGCTCAGGGTCGACGGAGGCTTGCGTATGCCTGCCGGAACTGCACCACTATTTGCCATACTCTGGCTGGTCCTTGCGGGGCACTCAGCCCTCGCGACCGAATTCTCCGTTTACAGTCAGGATGTCATCGGCACACAAAACCGCTACACCGTAAAAAAAGGCGAAACGCTCATCGAGATCGCCAGGGCATTCGATCTGGGATACAACGAAATCGCGGATGCGAACCCGGGCGAGGATCCATTCACACCCAAGCCGGGCACAATGATCCGGATTCCCATGGAATGGGTTCTCCCTGACGGGCCGAGAAACACCGGGATTCTCGTCAACCTGGCTGAAATGCGCCTGTATTGCTTCCACGGTCCCAGGGGAAAGTCGGTGTCGACCTTCCCCATCGGCATCGGTGACGAAGGAAGCGATACCCCCGTAGGGCGGTTCACCGTGGTGCGGAAATCGGTGAACCCGGCCTGGAACGTGCCCCGGTCGATCCGGCGTGAAAAACCGTACCTGCCACCCAGGGTCCCCCCCGGGCCCGACAACCCGCTGGGCAGCCATGCCATGAGGCTTTCCAGGGGGTCAATCCTCATCCACGGCACCAACAAGCCCTGGGGAGTGGGGAGAAGGGTCAGCCATGGCTGCATCAGACTCTATCCTGAAGATATAGCCAGGCTTTACCGGCTGGTCCCCGTCGGCGCCAGGGTTACCGTCACCCGGCAACCGGTGAAACTGGGGATAAAGAACGGCAGGATTTTCATCGAGGTCCACAAGGGAGGGGATTTCGATTATCCGCGCGAGGCGGTCCGGCTTATCGGCGCACGCAAGCTGCTGCTCCGCATCGACCCGTCCGGCCTGTTCACCGCGCTGCGGGAGAAGACCGGGATACCGACGGATATTTCCGCAAAAGTCGCGAAACGGAGCGGGAAGCCCCTCTAAGTTTCCCTGGAAGCAGTTTGTGGCCATCCGGGAAAATTTGTTGAACACAAGCGCAGTTTCCAGATCGGAAACGAGGATTTTTTCGTCCTGGCTAGAAAAACAAGGGGTTGCACGGAGGCATACTGAAGTATGTCGCACAAGCAACCCCGCAGTTTGACAACGCCAGGGCGGAAAATGACTGTTTCCGGATGGAAACTACTTTTTCTGGCCCACTTCGAAAGCCTTGGCAGCCTTCGCGGCGGCGGCGTCGGCCCTGCTTGCAGCGGACTCGGCGCGGGCGGCAGCGGCATCGGCCTTAGTGCCCGCCGCGGTCGCGGCATTCTGCGCAGCCGAAGCCATGTTCTTCGCGTTATTCACCTCGGCCGCAAGGCTGTTCGCCTTCCCCTCGAGCGCCCCTATCCGTGCATCCATCTCGCTCGCCTTTGCTTCCAGTTTGCAGAGCCTGTCGTTGAGGGGCGCCACGCTGTTCCTGACGTATTCCTTCGAGGCACATCCCGCAAGCACAACCGCAACTGAAAACACGGCAATGGCAGTTCCGATATTTCTCATAGCTCCCACCCTCCTCATGTAGAGTATATCCCCTGACATGGCTATTGTCTTGCCCCATTTCTCCGGAATTGATTCAGAAACTAAATACTACCAAACGTGTTGGAGAATCAACCATAAACTCTCAGGTGACCGGATCAAAGTCGCTCAAGATCTCGGAAAAAACGCCGAAATAAGTAGATAACTCCAAAAATAAGAAAAAGGAGACCGGAAGTGGCGCGGAATCGAGGGGCCGATGCAAAGTGGGCAGGATTGAGAATCGTAGCGATGTACATGCTTTTCGGCGGATTCTGGATATATTTTTCCGATACGGTCTTGGGAAGGGTAAGCCGCGATCCGGATATTGTCACCCGCATGTCGGTTTACAAGGGACTTGCCTTCATTCTGGCAACTGCGGCCCTTCTTTATATTCTGATCGTTCGATATGCCCGGCGCATGAATGAAGCGGCCCAGCGGCTCAACGAAAGCGAATCGCTCCTCAAACTGACGGCCTATTCAGTGGAAAACATCACGGATGCGGTCTACTGGCTGACAGAGGACGGCCGTTTCTGGAACTGCAACGCAGCTGCCTGCAACATGCTGGGGTATACCCGCGATGAACTGCTGAAAATGTCAGTTCTCGATATCGACCCTGAATACGCCCGTGAAAACAGGCGTTCCCACCAGGAACAGCTCGAGAGAACCGGAAGCCTGCACATGCGGAGGTTGCATACTGCCCGGAACGGTCGTGTCATTCCAGTCGACATAACCACAACCTACTTTGTTTATGACGGCCGGGACTACGTCTGTTCCATTGTCCGGGATATCACCGATCACTTGCAGTCCGAAAAGGAAGCATCATTTTTCCGGGGGCTCATAGAATTCACCCGCGAACCGGTCTATGTCCTGGAATTTGAAGACGGCTGCAGGATGTACTATGCTAATCCCGCTGCCTGCGAACACTACGGAATGGACCTGGAAAAGCTGCGGACCCTGCGTATCCCCGACTGGGATCCCACGTTCAACATGGAAATAATCCCTGAAATCAGGAAACAGCAGAAAGAGGGGAAACTGTTGCGCTTTGAGACGGTGCACCGGGTTGCATCGGGGGAACTGGTGCCGGTCGAAGTGGCCGCGAGCTACCTGAATTTCGACGGGAGGGAATTTTCGGCCGGTAATTTCCATGACATCCGCGCGCGGAAAAACATGGAACTGTCTCTCAAGGAAAGCGAACGCAACCTGATCGAGGCCCAGCGCATTGCCAGAGTCGGCAACTGGGCCAGAGACCTGGCCGGCAAGCTCCTCTACGCTTCTCCCGAATGCCGGCGCATATTCGGCAAAGTGGAAGCTGAAGAGCAGGGAACGCTTGACTCGTTCCTGGAACTGGTGCATCCCGACGATCGGCAGCGTGTCGCCGAGGTGTTCGCCACTCTTGTTCAAACGAAACAACCGTTTCTCATCGACTTCAACGTCATCCGGCCGGACGGCGGGGAATGCATCGTGCGCGGACGGGGGGAAGTGGTCCCCGATGAATCGGGACGACCGTCGAAGGTCATCGGCACCGTCCAGGACATCACGGAGCAGCGCAAGGCCGAAGCCGACCGCATAGAGCTGGAACGGCAGATGCTGAACGTTCAGAAGCTGGAAAGCCTCGGCATCCTTGCAGGCGGCATCGCCCATGATTTCAACAACCTGTTGACAGGCATCCTGGGCAACCTGTCCCTGATGCGCATGGGACTTCCCGGCAATCACCCGCTCCACGACAGGATCACAAACTGTGAAAAGGCCGTGCAGCAGGCGACCGGTCTCACCTGCCAGCTCCTGACCTTTTCAAAAGGGGGAGAGCCGGTAAAAAAACTGGTTGATCTTCGCCGGACTGTCCGGGACGCGGTCTCCTTCTCCCTTCACGGCTCGAATGTCGGCGTCGAAATGAACCTCGACGCCGACCTGTGGCCCATCGAGGCAGACGAGGGACAGATCAGCCAGGTATTCCACAATCTCCTGATCAACGCTTACCAGGCTATGCCCCGGGGTGGCACGGTCCGTGTCGAGGCATCCAACTGCCGTATTCTGCATGGTGAAGCGCGTTCGCTCGAACCCGGCGATTACGTCCTGGTTTCGGTCATCGACCAGGGTACGGGTATCGCGCCGGAGAACATGAACAGGATTTTCGACCCCTATTTCACCACCAAGGAGACCGGAACCGGTCTTGGCCTCACCGCACTGCACTCCATTGTCAGGAAGCATGGCGGCCGGGTTCAGGCATCCTCGCGAGTCGGGGCGGGCACGTCGTTCCGCGTCTGCTTGCCGGCGCTCCCCGCACTTGCCGCGGAGGTCCCCGCAAGCGCTCAATCGGCGAAGGCCCCCGCACGCACCGGGGAAGGCTCCGTAATGGTAATGGATGACGAAGACATAATCAGGGTGCTGGCACACGAAATTCTTTCCATGCTGGGGTATAACGTGAAGACCTGCTCGTGCGGGGAAGAACTGATAGGCCTCTACGAAAATTCCGTGGAAAGCGGCTCCAGGCCCGATGCGGTCATCATGGACCTCACGATCCCGGGAAAGATGGGAGGATTGGCGGCGGCGGCAGCCATCCTCGATCTGGACCCCCGTGCGCGGCTTATCGTTTCGAGCGGCTACTCCAATGACCCGGTTCTGGCGAACTATCTGGACTATGGATTCTGCGAAGCGGTTGCCAAACCGTTCAGCGTGGAAGAACTGGACGGTTCCCTGCGGCGGGCGCTGGCCGGCCGGCCCGGAACGGTGCCGCAAAGGAAGTGAAGGGAAGAGGCTGCATGAAACGCGGCAGAATGAAAAAAGCCCCCTTGCCCGAGACGGCGAGGGGGCTTTCCCTTTCACTGCCGGAACGGTTTAACCGGAAATCCCGGCGTGGTATTCCTGCAGGCTGCGGATTTCGCCGCGCCCCTTCCTGAGGGCGGCGATGCCTTTGGCTGCCGCGACAGCCGCAGCCACGGTGGTGATATAGGGAACCTTGTACTGGATTGCCGCCTTGCGGATGTAGGAATCGTCATGCAGACTCTGGCGTCCGGCGGGCGTGTTGACCACCAGCTGGATCTCCCTGTTTCTGATCGCATCGGCAATGTTGGGCCGGCCTTCGTGCATCTTGAGGATGCGCTCGGCATCGATGCCGTGCTCCTTCAGGCAGGCGTGGGTGCCCTCGGTCGCCCTGATGAGGAAGCCGAGGCCGGCGAATCGCCGCGCGACTTCCAACGCGCCCTTGCGCTCATGCTCCGAAACGGTGATAAGCACGGTCCCTTCCATGGGAAGGGTAGAGGAAGCCGCCTCCTGGGCCTTGTAGAAGGCGAGGCCGTAATTGTCCGCCATGCCCAGGACTTCCCCGGTGGAACGCATCTCCGGGCCGAGCACCGGGTCCACTTCCGGGAACATGTAGAAGGGGAACACCGCCTCCTTGACGCCGAAGTGGGGCAAAGGCCGCCGCTTCAGGTTCATGTCCGCCAGCTTCCTTCCGAGCATCACCTGGGTGGCGATGCGCGCCATGGGAATGTTGCAGACCTTGCTGACCAGCGGCACGGTCCGGCTGGCGCGCGGATTCGCCTCCAGGATGTAGACCGTATCGTCGGCGATGGCGTACTGGATGTTCATCAGCCCGACCACGCCCATCTCCAGGGCGATCTTTTTCGTATACTCCTCGATGGTGTCGATGTGCCGTTGCGGGATGCTCACCGGCGGGATGACGCAGGCGGAATCGCCCGAATGGATGCCGGCCAGCTCGATATGCTCCATGACCGCGGGCACGAAGGCGTCGCTGCCGTCGGCTATGGCGTCGGCCTCGGCTTCGATGGCGTTCTGCAGGAACCGGTCGATGAGGATGGGACGCTCGGGAGTGACGTCCACCGCCTTGCGCAGGTACTCCCTGAGCATTTCCTCGTCATGGACGATTTCCATGGCGCGGCCGCCGAGGACATAGGACGGCCGGACGATCAGAGGGTAGCCGATGCGTAAAGCGATTTCCAGTGCCTCTTCCAGGGTGCTGGCCATTCCCGAATCGGGCTGGGGTATGCCGAGCTTCCGCATCACGCTGCCGAAGCGGTCCCGGTCCTCCGCCAGGTCGATGGTCTCCGGGCTGGTGCCGATGATCTTCACCCCAGCCTCCTCGAGTTCAGCCGCGATGTTCAGCGGGGTCTGCCCGCCGAACTGGACCACCACCCCTTCCGGCTTTTCCTTTTCATAGATCGCCAGCACATCCTCCACCGTCAGCGGCTCGAAATACAGCTTGTTCGAGGTATCGTAGTCGGTCGACACCGTTTCCGGGTTGCAGTTGACCATGATCGACTCGATCCCTTCGTCGCGAAGCGCCAGCGCGGTATGGACGCAGCAGTAGTCGAACTCGATCCCCTGGCCGATCCGGTTGGGGCCGCCGCCCAGGACCATGATCTTGCGCTTGTCGCTGACCGGCACGGTATCGGGGGCATTGTACGTGGAAAAGTAGTAGGCGGCATTCTCAACGCCGCTCACCGGCACGGGCTCCCAGGCCTCTACCACGCCGAGTGCGGTGCGCTGCTCGCGAAGCTCAGCTTCAGACACACCCAGAAGCTTCGCCAGGTAGCGGTCGGCGAATCCGTCCTTTTTCGCCTGGATCAGGAGCGTGTCGGGAAGGAGCCCTCCCTTGTGCGTGAGGATCTCGTCCTCCAGCATGACCAGCTCCTTCATCTGTTGCAGGAACCAGGGCTTGATGTGGGTCCGGCGGTACAGGAGCTCGATGTCCGCTCCCTTGCGCAGAGCCTCGTAGATGATGAACTGGCGCTCGCTGGAGGGTTCGGCCAGAAGCCCCATGAGCTCATCCAGGGTCCTGGCGTTGAAATCCCTGGCGAATCCCAAACCGTAGCGGCCGATTTCCAGGGAACGGATCGACTTCTGCAGGGCTTCCTTGTAATTCTTGCCGATGCTCATGACCTCGCCGACAGCGCGCATCTGTGTGCCCAGCTTGTCTTCCGAGCCTTTGAACTTTTCGAATGCCCAGCGGGCGAATTTGACCACGACATAGTCGCCGGATGGGGTGTATTTTTCCAGCGTGCCGTCGCGCCAGTAGGGGATTTCGTCCAGGGTCATGCCTGCCGCGAGCATGGAGGAGACGAGAGCGATGGGAAAACCCGTGGCCTTGGAGGCAAGGGCTGATGAACGGGAGGTGCGGGGATTGATCTCGATGACCGTCACCCGGCCGGTTTTCGGGTCGTGGGCAAACTGGACATTGGTGCCGCCGATTACCTCGATGGCATCGACGATGGCATAGGAATACTGCTGGAGCCGATCCTGGAGTTCAGGGCTTATGGTCAACATCGGCGCCGTGCAGTAGGAGTCGCCGGTGTGGACACCCATTGCGTCCACGTTTTCGATGAAGCAGACGGTGATCTTCTGGCTCTTGGCGTCGCGCACCACCTCCAACTCCAGCTCTTCCCAGCCCAGAACCGACTCCTCGATCAGCACCTGGCTCACCGGGCTGGCGGACAGGCCGCGGCTGACGATGGTCGCAAACTCCTCCTTGTTGTAGGCAAAGCCGCCACCCGTGCCTCCCATGGTGTAGGCGGGACGGATAACCACCGGCAGACCGATCCGTTCGACGATGCTCCATGCCTCTTCCATGTTCGTCGCGATGTCGCTGCGCGGGGTTTCTATGCCGAGGCGGGTCATGGTTTCCTTGAAGGTCTCCCGGTCCTCGCCGCGTTTGATGGCGTCCAGGTTGACGCCGATCACCCGCACGCCGTACTCGTCCAGGACCCCCCGGCGGGCCAGTTCGCTGGACAGGTTGAGGCCGGTCTGACCTCCCAGGTTGGGGAGAAGGGCATCAGGGCGTTCCTTTTTGATGATCTCGGTGAGGGTCTCGGCATTGAGAGCCTCTATGTAGGTAGTGTCAGCCATCCCGGGGTCGGTCATGATCGTAGCCGGGTTGGAGTTGACCAGCAGGATCTCGTAGCCCAGCTTGCGCAGCGCCTTGCAGGCCTGGGTGCCGGAATAGTCGAATTCGCACGCCTGACCTATGATTATCGGACCGGATCCGATTATCAGGACCTTCTTGACATCGTCTCGTTTTGGCATCAAAGCCTCCTTGCCGTGTTTTGTCGAAAACCTGTGCACAATATCCGTGCAACAATAGCGCAAACCCGGAAATGTCTGCAACTTATTTCATCATGGCGCAGGTTGCACTGGTGGGAACCGCCAGGAAGTTACTCAAACTGCACAATATTCGTACACAACAAGAGTCGGCGGCAGACCTGAAAATATTTGTAAACTTTTTCCGTTCCCGCCCGTTTTACAGGTTGCATTGAAAAAAGGAAATAGGGTGCTTTTCAACCGGAATTCAGGCACGGGTTGGGCGGGGGAGGTATTCAAGATGAAAAAACATATCGGTTTCTCAGCAGTAATTCTATTGGCAACCTGGACGGTTGCGAATGCAGCCCAGGCGCAGTTCACCATCAACCTGCCGGGCTTCGGGCTGAGTCTGCCGGCCCCTCCCGGAGTGGGCATCAATATCGGTCTCCCGGTAGCGCCGGCGGCGCCGTACCCATATCAGCCGGTGGCAGCGGCGCCGGCATATCCCTATGATTACGAGGCACTGGATCTGGCTGCCCCTCCCGACTTCGTCGAACCGCCCGAACTGGGGTTCTATGTTGCGGTAGGCGTCCCGTTCGATCTGTTCTTTTTCAACAACATGTACTATCTGTACCGGAATGATTGCTGGTACTCGTCACGCTACTATAATGGACCATGGTCCGGCATCTACCATCGGAATGTCCCCTATGCACTGCACAGATACCCGTTCGAAAGGATACATCATTACCGGGACAACTATTACGGACATTACCGGAGATATGGCACGTGGAACGGGGGGACCCATTTCCGACCGGGAGCGCACGCACTTGGAAGAGAGGGATATGACCGCAACCGGTCCGGCTATGCCCGCCCCAATGACTACGGCAGATCTTTCGAAAATAGAGCGCCTTACAGCAGGCCGTCTTACAACAGGGTGTACAACGGCCCGAATCAGTTCCATGGCACCAGGCCGGACACCACCAGGACGTACGCTCCCGCCCAGAGTTACGGGAACAGAGCTGCTGATTTCCGGCAGGACAGGCCTGCGCAGAGTCTTTCCGGCAGACCCGCATTCAACAGACCCGACAACACCGGTCAGGGCTTCGGCAACAGGGCCGCTTACACCAGGCCATACGGCCAGACACAAAGCTTTGGCAACAGGGTCACCTACAGCAGACCGATGAACGCGAACCAGGGCTTCGGCAACAGGCCGTCTTTCAGCAGGCCCGATTCCGGCGGCCAGGTTTTCCAGAACAGACCCTCTTTCAGCAACCCGAACAACGCGGGACGGAGTTTCGGCAGCAAGGCTGAATTCGCCAGACCGCAGAGCCCGCGCCAGGGCAGCCTTGACCGCGGCCGCGGCGGTTTCGGTAACGGCGGTTTCGGAGGTCATGAGAGGGGAAGGTAGTCCGGGTTGACGCTGAGCAGTTTCCGGATGGAAACTACCTGACTTCGAACTTGTAGCCCACGCCGTAGACGGAATGGATCAGGTCCGTTTCGGGGGCGATCAGGGCGATCTTCTTGCGCAGCTTTTTTATGTGGCTGTCGATGGTGCGGTCGGCGACGATCCGCTCGTCCGGATAGATATGGTCCATGAGTTGCTGCCTGCCGTAGATCCGGCCCGGGCTGGCGGCCAGGTAGCGGAGGAGCTTGAACTCCACGGCGGTGAGTTCCAGGTCCCTGCCGTCGAGCGTGGCCAGATAGCGGGATTCATCCAGCATGAGCCCCGCGGAATGAATCGAAGCGGGCCCGCCGGTCCTGCGCAACACCGCCCTTACCCTGGCAACGACCTCCCGCGGGCTGTACGGCTTGCAGATGTAATCGTCGGCGCCAAGCTCCAGGCCGAGCAGGCGGTCGATTTCCTCGACTCTCGCGGTCGTGATGATGATCGGCACCGAAGAGAAGGAGCGGATCTCCCGGCAGATATCCAGCCCCCCCTTCCCGGGAAGCATGAGGTCGAGCAGTACCAGGTCCGGCTCGTGGGCCCTGACCCATGGAAGCACCAGGGTACCGTCCGCGAGGATGCGGCTCTCGTAGCCGGCCTGGCGCAGGTAATCCGCCACTATCCCGGCAAGCTTTTCCTCGTCCTCCACGATCAGTATGGTGCCGTTCATCGGCGTCTCCCCTCCTTCGGCAGTTCAAGCCGCAGCCACACTCCTCCCAGCACGGAAGGACGGGCCGTGATGCTTCCTGCGTGCGCCTCGGCGATATTCCGGCAGATCGCCAGGCCGAGTCCCGCGCCGCCGGTTGACCGGTTGCGGGACGACTCCACCCGGTAGAGCCTCGCGAAAAGCCTTTCCAGCTGGTCAGCCGGAACCCCGGGAGCCGAATCCTGGAAATCGACGATTACACTTTGGTCATGCCATTCCATACCTATGCGCAAAACCCCTCCCGGATCGGTGTATTTCAGCACGTTGTCCAGGAGATTGGAAAAAAGCTGCCGCAACCGTTCCCGGTCGCCGAAAACCGTTGCTCTGCCTTCTCCGTTCCGCTCCTCGCTGATCGTGATCTCCCTGGCCGCGAACTCCTGGCGGTACGGGTCCAGGGTTTCCGCCAGCACCTCCTCCAAGTCGAGATCCTCCTTGCGGTAGGTCAGCGCGCCCACGTCCGACAGCGAAAGCTGGTAGAGGTCGTCGATCAGCCGGGATAGGCGGAGGATGTCGGCATGGATGGAGCGGACCGCATCCGGGGTCGGCTGACGGACGCCATCCTGCAGCGCTTCCACTTCGCCGCGCAGGATTGCCAGGGGCGTGCGCAACTCGTGGGAGATGTCGGCGATCCAGCGCCGCCGGGCAAGTTCGTTCTTCTCCAGGGCCAGCGCAAGTTCGTTGAAATCCCTGCCGAGCCTGCCCAATTCGTCGCCGGACGCTGCCGGAACCCTGGTGGTGTAAGTACCTGCGGCCAGATGGTGGGTCGCCGTTGCCAGCACCCGCAGGGGCTTGACCAGGCGCGTGGCCATGAGCAGCGACAAACCGGCGGAAAGCAGCACGACGACAGCCGCAACCAGGGCGAAAGCGACTTTCTGTTCCCTGAGGAAACGCTGCTGGGGAGGCTCGAAAAGGCCGGTACGGGGCGCGACCCCCAGGGAGCCGATCACCTTGCCCCTGAATTTGAGAGGGATCACTTCGCTGCCCGGATTGTCGCCGGCCAGTCCCGCTACCAGTTTCCCGGCGCCGTCGCGCAGGAACACGCGATCTTCGAGACGATGGGGCCGAGGCGGGGGCAACGGCTTGGGTACCGGGGACGCGCCTTGATGCTCCTCTCCGGGATGGGGGCCGTGATCCGGCAGGGAAGCGCGGGTCAGCCGGATCAGCAGCGCGGGGTCCCGCGCTACGGAATCCCAACCCTGCTTCTCTCCATACTGCTGCTCCAGCATGGCGGCCAGCCGGGAGACTGCCGTTTTCTCCAGCGAATCCACATAGCGGAGGAACCCGCGGTGGACGCTCCACTGCATGATCAGAACCGAGCTGATCACCGCCAGTCCCGCCGCGATCAGAATCGCCAGGAACAGTTTCTGCGTCAGACCCAGGTTCATGTCTCCTCCTGCAAGATATGCCGATCTTCTGAAGTTTTAACACAATGAGCCGTTCCCGGACAGTCGCTTTTGAAAAACAGCCTGATTTCCTCATTTCTTTCACATTCCGCCCACAGTTGCCTGATAGATAGGTAACACCGGGCACGGAAATCATCCCGGTCCTGCCAAAACGGCGATTGCTGTTGAAAAGAGCATGAACCTTACCCCTTACTTCACCGTTCCCCGGTTTTTCCGGAGGCCGGGGAACGGATCCGGAACGGAATTTATTTCATGAAGAAATTGAAGCGTAAACAAATCATCATTGTTTCGATTGTCGCTGCCGCTTTGCTGATTTCCGGCCTGCTGGCCAGAACTTTCCTGTTTACCGGGAAAGCCACCGCGTATATCACGGCGCCCGTAACACGCATGGATATCGAGGAAAGCGTTCTCGCCAGCGGCTCCATGGAAGCGCTCAAGACGGTGGACGTGGGAGCCCAGGTCTCCGGGCAGCTGAAAAAGCTGTACGTGAAGCTGGGGGACGAGGTCAGGAAGGGCCAGCTCCTGGCGGTGATCGACCCGGTGCTCCAGGAGAATTCCCTCAAGGATGCGGTTGCTTCGCGGGAAAACGTGGCGGCCCAGATCAAGGCGAAAAAAGCGCTGCTGCTCCAGTATGATCTTGCCTGCAAAAGACAGAAAGAGCTTGCCGCACAGGATGCGGGGTCACGGGCCGATCTGGAAAGCGCCCAGGCCCAGCTGGACACCAGCCGGGCAGACCTTGCCGCCCTCCAGGCACAGCTCAAAAAAGCCGGAGTCGCCGTAGATACCGCCAGGGCCAACCTTGATTACACGCGGATCATCGCTCCCATGGACGGCGTGGTGATCGGCATTGTCACCGAGGAGGGGCAGACCGTCAATTCCGCCCAGTCGGCGCCCACCATCCTCAAGCTGGCCAACCTGGACACCATAACCGTCAAGGCGGAAATCTCCGAAGCAGACGTCATCAAGGTGAAACCGGGCCAGAAAATCTATTTCACTATCCTCGGTGACCCCGATACCCGACGCTACGCCGTGCTGCGGGCCATCGAACCGGCAACCGAAGCGGCCAGCAGTTCGACCACGTCCAGCAGCTCTTCATCCAGCAGTTCCACCAGCACCACCGCAATATACTACAATGGCCTTTTCGACGTGCCGAACCCCGACAGGAAGCTCCGCGTCTCCATGACCGCCCAGGTCGCCGTGGTCCTCTCCGAAGCGAAGCAGGTCCTCTCCATCCCGGTCTCCGCGCTGCGCGACAAGGGAACGAGCGGCAACCAGACCGTGAAAGTCCTGGTCAACGGCAAGGCGGAAGCCCGGTCAATCCGCATCGGCATCTCCAACAACGTCAACGCCCAGGTGCGCAGCGGCCTGCGGGAAGGCGAAAAGGTCATCATCGGCGACGCGGCCTCGCATGTTGCAACCGCCGCCACATCGGGCGGTCCTTCCGGCCCGCCGCCGGGGAGGCGCTAGCATGGAAACGCCGATCATCGAACTTCGTGATGTTTCCCGGCGATTCCCGGCCGGAGACCAGGAAATAACCGCGCTTGACCGTGCCAGTTTGTCCATCTGCGCCGGCGAGATGGTGGCGATAGTGGGGGCTTCAGGCTCCGGCAAGTCCACCCTGATGAACATCCTCGGCTGTCTTGACCGGCCGAGCAGCGGCCAATACCTCGTCGACGGACTGGAGACGGGAGAACTGGACAACGATGCGCTGGCCAGGCTGCGCCGGGAACACTTCGGTTTCATCTTCCAGCGCTACCACCTGCTGCCCCACCTGGATGCGGTCCGCAACGTGGAAATCCCCGCCGTTTATGCAGGGGTCGAGAAAGGCAGGCGCCGGGCTCGCGCCCGCGAACTGCTCGGCCGCCTCGGCCTGGGAGACCGCCTCGATCATCGCCCCGGCCAGCTTTCCGGCGGCCAGCAGCAACGGGTGAGCATTGCGCGGGCGCTCATGAACGGCGGCAGCGTGATCCTGGCGGACGAGCCCACGGGCGCCCTCGACAGCAAGAGCGGCCTGGAAATGATGAACATTCTTCACGAACTCCACGGCCGGGGCCACACGGTAATCCTCGTCACCCACGACATGAACGTGGCCGCCCATGCCGGACGGATCATCGAACTCCACGACGGCAGCATCACGCGCGACGAGGCAAACCCCGCCATACCCAACGCAGACCCGGGCTGCCGGCCGGAAAACAACTTGGGAAAGGAGCCATCCAATCTCTTCAGCCTGACCTGGAACCGTTTCAGCGAAGCTTTCGGAATGGCGTGGACTGCCATGGTCTCCCACCGTCTGCGCACTTTGCTCACCATGCTGGGAATCATCATCGGCATAACCGCCGTCGTCTCCGTGGTGGCCATCGGCCAGGGGGCCCGGCAGAAGGTGGTCAACGACATCAGTTCCATGGGCACGAACGTGATCGATGTCTTCCCCGGCAAGGACTGGGGGGATGAAAAGGCGTCCACCATTCACACGCTGGTTCCGGCCGACCTTAACGCCCTGAAGAACGAAACCTATGTGGACAGCGTCACCCCGGTTGTCAACGGCAGCGTCCTCGTGCGGTACCGCAACCTGACCGCCAACGCTTCCGTAAGCGGAGTGGGAGATCAGTACTTCCGTGTCAGGGGGCTTGATATCGACAGCGGATCGATTTTCCTGGAAGACGACGTGAGAAAGCAGGCCCAGGTGGTGGTCATCGATCAGAACACCGCCAAGAAATTCTTCGCCGGGAGCGGCGACGCGATCGGCAGGGTCATATTCATCGGCGACCTCCCCTGCCGGGTCATCGGCGTGACCAGGGAAAAGGAAAGCCCGTTCGGCAACAACCAGAACCTGAGCGTCTGGATTCCCTATACCTCGGCCATGGGACGTCTTCTCGGCCAGCAGTATCTGAGCTCCGCGACCGTCCGGGTGCAGGACGGTCTGTCGAACCAGGTCGCGGAACAGAACATCATCACCCTCCTCACCCGTCGCCACGGGACCAAGGACTTCTACACCAGCAGCAGCGACACCATCCTGAAAACGGTGAACAAGACAACCGCCACCCTGACGCTGCTCATTTCCGCCATCGCCGTGATCTCCCTGGTGGTTGGAGGGATCGGGGTGATGAACATCATGCTGGTGTCGGTCAGCGAACGGACGTTTGAAATCGGCATCCGCATGGCGGTGGGCGCCAGGCAGAGCGACATCCTGCAGCAGTTCCTCATCGAGGCCGTGCTGGTCTGCCTGATGGGAGGTTTCATAGGCATCCTGCTTTCCTATGGCGTGGGCCTGGTCTTCCCGCTCTTCGTATCCGCCATAACCATGAAATTTTCCACCGCCTCCATCGTTGCGGCCTTTTTCTGCTCATCGCTGATCGGAGTGATGTTCGGCTTCCTGCCGGCCCGCAACGCGGCCCGCCTCGACCCGATCCAGGCGTTGGCCAGGGAGTAGGGAGCAACTCAGCTTCAACAACGACAGACCTGCCAGGTTTTCGAAACACGGCAGGTCTGGGTGCAAAAATAATTAGCGTAAGGTGAAAATCATGTCCGGACTGTTCGCAGAAAAATGCCGAAATCTTGCAGCGGTGCTCCTTGCAGCCTTCCTGTTATCCGGCTGCAGCCTCCTGCCCCGCAGCGAGTTCACGCAACCCCAGGTCTCAGTGCCGGGAAACTGGCAGTATCAGGCCGCGACCGGAACCGACGTCGCCAACGACGAAAAGTGGTGGAAGAATTTCAACGATCCCGTACTGGATCAACACATCGACCGGGCACTGCGCACCAACAACGATCTGGCCGCGACAACCATCAAGGTCAAGCGCGCGCAACTGCAATCGAAACTCACCAACACCAACCTTACCCCGAGTGTGAGCGTCACGGCAAACAGTGGTGGGACATTGGCGCATGGTGAAATCACCCAGTCACACAGCGTCACCGCCGCACTCAGCTATGAACTGGATCTGTGGGGGAAACTGGCCAGCGCGCGCGATGCCGACCGCTGGGAAGCCGAAGCCACGGAAGCGGACCGGCAGAGCACGGCGCTGTCGCTGATCGGCACCACCGCCTCGGCATACTGGCAAGTGGCCTTTCTGAACCAGAGGATCGACACGGAAAAGGCAAGTGTAGCCTATGCGGAAAAAACCCTGGATCTGGTGCAGGTGAAATACCGGGCCGGCGCGGTTTCCTCGCTGGACCTGGCCCAGGCGGAACGGACGGTCGCGACCCAGAAAGCCGGCCTGACCCAGCTGGAGCAGCAGCGGACCGAGGCCCGCAATGCCCTGGCGATCCTTTTCGACCAGGCCCCGGAGAACACCGTTGCAGAACGGCAAGCTCTCCCGGACGGGCCCCTCCCCGCCGTGGAGCCGGGTATGCCCGCCTCGCTGCTGGGCCGCCGCCCCGACCTGCGGGCCGCCGAACTCAGGCTGCGGGAATACCTGGCAAATGTCGATTACGCAAGAACCGGCTTCTATCCGTCCTTCACCCTGACCGGCACCACGGGCGGCAGCAGCATCAGCCTGGAAAACGTGCTGCGCAATCCGGTCACGACGCTTGGCGTGGGGCTCGCCCTTCCCTTCCTGCAGTGGAACACCGCCCGTCTTACCGTCAACATTTCCCAAACCAACTACGAAGAAGCGGTGGTTAATTTCCGGCAGACCCTCTACAAGGCCCTGAGCGACGTGGAGAACGCCCTGTCCGCCCAGACCCGCTACGAGGAAGAGCGGGTCCAGCTGGAACAGGCCCTGGCCTCGGCGAAAAAAGCCGAGCGGCTTGCGGAAATCCGCTACCGGGCAGGCGCGACCGGCGTCCAGGACTGGCTGGACGAGCAGGAGCGGCGGCGCAGCGCCGAGACCACGCGGGAAGAGAACCGCCTGAACCGGCTGAATACTATCATGAAACTTTACCAGGCCCTGGGCGGGGACATGAAGGCAACGCCCCTGATGTAGCCATTCTGAACTCAGCCTTGGTCAGCCGCCAAACCGGCTGCCCTCGGCCATCTCGTCCGCTCCGATCTTCTCCGCCACCTTCCTGAAGTGGAATCCGTATATGGCATAGGTAATGGCCAGCGGAAAAAGCCTCGGCTTTCTGATGAGAGACCAGAAGAACAGCTTCCAGAAGTGGAGCCTCTCTTTGCCGATCACCCCGAGAAACATGATCGACTTGAAAAACGCCCTCAAATAGCCCGGCTGCAGGTGGATTTTCCCCATGGGAAGCGGCCGGTATTCGCTGAGCAGCCTGATCACCCGCGGGTAGTAGTTCCTGGGTGAGTAGATAGTGTCAAGGATGGTCCGGTAACCGCTGATGAGCGCCCGGGGATCCATGCGGGGAATGAAGTTGAGTGCTATTCCCGTGTTGTTGCCGGAGGCGTCCCCCAGCAGTCGTCCCTCGCTGAGCAGACGCCGATAGAGCCTGGTGCCGCGCAGGGCGGTCAGCATCCCGACCATGGCGGTAACGATGCCGCTCTCCTGAATGAAACGGATCTGCCTGTCGAAGATGGAGGGGGGATCACTGTCGAAGCCCACGATGAACCCCGCATGCACCTGCAGGCCGGCCTGCTGGATCAGCCTTACCGAAGCCAGCATGTCGCGGTTCCTGTTCTGGACCTTGCCGCTCTCGACCAGCCCCCCCTCGTGGGGGGTCTCGATGCCGATGAAGACCTCCTCGAACCCCGCCCTGGCCATGAGCTCCATCAGTCCGGGATCGTCGGCCAGGTCGATGGACGCCTCGGTGTAAAAATAAAACGGGCGTCCCTTCTCCTCCATCCAGTCGATCATCGCCGGCAGGATCTCCCGTTTCAGCTTCTCCCGGTCACCGATGAAGTTGTCGTCCACGAAGAACATCGCCCCGCGCCACCCCCGGGTGTACAGGCTCTCGAGTTCGGCAACCAACTGCTCCCGGGTCTTGCTCCTCGGCCTTCTCCCGAACAGGGCGGTAATGTCGCAGAATTCGCAGTCGAAGGGACACCCCCGTGAATACTGGATGTTCATTGAAGCGTATTTGCGGACATCGACCAACTCCCAGAGCGGTATCGGCGTCTCACGCAGGTCAGCCCGCCGCTCGTCGGCGTATATGCGCATTGCTTCTCCCCTATGCAGGTCCTCCAGGAACGGGGGGAGGTTTATCTCCGCCTCGCCCAGCACCAGGTGGTCCACTTCGGGGAAAGCCTCGTAGCAGGCGGTAAAGAGAGGGCCGCCGGCGACGGTCTTGACGCCAAGCCTGCGGCAACGGGCGATCACTTCCTGCGCCGATTCCCGCTGAATGGCCATGGCGCTGATTAAAGCGTAATCCGCCCACGCCAGGTCGCTGTCGGCAATCGGGCGGACGTTCATGTCCACCAGCCTCTTTTCCCACTCGCCGGGAAGCATTGCTGCCACCGTCAAAAGCCCCAGCGGCGGGAAGCTGGCCTTCCTGCCAATGAATTTCAACGCATACCGGAAGCTCCAGAAGGTGTCCGGATAGCGGGGATAAACAAGCAGAATTCTCATAGGCCTGCTCCATTTGATACGTTTTTGCCAAGACAGTTGATTGATTCAAGTCTATCCCTATTTTTTCAGAATTATGTTTCGTCAATGTAAATTTTCCGTAAAAGTCCGCAAACGCCGAAAACCTCTGGCATTGTGGTATCATTTTGCGAGGGGGTGGGAACAACGGTAAGCGCTCATGGGCTATCAGCGAATGAACAAGGAGGGGGTCCATGGACATTTTCATGCGGGCAGCGATCGAGGAAGCGCAGCAGGGACTTGCCGAGGGAGGAATCCCGATCGGTTCGGTCCTGGTTCACGACGGCAGGATCCTGGGCAGGGGCCATAACAGGCGGGTTCAGAAAGGGAGCGCAATCCTTCACGCCGAGATGGATGCCCTGGAGAACGCAGGACGCCTGGAGGGGCGGATCTACCGGGAATGCACGCTGTACACGACCCTTTCCCCCTGCTCCATGTGCAGCGGGGCGATTCTGCTCTACGGGATACCGAAGGTGGTCATCGGCGAAAACAGGACCTTCATGGGAGAAGAAGTGTGGCTCGCTTCGCGCGGGGTCCGACTGGAGGTGCTCCAGGACCCGGAGTGCATCAGGCTGATGGAAGAGTTCATAAGGGACAAGCCGCAACTCTGGAACGAAGATATCGGGATCTGATGCCGGCGTCCCTGAAACGGCCGTTACCGCAACGGGTAGTCTGAAAGCCTGACGAAGCGGAAACCCTTCTTTTTCAACAGGGGAACCGCCGCCATGATCCCCCTGGCGGTTCCGCTTCCCGGATGGTTCATATGGGCTATTACGATGGAGCCGGGAATGGATTTCAAAAGGGCTGCGGTTACCTGCTCACTGGTATAGGTAGCGCCTGCATCGCCAAGAACGGAATAGCCGATGACCGTGTGACCGAGACTTTCAGCCACCTGCACGGCGATGTCGTCATAGTAAGCGGTTCCCGATCGATAATAAACAGTCCGTTTGCCGGTAAGTCTGTCTATCTTCTCCGCGTTCAATTCGATCTCGTCCACCAGTTCGCCCAGGTCCTTCGTGCCGCCGATCCCGTAGGCCGACCTGCCGTTGACCGATGCCGGCTTGTGGAGCAGACCGTGATTGGCGATGGTGAACAGGGGGTTTCGGGCCAGTTCCAGAAACAGTCCCTGATTGGCGTCGATCCAGCGCGCATTGATGAACAGGGTCGCGGGCACCTGCTCCTTGACCAGGAAATTGATGAGTTTTCCGTCAATGCCCTTGCCGGTTGGGCTTCCGCAGGCGTCCAGGGTCAGGGCGACCACCCGGTCCTTCGTGGCAAGGGAAGTCTTCACCCCGGTGACCGTTTCTCCCCACTCAACCGGCTTTTTACCTGCATAGGCAGCGACGACGGCATTCTTCTGGTCTGCGTAGCGACACTCCGGATCGGCCGCAGCCGGCGGATTCCCGGCGCTCAGCCCCGTTGCCGGCATCACCGGCCCCGCAATGATCGCTGCGGTGCACACAATCAGTTTCCAGTTCATTATGGTCACTTCCCTGTCAATCTCAACGGTTTCCTGATTCGGATAGCTAACGTGCAGACTATACGGGAAGTCGAACATATGCGCAACTTCCAATTAGAAACACTGCTTCATTAACTGCATGTGGGTTCCACAGTGTCCTTTCGACGCTCCCTGCACACAAGTACAAACCGTTTGCCATGAAGGAACCGTTGATTTAAAGTTATGGGGCATAATGAAAGGAAAAAACTATGAGGACAATTCCGACCCTGACTACCGTGATGTCCCCATTCTGTCTGACCCTAACCTTGAATCAAGTTGGCGTCAAGCCACTCCTCCAGTTCGTCGAGTAGATTCCTATCAGAAGTCATCGGTTCTTCCGATCTCCTGCCCGTTGCGTTGCCGCACTCACCCGCAATGCGCATTTCACCATTGAAACCGGCACCAGAGCCCGTGTTGTTCAGCGACTCGCGAAAGCCTGTTTTCAGGTAGTCGAGGACATCGAGGACATCCCAGACCTTTCCGGCATAAAGCGCCCTGGCTTTGCGGTCTACCAGCAGCCAGTGGTCGGCCGTTATCGCGCCATCGCCGATGTTGAAGTAAATAAGCGCTGCCATGACTGCAGGGTGAAATCTCCAGACACGGTACGGGCCCGGCATGCCGACGGATTCCAGGATGCCGTCATTCATGGCCGGCGCCTGGTCAGAATGCGACCACCACAGCGCAAAGAATCGTTTGTCGCCGCAACATCCAAGCGGCTCTTCGAAAAGCCGCGGCGGGGGCAGGCGCATCCCTACCCTTTTCAACTTGCGGATGGCTATCGGAATGACCGTTTGGGCATGGTTCATATAAAAACCCGTACAAACAGGGCCAAGTCTTTCAACTTGGCCCCGACTTAACTTTATTGTCCGACTATCCTTATCACGTTTCAGGATGGTACAGCATGCATGTTGCCGAATCCTTGAAAGCCAGGTCACCATTTGACAACCGGCCTTCCACAACCTTGGCCAGGAATTCGTGGTCTCCCTTGTAGGAAAGCACTTTCACGGCGCCGACCTCCGTCCTTTTGGTCAAACCGTAAGCATGGGTCTCCTTGAAGACGGGAATCGTTTCACCGGCACAAATGGCGCTCTGTACGCCTCCGGAACCGTTATACACGAATGATGCCTCGTCACCGACATTCAACACGTTCCCGGATTTCAATTCAACATTGCTTCTGATCGGGGAATTATTGGCGGCGCCAGCGAATGTTCCGGCAAGCAATACCGCCGCGGCCATACCTATAATGAAAGTGGCTGCTTTTCGCATCACAACCTCCTTGATGGTTACTCATTGAGTTTAATTTTGTCACGAACTTCACTCATTGGTATTCTCACTCATTCACTCCATATTCAAACTGCAGCTCTCACCACTGCACGCTCTATCGGTCCAGAAAACTCGGGCGAAACAAAAATGCCGATCCCTTACTACACATTTCATTTTCAATAAATTTACGACTCAAAAAAACACTACCAAGCAAATTCGGAATTGAGCTGACGCCGTTTATACCGTACGCCTAAGTATTCATATACTATTATATATGCATTTTGTCAAGCTTATCTCCAGACAACAGATCTTTCCTTTTTACGGTCATGTCAGTCAAGCAACCGAAACAACACTATTCCACAAAGGAAAAGCTCCCTTCAGCAATGCGTTAATCCGCATTTTCGACCCAGCCCAAACGCTCGATCCGGACACGACCTCACTTATTTCAATCACCTTGCCCGAACGGTCCGGTTCCAGGGCATGTCCGTAAATTTACATTTCTGGGTTACGGGACCGGAAATCTCTTGACACCAGCCTTTAAGGCGGATAAGGAAATAGTCAGGATCTTGTTCCGGTACCGTTGCAGCGGAGGCATGTCTATTTCAGTGTGAGTCGAACCAGGAGAACACGGAGTTGACCGATGAGATATTATGCGGTTTTTTCTTTCATGGGACCGGACAGCCCGGGTCTGGTGAAGCAGATAGCGGAATTTTTCACGGCGCGGGGAATCAACATCGAACGGTCCCGCGGCTGTGTCCTCGGGGGGGAGTTCGGCATGACCATCCTTACCTCGGGGAGCACCGACAATATCGAACGGCTCATCGCGGACCTGGACAGCCTGCGTAAAAAGACGGGGGTCGACATCTACGTACGGAAGACCAAGGCGCCGTTGCAGCGGGAGGTCTCCCCGTCAATCCCGTACAAGCTGATTGCCACCTCCATCGACCGTCCCGGGATCATCCATCAGATCTGCAAGGCCCTGCATGGCAGAGGCATCAACATCGACGACATCTCCACCAATGTGGACAACAACCCTGCCACGGGCGCCAGCATCTTTCAGCTGGTCTGTTTTTTCTCCCTGCCGCCGGCCGTGAAGATTCTGGATCTGAAAAACGACCTTCACCGTATCGGCGATGAATCCAACATCGATATCCGGCTTGACGCAGTTATCTGCAGGTAGAACATGACCCGACACACCCATCAACAGGCGGCGCCGGCACTCAAACCCATCGCGGACATTGCGGCATCCATCGGCCTTGCCGATGACGATCTGGAATTCTATGGCCGTTACAAAGCCAAGATCAGGCTGGATGCGATTCACCGTTTTCAACGGCGCGCCGATTCCGCCCTGATCCTCGTCTCGGCTATGACCCCGACGCCAGCCGGAGAAGGGAAAACCACCGTCTCCATCGGGCTCGCGCAGGCCCTGGCGAGATTGGGAAAGTCCACCATTGCCGCGCTCCGGGAGCCGTCCCTGGGCCCGGTTTTCGGCATGAAGGGGGGCGCAACGGGGGGAGGACTCTCCCGGGTCCATCCGGTGGACGACATCAACCTCCATTTCACCAATGATTTTCCCGCCGTGGAGAGTGCCCACAACCTCTTGTCAGCCATGGTGGACAATTCGGTCTATCATGACAACCCTCTGAACATCGATCCGCGGAAAATCACCTGGCGGCGTGTTCTCGACATGAATGACCGCTTCCTCCGGGACATCGTCATCGGCCTCGGCGGCTCCACCAACGGCCTCCCCCGGGAAACGGGCTTCGATATCGTCCCCTCCAGCGAGATCATGGCCATCCTCTGCCTCTCACGGTCCTATGCGGAACTGAAGGAAAAAATCCGCAGGATCCTGGTCGGCTTCACCCACGACAAACGGCCGGTGATGGCCGGTGATCTGAAGGTAGAAGGAGCCGTCACGGCTCTTCTGAAGTACGCCCTCCTCCCGAATCTGGTCCAGACCACGGAGAATGTCCCGGCCATCATCCACGGCGGACCGTTCGCCAACATCGCCCAGGGGACAAGCAGCATCATGGGCACCGACCTGGCGCTCCGCCTCGCCGATTATGTCGTCACCGAGGCGGGCTTCGGCTTCGATCTGGGCGCGGAGAAGTTTTTCGACATCGTCGCCCCTTACGGAGGATTGAATCCGCGCATCGTGGTGCTCGTGGCAACGGTGCGCGCCCTGAAGTATCACGCGGGCATCGACCGAGCGGACCTCGACCGGCCCAATCCCCGGGCGGCCGTTCTCGGCATGGCGAACCTCAGGAAACATTATCAGAATATCGACAAGTTCCATGTTCCCTGCGTTATCGCCCTGAACCGGTTTCCTTCCGACACGGATGAAGAAGTGGAAGCCGTCGTAAAAGCGGCGGAAGACGAGGGGATGAACATCGCGCCCTGCGATATCTTCCGATTGGGCGGCAAAGGCGGCCTGGAACTGGCGGAAAAGACGGTCGCGATCCTCTCCGCAACCCCCGGCGACTACCGCCCGCTGTACGACTGGAACCAGCCCGTGGAAGATAAAATCTTCACGGTGGCCAGCGAGATCTACGGCGCCGTCTCAATCGACTACCAGCCGTTGGCCCGGCAGAATCTTGAACTGATCAACCGCTACGGCTTCGACCATCTGCCCGTCTGCATCGCCAAAACCCAGCAGTCCCTTTCCGACAACCCCAACCTCCTGGGGCTCCCCAGCGACTTCATCGTCACGGTCCGTGAGATCAAGGTCGCCTCCGGGGCCGGATTCCTCATCCCCATCACCGGCGAAATTCTTCGCATGCCCGGCCTGTCGAAAAAGCCCGCCGCCTACAACATCGACATCGACGATCAGGGCAACATCACCGGCGTAAGCAACCCTGGCGAAATCGCTCCCCTTACCTGACCGATCCTCATCCCCCCCCAAATACGTATTACAGTTCGTTTGGAGAGACGATATTATATGTTTTCATTTTCCGGTACATTGTCGCCCTGCTGATATGAAGGTCTCTCGCAGCGCTCGTTATGTTCCATTTCTGTTTTTTCAATACATTCAACATCGCGATATATTCGGCATATTTTATGGAGGTCAAATGGAATTTCTCGCCATTCTCTGCACAAGGTTCTTCCGGCAGAGAAATTGATGATTTGGTAGATTGGATAATTTCCGGCGACAAATCCGCCAGGCCGATTACCCCGGTATCGCTAATTGCACATGAATAGCGGATAGCATTTCGTAACTGACGGATGTTTCCGGGCCAGGAATACTCTATCAGCCTTTCGATTGCTTCGGTATCAATCATGATTGGCCGACCTTCTCCTGCTTCCTTAGCAAGAACCTTCCCGATCAGCAGAAACCTGTCCTGTCGTTCACGGAGTGGGGGTAGTGTGATAGTAATGCCATTGAGCCGATAGTACAGGTCCTCTCGAAACTGCCTGTTCCGGACAAGTTCCTCAAGGTTGCGGAGAGTTGCGCATATCACATGGATATCCACTTTTACTGGTCTCTCACTGCCAAGAGGCAATATTTCCTTTTCGGCAAGAACGCGAAGCAATCTGGACTGAAGATTCAGCGGCATATCTCCTATTTCATCAAGAAACAGTGTCCCACCGTCAGACTGCAGTATTTTGCCTCTCATACCCTTGTTGCTGGCGCCCGTAAAAGCACCCTGCCGATAGCCGAACAATTCGCTTTCGATCAACGATTCAGGAATAGAAGCGCAATTCAAAGCGACAAATGGTTTTGAAGCCCGATTGCTGGACTGATGCACTGCCCGGGCAAAAACCTCCTTTCCAGTTCCAGTTTCGCCGATAATAAGAAGCGAAATATCTTTGTTCATAACCTTTCCGGCTAAAGTGATATTGTGTAACATCTGCTTATCGGTACCAGCGAGATATTCGAGTGTGGGGTCAAGAACAACAGGATTAAACGTTCCATGAATGTTGGTTATATTGCTGGAGCCTTCCGATTCAGGTCTTTTATCGCAGATTTTTTTAGCTATATTCCTCATGACGATTTTCCCCACATGGATGTAATTAATACTAAAATGATTTTACCATCAATAAATATAATTGCTTGTCGTGGTACATTTTATTGTTGAGAGAACATGATTCTAAATGTGGTTATTGCATTTTTCTAATAAATGCGGATCGCCTGAAACTAATTTATCGCTATATAATTAATGCGAGAGTATCTCTATTTTTACGAGACAACCATAAATTTCAATTACAAAAATTCCACGTGAGGTTTGGTATGGATGCACTAGAACCTGAAGGTCACGTCATGGAACTGGGACCGATGGGTCCAATCGGTGAAGGCGAATCGTTGATACTCAGAGTCAGCAGCAACTGCCCCTGGAACCGGTGCCTCTTCTGCAGGGCCTACAAAGGCCGGACCTTTTCCCCCCGGCCCACGCGCGCAATCGAGGCTGATATCGGGGTGGCGCGGCGCACATGCGAGACGTTGCGGAAAACATCATGGGACATGGGCTGTGGCGGTTTCGTGAACAGGGCTGTGGCTTATGAGCTGGTACGCCGCAATCCAGGGGTTTACGGCATCTTTCCCGCAGAGTTGACGGAGGCTCAAAAGAGAGCTTTCAGGACTTTGGGCAATGTGGCCAACTGGATGACCCATGGAGCGAAAAGGGTCTTCCTCCAGGATGCGGATGCCCTGTCAATGAACCCGGACGACCTCCTCCAAGTCTTGCACTTCCTCAGAAGCTCTTTTCCCTCCCTGGAGCACATTTCATGTTATGCCAGGTCCCTTGCCTGCGACAAGCTTACGCTTGGCAAACTCAAGCATTTCCATGACGCAGGGCTTACCTGGTGCTACGTGGGGATAGAGTCGGGTTGCGACGATGTCTTGAGGTTCATGAAAAAAGGGGTTACCCAAAAAGAACATGTTTCAGGATGCCGGAAGCTTTTGGACGCAGGTATACGGGCTGCTGCTTTTGTCATGCCGGGACTAGCCGGGGCAAATCTTGGACTTGCCGAAAAACATATCCTGGAAACCATTCAGATCCTCAACCGGATCAGGCCTACCGAAGTCAGGGTGAGAAGCCTCGCGGTCCAAGAAGGCACACCCCTTTACGGAAAGTGGGAAGCTGGAGAATTCATGCCTCCCAGTGAAGATCAGAACGTGGAGGAACTCAGACGGCTCATAGAAGGCATCGAGTTTGACTGTTCATTTGAAACGCTGCAATTAACGAATGTCTTCACACTGAACGGGCGGCTTCCTGCAGACCGTGAAACGTTTCTCAACCAGATCAGGGCTTACCAGGAATTGCCTCCCTTGGAAAGGGCGCGTTATCTATTGTGCCGATATATCAACGAAGGCTATGTGGACTGCGTCAGATCCTGGGATTTGTATGACAGTTCGCTCCACTCCCTTATCTTGAGTGCCGCCAGGGGTGTCGAAGAGGAGGCTGGAGACGCGCTGGAACTCGTTGGCCGCGCGGTTTTCGCCATCAAGTCGAAAGGAATCCCTTAGAGCACCAGCGAAACTGCTGCCACTTCACAATGGACGATACATTTGAATCATTTAGATACGAGTGAACTTTTCCATATTCGCAAAAAGCACAGAAATGTCCATGACCACACAGGGTAAAAGTCCAACATAATCACAGTATTATCTGATATGAGATGAGAATTTTGTGCCGATGGTATTTTAGTCGCCCATGAATGGTCACAGGAAGGACGGGTAATCGTGCCGCTGCTGGCAGGCTATTCAGCATCAAAATTCGGGGTAACGGCCCTGACCAAGGCGGTGGCGCAGGAAGTTGCAAAGGACAACATCCTAGTCAACTGTATCGGCCCCGGCATCATCAGAACCAAGATATGGGACAAAATCCTCGGTGAACTTGTGGCAACCGGATTGGGCGGAGCTGATGCTCTTTACAAGAGCTTTATGGATGCGATTCCCTCAAGCCGTGAGCAGATTCAGGAAGATATCGGCAATGCGGTCGCATTCCTGGCTTCAGACCTGGCGAGCGAGATAAATAGCGATATTTCCCTCATAAATGGCAACCAGTTTAATTGTCACTAATAATAATGCGACAAAAACTCCGCACTGCAATTTCGAACCAAGACACAAATGTCGCTCGATGTTACAAGTGGTGCGGGATGAAGTTGCGGCCGGCCAGTCAAACAAGTTCATAATTACCTGTGCGCAAAATTCCCTGCCAGGTAAGAACTTGAAATAACAGGCGACAAAAAACCATGAAAGCTTCATTGCAGTTTTGGCACCCTAATTGCTTTTCATTCAAGCGACGAAACCATTCGTCATTCTTTTAACCATGGGGTAGTTCGCCTCCCAAAAGAACTACCCCCTTTTTATTGGCATTCAAAGCCGCTCCCAATATCATCTGAACAGACAATCACCCTCTGCAACTATCAATCTCCAGGTTGCGCCGCCTATTCATCGATTGAAAGTCATGAACATCCATGCACGACTTTCGTTTATGACTGTCAGAATTGGTTGCCAAGGGCCTTGGAGTTGGTAAAGTGTGAGAGGGGGGGGAGGCTCCATGCGACCATTCGTTGATGTTACCGATGAGGCACGGGAAGCCGGTTTCAGTTGCCGAGTACTGGTAACGAGGGAAGTTTGGTATCGCTGTTGTATGTGGTCAGAGGAGGACACCAAAAAGCAAGGCTACCAGAACCAGGATGCCCGGATCTCGGAAGTGCTCTTCGGCGCGGCACTGAAGATGACGACGGATGCAGCCGAAAACAGTGATGTGCTGAACATTGGCGGGTTTACGTATCAAATTACCTGTGTCCGGCGAGGCGGCAGCAGGGAGGCCGGCTGGATAACGTTACGGATGCTTCCCGTTATCTTCAAAGGAGGCTCCCACGGCCTGATAGTTTCCTTCCCCGACGAGCGGATCTGACCCCTTGGCAACGCAACTTTCTCCCGACGCTTGCCACCAGAAAGCATCTCGGTTTCAGCTTTCCCTCCTCGGGCAGCAGGGGCCGTTTTCCTCACTCCATATCGACATATTCGAATAGCTCAGCCCACATCAGAATGGTGACTCCGCAACTCCGGAACCATCATGGGGCATGACCTCCACAACGTTCCCGTCAGGGTCAAGACATCTGAAAAACAGCTTGCCGGACTCGTCCCATGGGGCCAGCTTCGTCACGACCCGAACATTCAGTTCAATCGCCCGGGAAAAAAGCTCTTCAATATTCGACACCTGGATGTATATCAGTGAACGGCAATGGAAATCATCAGGGAATCCGGCGGAATACCTGCCGTTTACAAGTACCAGCCCATGATCAAAAACCACCATGCCCTGCGATTGCTTCCTGATGCCGAGACCCAGGAAGTCCCGATAAAAAAACACTGACCTTTCGACTGACGCGGCAGGTATCTTGACGCCACAACATCCGATTTTTGATTGTACTTCTTGAACCTCCCTGAGAAGCCAGCCCGTTCCGTCTTCGTTCCGCAAAACTGATTCTATTGCGGATTGGGTGGCCAATTTGAAGATAAGCGGCCTGTTGAGGCAGAATTCCATTTCATCGAGCTTGATTATGTTCGTCGGATCATCGACGGCCACAACCAGTGAATCACCTTGGGATTCCAGTGGAACGAAATGAAATCGGTAGAGCGTGTCTTTCGGCACGGCATGCGGGAAAATATCGAGGATGGTTTCGTCTATATTGAAGCCCTTGAGGTCTATGTACTCCATCCCATACTGCTCCGCCAACGCCGCGGCAAGAGCCTCTTCTGAAACGAGGGCGTTCACCAGGCAAATCTTTCCGAAACGTTCGCCAGTCGATTTGATAATGGCAAGAACGAAGGAAAGGTCTGAAGGGTTCAACTCCCCCCTCTCAACGAGTATTTCCCCGATCTTTCTTAGTTTGAATGTTTTAACCATGCATTGACCTGGGCAACTTTCCATAAAAACCGTTTGCAAACAGGTATAAGCCTTGTAAAAAGTATTATACCAACAATGCATTCCAGTTCAATTTCAGTGAAACAAAAAATATTATTTGTTTTCATTTCTACAATGACTACAATTGTTTGAATTTTATTAATCTATAGTAGTTGACACAGGTATAATTGCCGGGAATTCTTGAACCGGACTCGCTCCTGCCTGCAGAACAGCGGATAATCTTGTAACCAAGAGTATGTGTTCAATAAATATATTTCATAAATTCAATCTCCTGTTTGATTGAGGCATCGTGACGTGCGTTCGTTGACTTCATAGACAAAAAATTAGTATCAGCTATATTGTTAAACACACTATCAAAGCACCATCATCGCTGTTCTCGTCATCCGTGTTCTTCCGCAAAAAAAGATGCCGCAAAGTTTGGCACATCGACTCGAATGCTGGGTACATGCGATTCCGCGGTTCGGGATCATGGAAAGAAATAAACTTTTTGACAGCATCGCACATCTGCCCGACATGGCATTTCTAAGCAAGCCTCAACACCTGGATCTTCCTGGTATAATTGACATGAATGCCCGGGCTTCCCTCGACCCTGCCTGCAGAACTGTTGCTATGTTTGCGGAGGACTGAATGCGTTTGGAAAAAATGACGAAAAGGCAACTGATCGACGAGATCGAGATACTGGAAACGCGTGTCAAGGGACTGGAAACCCTCGCGGGAGACAACGGACGGCGCCTGGATTCCCCGGAACGCACAGGTGTCGTGGATGAATTGCGCAAGAGCAACCAACGGCTTGATCTCCTCGCAGAAACCGCAAGCCAACTGCTGAGAAGTGATCACCCGCAGAGTGTCGTGGATTTCTTGTGCCAAAGGGTTCTTGCCTTTCTTGATTGTCAGGTCTTTTTCAATTACCTGGTCGATGACAAAGAAAATCGCCTGCGCCTGAATGCCTTCGGCGGGATTTCGGAAGAGGATGCAGCGAGGATGGAGCGGCTGGATTACGGCGTGGGGCTGTGCGGGTGCGCTGCCCGTGATGGCCGGAGGCTGGTCGTCGAGGATCTCCAAGGCATTGATGACCAGTATACGGCACTGGTGAGACCCTTCGGCATCAAAGCCTATGCCTGCCATCCATTGCTCTCCCAGGATCGAGTGCTTGGGACCCTTTCATTCTGTGCCCGCAACAGGAAGAGCTTTTCCGAAAACGAACTGTCACTGATGTCGGCAGTCGCCGACCATGTGGCCATCGCCCTAGATCGCAAGAAGATCGAGGATAAGCTGAAACAATCCAATATCGAACTGGAAAAGCGGGTTGCCGAGCGGACCATCGAACTCGCCGAAATGGTGGAGAAGCTCCAGCAGGAAATATTGGAGCGGGAAAATACCGAACTGGAACTGCGGAAGAGCCAGGAGAGGTACGCCATTGCTGTCGATGGCGCTAGTGGCGGCATTTGGGACTTTGACATTGTGAAAGGAGAAATATTCTTTTCACCGCGATGGAAAGAGATGCTCGGCTATGACACTGATGAAATCAAATCGCGTATTGAAGAATGGGAAACCCGCATCCATCCCGACGATCGGAAGATTGTCATGGAGACTCGCGAAGCCTATCTGAAGGGACTGATTCCTGATTATGACATCAAATACAGGCTCCTGCACAAGAACGGCAGCTATCGATGGTTTCGCGACCGGGGAGCGTGTTTGCGCGACAAAAAGGGCATTCCCTACCGGATGGCCGGCTCGTACGTCGATATCACCGAGCGAAAGCTGATAAAATTTGCACTCCTGGAGTCCGAGAAAAGGTACCGGGAGCTTTTTGAAGAATCAAAAGACACTGTCTTCGTTATAGACACGAAAGGCAGGTTGGTAGATATCAATCCTGCCGGCGTAGAGTTATTCGGCTATACGAAAGACGAGTTGCTCGCCATGGATCTGGTCAAAGACCTCTGCATCACCAAGAAAGCGCGGTCGGAGTTCCGGCACAAGTTGCTGCCCGATGGGTATGTGAAAGATGCCGAGCTTGAAATAAGGAGGAAGGACGGCGGAGTCATCCTGGTTCAGGTTTCCGCGTCGCTCATGCACGACGACAATGGAAAACTCACCGGATACCGGGGCATCGTCCGCGACATAACCGAGCGGAGGAGACTGGAACAACGGCTCCTGCAGTCCCAGAAGATCGAGTCGATCGGGCTTCTCGCCGGCGGGGTCGCACACGAATTCAACAATCTCCTGACCGCGATAATCGGTTTCGCCGATGAACTGCAGGAATCGGTGGACATTCGTGACGAATGGTCTCATGCCAGCATCAGGACCATACAGTCGGCGGCGCATCAGGCAGCCAAGTTCACCAGGGGGCTGCTCTCATTCAGCCGGCAACAGATTTTGGAGCCGCGGCCGGTAATGGTAAACCATGTGGTTTTGGATACCTTGAAGTTGCTTCGCAAGATGTTTCCGCCCAATATCTGCTTTGCGCAAAACCTTTCCAGCAAAAAGCTGGCTGTAATGGGTGACAGCGGCCAGTTGGGCCAAGTCGTTATGAATCTGGCTATCAATGCCAGAGATGCAATGCCTGGTGGTGGCGAGATACGTATCGGTACCTGGCCGGCGACACTCGACCAGGAGGCGGCGCAGAAAAACGGACTTGAGAAGTCGGGCGATTACGTGGTCATTTCATTGTCGGACGGCGGCGAAGGCATGGATACAAAGATGCAGGAAAGAATTTTCGAGCCTTTTTTTACCACAAAGGAAGTGGGAAAAGGAACCGGGCTTGGACTTTTCATTGTATACGGAATTGTCAAGCAGCATAATGGTTCGATTCTGGTTGAAAGCGCCCTCGGCAAAGGCACAACCTTTCTTGTTTACCTTCCCATGCTGAAAGCTGAAATTCTGCCGGGATTACAGGCAGAGCCACCCATCTCGCATGGCGGCATCGGGACAATTCTCATAGCTGAAGATGAGGAGGTAGTGCGGAATTACCTGGAATCCACACTATCCAAAGCCGGATATCGCCTGCTGCTTGCCGAAGATGGTGAAGTCGCCTTAACATTATACAGAAAGCACCGGGATTCAATTTCATTGATCATATCTGACATGATCATGCCCAAAATTACCGGACGCGCTTTGTATGAAGAAATCCGCACAATCGATCAAGGCGCCAAAATGATTTTCATCAGTGGTTTTTCGACGGAAGATACCGGCTTTCCAGGAATGCCTTTGGACAAGGTGCAATTCCTCACCAAGCCATTTACCAAGAAAAGACTTATTGACGCCATTACCTCATTGTTGGCAAACAATTGACGGCATCGAGGCTTCGCCGCAAACGACGCTGCACTGGTAACCAGGGGAAAGCAGTGACTGTCTCTTCCGGCATTCGTCACGAAAATACCGGTACCTGCTGATCGGACCAAGAGTTTCCAAGGATACTGCATTGAAAGAATCCAGCGAAAAAAGGACAATTTACCTGACAAAAGCAGACAAGGCCAAGTTGGAAACATTACTTGCTGAAGAAGTTCTGAAAGCGAATGACGGGTTCGGCCATCTCGAGGGGCTGACAAAAGAGCTGATGAAAGCAAAAGTCGTCGAATCCGCGGATATCCCTCCAGATGTCATAACCATGAACTCCATAGTGCTTCTCCAGGACCTAGAGAGAGGAAAAAGTGAAGAATTCGTACTGGTCTTTCCCAGGGATGCAAACGATAAAATGAATGAAGTGTCAATACTTTCGCCCATCGGGACGGCGATGATAGGATGCAGGGTCGGGCATGCTTTCGAAGTAAACAGCCCGGATGGGGATCGGCGACTGATGGTAGAACAAATTTTCTATCAGCCTGAAGCCGCCGGGGATTATCATTTGTGACATGTTCATGCAGTTCTACGAATGCTTATGATGGCAAACGCTCCAAACTGAACGTTATCAGCCGTAACGGGAGGCGCCACCATCCCCTCTGCCACTCGAACCACCCTGACAGCCGTGTCATGGCGTCTTGGTGCTGTTGACCGCACCGTGCCGGCCCATCCTCCACGACCCACGCATCATGCCCCGAGAAAAGCGTGTAATATCCCATGCTTTGAGTAGAATCCGCAACCCTCAGCCATCAGGCGTGAATGCGTCCGGAATCCACGTATTGAAAATGCGAGGCGTACCATGTCATTGTTCTCAGAACGTTAAGCTTATCACTTGTCGCTTTTCATTACTTTTCGGGCGGGTGAGATTTCCGTATTTTTTCGAGCGGGACGGAAGACTAAATAATCCAACATGGCAGGAAACTTTTCCTGGAACACGATTTTGAGAAATTCATGTTTTGAAGTTTGGAGGACTTCTGCGTATTCCTCCCATTTTTCCAGGGGAAAGACGGCTCTGCCGTTTTCAAGGTACCCAATAAAATTCCCATAACGATATCCGAGCGCTTTTCCCAGCTCTGACTGGGTCATTTTCAATTCTTCTCGTCTTTTTTTGATAAATTCTCCGATAGAGTATCCCATGGCAGCGCCTTTTCCTGTAAGTTAATGGAATTTTCGTAATTTAATTACTACGGGATAGCATTTCGTATTTCCAGCACACCCTCGCAACTAAAGTCCTTCCTTCGCATGATAAAAGTAACAACTTAATTGGTTAAAGTCAAGGCGCTAAGATCTTAAAGGCTGAGTCGTTTATGGGTTTCCTGGGTAAACTTCTCTTGGCTCAACTGGATTGCTGTCGATAGCGTTACGGATTGCATGCAAAAGACGCCCCTTGATATAAGGCTTCGCAATAAAACCTTTTATTTTTGCCTTAATATCTTGATTCCGGATGAAAGCATCTGTCAGATAGGCGCTGGCAACGAGAATTGTGGCGTGCGGGTCGATTTTCAGCAATTCATCGATACACTTCTCACCCCCCATTCCCGGCATGATCAGGTCCATGATCACCAGCTTTATGGCGTCTCTCTGCTGGCAATATATCTCGTAAGCCTCTTCTCCGGAAAGTGCCTCCAGAACGGTATATCCATAGCTGTGCAGGTATTCTTTGCCACGATGAAGTATGTAGGGGTCGTCATCCACGAGCAGGAGCGTTTCGTAACCGCCGATGGGGAACCTGATAAGTTGATTATCCATCCTGGTCGCTGGAAGCAAAAGCGTGAAAGATGCACCTTTGCCAGATTCATTGCTGCAGGTGATGTAACCAGAGTGATTTTTGACAAAATTGTAAACGGTCGTCAATCCGAGGCCGGTCCCCTGCCCTGGTGGCTTGCTGGTATAAAATGGTTCGAAAAGGTGTATCAGGTCGTGGTCTGAAAGACCATGGCCTTCGTCAAGCACGCGAATGCGAACGTATTGGCCGGGAATAAGGTTAGGATACAGGTCTGAATCAGCGCCAGTAACGATGAAGTCCCCTGTTTCGATCAAGATCGTTCCGCCCTCCGGCATGGCGTCCCTGGCATTGAGGACGAGATTCATGAAGATCTGAAAGAGTTGTACCGGGTCGCCATCCCTTACTTTGCACACTGCATTCAACGCAAGATCAATCTCAATGGCCGGCGGCAGCAGCGTTTTCAGGGATTGGGCAACTTGCTGGATGAGTTGGTTGATGTCCACGTGTTGCCGGCAGCTGTCCTGGGTATCGCGGAACATCAGGAGCCGTTGGGTCAATTCACTGGTTTTGATGACGGCCTGTTCGATCTCCTTGAGCTTGGCATAAATGGGGCTGCTTTTGCTTTCATTTGCCAGCAGGAGTTCCACATTGGTGCCGATGACCTGGGCGAGATTATTGAAATCATGGGCTACTCCCGTAGCGAGATTGGCGATTGCCTCCATCTTCTGGGCATTGGCCATTTCCATCTGGGCTTTCCGCACCGCCTGCTCCGCTTCCTTTCGCGAGGTAATGTCACTCATGTAGAGCAGTAGTGCCCGCGCTCCCTGCCATTCCATGGCAACGGCGTTGGTCTGTACCCATTTGATTTGCGTCGAGTCGATCAGGATACGTGTGCTCTCCAAGGGGTTTCTGGATGTACCATAGAACGTTCTGACGAGAAAACTTTTGAATGCGGTTTGATCTTCAGGATGAATGTACTTGAAAATGTTCTGATCTTCAGCGATGTCGGCGATGAGTTTCTTGTTCGAGAAAGCAATGAGCTCGTTTTGCACCACCATGATCGCCCCCTCAACATTATCGACAACGAGGCGATAGCGCTGCTCCGATCTTCTAAGGTGCTCATTTGCCTGAAGCAACCTGGTCTGGCTCAGGCCCATTTCGCCGAGCACAATTGCAAGCTTGGAAAAATAATCGGTAACGGCCTTGACCGTGCTTTCGCTAAAGACCGGGACTTTCAAAAGGGCCTGGATGTATTCGGTTTCATCAAAACCGAAATGTCGGGCTTGCCGCATGAAGAAAGCGATATCGGGTGGCTTCAGCAGAAACTGGCCCATATAGAGGTTGGCGACGTGTTCACCTTGGATCTTGATGGGTGCGGCAACTTCCATAAGCCCGTTCTGGCAGAGATATATGACGGTATCGCTGTTTTCATGGTATTTGGGTGGTAAACAGGTGTCGCTCTCCTGGCATCTTATGCGCGTTGCCGGGTGTTTCCTGTGAAAGTTTTCACAGATATCCTGCCATTTGCATTTCACCCAGATAGTGCCATCAACTCCTATGATGGCCGAAGATATCCCCATGAGGTCGGAAAACATTTGTGACATTTCGCGAATCTGCGGGATATCGTAAATATCCTCGAATCGATATTGCATAAGGCTCTCCCCGGAAAAGAGCACATCAGGCTATTTCTCTCGCGCATAGCCACTGCTCCCTGTCCCGATAAATCGTATTACAAAATGAGCGGCAACGTGGAAAATATTTCCAACGGCTTCAGCCACGACCAACCCTGTTTCACCTGAAAATCCTCCCTCAATTTCCTACGTCCAGAATACGTCCAAAAAGCAAAAAATCAAGTAGTTATCATTAGACATGTACGCAATCAAGCGGAAAAAAGACCGTTACAAAACAGATTGGCTCCATGCCCACGGAAAGCAAACAACCCTTGACAACCAAGTAATTAGTTGGTAAGTTTTTCATAAAGTAAGTAATTAGTTGTTTTGTTGCCTGGAAATGCTTTCCGGATGTGACGTTAGCGGCAGGTCCCTCGAGGGGGAAAACAGGAAGTATTGACGCAATTTCGCGAAGTTTCTGGAAATGGCGGGATGCCGTCTCATACAAGGCCAGCAGAATATTGGGCAAAAATGAGACCGGTATCCAAATTTATGGGCGTTGTAAACAAACAAGGAGGTAGAAAATGGGTCAAGCTGCGGAGTTCAAGAATTTGGGGAAGGTGGTGCTGGAAGGATATGACCCCTACGACAAGGACTACGGGACTGGTAGTTCAGGACTTGTAGAGAACCCATCGCCATTTCCAAGGATCAATGCCTGGCGCAAACAGTTTATCGCTACTCCGTTGTCCATCTCTGCGGATCGTGCCGTTTTGTGGACCGAGAAAATGAAAGAGAACAATAACAAGCCTCATATTATTCGCAACGCTGAATGCTTCGCTCATGTTCTCAAAAATATTCCCATAGAGATCGGAAAATATGAACTTATTGCTGGAAACATGGCCGCTCCGCCGCGCTGCGCGCCAATATTTCCCGAATTTTCCTATGAATGGCTCGTCGAAGAAATGGACAACAAGCCATTTGAAAAACGCCCCGGCGACCGTTTCATGATCACCGAGGAGACAAAGCAGCAACTGCGGGACCTTCGGGAATACTGGAAAGACAACACGGTACATGATTACGCAAAAGCCATCATGCCGGCGACGGCGTTGAAAGGCGAGGGGACGTACGGAAAGGCAATTTATCTGCTCGGCAACTACTTCTTTGGTGGTGTCGGGCACACCTGCATTCGTTTCCAACTGCTTTTTGAAAAAGGATGGGGAGGCCTGAGAGACTGGGTGGAACGAAAACTCGGCGAGCTGGACGTATGCCTTCCGGAGGATCTTAAAAAGAAGGAATTTTACGAGGCACAGCTCATATGTCTGGATGGAATCATGTCCTATTGCCGCCGCTATGCAGACCTGGCCCAAAAAATGGCTTTCAGCGCCGAGAGCGAACGGAAAAAAGAGCTGTTGCAGATGGCGGAAAACCTGGATTGGATTGCCGAAAAGCCGCCCCGCACTTTCTGGGAGGCTCTGCAGTTGTGGTGGATTGCCAATGTCTCCGTCACCATCGAAGGCAATGGTCATTCAATCCATTGGGGTCGCTTTGACCAGCACATGTATCCCTTCTTCAAGAAGGACATGGAAGATGGCCGTGTAACCAAGGCATTTATCCAGGAATTGATTGAAGGCGCCTGGATCAAAATCTCCGAGCTTACGAAAATCCGCGACGAGGGTTCCACGAAGGCGTTCGGCGGCGTCGAACTGGGTGGGGCTTCGCTGACCGTCGGCGGTCAGACATCCGAAGGTGAAGACGCGACAAACGAATTATCCTTTATGTGTGCTGATGCAATGGCACATGTGCGTTTGAATGCCCCTTGGATGACCAGCCGATGGCATGCCAACTCGCCCAAGGAATGGTGGGTCAAGGTTACCAAAGTGGCAAAAATCGGGCTCGGGATGCCATCCTTCTTCAACGATGAAGTCATCATTCCCGCCATGATCAACCGTGGCCATACCATAGAGGATGCACGCGATTACGGCCCCCTTGGTTGCGTGGAACCTAATTCCGAAGGTCGTGAGTACGGCTGGCACGATGCGGCGTTTTTCAATATGAACAAGGTGCTGGAACTGGCCCTTAACGACGGCAAGTGCACGGGATGCGGCGAAGCCTGCCCCCTCTACGGTGGTTGTGTCGGCGCAGGCACGACCCTGGGCCTCCAGACCGGCTCGCTGGCAGATTTCAAATCCTTCGATGAAGTTAAAGAAGCGTATGAAAAACAGATGAAATACTGGGTCGATCGCCTTGTCATGGCGGAAAATGCCATGGATATCGCTCACCAGACGTGCAAGCCGTTGCCGTACCTTTCGCTTGTGATCGAAGATTGCATTGACAAAGGCAAGGACGTTACGGCAGGCGGAGCACGCTACAATTATATCGGGCCGCAAGGGGTCGGTGTGTCGAACGTTGCAGACGGCATGAGTGCTATCAAAAAACTTGTTTTCGAAGACAAGAAAATTTCCGGAGCCGATTTGCTTGATGCCCTGGAAAAGAACTGGGAAGGTTACGAGCCCATTTATGCCCTGATTAACAGCTCCAAGGTACCCCACTACGGCAACGACGACGAAGAGATCGATGAACTGGCCCGTTACGCCGCCAAGGTCTATTGCAAATACCTGGAGCGCCGTCCAACCGCCCACGGTGGAGAATTCCAGGCCGGACTGTATCCGGTTTCCGCAAATGTGCCTTTCGGCGCAATCACCGCGGCGACGCCGGACGGCCGGAAAGCGGGAGAGCCGATTGCCGATGGCGTATCACCGGTGCATACCAGCCGTGGCTCGCATGACATTTCAGGACCTACTGCGGTGGTCAAGTCGGTGTCCACCCTTGATCACGGCATTGCTTCGAACGGTACCCTGTTGAACATGAAGTTCAGCCCTTCTACCCTCTCCGGGGAAGTGGGTGATGAAAACTTCATCGGCATGATGAAGGTCTACTTCCAACGGAAGGGCATGCACAACCAGATCAACGTCATCAGCCGCGCAACGCTCGAGGATGCGATGGCTCACCCGGAAAAATACAAAGGGCTGATCGTTCGTGTGGCCGGTTACAGCGCCTTCTTTACCGAACTGGATCCCAGCGTACAACGGGACATCCTTGAAAGAACCGAGCTTGAATTCTGATCTTGTGACGAAAGCGCCGGGTCGGGCAACCGGCCCGGCGCATGGTGAATGGAGATCAGAACACCACAACTCAAGTTGAAAATCGATAGGAGAAGAATCATGACAATGGGTCTGAAAACAGCTCTGCGTATGATCTCCGCTGCTCAGGACAAGTCGGAAGAGCTCGGTGTTCCTGTGAGCATCGCCGTTGTAGATTGTGGCGGGAATCTCATAGCACAGCACTGTATGGACGGTTCCATGCTTGTCAGCCAGACTCTATCGCTGAACAAGGCTTATACTGCGGTCGCCACTACTATGGCAACAGGTGAGCTGGCGAAACATTCCCAGCCCGGCCAACCTTTCTATGGCGTTCATACCTGCAATTTCGGCAGAATTACCATATTTGCCGGTGGCTTGCCGGTTCTCGACAAGGGTGGAATTGTCGGCGGGATCGGGGTAAGTGGCGGCTCTTCCGATCAGGATGTGGCTGTCGCGGAAGCTGGACGAAACGCTTTCGGAAACTGAAGGGGAGCGGAATCACTTTACTGTGGAGCAGCGTACCGGGCAGATAGAAGGATACCGGAATCGGCTCATGCAGAGCCCACACATTCGAACTCATACAGGAGATTCTGGCTATGGAAGCTGAAGTATCAGTTAAATCCGGCGCTGGTGTACCCGACGCTGCAATCCGCGGTATTGTCTATAATTTCCAACGATATACGGTTCACGATGGGCCCGGCACCAGGACCACGGTTTTCCTGAAGGGCTGCACGATGAATTGTCTCTGGTGTTGCAATCCTGAAAGCTGGTTTCAATGCCCGGAAGTGGGAGTGTACCCTCAACGATGTATCGGGGTCGACAAGTGCGGCTATTGTATGGATGCCTGCCCCTTCAGCAATAAAGATATCTTTCGTGTCGGCGAAGGGGGGATTGTCGAAAGTATCGACCGCAAGCTGTGCACCTGCTGTCTCAAATGCGCCGATGAGTGCCCAGCCAATGCCCTGACATCCTGGGGTAAGGAGATGAGCGTAGAGCAGGTGCTTCGGGAAGCATGCAAAGATGCTGAGTTTTTCAATGAGACTGGTGGCGGGGTGACCATAAGCGGCGGGGAACCTTTCGTGCAATGGCAGTTTACTAGTGAGCTGTTGAAAGCCTTCAGGAAAGCCGGGGTGCATACCTGTGTCGAAACGGCGCTGGGCGTAAACTGGGCGGTTGTCGAGCCAGCACTACCCTATATTGATTTCGTCCTGACTGATCTCAAGAACATGGACCCGATAAGACATCTTCAGTATACCGGCTGCGATCTACAGCCAGTTTTGGACAATCTTAAGCGCTTGGGAAAATCAGCTATACAGACAGTAATACGTATTCCTCTCATACCAAATCATAACGACAGCGATGAGAACATCCACCAAACGGGTCGTTTCATAGCCGACACTTTCAAGTCACAACTCCAACAGGTACAGGTCCTTCAGTTCCACGAACTCGGCAAATCCAAATTTTCAACCCTCGGCAAGTCTTATCCATTGGAAAATTTGGAAAAACCGCCAAGAGAAAACTATGAGGCCAGCCTGAAGAGCGCCGTTACTATTCTCCGCAATTACGGCTTGCCGGCCTATATAGGAACCAATATAAAAATGACGCGATAGTGTGTTTCTTGAAAAACAGCATTATTCGTACTGTGCTGCAAAAGGCCACGTTCCAGGTTCTTTTGTATTATCAGGTTATTTGGGTAACTCAGTAGTCGTCCCTGAAAAAGTATAACATCACGTATTTATTGATATAAATAACGTTTACTGTGTGATAAAATCGCCAGAAATTGAATCAACACTCTCAAAATCCGGTGATTTCATGA
>JAVBWB010000026.1:0-68676 GCA_036677645.1 Geobacteraceae bacterium | reverse complement strand
TTCCACGGCAGTGTTCTCCTCTCGGGTTGAATTTTGTTTGGCGACGTAATTCTAACCGATTTGAGGCACTGCCGTGCTTCTTTTTAAAAAAGCGAAAAATATTTTACGTTATCGTCATAAAATTTCCGACAAAGGAGTTCCAAAATGGGAAAGGATTTTCATGTTATCCTCGGCGTCCACATTCAGAACAGGGTAAAAAATGCGCCCGATATTCAGAAGTTGTTGACGGACTATGGATGCAACATCAAGACCAGAATCGGTCTCCACGAAGTGGGTGACAATTTCTGTTCCGGATCGGGAGTGATCCTCCTGGAAATGGTGGGAGAGAAAGCAAAAGCTGAGGAACTCATGGGCAGGCTCAATTCCTACGATGGAGTCGAAGCGCAACAGATGGTGTTCGGCCACGACTGAGCCCGATCTGAATCCGAAACTATCTCTTTTTTCTGAGACCGTCAGAGATGTGCAGCAACGCGAGCAACGGATGAAAAAACAGCATGCGAGGCCCGGCATAGCGCATGATCCGCTGGATCTGCCTGCGCATGACGGGTTTGAAGCAATGCACGGCGCACCTGCCGCACGTCGGCTTATCCTGCCCGTGGGGACAGTTGTCGATGCGCTCCAATGCGTATTCCAGCAGGTGCCCGCAGTCATCGCACAACGCTTTGTCTGTCCGGTGATGCCTGCGGCAGTAAAGTTCGATCATGCAACGGATGGTATATTTTTCCCTGCAGGTCCCGCGCCTTCGGGCAATGCTCCTGACGGTAGCCATCCCAACTCCTCCGTAGCGCTGAAGTAGCCGGCCATGCCTGATGGCCGGCATCAGGCTCCCAAGTCGACCCCGGCATTACATCCCCTTGAAGGATGACGCAATCCTTTTGAGCACCGGCAGGTACTCGTCATAAATCGCTTGCGGCGAAGAATAGTGCAGAACGTAAAAACCGCCATCTGATGCGGGGGCAACGTAAAAGAACTCCCGCAACGCCGCCGACTCGTCGGATTTGCTCTCGGGATGCAGAAAAACCAGGCGCGCGCGCTCAAGCTCGAAAGCCTTGCGACCGTTGAGCAGGGTTTCTTTTACCGGGCCATAGTTCTCCCGGGAATTTTTCGTCTCCCCAGCCACGTTTCGCGAGTTGCGTCTCAGGAAATCCTCGTAACCCCAGAAATCCTTGTTGTCCTTGGCGTAATAGGATACGTAGATGAATGCGCCCCCCTTCGGGGCGATAAGCTGTATTTCGAAGATACGATAGTCCTCGTCCCGTTCCGGCGACCTTAAGACTTCCCATCCGGAAGGAATGTCACAGGAATAGAATTGTTTGTCCATCACAAACCTGGAATAATCTTCGGCAGCCGATGCCGGCATGTCATACAGTGCGAAAAGACATATCAATCCGATGCATGAACATACAAACTTGATAGTTCCCAAAATATTCATCTCTTATTATCCCCCGGTTTCTGCAGATCAAACGGATTTCCGAATCGATTGCGCAGGGTGGCGACAAACACGGCATTCGCCCTTTCGGAAACGATTTCCAGCGGCGAAATCCCCTTTTTCCAGGCAGTGAAGATGACGAATGCCAGGGTGGCAGCGGTAATCGCCATGTTCTGCCAGGAATCGAGCGGCCATTGGCCCGACCAGGCAATTTCCCCGGCCTTCGAAAACGGCAGCAGATAGGGTATGGTCCAGACCTGGTCCGGGCCGCGGGAACCTGCCAGATCGCAGGCAAGGTGCAGGTGGAAGGCCAGGAACACCGCAAGACATGCCAGCGCCCTGCGGGACGCGAGGAACAGGGAGCAGGCGACCAGTCCCAGGCAAAAGGCGACGTTGTGTCCCAGCACATGGTGGTAGCCCACCCAGAGCGCAAGATCCCCTCCTGCTCCGCGATTCGTCCACAGATCCCACAGGAGGCCCATGCCGTCCAAGTCGGGAACGGTGCCGGCAAATGCAACCAGCAGGCGATCCTTTCTGGCAAAGGGAAAAGCGCTTCCCACGGACCAGGAAAGAAGCAAATGGGTAACCGGACTCATGGGCCTGGCTGCTGCGATCCCTGGTCCGGGGCCTGCAGATCCTGCAGCGGCGACGGGGCGGGCGGCTCGGTTTCAGGCTGCTGCGAAGGATCGACAAGGAGCGGTGCGCTTTCCGGCGCTACTGTGTCGGGCTCCCGCGGCGTGGGATTGTCAATCGTCATATCGGGGGTTTCCACGGGAGCGGAGTAGGATTTCAGCTCATCGGTCGCAGGCGATTGCGGGTTGTCCGAATCCTCCGCCAATGCAACTAAAGGCAGAGACCAGAAAAGCGCCAGTGAAAATGCTGCCAACAGACTCTTTCTCATATTCATGTCGATCTCCCCTTGTTACCTTCGGTAACGGCTACCAGCGGATACGTGATAGTCTCGCTGTCAGGTCAATTCTACACCAAAAAGCGCGAAATTCCGTCAATCCGATGCGTTGCGCCTGAAGACCATCCCTCCGTCACCGGGGACCGGAATCGCGCTGTCTTTCCAGAACCACCCCGCACCCTTTCTTTTTTTCCACTGCCTTCATCCGATACTGGCCGGTTGCCCGGAACGGTCCTGAAAGTTCGAGGATGATCTCGTTCATGCCGTACGGTATGGACAGGATGTTACTGTCCTCCCTGGGCTCCCCGATGTGGATGTCATAAAGCCAGTCCGCATTGTAACCCAGGAAAACGCAGGCAACGGCGTATTTTTCGAAATCGACCCGGGGCGCAGGCCGGTTGAAACCCGTTTTCCACAGGGCGGTCCATTCCTTGTCATCCGTTATGACCGTCAACACTTCATCCCTCTGGCTTGAAATGAAACCTTCCCAGTCCATGCTGCCTTTCAGCTGCGGCTCGGGTATATCCTGCCTTGCCTCTTCAGGGGAATCGATCAGCCGGGACGACTTCCTGCCGGCGACCTGGAAGACTATCTCTTCAACCAGCACATAGGATTCCCTGATATCGGGGTCGCGCCAGAACTTCTCAAAAATCCGGACCGTGGAACGGCCCGGCCTGGCGCCCTGCAGGGTCATGCCGGACAGTTCATCGTAGGAGACAACGCGGACGGTATCGCCCTCGATCTCGGCATGACTGCTGTAGCTCCTGCTGCTCGGGAGCGGAACGGTCGCCACATCGCCCACCTTGATAGCCCTGTTTTCACGGTGGACAGCATTTGCAGAAGGCCTCACGGCATCCGGAGGCAGGAGGGAACTCCATTCGGTGCAGAACGCCGGAAACGCCAGCACCAGCAATGCCGTGAAGATTGTGAAGACTTTTGCTGAAAAACTCATGACCGCTCCTCCCTTAACTTCCGCAATACAAAACCGCTGATTCGCAATTACTGAAGGGCACTCATTACCTGGCAAGAAAAAGGACGATAACCAGAAACAGCGCCACGAATACCAGCAACAGGACCCATGCCAGAAAACTCTGTCGGACCTTGTCCCTTGTGTCCAAATCCTGAAATTGTCGGTCAGCTTTGCGTTTCACAAGCGCCTTGGATGACAGGATGAAAACGGCGATTCCCGAAACTCCCAGGAGAGCGGACAATACCGGATCGCCGCTTGCAGGCTCCGGAGACCGGGTTGCCAGGAAAATGGCTGCCGACAACCCGATCACCGCCATGATGCCGCCCAGTGATTTTGCCAGTATCAGCGGCAGCTGCTTCAACTCCGATTCAGTCTGCTTGAGTATCTTTCCCATGAGCACACGCACTTTCATTCAAACTTAGTGATATCGTTGGAATGTTGCCGGGGCAACCGGTTATTTCGCAATGGATTGCACGTCAGCCGGATTCGTCACCGGCGCAGCCTTTGTTTTGACGTCAAGCAGTTCGGTCATCTCCACCAGCCTGATGAATTCGGCCCGGTAACCCTCGTAGTCAGCGCCCTTCGCCGCCCGGGCCAGACCCAGGACCTGGGCATAGCTTGCGCTACCCTTATGCTCCGAGTTCCTGAGCAGCATGCCCCACTCGGCCACCGCAGCGGCAAAACCGATGTTGCTGCCCGCCTTGTCAAGCGTGCTCACCACTGCGGGTATTTTCCTGACCAGCTCTTTGCTGGTTTCTTCGTGCGGCTTCTTGTAGCGGAAGCGGATCGTCGCCAGTTCGGTGCTCGATTTGGCGCTGTCTTTCACCCGGGTCGTCTGGTAGGTCAGTTCCTGGCCGCCTGCGCCCGCGCCGTCAGCAGGAACGATTTCATAGAGGGCCGTCACCGTGTGGCCCGAGCCCAATTCACCGGCGTCTTTCTTATCGTCCGCGAAATCCTCGGCACGCAGCATGCGCTTCTCATAACCGATCAGCCGGTAAGCCTTGACTTTGGCGGGATTGAATTCCACCTGCATCTTCACATCCTTGGCGATGGTCATCAAGGTGCCGCCGAACTGGGACAGGAGGACCTTTTTCGCTTCGAGCAGGGTATCGATATAGGCGTAGTTGCCGTTGCCCCGGTCCGCCAGTTTCTGCATCTTGGAGTCCTTGTAGTTGCCCATGCCGAAGCCGAGCACGCTCAGGAACACGCCGTCCTTGCGCTTCTCCTCGATCAGGCGTTCCATTTCGGCATCGCTGGAAGCGCCCACGTTGAAGTCGCCATCAGTCGCCAGGATGACCCGATTGTTGCCGCGTTTCATGAAGTTTTCCCTGGCCACCTGGTAGGCCAGCTGTATGCCCTGCCCGCCGGCAGTGCTGCCGCCGGCCTGGAGGCTGTCCAGCGCCGCAACGATTTTCTGCTTTTCGCTGCCGCTGGTGGAGGGGAGCACCAGCCCCGCCCGGCCGGCATAAACCACGATCGCTACCCGGTCCTGCGGCCGCAGCTGGTTGACCAGCAGCTTGAAGGATTTCACCAGCAGGGGCAGCTTGTTCTCCTCGTCCATGGAGCCGGAAACGTCGATCAGAAACACCAGGTTGGCCGGAGGGAGTTTATCCACCGGGATACGAACTCCCTGCAGTCCGACAAGAAGCAGCCTGTTTCCCGATTTCCAGGGCGTCCCGGTCAGTTCAGTGGTGAATGAGAAGGGTTCGCCTTTCGCGGGTTGCGGATAATCGTAGGTAAAATAATTGACAAGCTCCTCGATCCTCACCGCATCGGCCGGGGGAAGCCGGCCGTCGTTGATGAAACGCCGCACGTTCGTGTACGACGCAGTATCGACGTCAATGGAAAACGTGGACAGGGGGTTTTTGATCACGTCGAGGAATGGGTTCTCGTTCACCTTGTCATAGGATTCGGTGTTGAACTCGGTCGAAGAATCCGGATGGAGGGGTACGGACGGCATTCTCATGGCAGCGGGCGGCGCCAGGGCCATTTTGGCATGCACCATCGGGGCAGGCGAAGGAATTTCGGCAAGCTCCTTGAACACCAGCTCGTCAGGTTTGGCCACCTCTTTCTTGGCGCAACCCGAAACAGCCACAGCAGCAAGAGCCAGGCAAAAAACCATGCAGCGCCAGGTCACGTGGTTCAGGATTTTCCCGCCGCGCATCACCTCCAGAATGTTTCTTGTCATGATTCGTCCCTCCTCGTACAAAGTCGTTTGTACTCTTAGACATCGGCATTAAATGGAAAGTTCCAAATTATTTTCAGTATCTGCATTCAGATCCTCCCTTTCCCGCCCCACACCATACAGGATACAGAGTAATTTGTTTCCATCCGGAATATTCGGATGGAAACAAGTGAAGTTTCCACAACCTGACAAAGTCCCGATCCGGTCCCAGAGAGACCTTCCGGATGGAAACTACTAAAAAGCCGCAAGATCGAAATCTTGCGGCTCAAACGACGCTTCAGCGGGGATCAGCCTTTTCCTCTTTTGTTTCCATGGCGCTGTCCATCACCTTGTAGGCGCAAAATTCGCCACACATGGTGCAGGCGCCGTGATCGGACACGCCCGATTCCTCCCGCAGCCGCCTGGCCCGCTCCGGATCGAGCGAATGCCGGTACTGGCCTTCCCAGTCCAGCTTTTTGCGGCACCGGGCCATTTCGCTGTCGCGCTGCATGGCGCCCGGCACCCCCTTGGCGATGTCGGCGGCATGGGCAGCGATGCGGGAAGCGATGACCCCGTCGCGGACATCAGTTACATCGGGAAGGCGCAGGTGTTCGCTGGGAGTGACGTAGCAGAGGAAATCCGCGCCGGCGGCAGCGGCGATCGCCCCGCCGATGGCGCAGGTTATGTGGTCGTAACCCGGGGCGATATCGGTGACCAGGGGACCGAGGACATAAAAGGGCGCGCCGTGGCACAGCCGCTTCTGCAGCAGGATGTTGGCCTGGATCTGGTTGAGGGGCACATGACCCGGGCCTTCGATCATGACCTGGACCCCCGCGGCCTGGGCACGCTGGGTCAGTTCCCCCAGGATGATGAGTTCGTGGATCTGGGCGCGGTCGGTGGCATCCGCCAGGCAGCCGGGCCGGAAGCCGTCGCCCAGGGACAGGACCATGTCGTACTCCCTGGTGATTTCCAGGAGCCGGTCGAATTCCTCGTAGAGCGGGTTCTCCCGACCGTTGTAGGCCATCCACTCGATGGTGAAGGCCCCGCCACGGGAGACCACGTCCATGATTCTCCCTTCGTTCCGCATCCGCTCAACGGTCGATCGGGTGACCCCGCAATGGACGGTGATGAAATCGACCCCGTCATTGCCATGCTTCGCGATTCCCGCGAATATGTCGTCCACGGTCATGTCGACGATGGCTTTCTTCTGGATGCGAACCGTATCCAGGGCTGCCTGGTACAGGGGCACGCTGCCGATGCAGGCATCGGTTTCGGCGATGACGGCGCGACGGATCTCGTCGACCGGCCCCCCGGTCGAAAGATCCATCAGGGCATCTGCGCCGCACGCCACGGCGACCCGCGCCTTTTCCAGTTCCTTTTCCATGTCCGTATCATCGGATGAAGAGCCGATATTGGCGTTCACCTTGGTCCGGAGCCCGGCCCCGACCGCCAGGGGCCGGCCGTTGGCATGGAGCCTGTTATGACAGATAACGATCGTTCCTGCCGCGATGCCGTCCCGGATCTGCCCGGGAGAAACTCCTTCGAAACGTGCGGCTTCGGACATCTCTTCGGTAATGATGCCCTTGCGGGCCGATTCAAGCTGAGTCATGATGTTTCTTACTCCAAGGTCTGCCGCATCTTTTTCGCGGCCTGGAAATGGTTGACCGGCCCGTGGCCGCTCCCCAGGGGAACTGCCAGGGTGATCGCTTCGGTTATGAACTGTTTCGCTTTGTCCACCGCCGCCGGCAGCGGCTCTCCCATGGCGAGGAAAGCTGCTATGGCCGAAGCGTAGGTGCAGCCGGTTCCATGGGTATTGACAGTGTCGAGCCGTTGCGAAGTGTAGCAGCGGAAGTCCGTGCCGTCGAAAAGCAGGTCGGTCGCTTCAGGCCCGTGATGGTGCCCCCCCTTGAGCAGCACGTTCCGCGCACCCAGACGGTGGAGCCCGTGGCATGCCTGCTCCATGGTCTTCCGGTCGTGGATCGCGAGCCCGGTGAGCCGCTCGGCTTCGGGGAGGTTCGGCGTCACGAGGTAGGCCAGGGGGAAGAGCTTTTCCACCAGGCTCGCCACGGCGCTGTCGTCGATCAGTGAGCTTCCGCCCTTGGCGATCATCACCGGGTCCAGGACCAGCAGCCTCTTGCCGTAAAAGGCCAGCTTTTCCGCCAGGACTTCCAGGATCGGGGCCGAGAAGAGCATGCCGGACTTCACCACGTTCACCGGGATGTCGCTGAGCACCGCGTCCAGCTGTTCGGCGACGAACGGCGCAGGCGCCCCGTGAATGGCCCTCACGCCCCGGGTATTCTGCGCGGTAAGGGCGGTAACGACCGCTGCCGCGTACGATCCCAGCAGTGTCACGGTCTTTATGTCCGCCTGGATGCCGGCGCCGCCCCCGGAATCGCTGCCGGCAACGGTGAGGACCGAGCCGCGCGGGAATGGCCGGCGCCGGTTGAAGAGAAGAGCGAGCTCCGCCGCTGCCAGACCGGGCTCCCTGTGGGAAAGTACAGCCGAAATGACAGCGATGGCGTCAGCGCCGGCATCGATGACCTGGCAGGCGTTGTCCCGGCTGATGCCGCCGATGGCAACCATGGGGATGCGCACCCGCTTGCGCGCTTCGGCAAGCGCCCACGGCCCCGGCAGGTACCGCACGTCCTTGCTCTCAGTGGGAAACATTGCGCCGAACCCGATGTAGTCAGCACCTTCGGCCTCGGCCTGCAGCGCCTCTTCCACGGAATGCGTGGAAATCCCGATGATGGCCTCCCGGCCGAGCACGCGCCGCGCCTCGGCCACGCTGCCGTCCTCCTGCCCCAGGTGAACACCGTCCGCGCGCAGTTCGGCCGCGAGCTTCAGATCGTCGTTGACAATGAAGGTTACGCCATGCTGCGCACAGAGACTGCGCAGTCTCCGCCCCTCTTCGAACAGCTCCGCGTAGCCCTTGACCTTGTTGCGATATTGCAGGCAGGTGACGCCCCCGGCGAGAGCATCCTCGACCCTCTCCAGGAGCCGGTCTTCATGGTCGGTTATCAGATAAAGCCCTTTGATTGTCATGTATACCCACGCTCTCCGATCAGTTCGTGCTCGTCCGGAAACCTCTGTCGCACAAGCAATCATGCGGATTGACACAGCCAGGGCGACGATCCAGCCCCATCGGAGGCAGCCCTTAGGGTGAGGCCTGTGGCCGTTTCAAAAAGCACCCTTTCCCAATGGAAACGAACAAAAAAAGCCGCGACACCAGTCCACGGCTCTCATCCCTTTTCATTAACGGGTCGATGTTGCCGCTTTCCTACGCCGGTGCAAACCGGATCAGGTTCAAAGGGTCTCCGCCTGCGCGAATCTCAGTTCTTCCGAACTCCCCCAGCTGGCTTTTCCAGTGTCAACCCTAACGGAAAAAGACCGGGAAGTCAATGATTTTTCTGGCTTTCGGCTTTACAGCAGCCCTGTTCCATGGTACAAATCGAAGCACTGAAAGAACCTCATCGGAGTGATTATGGACAGTCGCCCCACACTCGCGGAAATCGACCTGGCAGCATTGCGCCACAACTATCACCAGATACGGCAGACAGTTCCCGAACGATGCGGGATACTGGCCGTGGTAAAGGCCGATGCCTACGGGCACGGCTTCATGGATATAGCCAGGGAGCTGGAGCGTCTTGACATCACCGCTTTCGGAGTCGCCTTCCTGGCCGAGGGCATCCAGCTCCGCAAGGCGGGTATCGACCGGCCGGTGCTGCTGCTGGGTGGCATCTATCCCGGCCAGGAACGGAAATGCATCGGCTACGGCATTTCCACCGTGGTCTTCAACCAGGAGCAGGCCCGGGCCTTGGACCAGGCGGCAGGGAAACTTTTCCGCAAAGCCCGCATCCATCTCAAGGTGGACACGGGCATGGGCCGGCTCGGCTTCCACCACCAGGATGTCATGGCCTTCCTGTCCGAGCTGAAAGACCTGCGCAACCTGGAGCTGGAGGGGATCATATCCCATTTCGCCTCGGCCGACGAACTGGATGAAAACGGCCGCAAATTCACGGAGAAACAGAGCAGCATCTTCGCCGGAGTGGTTGAAGCGGCATACCGGGAAGGATTCTCCCCCCGCTACATCCACCTTTCCAACAGCGCTGCCGCTTACACCGTGGACCTTCCTTTCTGCAACCTGGTACGGCCGGGCATTACTCTCTACGGTGCGCTCCCCTCGCCGGATTTCGAGGGAAAGCTCGATCTGATGCCGGTGATGCGCCTCTCCAGCCGCGTCGCCATGCTCAAATGGATCGAGCCGGGCAGGAGCGTGAGCTATGCACGGACCTTCGTCAGCGAACGGAAGACGCTGATCGCAAGCGTCCCGGTGGGATATGCGGATGGCTACTGCCGTTCTCTCAGCAACCGGGGTGAAGTCCTGGTGCGGGGAATGCGGGCCCGTGTGGCGGGCACGGTCTGCATGGACTGGATCATGCTCGACGTGACCGACATTGCCGAAGTCAAGGTGGGAGACGAGGTCACCCTGTTGGGCTGTGACGGCAAGGGGGCCTGCATCCGCGCGGAGGAGCTGGCAGACCTGGCCGGCACCATATCGTACGAATTATTCTGCGGAATAAGCAAAAGGGTGCCCAGGATATATCTGAACGGAACGAAGCACTAAAAGCAGGCACAAGGTACATTTCGGATGACAAACGACAAAATCAAACTCACCCACATGGTGAAAGCGGCCGGTTGAGCTGCCAAGCTGGGCCCGGAGGGCCTGGAAGCAGCCCTGTCAGGTCTGCCGAGGGAAACCGATCCGAACCTCCTGGTGGGACCGGAAACCTCGGATGATGCGGGCGTGTACCGCATGGGGGATGAGTGCGCCCTGGTGGAGACCACCGACATCATCACCCCGCTGGTGGACGACCCCTACCTGTTCGGATGCATCGCCGCGGCCAATGCCCTGTCCGACGTCTTTGCCATGGGAGGACAGCCGGTCACGGCCATGAACCTGGTCTTCTTCCCTTCCTGCCTGCTCTCCCCGGAGGTTCTGGGGGAAATCCTCCAGGGCGGAATGGCCAAGATCCGCGAGGCAGGGGCGTGTCTCGTCGGCGGGCATACCGTTGAAGACGACGAGCTGAAATACGGCCTGGCGGTGACGGGAACGGTGCACCCCGACCGCATCGTCAGAAACTCCACGGCCAGGCCGGGAGATCTGCTCATCCTCACCAAACCGCTGGGCGTGGGCATCGTTTCCACGGCAATCAAGGCGGAAATGGCCCCGGACAGCCTGGTTGACGAGGCGTGCCGCTGGATGGCGACCCTCAACTCCACCGCGGCCCGGATCATGATCCAGTGCGGCGCCAACGCCTGCACCGACGTAACCGGCTTCGGACTCATCGGACATGCCAACGAAATGGCCCGGGGCGCCGGGGTGACCCTGGTGCTGGACCTCCGGGCAATACCCGTCATTCCCGGTGTGAACGAGCTGATGCGGGATGGCCTGATCCCGGCCGGATGCTACCGGAATCGCGACTATTACCTCCAATCCCTGAAAGACACCAGACCGGCCGCGACCCTCCGGACTGGCGGGGCACGGTCCCTTGCCGACGATCTCCTCCCCCTGTTCGACCCCCAGACCTCCGGCGGTCTCCTCATCAGCCTCCCAGCGGAATCCGCGGAAAAATTTCTCGCCCTGGCCGGCGAAAGCGGCTGTTTTGCGACCACGATAGGCAAAGTGTCAGAGACCCGCGGCCATGCAGTCGAAATCCGCTGAACGGCTTGCCATCGCCGTCGATATCGGCACCACCACGCTTGCCGCTTCCCTTGTGGACCCGGGCACCGGGCAACGCCTGGCATTTTGCGGAGCAGCCAATCCCCAGAGGAAGTTCGGCGCCGACGTGCTCTCGCGCCTGCAGGCCACCTGTGAAGCGGAGAGCGCTTTCCGCGAACTGGGCCTCGCCGTCAACCAGGCCCTGGAAGACATGTCGGTCCGGCTCCTTGCAGATGCAGGAGTCGACTGGAACGACATCGGCGTGGTCGCGCTGGCCGGCAACCCGGCCATGGAGCACTTCGCTCTCGGGCTTCCGGTCCGCTCCCTCGCGTTCCCTCCCTTCCGCCCCCTGTTCACCGAAGGACAGTCCGTACGGACCTCCCGGCTCGGATGGAAGCACGACCTTGCCGCCTACTTCTTCCCACTTCCCGGAGGTTTCGTGGGAGGGGACCTGGTAGCGTTCCTGTTCGGGGTGCGGCGCGATGCATGCCCCGCCCCTTCGAAACTTCCGGCAGAATCGGCCACCCTCTACCTGGACCTGGGCACCAACGGCGAGATTGCCCTTGAAGCCGGCCACACCATATGGGCGACGTCCGCGGCAGCCGGTCCCGCCTTCGAGGGGGGAAACCTGACCTGCGGCATGCCGGCGCTTCCCGGAGCCATCGACAGGGTTGAACTCGACGGGGACCGGATCAATTTCACTACCATCGCCGGAACACCACCGCTGGGAATCTGCGGTTCCGGGGTCCTGAACGCCGTATCCGCACTGCTGGAAGCGGAAGTCCTGGAACCGACCGGGCGCATCAGGCCGCCCGATGAAATCGGCTCAAACCTGGCAAACCGGGTCGTGGAGATGGAAGGCTCTCTCGCATTTGCACTCTCCCGTGATGCAACCAGGTCGGTTTACCTTACCCAGGAGGACATCCGCCAGGTGCAGCTGGCAAAGGCAGCCATCCGGGCGGGAATGGAGGTTTTGCTCCAACGGGCGGGCTTACCGGCCCGACAGGTGCGGCAGGTGGTTCTCACCGGTTCTTTCGGCGCGGTGCTCGCTCCCACATGGCTAAAAAACGTTGGAATTTTCACCGAAAACATGGTAGATAATGGAATTTTCATACGCGAAGGAGCTCTGGTCGGTGTGGAACGCTCCCTCACCGGTTCCCGGGGAAGCTCGGCCATCGACGAGCTGGCCCGCAGGATACGGGTCATCCCCCTTTCCGGCACCCCGGCCTTTGAAAAACATTTTCTGGAACACATGAACTTTCCGGCCGGCCTGCCAGCGGACTGACCCGGCGGAAACCGCATGATCGCCCGTCCGGGCATGCTCACGCCGGGCGGACGATACGAAAGCAAGGAGAAGAAACCATGGCAAAAATTACCCGCGCGCTCATCAGCGTGTCAGACAAAACCGGTGTCCTGGAACTGGCCCGGGAACTCACCCGATACGACGTGGAAATACTCTCGACCGGCGGGACCGCCAGAATGCTTCGCGAAGCGGGCCTGGCCGTCAAGGATGTCTCGGAATACACGGGGTTCCCGGAGATGCTCGACGGCCGGGTGAAGACCCTGCACCCCAAGGTCCACGGCGGCCTGCTGGGCATGCGCAGCAACCCCGAGCACGTGGCCAAGATGAAGGAGCACGGCATCGAGAACATCGACATGGTGGTGGTGAATCTCTACCCGTTCGAGGCAACCGTAGCAAAGGATGGGTGCACCCTGGAAGACGCTATCGAGAATATCGACATCGGCGGCCCCACCATGCTCCGTTCGGCAGCCAAGAACTGGCCGGACGTAACCGTGATCACCGACCCGGCGGACTATGACAAGGTGCTCGCCGAAATGCAGGCGAATGACGGGGCGGTTTCCCGCGAAACCAACTTCGGCCTGGCGGTGAAGGTCTACCAGCGCACCGCTGCCTATGATGCGGCGATCTCCAACTGGCTCGGTTGCCGGACCGGAGAAGGCGTGTCCGGTTTTCCCGACACGTTCACCGTGCAGTTCAAAAAGTCCCAGGAAATGCGTTACGGCGAGAACCCCCACCAGAAAGCTGCTTTCTTCGTGGAAGCAACCGGAAATGAAGCATCAACCGCCACCGCCACCCAGCTGCAGGGCAAGGAACTCTCCTACAACAACATCGCTGACACGGACGCTGCGCTCGAATGCGTCAAGCAGTTCAGCGACGCGCCCGCCTGCGTCATCGTCAAGCACGCCAACCCGTGCGGAGTGGCAGTGGGAGATTCACTCTTCGACGCCTACGACCGGGCCTACAAGACCGATCCCGAGTCCGCCTTCGGCGGCATCATCGCCTGCAACAGGGAACTGGATGCGGCTACTGCCGCCGCCATAGTTGAACGGCAATTCGTCGAAGTCATCATTGCGCCGTCTGTCGCTCCGGAAGCCGCTGCGATCGTCGCCGCCAAGAAAAACGTGCGTCTCCTGTCGTGCGGCCGGTTCCCGGCAGCGCCCGCCCCGCGCCTGGACATGAAACGCGTGACCGGCGGCCTGCTCGTGCAGGACGCTGACCTGGAACTGCACAACGAGCTGAAAGTCGTATCGAAACGCACCCCCACCGAGCAGGAAATGGCCGACCTGCTGTTCGCCTGGCGGGTGGCCAAGTTCGTCAAGTCCAATGCCATTGTCTATGCCAGGGACAAGATGACCATCGGTGTCGGCGCAGGGCAGATGAGCCGGGTCAACTCGGCCCGCATAGCAGCCATCAAGGCGGAGCACGCCGGCCTGCCGGTATCCGGCGCGGTCATGGCCTCCGACGCGTTCTTCCCGTTCCGGGACGGCATCGACAATGCGGCTGCTGTCGGCATCACCGCGGTCATCCAGCCCGGCGGAAGCATGCGGGATGCAGAAGTGATCGCCGCGGCGGACGAGCACGGCATGGCCATGGTGTTCACCGGCATGAGGCATTTCCGGCATTGAAATGCGCCACGCGACGGCATGTTTCTTCCCGTAGGGGCTGGTTTCCAACCCGCCCCTGATCCGGTTTCATAAATGAACAGGGGCAACCACAGGTGGTTGCCCCTGCAAAACCTTTCATCAGGAGACCCCCCATGAAAGTCCTGGTAATCGGCAGCGGCGGCCGCGAGCACGCCCTGGTCTGGAAAATCGCCCAGTCACCCCTGGTGACGAGGGTTTTCTGCGCGCCCGGCAATCCCGGCATCGGCCGGCTGGCGGAAAACGTCCCCCTCAAGGTGGACGACCTGCAGGGGCTGCTGGCCTTTGCCAGAAAAGAGGGAATAGGCCTGACCGTGGTCGGTCCCGAACTGCCGCTCTCCCTCGGCATCGTCGACCTGTTCGAGGAAAACGGCCTCAAGGTTTTCGGCGCGCGGAAAAACGCCGCCTACATCGAGGCGAGCAAGGCCTTCGCCAAGGACCTGATGAAAAAATATGACGTACCCACGGCAGCCTACGAAGTCTTCACCGAGATCGAGCCGGCAATCGCCTTCATCGACCGGCTCGGCATCCCGGTGGTAGTCAAAGCCGACGGTCTGGCCGCGGGCAAAGGGGTCATCATTGCCCAGACCAGGGAGGAAGCCGTTGCCGCCGTGACCGACATGCTGTCGGGCAACGCCTTCGGCGAAGCCGGCGCGCGTGTGGTGATCGAAGAGTTTCTCCACGGCGAAGAGGCGTCTTTCCTCGCCTTCACCGATGGCAGGAACATCATCCCCCTGGCCAGCGCCCAGGACCACAAAGCGGTCTTCGACAACGACACCGGCCCCAACACCGGCGGCATGGGTGCCTATTCCCCCGCTCCCGTGGTGACTCCGGACATCCATGAAAAAGTCATGGAGCAGGTGATGCGCCGCACCGTGGACGGCATGGCAGCCGAAGGCCGCCCCTACCGGGGCGTGCTCTACGCCGGCCTGATGATCGACGGCGACAGCATCAAGACCCTGGAATTCAATGCCCGCTTCGGCGACCCCGAATGCCAGCCTCTGCTCATGCGCATGAAATCGGACATCGTTCCCGTCCTCCTGGCAACCGCGGAGGGTGACATAAGTTCCGTCCAGCTTGAATGGCACGACAAGGCGGCAGTCTGCGTCGTCCTGGCAGCCGGCGGCTATCCGGGCAGCTATCCCAGGGGCGACGTGATCTCCGGCCTCGAAAAGGCCGGGACACTGGAAGCCCTGTTCGTCTTCCACGCCGGCACCGCTGAACAGAACGGCAGGTTCGTAACCAACGGCGGACGGGTGCTGGGAGTGACCGCGCTCGGCGCGACGGTCAAGGATGCAATTGAGCTGGCTTATCGGGGGGTGAAGGAAATAACCTGGAAAGGCGTTCACTACCGTACCGACATCGGGAAAAAGGCGCTTTCGAGAAGCGCGTAGCGGAGAAAATATGGACAAGCCACAGGTTCTGATAGTCATGGGGAGCGATTCGGACGTCCCGGTCATGGAGGAAGCGGCAAAAATTCTCCGGCAGTTCGGAATACCCTTCGAGATGCGGATATCCTCGGCTCACCGTTGTCCGGACCGGACAGCCTCCCTGGCAACTGAGGCTGAAGGCAGGGGCATCAGGGTCATCATCGCCGGCGCCGGCATGGCGGCCCACCTTGCCGGAGTAATGGCTGCCGCAACCATCCTTCCGGTCATCGGCGTTCCCATCGGCGGCGGCGCGCTCAACGGCGTCGATGCCCTTTATTCCACGGTCCAGATGCCTGGCGGCATCCCGGTGGCAACTGTTGCCATCGGCAGGGCAGGCGCCAAGAACGCCGGCATCCTCGCGGTACAGATGCTTGCTCTTTCAGACAGTGTTCTTACGGACAAGCTGAGGGTGTACAAGACCTCCATGGCCGAAGAAGTGGAGGCCAAGGACAAGTCCCTCCAGGAGAAGATGGTCGGGGGAGATTAGGGAGCAATTCACTTCCGCCCTTTTCTCCCTCTTATCCACCCCCCGCGCCTGCCATCGGCGCAGCACATCCTTTCCGCATGCCGTGTCGAGAAAAAAATTGTTGACATTCGTTATACTATAATTTATATAACGTTTAGCCCATTACGTCGCTGCCGGCAATTCTCCCCCCGTTAGCGACGAACTTGTCGATCCTGTCCTCCTCAAAACGAATCTGCCGGGAAACGCCTCCAATCCCATTCCGTACCAGCGTTTCCAACTATTGCGGGTGATTCCTTCGCCCGCATTTTTTTCGCCCTTAATCCAGCGATCCGGTTTCAGTTCTCTTTCCTCAGCCTCAGCTCTTCATTGGCCCATTCTTTCTGCGCATGGCCGGGACGGCTGAAAACCGATTATCGACACGTATCGGGAATTAGCCTATACTGCGGTCATGATCCCGATCAAGGACTACAATCCAACCAGGCACTTTCCGATCATAACGGTGCTGATCATAGTCATCAACGTGTTGGCCTTTCTGCAGGACCGGCTGACCGGGCATTACGAGCCGATGCTGGTGGAAACCGCACGGGGAATGGTGAGGATCAACCACTTCGTGGGCGGATTGAGCGGCACGCTGGCCCTGGTTCCGGCCCAGTTGGCCACCCAGCCGGGCAGCGCCTGGTACCACGTCTTCACTTCCATGTTCCTGCACGGCAACTGGCTCCACATCGGGTCCAACATGCTCTATCTCTGGATCTTCGGCAACAACATCGAGGATGCCCTGGGCAGGTTCCGGTTCATCGTCTTCTATTTCTGTTGCGGCCTGGCCGCCGCTGCAGCCCAGTTCCTGAGCGCGCCGGGTTCCACCGTGCCCATGGTCGGCGCCAGCGGGGCCGTAGCCGGCGTCATGGGCGCCTACCTGATCCTCTATCCCCACGCGCGCATCCTGACCCTGCTGCCGATCCTGATCTTCTTCACTTTCATCGAAATTCCGGCATTCGTGATCATCGGCTACTGGGCGCTGCTCCAGTTCATCAGCGCCAACTGGATCAACTCCGGGTCCGCGCATCAGGGCGGGATCGCCTACTTCGCCCACATCGGGGGGTTCGCTGCCGGCATCCTGCTGCTGTTCCTGTTCGGCGGCCGTTCGGTCTCCAGAAGCCGGGGTTACCGCTAACCCTCCCGCCGCTCTTTCTTCAGCACCGCATTGGTCATGCGGGAAGCACAGACCAGGTTGCCCTCCTCATCGCGGATCAGCATTTCCCACACCTGCGTCGTTTTGCCCAGGTGGAGGGGCCGGGCCGTTCCGACCACGTACCCGGAAGACGCGGAACGGACATGATTGGCATTGATCTCCAGCCCGACGCATGCATACTCATCGCGATCGATAACCAGATTGGCGCCGCAGCTGCCCAGGGTTTCGGCAAGGGCGACCGAAGCCCCGCCGTGGAGAATGCCCATGGGCTGGCTGGTCCTGCTGTCCACCGGCATGCGTGCCGTGAGGTAGTCTTCCCCGATTTCCAGTATCTCTATGCCGAGATGCGAGATCAATGTCTCCCTCATGATGAAATTGACCTCCCCGGGGGTGTGGTCGCGAAACCAGATCGCCATGTTCAAATCCTCCGTTTGTCGTGTGTTTCGGAAAGAGTTTATCGACTTCGGCCATCCTCCCGAATGCACATTTTCTACACAACATGCCCTGAAATAGCAATGAAGAAATGGATTCTCCCCCGGCGGGCCGCAAAGCCTGCACATCAAGTGTTTTCTTTTCCCGGAAAATAGGATAGGTTCCCTCCGGATGGAGTTTCAGGACGATCACCGGGACAGGGCAATTCCCGGCTCAGGCAAAATCATCCACATTCTGATCGGCAGCAGACCACACTCTGGAGAGAGGACCCCCTGAACCATGGAAAAGTTTTTCGCTTTCAAGCAGCACGGGACGGGATACCGGCGGGAGATACTGGCCGGGGCCACCACGTTCCTGACCATGGCCTACATCATCATCGTCAACCCCGCGATCCTGGAAGCGGCAGGCATCCCCCGCGGGCCCTCCACCACTGCCACCATCCTGGCGGCCGCCTTCGGCACGGCAATCATGGGCCTCTACGCCCGCCGTCCCTTCGCCATCGCACCCTACATGGGGGAAAACGCTTTCATCTCCTTTACCGTGGTGAAAGCGCTGGGGTTCTCCTGGCAGGAAGCTCTGGGCGCGGTGTTCATTGCCGGCATACTCTTCATCGCGCTTACCGCCCTGAAAATCCGCAGGTGGCTGGCTGAAGCGATCCCTCTTTCCCTCAAATGCAGTTTCGCCGTGGGCATCGGATTTTTCATCACCTTCATCGGCCTGAACGAAACCGGCATCGTCGCGCTGGGGGTCCCGGGGGCGCCGGTCAAGCTCGGGGATATTTCACAACCGCACGTAATGCTCGCTCTCTGCGGGCTTTTCCTGACCGTTGCGCTGCTGCTGCGCAAAGTCAGGGGAGCAATCGTCATCGGCATCCTGGCAACGACCCTGCTGTCCTTCCTGACCGGGGTGACCCCTCTGCCGCGGGCTCTGGCCGGCCTGCCGCCGGATCTGTCCCCCATCGCGCTGCAGCTGGACCTGTCGGCTGCCCTGAACCCGAAATTCTTTCCCGTGGTGCTGACCATTTTCATCATGGCGTTCGTAGACACCATCGGCACCCTCATCGGGCTGTCGGCGAGGGCGGAACTCCTGGACGAAAACGGCAACCTCCCCGAAATCGAGAAACCGATGCTGGCCGACGCCCTGGCCACATCGCTGGCGCCGCTCATCGGCACGACAACGACCGGGGCCTACATAGAATCGGCAGCCGGCATCGAGGAGGGAGGGAGAACCGGTTTCAGCTCGCTCGTAACGGCAGCGCTGTTTCTCCTGGCCCTGTTCTTCGCGCCTCTCTGCACCGCAGTGCCGCCACATGCCTACGGAATTGCCCTCGTCGTTATCGGCAGTCTCATGATCAGCCCGGTCAGCCGCTTGAATTTCCGCGACACCAGCGAAATCATTCCCGCATTCCTGACCATCGTACTGATCAGCTTCACCTACAACATCGGCGTGGGCATAACGGCGGGCCTGCTCTCCTGGCCGTTCTGCAAAGCCGTGTCCGGCCGCATCCGCGAAGTGCCGGCAGGCGCCTGGATACTGGCGTTGCTTTCCCTGACGTTTTTCCTGTTCAGCCCGAAGATGTAAGAACCTGTTCTATATGGAGAAAACGCTATGAAACGGTTGTTTGTCCTGGCACTGGCCATATTCTGTCTCGCAGGTTGCGGGAAGCAGAAAAGCAGTTCGGAATCCGCCGGCACGGCAGTTCTGCTGAATCCGGCGATACCGGAAAACGACGCGGCGATCAGCAGCATTGTCGAAACGTTGGGGAAAAAGTCTTTCAAGCCGTTGGCACGGCACCTCTGGCGTGATCGTGCCGGGATCAAATTCATGATGCTCTTCGCCAAACCCGGTAACGGCAGCCATGCATCCGGTGCCGAAATCAGCGGCCTTCTCGCCGAGTATGACGCGAAAACGAAAAAGTGGACCATAACCGCCCAGGCCGTGTCATTCGCCGAAAACGGCGCCTGGGGCGAGCCGCCCGAGCCCCGCTTCATCAAGCTCGGGCCGGACCGGTACGGGTTCACCATGGAACCGGGCTTCCTGGGGCAGGGCTACACCAGGCAGGCGCTGTTCTTCTACGGCGTCGTGGGAAACAAGTTCGTCGAACTCCTGAAAATCCCGTCCTATGCGGATAACGCCGGCGTCGTATACAATGACGCGGATATTTACACCGTCAAAGTGAGCCTCTACCAGGTCATCGACAACGGGAAAGAGTTCTACGACCTGAAAGCGAAACTCGAAATTACCGGGAAGTACGCCATTTCGCCTGACGACGAATTCTACGAGGTATTCGGCAAGGCGAAGGAAGCCGCGTTCGTTTTCAGAAACGGGAAGTATACAGTCTTCCGACAACGCTCCAGCGCAATACGTTAACTAAATAATGTATGTGTCTAAAGTCTGATCTATGACTCCTGCAAAAATAACGGCATATCTCTCGTCCCGCGGCGTCAAGGGCCCCTGGCGCATGGCCGGCGATCCGGGCAACGGCTTCTCCGGCGCGGTGGTGATCCCGGCGCTGGCGGAAAGCGCGCGCCTGTTGCACACCCTCCGCTCTCTCGCGGAAAATCCGCCCGATGCACTCTGCCGGTTCCTGGTGCTCGTGGTGGTGAACCATAGGGAGGACGCTTCTGAAGAAGACAAGGACGACAACCTGAAGACCCTGGAACTGCTGTCCTCAGCCGGCCGGGAATTCCCTTGCCTCCGTCTGGCCTGGGTTGACGCCGCCTCGCCCGGCCTGGAGCTGCCGCGAGGCAAGGGAGGCGTGGGCCTGGCGCGCAAGATCGGCTTCGACCTGGCCCTGCCGCTGCTTGACCCGGCTTGCGCGAAGCCCCTCCTGGTAGCGCTGGACGCCGACACCCTGGTGCAACCGGACTATCTGCCCGCCATAATCGATCATTTCAATGCCGCACCTGAAGGCGGGGCCGTTATCCCCTTCCGCCACCAGGAAGGCAAGACCGGGATGGAACGTGACGCGATTACGCGCTACGAGCTTTTCCTGCGGAGCTACGTGCTGGGGCTCTCCCTGGCCGGGTCTCCCTATGCCTTCCACACGGTGGGCAGTGCCATGGCCTGCACTGCCGGTTCATATGTCCGCATGGGCGGGATGAACACCAGAGTCGCGGCCGAGGATTTCTATTTCCTGCAGCACCTGAAAAAAACCTCCGGTGTGTCCCGGGTGGCCGGCACCTGCGTGCACCCCTCGGCCCGAGCTTCTCACCGGGTGCCGTTCGGCACCGGCCGGAGCGTCTCCCGGATGCTGTCCGGGGAGCACGGTGCCGTGCTCTTTTACCATATCGACTGCTTCAGGATCCTGTCGGCCTGGCTCTCCCTGGCGGAAAGCAGTTTGCACGCCACCGGAGCCCGGATCAGGGACGATGCCCGGGAAATATCCCCATGTCTCGGCGACTACCTGGACAGCGCCCGGTTCCCCGAAACCTGGGAAAAGCTGCAAAGGAACGCAGCAGGCCAGGATGCGCTGCGCACGGCCTTCCATGAATGGTTCGACGGCCTGCGGACCATGAAGCTGGTTCACCTGTTGTCGGACGGGCCACTTCCGCGTGGAAACCCCGAAGAGCTTCTGCCCCCCTGCCTCGGCTGGGCCGGCTTGTCACCGATCGCTTCTCCGGAAGAGCAGCTTGCCCTTCTCCGCTCCATCCAGGAGTGAACTATACGGAATCATGAGTGTTTGCTACTTGTCGGTTGGATTTTTTCTCTCCTTACGCTATTATCAGCAAAACAGCCTCCGGAAAGGAGGTAACGGCAACCGTGGATCTCACAACCAGAAGGGAAAGGAGCACCATACCATGACGATACGACCAGCACTGCTTCTGTGCGCCGCATTCACCGCCATGTCAATCGCATCTCTTGCCCAGGCCCAGAAAACCGATGCCATCCAGCCCGCTACCGGCGAATCGGGAGAAATCCTGTCCACGCCATCGGGCAGGCAGACCGTGACCATACCCGTGAACCGGGATCTTGAAACCACGCAGCTGCAGCAATCCACCGTCATCGAGGAGATCCTCCCGCCGGACAAGGACGCCGGACGCAACGGCGAAACCCTTTCGAAAGTCGACACCGCCCCCCCCGCACCGGCGCCCGACAAGACGTCCCCCTACACGACAGCCATCGATGAAACCGCCAAGATCAACGCATCCACCGAAGTGCTGCAGGAGATCACCGGCATACCGGAAGGCATTTCTCCGACGCTGCTCAGCAATTCCTACGGAATCGTCATCATACCCGGCACCATCAAGCTCGGCTTCTTTTTCGGCGGCCAGTACGGCAGCGGGATCGCCATGGTCCGCAACGAGGACGGCAGCTGGAGCAACCCGTCCTTCGTCTATCTTGCCGGCGGCAGCTTCGGCCTCCAGTTCGGCGCCGTGTCCAGCGACATCATCCTGGTTTTCAAGACCAAGAAAAGCGTGATCGGCATGGCAAAAGGCAACTTCACCCTCGGCGCTGACGCAGCCGTGGCAGCCGGTCCGGTAGGCCGCCGTGCGGTCGCCTCCACCGACTGGCAGCTGAAAGCGGAAATCTATTCCTACGCCCGCAGCCGCGGACTGTTTGCGGGCATTTCCCTCGACGGCTCGGTCCTGGCCATCGACACCGGCGCGAATGCCGCTTTTTACGGTACTCCGGGCGTAAGCGCGAGCGAGGTCTTTGCCTCGGCGCCCTCGGCGTCCCCCGCGGTCATCAGGATGAAGAGCTTCCTGTCCAAAATATCCTCCATACCTGCGAAGGACTGATCATGCCTTCGACGAATACAGCCGGAGATCCTTCACCGGCACTTGCACCGGAGCAAGCGGAACACCTCTCTCGCCTCACGGGAGACATCTACCCCGAATTGTACGAACTGTATACCCGGCTCCATTCGAAGCCGGAACTGTCCGGGCAGGAAAGGGAGACCGCAGCCCGGATCGCCTCCGGGTTGCGCTCCTTCGGCTACCGGGTAACCGAAGGAGTGGCCGGGCACGGGGTGGTCGGGGTATTGGCAAACGGCGAAGGGCCGACGGTCATGGTCCGGGCGGACCTGGATGCCCTGCCCATGGAAGAGAAGACCGGCCTCCCCTATGCCAGCACGGCGAAGGGAGTGCTGGCAGGCAAGGGGGAGGTCGGGGTGATGCACGCCTGCGGACACGATGTCCATATGGCGGTCCTCATCGGCACGGCCCGCATTCTGTCCCTCATGAAAGATAATTGGACAGGCACCCTGGTCATGGTGGCCCAGCCGTCGGAAGAGGTCGGCGCCGGCGCCCGGGCCATGATCGAAGACGGTTTGTTCAGCAGGTTCCCCCGCCCCGATTGCGCCCTGGCGCTCCATGTGACCCCGTCGCTGCCTGCAGGCCGGGTGGGCTTTCGCGAAGGACTGTTCTGGGCGGGATGCGCCTCCCTGGAGCTGGTCATTCGCGGCGTGGGAGGACACGGTTCCAGGCCGCACGAGACGAAAGACCCGGTGGTTATGGCTGCGGAAACCATCCTGCTCCTGCAGACCGTTGTCAGCCGTGAAACGGACCCGGCCGAAACCGCCGTTCTCACGATCGGCGCTATTCACGGGGGCACCAAGGGAAACATCATTCCTGAAGAAGTGGTTCTCCAGGTCAACTACCGTTTCTTTTCCGAAGATACGGGAAGGCGTATCAGGGCGGCGATCGAGCGGACGGCACGCGGTGTTGCATATGCGGCTGGAGTTACGGAGGACCGGATGCCGGTCATAAGAGAGCTCTATTCAGGTCTTCCCATCCACAATGATCAGGAGCTGACCAGACGGTCAGTTGCCGCCTTCCGCCGCATCCTTGGCAAGGATAGCGTTCTCCGGACGAACCGCTTCACTTTCAGCGACGATTTTTCCCTTTTCGGAGCAGGCAAACCGAAAATCCCCCTTTGTTATTTCCTCCTCGGCACAGCCGGGGGGGAAAACCCTGCCGCCACCGGCAAACCCGGTGACGCGCCGGGCCTCCACAACCCCGAGTTTTCCCCCGTACCCGAACCAACGATCAAGACCGGGGTCAAAGCCATGGCAGCCGCGGTCATGGAAGCGCTGCTGGCTTGACCGGTCCCCAAGGCGTCAACTTCGCCTTTTTAGCCGGTGCTCATCCGGAAACCCAGGATAAACACTTTGCTGTTTCCGGATGAAAACTAGTTGACATTTTGCCTGTTAATCAATTAAAAGAATTCCCTGCATCCTTTTCCGGAACATTCCAGAGATTAATCCGGGCCATTCAGGATCCCGCAATTCATTTTCATCAGGCCGGACGGTATTCAATTACGGGAATGCACCGCTTGCGGGGGCGTATCCGACTTTACCAGCATGCCGCAGCCACATCGGCACTCATGTCCGACGTTACGGGAAGCTCCCGCTCAGGGCGACATTATACCGTGGCGACTCGTGACAATTATTGATTCATCACGCAGCAAAATTTATTTAAGGGAGGCAGCTACAATGTCGAATGGAGCCGGACAGAAGGGAGCAGGATTGAACGATTTTGTGAAAGAAACCAGGGAACGTTTCGCCAAAGCGGGGACGGGAGCAGTGGGCGATCTCAACGGCGAGCACGAAGTATTCGGCGAACTGGGCGATCTGGGAACAGCGGTATCGAAGTCCGAGGTGGCCCTCTGCGACACGACAGCCAATCCGGCGCCGCTGGGACTGTGCGCCTTCGGCCTGACCACGGTTCTGCTGAACCTCCACAATGCCGGCTTCTTCCCCATGGATTCCATGATTCTTGCCATGGGAATCTTCTACGGCGGCCTGGCCCAGGTAATCGTCGGCATCATGGAATGGAAGAAAAAGAACACCTTCGGCACCACTGCCTTCACTTCATACGGCTTGTTCTGGCTAACCCTCGTCGGCCTGATCGTCATGCCGAAACTCGGCCTGGCAGACAAGCCGACCGAAATTTCCATGGCTGCATACCTGGGAATCTGGGGAGTGTTCACTGCCGTTCTCTTCATCGGCACCTTCCGTCTCAACCGTGCGCTCCAGGTGGTATTCGGCCTTCTCGCGCTGCTGTTCTTCCTCCTGGCCTACAAAGATGCGACCGGCGCGCCCATCGGCGCCCTGATCGGCTATGAAGGCATCCTCACCGGCCTCTCCGCCATCTACACCGGCCTGGCACAGGTACTGAACGAGGTCTACGGCAAAACCGTCCTTCCGCTCGGTTCGGTGAAGAAATAGCAACCCGGCCCACAACCTCGCAAATGGCGCTGATCTGCACCATTTGCGAGGTTTCCCGCACTTCCTCTCCGGCTCGGCCGGCCCATGCAGCGCCTGTTTCAGCTTTCCCACCTCCAGGAGCCGCGAAACCTCCGGTTACTTCATTTTCTCAGTGGCGATATCCCATTTCTTATGCTAGAGTCCTTCTAAGCAGTGCCGTACGGTATCCGTACGATCAAGCTGATTCGGCGCGGCAGACTCTTGCAGGCGCGGTTCATAATCCCCGTGAAAGGAGATTCACCATGGCTGACACGAAAATTACCGTACTGGCACGATTCAAGGCAAAAGATGGGATGGAAGAAAAAATCAAGAAGGAAATATTGGGCTGCGTCGCTCCTACGAGAGCCGAAGCCGGCTGCATCAATTATGATCTGCACCAGTTGAAGGATGACAAGCGCGTGTTCATCCTGTACGAGAACTGGACAAGCAAGCAGGTTCTGGACGAGCATCTGGAAATGCCCTATCTCAAAGCACTGGCAGCAGCGGTCGATGAGCTGTGCTCCGAGCCGCTGGACATATCCATCTGGCAAATGATAACCGAACCGGCAAAGTAGTTTTGTTTCAGGGCGGGGCCGCAGCGCGGCCCCGCCGTCTGCCGGCCCCCGTCGCCCGGCGATAACCCTTCCTTCTTCTCTTGTCCTCTGCCGCTCAGCTGAGCTATAATTCCACCTGGCTAAATTCTCTATTCGAAGAAACGGGACGGTATCCGCATGAGACTCAATGCAAAACTGGTGATGATCATGGTTTCACTGCTCATCATCGCGGTTTGCGCGCTTTTCATACTCAACCAGTACAGCCAGAACGACCTGGTGAACGAGATACAGGAAAGCTCGACCGAGGTCTCCAAGGCGATCCAGATCAGCGTAGCCGACCTGACATCGGAGGCCGAATTTTCATCGCGCCTCAAGGATTACCTGAAAAACGCCAAAAGCAGGGGGATCAACGAAGTAAACATCATCAACAACGAAGGGGAGATCATCGATTCGTCCGATCCCTCCAAGGTCGGCAAGCGACGTGACATCAGGAAGCTGGGCAAGGGCCTGAAGGCGTCGCGTCCGGCCCATGGGAAAAAGAAAATCGAACCCGATTCGTCCCACCCCTATGACCTGGTCGTGCCGGTGATCGTGGGCGACGAGCAGCTGGGATACGTGCACATCAACCTGCTGCTCGACAATATCCGCACCATCCAGCACGACAACTTCCTCAACCGTCTTGCAGCCACCTTCCTGGTGTTCATGCTGGGGATCGTGTTGACCATCTTTCTCGCGCGCAAATACACCAAGCCGATCCGCAGGATCGTGGATAGCGTCAAGCGAGTCTCCGCCGGAGATCTTTCGGAGACGTTCCCGGTCAAGAGCGGAGACGAAATAGGCGAGCTGGCGGCGAATTTCAACGAAATGGTCAACAAGCTGCGGGAACGGGAGCAGCTCGAAAAGCGGCTTTACGAGGCGGAACACCTCTCCCGCGTGGGGCAGCTCGCATCCGGAATCGCCCATGAGATCCGCAATCCGCTGAATTACATAAGCCTTGCGGTGGACCACCTGAAGAGCGACCTCGTGCAAACCTGCCCGGAGCGGAAAACCGAGTTCGAGGAGCTTCTGGGCAAGATCAAGGAAGAGGTCCGCAGGGCCAACTACATGGTGCTCAATTTCATGAGCTACGGCCGCCCCCTGAAGCTGCGGCTGACCTCGATCTCCTACCAGGAACTGGTTGAGAAAACCCTGCCGCTCCTTGAGGATAAGCTGGCAGAGCAGCACATCGAGATCAAATGGGACGAATCATCCCATTCGCCGCTCATGGAAGCGGACCCGGAACTGCTGCGCAATTGCCTGGTCAACCTGATAACGAATGCTGCCCAGGCCATGCCGGACGGAGGGACCATAACCCTCTCAGCCCGCTTCGATCCCGAAACGAGACGCGCTTTGCTCACGGTGGCGGACGAGGGGGTCGGAATTCTCCCTGAAGACATTCCCAAGATTTCTCAGCCTTACTTCACCACCAAGGAAGCGGGTATCGGCCTCGGGCTGGCGATCACGGAGAGAATCGTCAAGGAGCATGGCGGAGAGTTGTCGGTGGAAAGCGCCGTCGGCAAAGGCACGGTATTTACCATCGCGTTGCCGCAACCCGACAAGGAGAACGAGATATGAAAGGATCCATCCTCGTTGTGGATGACGAGAAGGGTCAGAGAGAGATCCTCGGGACCATCCTGAAAAAGGAGGGGTACGCAATCGCCGCGGTTCCCGGCGCTCGCGAAGCGCTCGAGCTGATCGAGAAGGGGGAATACGACATCGTCCTCAGCGACTTGAAAATGCAGGGCATGTCGGGCATGGAACTCCTCGAGCGAATTCTCGGGGACAATCCACAGCAATGCATCATCATCATGACAGCCCACGGCACCATTGACTCCGCCGTTGAAGCGATGAAGAAAGGCGCCTTCGACTACCTCGAGAAACCCCTGGAACGGGAGGACCTGCTGATGACCCTCCGGAGGGCCTTCGACCACCTGGCGCTCATTCGCGAAAACAGGCTGTTGCAGAAAAGGCTCGATGAAAACGCCGGGATCCCTTCCATCATCGGTTCGCACCCCAAGATGAAGGAAGTCTTCAGGATCGTGAACAAAATCGCCGCGACAGCATCGACGGTCCTCATCTACGGCGAGTCGGGAACCGGCAAGGAGCTGGTCGCACGGGCCATACACGAAGGCAGCCCGCGCAAGGACAAACCGTTTTTCGCCATAAACTGCGCGGCAATCCCGGAAACCCTCATCGAAAGCGAATTGTTCGGTCATGAAAAAGGTTCGTTTACCGGCGCAAACAACCGTGAGATCGGCATTTTCGAAGCTGCCGACAGCGGTACGGTATTTCTCGACGAAATCGGGGAAATGAACATCGCCATGCAGGCGAAACTGCTCAGGGCACTGCAGGAAAAGGAAATCCGCAGGGTTGGCGGAAAAACCACCATACCGGTGGATGTCCGCTTCATTTCAGCAACCAACAAGGACCTGGAACAGGAAATCCGCAAAGGCAATTTCCGCGAAGACCTTTTCTACCGCCTCAACGTCATCCGGATCAACCTCCCGTCCCTTCGGGAGAGGGGCAGTGACATCATCCCCCTGGCAGAGCATTTCGTCGCCAAATACAGCGCCGCGACCGCCATTTCCCTCAGGGGCATTTCCAAGCCGGCCATGAAACTCATCATGGATTATTCGTGGCCCGGCAACGTACGCCAGCTTGAATCGGTCATCGAGCGGTGCGTGCTGATGACGGAAAGCGACTTTATCCAGCCCGAGGACCTGCCCGCGGAGATTCTCCGCGAGGGCGCGCCGGGAGTGGGAATGGCCTTCGAACTGCCACCTGACGGAATCTCGATCGATGATCTGGAGCGGGACCTGATCATCAAGGCGATGGAACGCGCCGGCTGGGTCATCGGCAGGGCAGCGCCGCTTCTCGGCATGACCTACAAGACACTCCAGTACCGGCTGGAAAAATTCGGCATCGAAAAGCCGTCGAGAAAATCAGTCGGCAGAAACTGACCGAACTGCGGCCGCTGCCGACAGGGCCGAAATCTTAGGAAGAGCGAGGAAACGGTCACATGGATCTTTCCAGAAAACTGCATCGGTTCACCGTGGTCCCTTCGCTGCCGAAGGAACTAGAAGGCCTGCAGGCCATCGCCCACAACCTGTGGTGGACATGGGAGCCCGAGGCCATCGAACTCTTCAGGAGAATCAATCCGGAACTCTGGCGCGAGACACGCCATAACCCGGTCAAGATGCTCGGTACGCTGCAGCAGTCCCGCCTGGAGGAACTTCTGGCGGATGACGGTTTCCTGGCCCACCTGCGGCGGATCGAAGAGAAGCTGCAGGACTACATGGCAGGCAATACCTGGTACGAAAAGTCCCGCCATGGCGGCCATTCCGCCCGAATCGCCTATTTTTCCATGGAATTCGGCCTCCACGAGTCCCTTCCGCTCTATTCCGGGGGCCTGGGGGTCCTTTCGGGGGATCACCTGAAATCCTCCAGCGATCTGGGCATCCCGCTCATCGGCGTCGGCCTCCTTTACAGCCAGGGATATTTCCGACAGTATCTCAACATCGAGGGATGGCAGCAGGAGATCTATCCGCAGAACGATTTCTATAACATGCCGCTCCACCTGGAAAGGAACCTGAACGGAGCGCCGCTCCTGATATCGCTGGAAATGGCCGGCAAGCCGGTGTATGCCCACATCTGGCATGTCCAGGTGGGCCGGGTTCCGCTCTACCTCCTGGACACCAACCTGGAAGACAATACCTGGGAAGACCGCAAGATAACCGCACAGCTCTATGGCGGCGACCAGGAAATGCGGATCAGGCAGGAGCTGCTGCTGGGCATCGGAGGGCTCAGGGCGCTGCGCCTGATGGAAATAGAGCCGACAGTCTGCCACATAAACGAAGGCCATTCGGCGTTCCTCACCCTCGAAAGAATCCGGACACTGATGGAAGAAAAAAGCCTGCAGTTCTCCGAAGCCAAAGAGCTGGTCTCCGCGGGTACCGTGTTCACAACCCACACCCCTGTTCAGGCAGGGATCGATCATTTCGCGCCGGAACTGGTTGAAAAATACCTCGGGGCATATTATCGCCTTCTGGGCCTTGCCCGGGAAGACTTCCTGGGCCTGGGGAGACAGAGCCCGAAGAATCCGAACGAAACGTTCTGCATGGCTGTCCTTGCCCTGAAGCTTTCGGGCCACAGCAACGGCGTCAGCAAGATGCACGGCGAGGTTTCCCGCAAAATGTGGAAAAATCTCTGGCCCGAGCTCCCCGAAGAGCACCTTCCTCTCACTTCGATAACCAACGGGGTGCATACCAGGACCTGGCTGTCCGATGAAATGGCCAGCCTGCTGATCCGCTACCTTGGGACGAGATGGCGGGATGATCCCACCGACTTCGGCATCTGGCATAAAATCGGACTGGTCCCCGATGCCGAACTCTGGCGAAGCAGGGAACGCTGCCGGGAACGTCTGGTGGCATTCGCGCGAAGGCGCCTCAAGGAGCATCTCAGGCAGGTCGGCGCCACACCGAAGGAGATTTCCAAGGCTGACGAGGTGCTTGACCCCGAGATCCTTACCCTCGGGTTCGCCCGGCGCTTTGCCACCTACAAACGGGGCACCCTGCTTCTCAGGGACCTCGAGCGGCTCGCCGCCATCGTCAACAATCCGTCCCGGCCCCTGCAGATAATCTTTTCCGGCAAAGCGCACCCGGCGGATTTCGAAGGAAAGGAACTGATACGTCAGATCCAGCAGATTTCACTGGATGAACGGTTTCACCATCGCATCCTTTTCATCGAGGACTACGACCTGGCAGTAGCCCGGCGCATGGTGCAGGGTGTCGATGTCTGGCTCAACACGCCGCGCCGCCCGCTGGAAGCGAGCGGCACCAGCGGGATGAAAGTCGCCTTCAACGGCGGGCTGAACATGAGCGTGCTTGACGGGTGGTGGCCCGAGGGATACAGGGGCGACAACGGATGGGCCATCGGCAGCGGAGAGGTTTACGACGATCTGGATTACCAGAACGACGTGGAAAGCCGCGCCATTTACGATCTGCTGGAAAAAGAAGTGGTGCCGCTTTTCTACGACCGGGGCGTGGACGACATCCCCCGCGGCTGGCTGGCCCGCATCAAAGCTTCGATGGAAAGCCTCTGTCCACTTTTCAGCAACGAGCGTATGGTGCAGGAATACACCGACCGCTTCTACCTTCCGGCCTGCAAACAATGGAAGGCACTGGACGACAAAGACCAGGCCCTGGCGCGCAACCTTGCACAGTGGAAAGACCGGATCGCCCGCCAGTGGCACCAGGTGCGCATTGAAGGGATAGAGGCGGCGACTTCCGGAGAAATCGCGGTTGGAACCCGGGTAAAGGTTCAGGTCAGGCTGGGAACGGGGGAAATTCCGCTCGAGGAACTGTCCGTCGAAGCCTATTTCGGAGTTCTGGACACCAGGGACTCCATAGCGAACGGAACCATTTCAGGACTTGTCCATGCCGAACAGCTGGGAGCGGACCTTCACCGGTTCAGCGGCGAAATGGAATGCACCGTGTGCGGCCGCCAAGGTTTCATCATAAGGATTATGCCTAGGCATCCGATTCTGGGAACGATATACGAGCCGGGAATGATTTATTGGGCATAGCTCAAGTCTTACAATACTCTGCCGACTCGCGATCATCGATCGACTTCAGTAGTCTCACGTAAGCCCCCCTTTGGGCACGGGGATTTTCCTTTCAACTTGAATTTTTCCAATAAAACGGTTAAAGTCCGCTGCGGAACAATTTTTTTACTGCAACAGGAAGCGCCATGAAACAATCTTTTATCCTGTCGATTCTGATAATTTTCACCGCCTCGTGCACCACCATGGTCCCCAGGGAGAAACTACCCTACCCGCTGACGAATGAAACTTACGGTGACCCGGTAAAGACCGTAACCATTCCCTTGCCGGTAATCGCAACGAGCCCGAACGAAGGGATAACGGCCGGCGCCCTTACCGCATTTCTCCTACATAACCAAAAGGACGAGGTGAGCACCCTGGTTGCACCCCAGATAAACTACAACAAGAATTTCGGCACTACATTCAGCATTTACGGCGCGTTTTATCCTTCTCCAAGCAGAAGCTGGGAAATGAACATATCGGCGTCGACCAAAGTCAACTACGATTACGAGTTGAAGTTCCGTGACAAGACATATCTGGACGGCAAGCTCGAACTATATGCGTTTCCTTACGTTTTCAGCGACGGATCAGCGCGTTTTTTCGGTTTCCAGTCGGACAGCAACAAGGACAACGAATCCAACTATGCCGACGAGGAATACGGTTTAACAGCTCAAGTGGGCTATGACATCACGAAAAATCTGCAGGTCGTGTTCGGAGATCGCATAAGGAAAGTCAGTATCGGCAAGGGAGCCATCACGTCCCTGCCATCGATAAGAGACAGATATGACACGAGATCGGTTCCGGGCGTCAACGGCTTCACCGCCCATGTCCAGAAGCTGGCTATCGTATACAGCACGCTCGACTCCAGGGACATGCCGACAAAAGGAATCTATGCGAGAACCTCCCTTGAATGCAGCTGGAAGGCGCTGGGCAGCAGCGAGGACTACCGTCACTACGAAGCGGAGCTGAAGGGATACCTGCCCCTTGCTGATGCACGCTACATCAGTGTGGGCCGCATAGTCTACAACCAGACCCTGGGAAGCAACGTACCGTTTCTCGAACGGAGTATCCTGGGCGGTGAAAACACCCTCCGCGGTTACGGCCGCAACCGCTTTATCGACAGCAGCTACCTGCTGATCAATCTCGAAGAGCGCATTCGCCTGTTCCGCTGGAGCATTTTCAACGTCAACACCGATTGGGAGCTGGCGCCATTCATCGACCTCGGAGCGGTCATGGAATCCCTGGACAAGGCAAAATCGCGCAATTTCGAATTCAATCCCGGCATCGGATTCCGGGCGGTCGTCAGGCCCAACATCGTCGGCCGTGTGGATGTAGGCTTCGGCAATGAAGGACCGGCAGTATTCGTCGGACTTGGATATCCCTTCTAGCAGCCGAAAAAAAAGCCCCCCGCCGGAAACGGCGGGGGGCTTTTTTCGTTGCGCGAAACGGGAAAGATCAAAAAAGTGACAGGGGCGCTTCGGTCCGGTTTCTGCCACCGGCCTTGGCCCTGTAGAGCGCCCCGTCAGCCTCGCGTACCAGGTCTTCTATGGTTTCGACTCCCTTGCCCGGATAAGCGGCAATGCCTAAGCTGACTGAAATCCGCTCCCCTTTCAGCTTGCCGGATAACGTGGTTTCATTCACCGATTTCCTGATCCGCTCCGCAACTGCTATGGCATCGTTCAGGGAAGTGTCGGGAAGCACCGCGATATACTCGTCCCCTCCATATCGTACCGCCGTATCATAGCCGCGCAGTTCGTTCCTGAAAATTGAAGCCGTCCGGGAAAGCACCGTATCACCTTCCTGATGGCCGAACCGGTCGTTGATTCCCTTGAACTGATCTATATCGAGAATGAGCAGCGAAAGGACCCCGCAGTTCCTCTGCGCGCGGGAAAACTCCCTTTCCAGGACTTCCATGAGGTAGCGGCGGTTATAGAGGCCGGTAAGATGATCGGTATACGATATCTCCACCAGAAGCTCGTTCGCTTTCATCAGCTCGTCCTGGAGCTTCTTGATCTGCAGGTGCACGTTAACCCTGGCCACGAGCTCGCCGGGGCCGAACGGCTTGGTGATGTAGTCGGCGACACCCAGCTCGTATCCGCGCATCTTGGATTCCTGGTCCTCCTTGGCCGTGAGCATGATGAAGGGAATGTTTTTCAGAACGTCGCGGGAGCGTACCATGGAAAGAAACCTGAAGCCGTCGAGACGGGGCATCTCCACATCGCACAGGACCAGGTCCATCTTGATTTCGAGAAGCACCTTCAACCCTTCGATGCCATCGGCAGCTTCATGGAAATAGGTTGCCACGGAATGGGACTGCAGCGTCCGGATAATATCCTTGCGAACCGATTCGGAATCATCGATGACCAGAATGTTGGTTTCCATCCCTTTGTTCTCAGCCATGCTTTTTCCCTGGATCAAAGCGGGCAATGAATGCTTCCCGGTTGGAGCTGCACGCTACCGGCAAGTACTTCTCGCATGTTCATGACAGGTTTCGGTCGTATGCGGAGACTGCCTCACAAAAGCGGTTCCCGTGCCTGCCGCTTCAATTCATGAATGGTTGCGGCATAATCAGGGCTGCCGAACACGGCGCTTCCGGCCACGAACACGTCAGCCCCCGCATTGGCTATCCGCCTGATGTTGTCGGTCTTGACGCCGCCGTCTACTTCAAGTTCCGTTTCCAGGCCACGCTTGTCCAGCATGCCGCGGAGGGAATGGATCTTGTCGAGGCATGGCTCGATGAAGGACTGCCCGCCGAAACCGGGGTTCACCGTCATCAGAAGGACCAGGTCCAGATCCGCGAGGACATAATCCAGATGGTTCAGGGGGGTTGCCGGATTCAATGCGACGCCGGCCTTCTTGCCCAGTGAGCGGATCAGTTGGACCGTCCGGTGAAGATGTACGGACGCTTCAGCGTGGACGACGATGATGTCGGCGCCGGCCTCGGCAAATGCAGGCACGTAACAATCGGGATTCTCAATCATCAGGTGGACGTCCAGGGGCAGATCGGTTACCTTCCTGGCAGCTGCGACCACCAGCGGGCCGATGGTGATGTTCGGCACGAAATGTCCATCCATGACGTCGACATGTATGTAATCTGCGCCCCCGGCCTCCACGGCGCGGATCTCTTCACCAAGCCGCGAAAAATCCGCCGAGAGGATTGATGGCGCGATTTTCTTCATAAACCCCCCAAAATGAGTTCTCCGATATGTTTATCCGCTCTTTTTTCTCAGCCTGGCAGCGAAAAAGCCGTCCATGCCGTGCCGGTGGGGCCAACTGCGGAAGAATCCCTGTTCCGTGAAGATCTCCGGGCTGGCAGGCGAAACATTCCTAAGGTCTTCTACCACAAAATCGTTTCTTTCTGAAAGAAAATCGTTGATCACATCCTCATTTTCTTCCCTTGAAACGGAGCAGGTCGAATAGAGGAGCGCGCCGCCAACCGCCAGGTGAGCGGAAGCGTTCAGGATTATTTGGGATTGGAGACGGGCCATCCGCTGCAGGTCCTGTCGGGCGAGGCGCCACTTGGCCTCCGGATTCCGCCTGAGCACGCCCAGCCCGCTGCACGGCGCATCCACGAGGATACGGTCGAAGCGCCGGTCGCCAAGCGCATCAAGGACGCACGAAGCATCGAGAGCAACGGTCCGGATGATCGAAATGCCGAGCCTGCGGGAATTTTCCTCGATGCGCGGGAATTTGCGGGGATCGAGGTCGCAGGCAATCACCAGGCCGCTGTTTCCCATGAGCTGCGCCAGGTGGGTCGCCTTGCCGCCGGGCGCGGCGCAGAGATCCAGCACCGATTCGCCCGGCAGAGGCGCAAGAAAGCGGGAGGCCAGTTGCGATGACTCGTCCTGAACCGTCAGCAGACCTTCCTTGAATCCGTGAAGCTCTGCCGGCTGGATGGGGGAAAGAATCCTGATACCGTCCGGAGAATAGTCGGTAGCCGCCGCCTCCACACCTGCATCCCGGATCCGGCCGAGCAGATCCGCCCGGCTGATTCTCAGGGTATTGACCCTTACGGTGAGCCGTGGCATCCCGTTCATTGCCTCGGCAAGGGCTTCGGCTTCCACCGGGCCCAACTGGCAGATCCATCTTTCGGCAAGCCAGCGGGGCAGAGAGTGGCGCGCGGAAATGAAGGCGGCGGGATCGCGGTCCCGGTCGGGCCAGGAAATCGATTCCCTTTCCCGGTCGGCCCGGCGCAGGACGGCATTGATGAACCCGGACGCCCTCGGCGCTACCGACTTGGCGATGTTGACCGTTTCATTCACCGCCGCAGATACCGGGACACGATCGAGAAAACAGATCTGGTAAAGACCGGTTCGCAACAGATTGAGCACCCGCCTTTCCATCCTGTTGACCGGTTTGCTGGAACAGCACCCGATGAGATAGTCCAGGGTCCCGCGCCTTCGCAGCACCCCGAATACCAGCTCGGTAAGGAAACCCCGGTCCGGGCCTTCGAGCCCGCCCCCGGAAAGCGCCCGGTCCACCAGGATATCTGCATATGACCGTTCGCGTTCGATCCGATCAAGGATTTCAAAGGCGACAAAGCGGGGGTTACGGTTTTTCAAAGGGACTCCATTCATAGTCAGGCCGGCCCTGCCGTATTATCCCCGTGCGCCATAAATCATCGATTCCAGACGGCGGACCCGCTCCTCGACGGGGGGGTGGGTTGAGAAGAGCGACATGAGACCACCACCGGTGAGGGGATTGACAATGAACATGTGGGCAGTGGCCGGCGTGGCGTCTTCCATGGGAAGACGCTGATTGGCCATCTCCAGTTTTTTAAGCGCGCCTGCCAGGTACAGGGGGTTGCCCGAGATTTCCGCGCCGCCCGCGTCGGCGCCATATTCCCGGGAGCGGGATATGGCCATCTGGATCAGGAGCGCCGCAAGCGGTGCCACGATCGCCATCACCAGCATGCCGAGCAGTCCGCCTCCTTCGCCGTCACGGTCTCTGCTGCCGCCGAATATGGCAGCCCACTGGGCCATGTGGGCAAGATAGGTGATGGCTCCGGCCACTGTAGCGGCAATGGTGGAGATCAGAATATCGCGATGTTTGACATGAGCCAGTTCATGGGCCATGACCCCCATCAGTTCCTCGCGGGAAAGTATGCGCATGATGCCGCTGGTGGCGGCCACCGCGGCATGTTCGGGATTCCTGCCGGTGGCAAAGGCGTTGGGAGTATCCGAAGGAATCACGTAAACGCGGGGCATGGGCAAACCTGCCCTCGAGGCAAGTTGCCTGACGATCCCGTAGAACTCGGGACTTTCAGCCTCGGTGACCTCCTTCGCACCATACATGGCAAGCACTATCTTGTCCGAGAACCAGTAGGAAACGAAGTTCATCACCCCGGCCATTACCAGGGCGATCAGCATGCCGCCCCGGCCGCCGATAGCGCCCCCTGCCATGACAAGCAGCACCGTGAGCAGTGCGAGCAACATTGTCGTCTTGAATGTGTTCATTTGATAACCCCTTTGAGAGCTCATTTTTTCGATACTCCTGGAAAACCTAGCATCATTATAAGCATTGCCAACTCAAACTACAAGGGTAAGCGGGGAAAAGGCCGCACGGTTGACCGGCGCCGGATCAATCATGGGGGCGAAGATATTATTCGGATCGAATCCGGAAAGTCTGATGAATTGGATCGGGGAGGGTACCGGGGAAAAGGCCGAGAGCATGAACGACGGCCTGCTCGGGATGCGACAAGATCGGGGGGGCCTGGATCAGGCCTCCCCCGCATCATTCAGCACTGGGTGCAGCCGGAATGCTCCGCTTTGCCCATGCGACTCACGGTGGAAAATGAGCTCCTGAGCTCGGCTCCGCAGGCGTACTGGACCACTTCCATCCTGAAATTCGGCTTGATCTCATCGACAAGTGTCTGAACCGCATCGCTGCCGCAATCGATGCATTGCTTACGCAGGTACTTCATCTTCTTCTCCTTTGTCTGCATTTTTCCCTAAGAGGGGTTGTAAAACATACCTGCCGGCGCACTGACCGCGCAATACGCCGCCAAACAAGCTCACTGGCCTCAAGGTTCAGGAAGGACGATAGCCGGTGAAGCTCACCATCATGCAACATCCACGTAAACAAGGCCCGACAATCAGTTGATCGACCTGCAAGGCAAGGAGGACTGACAGTTGCTGCGGGGTAGGCGGATGGGTGCAAAAAAACGGGGGAGGCAACGCCTCCCCGTGAATTTCACATACTAGTTTGATTCAAAAAAAAATTCAAGCCCAAATTACGGCTCATCTTCCCCGGTAACTTTCAGCATGATTCCGGTGCTCGACAAAGTTGAGCACATATCTGTCTGCCAGCGGACCGTTGTTCCTGATCACCAGGAGGTTTTCCGCATTTTTCTCCTCGGCGGCCCTGGTAAAGTTGAACGAACCGGTAATCAGGGTCATCCGATCGATCACCATTATCTTGTTATGGGCAATGGCATGGCGCGAATCGATATAGGTATCGATGCCTCCATGTGCCAGGAAATCGGCCGAGGTGTATTTTTCCCGACGCTGGCTCTTGTCAAGGACGACTTCAACCCTCACGCCGCGCTTTCGGGCGTCAAGCAGGGCTTTGGCTATCGGCGCGCTGGTGAACGAGTAGGCCTGCACCAGGATTTCGCTTCTGGCCGAGACAATCTCCCGGACGATGGCGTCGCTGGCGCCGCCACGGGGGGAAAAATAAACATCAATGGTGCCGGCGGCTTTGTAACTCTCGCTACACGCCGGGATACAAAAGACAAACAAAAGGAGACCTAGAACAACAGTTTTCATGAAATTGATTCTTCCGAGAGGCCTTGGAAAGCGGCAGTCCCGTGCTTCCTTTCTGGAATTTTGCATGAATAAACAGAAACCATTCCCGTGCAGGCACGGTTCTCCTGGCAGGCATAGCTATCGCTGAAACGGGCAGGAGAGCCTGTCGGAGAATAACCCACGAAATCGCCTGAAACGGGACGGCAACGGAGGGCTTGCTGTCACAGCAGGGTTGACATCAGCCGAAAAATCTGTTTGATCGCTACAATGTTAATGAAATTAGCAGTAGACAGAATTGCCTGTCAATGAGAAATGCACAGCATACCTTCTAAGGCGGGAAACGCTTCTAAAATGGGGTATTCTGTAGATTGTTTTTTCATCGGGCTTGCCCGGTCTCGGGAACACATGAAAGAGCCGGCTTAACAAATCGAATCCGTGGTTCGGAGCATATTGATTTCCGAGCAATTCTCACTATACTGTGTGCCATGCAGAACAATACCCTTGTTCTAATGATTTTTTGTTTGCTGCTCGCCTCCTGCGGCACGTCCGGCCACAGGGTCAGGGTTGAACCCGGCCCCTCGTGGATGCGGCCCTGGGAGCGTCCGTACTGGGTGGATGGCGTGCGCTACGAGCCGCTCTTCAAGGCAGACGGTTTCCGGGAGGAGGGGCTTGCTTCCTGGTATGGCAATGAAGAACACGGGAACCCGACGAGCAACGGCGAGCTGTTCGACAAGAACAAGCCTTCCGCAGCTCACAAAACCCTACCGCTCGGCAGCATCATCAGGGTCACCAGCAAGACCAGCGGAAAGTCCATGATCGTGCGGGTCAACGACCGCGGACCGTTCGTTCAGGGTCGGATCGTCGACCTGTCTTACTGCGCGGCACAGGACCTGGGAATCGTGAGTGGCGGAGTCGTTCCGGTCCTGCTGGAAGTCGTGGAAAGCGCTCCAACGAGCGTTCAGCCGGCCCAAAAGGGCGATGCAGGCCCGTTGTACACTCTCCAGGTGGCAGCCTTCAGCGACCGGGGAGCCGCCCACCTCCTCTCACAGAAACTGGGGAAAGAACTGGCTTATTCCGTCATCCGTGAAGTGGAGACGGCTCAGGGCCGTATCTACCGGGTACACGCCGGGAAATTCCGCACCCGTTCAGATGCGGAAACCGCACGCGCGTCCCTCGCGCGGAACGGTTATACCGATGCGTTCATAAACACGCTACGCTGAATACCGACGAATTCGTACCGTCTTGCTGCTCACCTTGGACCACTTTCAATCCCACGGAAGAATCCTTGTCAACCGATAAAGATCTCCTTCGTTCTACGACCCGAAAGAACGACTGAGACCTGAACATGCTTTTTCATTCAACGGCAATCCGGTATCTAACGAGTAGAGGAGGTAAACAAAATGTTCAAGCGTATGATTTTCTATTTGGCAGTCATAGTATTGGTGTCGTGGTCTGCGGCTACCGCTTCCCATGCCGGGTTCTCCATAAACCTGCCGGGATTCGGGCTCAGCCTGCCCCTCCCCGGAGCTTCAGTCAATATCGGTCTTCCGTTTGTGGGCTACCATGCACAGCCTTCATACCACGAAGTGGCGGAGTACGAGACCCGCAACTATGGCCGGCATGGCGGGCACGACAGATATTACGGAGACAGGGATTCGTACCGGCGGGACTATGGTCATGGCGGATATAACCGCGGCCCGGGCAGATTTGATGAAGGCAGACATACGGGATTCTACGGCGGCAGGTATTAAACTCTCACTCCCTCCCCCAAATGTGGTGAAAGTTGCCCTCCCGCATGGCAAAGGCCATACCTTTCGAGGTATGGCCTTTGTTATATGGCTCGTAACATGCAAAAGATGTGATCAAGCGGTTTTGCCCTATGGGACTTTTTGAGTTGTCCACTAATTTCGACAACCGTTTCGGAAATCCTTCACCATTTAAATAAAGTGCAAAATTTCCCCGGAATCGATTTCCATGCTCCAGACTCCCCAGAAGTACGGCGCCATGAATTTCTGATAGGGAACCAGCAGGCTCTGGTTCGCCCGGTCTGAATGCTGCAGATGCAGCGACCGGAACGATATCCCCTGCTGCCAGAACAACGGCTTCGCTATGTTCATTTAGTTTTTTTCACCTCCTGCATCCCCTCCGGTCCCATATGGAGTGTGATGTCCAGTTTTTTCGGATTGTTGAAAACCGACGTGGGAATCTGGAAGACGCGGATACTCGTGGCCTTGTGCAGGGAATAATATCCGGCGACCAGGCCCACGTAGCGCGTACCTTCCGATCGATCCAGCGCTTCACTGGTATCCATGCCCGGCTGGACGATCAACCGCTTCGCATACGCGACCCCGGGATCGAAACGGTTGCATTCCAGGAGTGCCGGCAGCCCCCCCCTGCTGTCTGCCAGCGTGTTGAACCCGTTGAGTTCCTTGAGGTTGTAGACGCACACCACCAGCGTGTGCGGCCTGCTCTGGTAAAGGTTCAGCAGGGGATCACCCTTCAGCTGGACACGGACCGCCTCTTTCTCATAACCCCATCCGGCGGTGTCGACATTCCGTGACCGTGACGAGCAGGAGAAGGCGGCAAAGCCCAACATCGAGATCACAATGATCGTCATGGAACATTTCATCTTGGTATCTCCCCGAGAAGCTTCGTGAGATGGTACGTGGAACTAAGTCTCTTGCTCGCGTTTTTTCGGCGACATAGGCAAACAGCAGGAAGTGCGCAGGGACCTTCGCCGGGCCAATAGATGCTTAGCATTGTTTTATTAACATGCATTATAGTTGTGTGTCAAATACTAAATAACGTCTAATTCATGAACCGGGTTCCAGGAAAGGAAGGGACAAACAAGGATCGTTGGGAATGGGGAGGGTTTCGCAGCGAACAGGGATACCCGTGGAATCTGAGGGATATGCAAGATGGAACGCAGAAAAAAGGCTCCCGCCGAAAACCGCTTTATGCACGGGGGAGCCCCTGGGGCCGGATCGCATCGGCGTCCGTTGTCGGGAATTTCAGGAGCAGAAGATTCTGCCGGTCACCCTTTGGGCACGTACGGATTGGAGATCCGCTCAATGGCAATGGTGGAGGATGGCCCGTGTCCCGGAAACACCCGGGTAGTTTCCGGCAGGGTGAAAAGACGCTGCTTGATGGAGCGGATGAGCATTTCCATCGATCCGCCCCCCAGGTCGGTCCTGCCGACAGAGCCGTTGAAAAGAGTGTCGCCCGTAAAGACGGCTCCCTCGCTTGCACAGTAGAGGCTGCATCCCCCCGGTGAGTGACCGGGCGTGAAAATGACCTGCAGCTGCTTTTTGCCGAACTCTATGATCATGCCATCTGAAAGGAACTTGTCCGGCTCCGGTGAATTCTCCACTTCGACTCCGAAATTCCGTCCGGAAGCGGCTGCCATGGAGAGGAGGAAAGCATCCTTTTCGTGAATCAGGTACGTTGCGCCCGTGGCCTCAAGGAACGCGCGGTTACCCCCTACATGGTCGAAATGGCCGTGGGTGCTGAGGAGGTACCTGACGTTCAGTCCCTGGTTCTTCACCCGGCTGAGCACCCTGTCCACGCTGCCTCCGGCGTCTATCACGACGCCTTCCCTGCTCTCTTCACAGCCGAGTATGTAGCAGTTTACTTGAAGTGGCCCAACAGGGACCGTTTCGATGATCATGAAATCCTCCTGCGTGTCGCCGATTTATTCGTCTTTATTGCTTGATGCCGACCCTGACCCTGACTGCCGACAGAATGCGCTCCACGTCCCGCGGCGAAATGCCGACCAGGAATCCGCGCTTGCCGCCGTTGATGTAGATCTCGGGCAGATCAAGAATGGTCTCTTCCAGGTAGACCGGCATGGAACGTCGGACGCCGAAAGGCGAGGTGCCCCCCACCAGGTAGCCGGTAAGGCGGTTGGCTTTGTCCGGTGCGCATGGCGTTACGCTCTTCACACCCAGAAACCTGGCCAGTTCCCTGGTGGACACCTGGAGGTCGCCGTGCATGAGAACGATCAGAGCGTTGCCCCCGTCGTCCTCCATGATGAGAGTCTTTACTACAGAATGTTCCGGTACGTCAAGCTCTCTGGCGCTTACGGCCGTGCCGCCCTTCTCCTCGTAATCGTACAGATGAGGGGTGAAAGATATTTTTTCGGCACGCAGGACTCGTATGGCGGGAGTTACCGGGAATTTGTCCTTTGACATGGCATCCTCGATCCTGGTTCAATGAAAAAGCCCCGGATTCCTCCGGGGCTCTGTTCGTTCACGCTTGCCTGAAATTACATCTTGACCACGTTCGCCGCCTGCGGTCCCTTGGCGCCCTGGACCACGTCGAAACTGACTTCCTGCCCTTCGGCAAGCGACTTGAAGCCGTCGCCCTGGATCGAGGAGAAGTGCACGAACACGTCCTCGCCACCTTCCTGCTCGATAAAACCGAAACCCTTGCTGTCATTGAACCACTTTACCACGCCTCTTGCCATCCCCGCTTCCTCCTGTCGATTGTTACGCTTGACTTTTCCCGGCGCATCACAGCGCCCGCGTTAAACGGGAATGCCCGACCGTTTTTCGGCCGGGCATTCCCGTTTTTTCTCATACCGTACGGCTTGACTGGTCCGCCCCCAACTGCTCCTGCAAAGCTGCATGGGCCGCTGCCAACCTTGCGATGGGCACGCGGAACGGCGAGCAGGAAACGTAATCGAGCCCGGCCTTGTGGCAGAAGATGACCGATGCGGGATCGCCGCCATGTTCGCCGCAGATGCCGATCTTGAGTTTCTTCCGTGTAGCACGCCCCTTTTCGCAGCCGATCTTCACCAGCTGCCCCACGCCCGACTGGTCGATGGAAACGAAGGGGTCCTCCTGCAGAATGCCTTTTTCAACGTAGAAGGGAAGGAATTTGCCGGCGTCGTCCCGGGACAGGCCGAACGTGGTCTGGGTGAGGTCGTTGGTGCCGAACGAGAAGAATTCCGCTTCCCGGGCAATTTCGTCTGCGCACAGGGCGGCCCGCGGCAGTTCGATCATCGTGCCGATCATGTACTTCACCTTCACGTTGTACCGCTCCATGACCTCGTTGCAGATCTGCACCGCATTGGTCTTGATGCTGGTGAGCTCCTCCAGGGTCGCAACCAGCGGGATCATGATCTCGGGAACGATGCTGAAGCCCTCGTTCTTGTTCAGCTCGCAGGCCGCTTCCATGATGGCCTGGACCTGCATGTCGTAGATCTCGGGGAAGGTCACGCCCAGGCGGCAGCCGCGGTGACCCAGCATGGGGTTGAATTCATGCAGGTATTCGACCTTGTGCTTGAGTTTGTCCACGCTGACGCCCATGGTCCTGGAAAGCGCGTCGATATCCTTGTCCTCCTGGGGGAGGAACTCGTGCAGCGGCGGGTCGAGCAGGCGGATCGTCACCGGCAACCCCTTCATTTCGCGGAAGATGCCGATAAAATCACCCTTCTGCATGGGCAGGATCTTGGCCAGGGCCTTCTTTCTCCCCTCAACCTCCTCGGACAGGATCATCTCCCTGACGGCAGCGATGCGGTCAGCCTCGAAGAACATGTGCTCGGTGCGGGTGAGGCCGATCCCTTCGGCGCCGAAGTCGCGGGCGGTCCTGGCGTCCTTGGGCGTATCCGCATTGGCCCTGACACCCAGCTTGCGGTATTTGTCCACCCAGTCCATGATGGTCTTGAAGTCGCCGGTAAGCTGGGGCGGCACGGTCGGCACCTGGCCGAGGATGACCTCGCCGGTCCCGCCGTCCAGGGTGATGGTGTCGCCCTTTTTCACGGTGACGCCGTTGACCGAAAACTCGTTGGCCGCATAGTCGACCTTGATCGCTCCGCAGCCGGCCACGCAGCATTTGCCCATGCCGCGCGCGACAACCGCCGCATGGGAGGTCATGCCGCCCCTGGCGGTGAGGATGCCCTGGGCGGCGTTCATGCCGTGGATGTCTTCCGGGCTGGTCTCGACCCTGACCAGGATCACCTTGAGCCCCAGCTTGGCCGCGGCCTCGGCTTCGTCGGCGCTGAACACCACGCTGCCGGCAGCCGCGCCCGGCGATGCGGGAAGGCCCTTGGCGATGACTTTGCGCGGCGCCTTGGGATCGAGCGAAGGGTGGAGGAGCTGGTCAAGCTGGTCGGGAGAAACCCTGAGGACCGCCGTTTTCTCGTCGATCAGCCCTTCGTTCACCATGTCGACCGCGATCTTTATGGAAGCCCGGGAGGTGCGCTTGCCGTTCCTGGTCTGCAGCATGAAGAGCTTGCCCTTCTCGATGGTGAACTCGATGTCCTGCATGTCCTTGTAATGCTTCTCGAGGATATCGCGGATCTTCGCCAGCTGCTGGTAGCACTCCGGCAGGACGTCTTCCATCGCCGGCAGGTCGCCGTCCTTGTGCTTGGCGCGGTTGATGGGCTGGGGGGTGCGGATGCCGGCGACCACGTCCTCACCCTGGGCATTGACCAGGTATTCGCCGTAGAAATAGTTCTCGCCGGTGGAGGGGTCGCGGGTGAAGGCAACGCCGGTGGCGCAATCGTCTCCCATGTTGCCGAACACCATGGCCTGGACGTTGACCGCCGTGCCCCAGTCAGCCGGAATGTTGTGCAGCCTGCGGTAGGTTATGGCCCGCTGGTTCATCCAGGAGCCGAACACGGCGCCGATCGCCCCCCACAGCTGTTCCTGCGGGTCGTCCGGGAATTCCTGGTCGAGGGTTTCCTGGATCTTTGCCTTGTATTTGTCCACCAGGTCTTTCCAGTCCTCTGCGGTCAGCTCCGTGTCGAGGTGAACGTTCCTGTCCTCTTTCTTCTGCTCCAGCAGTTCCTCCAGGAGCGAACCGTCCATGCCCATGACCACGTTGGCGTACATCTGGATGAAACGCCGGTAGGCGTCATAGGCGAAACGCTCGTCGCCGCTCTGCTTGATGATGCCCTGGATGGTGGTTTCATTCAGGCCCAGGTTCAGGACCGTATCCATCATGCCCGGCATGGAAGCCCGGGCGCCGGAGCGGACCGAGAAAAGGAGCGGTTTTTCCGGATCGCCGAACTTCTTGTCCAGGAGTTGCTCCACCTTGGCAAGGTTCGCCTTGACCTCGTCTTTCAGGGAGGAAGGATAGTTGCTGTCGTTCTTGTAAAATTCTGTGCATACTTCCGTCGTAATGGTGAAGCCGGGCGGTACGGGCAGCCCGATGCTGGTCATTTCAGCCAGGTTGGCCCCCTTGCCGCCAAGCAGGTTCTTCATTTCCGCCGTCCCTTCCGCTGCGCCGTTGCCGAAGAAGTAGACAAATTTTGCCGACATACCAATCCTCCTAGAATTGTTCTGTTTTTCCACTCACAGAATGTTATTGTTGGTCCGGGGCACGACGCCGGCGAACGCACGCCGTTCGGGGGAACCGTCCCGATCCGTTTGTTTTCAGGCCGAAAGCCTTGCGAAGTCCGCTATGGCGCCGAACAGCCGGGAGATCCCGGTGAGAAGTGCCAGCCGGTTGTTCTTCACCCGTTCGTCCTCGGCCATCACCATGACCTGGTCGAAGAACTCGTCGACGGGTCCCCGCAGGCCGGCGATCTCGACCAGGGCGGCCAGGTAATCCTTTTTGGCGATCATGCCCCGGGCTATGGTGCCGACTCCTTCAAAAGCGCTGAACAGTTCCCTTTCAGCGTCTTCCTGGAAGAGGGATTCTTCCACGGGGAAGTCGTACCCACCCTTGACGATATTGCAGACCCGCTTGAATGCCACCGCAAGCGGCTCGTAATCCGCTCTTCCCTTGAACTCCGCCAAGGCGGCGATCCGTGCGGCGGTGTCGTTCAGGTCATCGAAGGTGACCGCCACCGCTGCTTCCACTGCATCGGAAGGGTAGCGTCCCGCCATCAGGTTGACATAGCGGCCGCGGAAAAACTCCAGCACATCGGCCCTGATCTCGGCCGCGTCGCGCGACAACTTGTCCTGCAAAAGTTCGAGCGACGCGTCGATGAGCGCGGAAAGGGAAACGCCGTATCCCCTGTCCAATATGATCGCGATGATGCCCAGGGCAGAGCGCCGCAGCGCATAGGGATCCGCAGTTCCGGTGGGAATCAGCCCCACGCCGAAGCAGCCGCAGATGGTGTCCAGCTTGTCCGCAATGGAGACCATGGCGCCGACCGGTGACGAGGGGAGTTCGCCGCCCGCCTGGCTCGGCAGGTAATGCTCGTGGATCGCCCTGGCCACGTCCGGGTCTTCTCCGGCGAACAGGGCGTATTCACGGCCCATCACCCCCTGCAGCTCGGGGAATTCCCCCACCATGCCGGTAACCAGGTCGGCCTTGCACAGGTAGGCTGCCCGCAGCACCTTTTCCTTCATCTCCGCGCACAGCTGGTCCGCCAGCCGGCCGGCCAGTTCCCGGAACCGCTCCATTTTCTCGAACGAGGTGCCCAGCCGTGCCTGGTAGACGACCCCTTTCAGGTCCTCGACGCGATCTTCCAGCGGCGTCTTCCGGTCTTCGTCGAAGAAGAAGCGGGCATCGGAAAGGCGCGCCCGCAAGACCCGCTCGTTGCCCTTGACGACCACGGTCGGGTCCTCCGCCAGCGTATTGTTGACGGTGATGAAATGAGGCAACAGTTTCCCTTCCCCGTCCACGATGGAGAAATAGCGCTGGTGCTCGCGCATGGAGGTGATCAGGACCTCCCGGGGAACCTGGAGGAAATCGGTGGGGAAGCTGCCGCAGACCACGCTCGGGTACTCCACCAGGAAGGTGACCTGCTCCAGCAGGCCCTCGTCGGGAAGGATGCGGCCGCCCGTGGCGCGGGCCGCCTGCTCCACCTCGCGACGGATGATCTCCTTCCTTTTTTCCGGGTCGGGAATGACGAAGTGGCGCTCGCATTCGTCCAGGTAGTGGCCGAAGTCCCTGACCGGAAAGGCCGCATTGGCCATGAAGCGGTGGCCGCGGGACATGCTGCCGCTGTTGACCGAGCCGAAGGTGAACGGGACCACCACCCCGTCGAACAGGGCGACGATCCAGTGGATCGGCCGGGCGAAACGGACGTCCAGGTCGCCCCAGCGCATGGATTTGCGGAACGGGATGGCGCCCACCACCCGCGGCAGGATCTCGGCCAGGATCTCGGCCGTGGGCAGCCCCACCAGCCGCTTGGTCACCGCCACGTACTCGCCCTTTTCGGTCGCGACGATGGCCAGGTCCTTGACCTCGACGCCCTGTCCCTTGGCGAAACCCTCAGCTGCCCTGGTCGGTTTGCCCTCGGCATCAAAGGCGACCTTTTTCGCCGGGCCCATGGCGGTCACGTCGGCATCGGGCTGCCGGCCGGCCATGCCGTCCACACGCAGGGCCAGCCGGCGCGGCGTGGCCAGGGTCCGGACCTCCCCGTGGGAAATCCTGGCCGTTTCCAGCTCCTTCCTGATGAGACCGTCCAGGTCGGCCATCGCCCGGGGCAGGAATGCCGCCGGAATCTCCTCGGTGCCGATTTCCAGAAAAAGTTCCAGTGCCATCTCAGCACCCCCCTTTCAGCAGCGGGAAGCCCAGCCGCTCCCGAAGGGCGAGATAGCCTTCGGCGCACAGCCTGGCGACGTTTCTCACCCGGCCGATGTAGGATGCGCGCTCGGTCACCGAGATGGCGCCCCGGGCATCCAGGAGATTGAAGGCATGGGAGCACTTCATGACGTAGTCGTACGCGGGCAGGACCAGCCCGCCTTCAGCGAGGCGGATGCATTCCTGCTCGTACATGGAAAACAGCCGCAGCAGCATGTCGACATCAGCCTCTTCGAAGTTGTAGCGGGAGAACTCCACTTCGCTCTGGTGGTGGATGTCGCCGTATTTGACCCCCTTGACCCATTCCAGGTCATAGACATTGTCCACTCCCTGGAGGTACATCGCGATCCGCTCGCAGCCATAGGTGATCTCGGAAGAAACCGGCTTCAGATCGATGCCGCCCGCCTGCTGGAAGTAGGTGAACTGGGTGATCTCCATTCCGTCCAGCCAGACCTCCCAGCCCAGGCCCCATGCGCCCAGGGTCGGCGACTCCCAGTCGTCCTCGACGAAGCGTATGTCGTGCTGGTTGGGATTGATACCGAATGCCTTGAGGGAATCGATGTAGAGGTCCAGGATGTTCAGCGGCGAAGGCTTCATGATCACCTGGAACTGGTAGTAGTGCTGGAGCCGGTTGGGGTTTTCGCCGTAACGGCCGTCGGTCGGGCGGCGGGACGGTTCCACATAGGCAACCTTCCAGGGCTCGGGGCCGAGAACGCGCAGGAAGGTTGCGGGATTGAAGGTGCCGGCGCCTTTTTCAACATCATAGGGCTGCTGGATGACGCACCCCTGGCGCGCCCAGTACCCCTGCAGGGACAGAATCAGGTCTTGAAAGGTCAAATCGTTTCCTCCGGAGCTTCGAAACGGTTCATAAACAAAGGACAGCCGGGCATGTCGGTCGCCCGGCCGAAGTTCAGTCAGACTAAAACTTGGAACGGCTAGATTACCCGTAACTCCCTTTCCTGTCAAGGATTATTGGATTTTTTTACTCTTATTGAATATCCAGAACGCTGTTCATGAAGGTGAGGGAATGCAGGGGCCGGTTCAGGTGCGAGGCGATGGCGGTATCGAGCAGCCTGCCCGCTTCCCCGAGAGAGGCCGCCGGGAACCGTACCACTCCGAAACGTCCGGTCGCGAGAGCCCGGTCCAGGATGGCCAGCGTTGCGGCGCCCACGCCCTTGCCGCCCCCCCGGCAGGCAGCGCAGAGCAGCTCGCCGGAAGCCGAGAAAAAGGCATCACCGTCCAGGGCCGCGCCGCACCGGGTGCAGTTCCTCAACGAGGGCCGATATCCGAGGATGTTGAGCAGGTTGACCTGGAAGAAACGAAGATCGTCCGAAAGGGCCGGAGAACCGTCCAGGTGCTCCAGGTAGGAAAGGAACAGGCGGTAGAGCCTGGGGTTGACCAGGGCGTCCGGAAGCAGTCGGTCGACCACCTCACAGGCATAGCCCGCATGGGCTATTTTCGCGATCTCGCGCCGGATTCCCGGAAAGACGGTCACGATGTCGGCTCCGCGCAGGCTCGACAGTCCCTCCTTGGGCACCAGGCGCACCTGCAGGCGGGCGAAGAGTTCCAGTGCTCCGCCGAACCGCTTCCTGCTGGTCTTCCCGTGCCGGGCGATGACCCGGACCTTGCCGCATTCGCGGCCCAGGAGCGTTACGATCCGGTCGCTTTCACCGTAATCCATGGCACTGATAACGATGGCTTCAGAGTCTGTTGTCTGCATCAGGGGATTCTCGCATGGCATCCGCGGCTCGGTCAACGCGGAAAGGCCCGGATGTCTCCGGAATGTCGATACGGCAGGTCCGGCGCAGCTCTCAGCGCAATCCCAGGCAGCCGAGGATCTTGCCGAGATATCTGTTGAGGGGATGGCTCCTTTCCAGCTTCGGAATCGGCGGCCGCTTCCGGTCGCCTATCAGGGAAAGTTCGTGGAGGAGAATGCCCCTGTTTTCGCAGCGCAGGCCGCGGCGAAGGACCATCAGCGCCCTCTCCTTCTGTTCGGCCATCACGTAGACCCTGCCCAGGTGGAGATAGTGCAGGGCATTGTCGGGGTCCTTTTTCACCGCTTCCCGGCAGAGGGCCACGGCTTCGGCAAACTGGGAACGGACCTTCGCCAGGCAGAACGCCAGGTAGGAGCAGTGGAGGGGTGACCGGTCGAGAGAAGCAGCCTCCTCGAAACAGGCAAGGGCCAGATAGATGTGGCCGTTTTCGAGGGCGATCACTCCTTTGTCGAAGATTTCCTCAATCTGCGGACGGTCCATCATCGCTCCTCTCATGAAAACTTGGAGTAATAGTAACACACTCCCTGCTCCAATGCAAAAACCGAGTTGCCGTTTCATTGGAATAATGACCAGAAACCGCCCGGGCGGGTGGTCCGGCAGAACAAAAGGGCGGGCTTGGCAGAAAACCGGATTGCGCGTATAATGGCGACTCATGAAACCGGAAAGTACGGACACCCTTCCCCAGACCCCGGGAGTCTACCTCATGCGGAACGCCTCGGGTGTCGTCCTCTATGTCGGCAAGGCGAAAAACCTTCGCAGCCGGGTCCGCTCGTACTTCACCAAAGCCCGTGACAGCAGGCACCACATCCGTTTCCTCATGGCCAGGGTGGCGGACATCGACTATATCGTCACCGATACTGAAAAAGAGGCCCTGATCCTCGAAAACACCCTCATCAAGAAGCACAGGCCTCGGTACAACATCAACCTGCGCGACGACAAGACCTATTTTTCGCTGCGCATGGACCCTGCGGAAAAGTTCCCGCGCCTGTCGATAATCCGCAGGGTGAAACATGACGGCGCGCGCTATTTCGGCCCCTACAGTTCCGCGGCAGCGGCCCGGGAAGTGCTGAAGCAGCTGTACAGGATTTTCCCGCTGCGCCATTATCCCCTGGAAACCTGCCGGCGCAGGGGAAGGCCGTGCCTCTATCACCAGCTCCGCCAATGCTCGGCGCCCTGCCACGGACTGATTACGGAACAGGATTACGCCTCCCTCGCGGAAGGCGCCGCCCTCTTTCTCGAGGGGAAAAACCGCGACCTCCTGAAAAAATTCCGGGAAAGGATGGCAGACGCGGCCAGGGCGCAAAACTACGAAGAAGCCGCCCGGTTCCGTGATCTCGCGCATGCGGTCGAAGTCACGGTGGAAAAGCAGAAGATGGTCACCCGGGGCGGCGACATGGACGCACTGGGATTCTTCAGGCACGATGGCCATATTGAAACAGCCCTGCTGTTCATCAGGGGGGGAAGTCTGACCGGGAGCCGGAATTACTCGTTTTCGTGGGAAATGGAAGATGAAGAGGGGATTTCCTCGTTTCTGGGCGAGTACTACGGCGGAGACGTGCAGATCCCGGAAGAAGTAGTGCTGCCTGCACGGATTCCGGGGATGGATTCCCTCGGCGAATTTCTGTCCGAAAAGAAGGGACGGCGCGTTGCCGTTACCTTCCCGCGCCGGGGAACCAAGGCAGAACTGGTCCGGCTGGCCTGCAGGAACGCCGAAACCGCGGCCGAAGAGAAAAAGCGGTCACGGGAAACAGCGGAAGCCACGCTCGCCGAACTCGGGGATCGCCTGCACCTGCCCGCTGCGCCGGGCCGCATCGAGTGCTACGACATATCCAATATCCAGGGACGGCACGCAGTGGGAAGCAGGGTCGTCTTCCAGGACGGCAAGCCGGACAAAAAGAGCTACCGCCGCTACCGGATCAGGACCCTGGACCAGGCCGACGATTACGGCATGATGCGCGAAGTGCTGTCCCGCCGCTTCAGCGGCAGCGGCAGCGCAGACCCGGCTCCGGACCTGATCGTCGTCGACGGCGGTCAGGGGCAGCTGAACATCCTGAGACAGGTCCTGTCGGAGTTGGAGGTGGAAGGAATCGCCCTTGCGGCACTGGCCAAGAGCCGGGTGGAAAGCAGTGCCGAAGAAACCGAGCTGAGGAGAAGCGACGAGCGTGTCTTCCTGCCGGGAAGAAAGAACCCGGTGGTGCTGCGGCAGAATTCGGCGCCGCTTCTGCTTCTGGCCAGGATCAGGGACGAAGCCCATCGCTTTGCCGTCTCGTACCACACCGGCATCCGTTCCCGCGAAGCCCTGCAGCCCTCCGAAAGGATTCCGGGGATCGGCGTAAAGCGCTGGAAAACGTTGCTGAAACATTTCGGCAGCCTGAAAGCACTGCGCTCGGCAACCCTGGAGGAACTGGCCGCCGTCCCGGGAATCAGCAGCAGCGTGGCGAACGCCATCATGAACCATTTCCGCCTGAAATGAAAAAAGGGCGGCGCCCGCGACGCAGCCCTTCTCAACTCCTTTTGCCGGTCAGCCCCTTATTGAGCCAGCAGGGTCCTGACAGCCGTTTCCATTGCGGTCTGGATCTGGGAATTGTAACCGATGAATTTCTGGACCAGAATTCCCTTCTTGTCGATAATGAAGATGGCGGGTATGGGCTGGACTCCGTAATCCACCAGCAGGTCGCCATCGACCAGGGCGACGGGGAAATTTATCCTGTTTTCCCTGATAAAACTCCTGACCACGCTGAGAGAGTCGCCGCGAACGCCCGGATTGAGGCCCAGCACCCTGAGCCCCTGCTTGGCGTACTTGGAGTTCAGCGAATTGAGGTGGGGCAGGGACAGCTTGCACCCTTCGCACCAGGTAGCGAAAAATTCCAGCACCACGACCTGCCCCTGATAGGCGGACAGGGAAACTTTCTGGCCGTTTGTCGTCACGACCCGCACTGCCGGCGCCGGACTCCCTTTCTGGGGCACGGCAAAAGCCTGCAGCGGCATGAGCATGCCAGCGGCAAGCACAATTGACACGATACTCTTCGCGATTCTCGGCAAATCCGCCTCCTCTCAGCGCTCCAGCCTAAAGAGCCTTGTTGACCAGAGCTTCCAGCTGGGTTTTCGGCACGGCGCCCACGACCTGGTCGATCAGCTTGCCCTCTTTGAAGAGCATTATGGTCGGAATTCCCCTGATGCCGTATCGAGCCGGAATCGCGGGATTCTCGTCAACATTCACCTTCCCCACCTTTATCTTCCCCTCGTAGGCCTCGGCCAAGGCATCCACGATCGGCGCAACAGACCTGCAGGGAGCACACCAGGAAGCCCAGAAATCCACGAGGACCGGAACCGGAGATTGCAGCACCTCCGTATCGAAATTGCTGTCGCCGAAATCAAGAATCTTTTCGCTGGCCATATGTCGTCTCCTCTTGTTCTTTATGTTCAATGAGAATCGTAAATACCACTCTAGACTATAAACAACGGCATGAAAAAATCAAGAGTTTCCTTTCCCGGCCATCCGGGCCGCGCAGCCCTCTGGAAGCCCGGCATACAGCAATCCAAGCCCTCCGCGGTTTTGCATCATTCCAGGGAACGGGACGACTCCCGCCGGTGGATGGCGCCCTTGGCCGTCAGGGTGCTCGAATAGAGATGGAACTCGGTCACCGGGACAGGCGGCGCCTCGAACGGGCGGTGAAGCTCCAGATAAGGGGCAATTTGTGATGATGTCAGGTCCCGCAGGCGCGCAAGGGTGATATGGGGAGAAAACGGCCTTTCTTCCGGTTCGAGCCCCGCCCTTGCGAGCGCCTGTTCTACCAGGCTTTGCAGTCGAATGAGCTGTTCGTTCCTCTCCACGCCCACCCACAGCACGCGGGGGTCCCTTTTCGGAGGGAACATTCCCACCCCCCGGAGAAGCATCCGGAAGGCAGGAGCGGCGACAGTGGCCAATTCCTCCTTGATGCGCCGGAAAAGGGCCTCGTCAGCATCTCCGATGAACCTGAGCGTGAGATGCATCTGGGACTGATCGACCCACTTCACCCCGGGCAAACCGCCGCACAGTTTCGAGACGGCTTCTCTGGCGGACTCCGTAAGATCTATGGCGACAAACAGACGATACATCGCGCCTGACCTCCTTTTCCGGCACCGGCTCACGCCGGTTCCCGCGGACCGTGAGCCGGTTCAGCGGGCAACAGCACTGTTCGCCGGTACCCCGCGCGATCACCCGCAGAACAATCATCAGCGCCCGTCATTGGAAAAACGTTTGACTAATGCTCCGGTAAGTGCTAAAAAATATAGCTTTCTTTGAATAAATGTAAAGGCCTTTTCATGCTTGACGCCAGATATCTCAGGGAAAATCTCGATACCGTGGAGGCCCGTCTCGCCACTCGCGGCAGCGCAATCAACCTCGCGGGGTTCAAGGAGTGCGACGCCAGGCGCCGCGTGCTGCTCCAGGAAAGCGAGTCGTTGAAGGCCGTCCGGAACAGGGTTTCCGAGGAAATCAGCCGGATCAAGGACAAGAGCCAGGCCCAGGAGCGGATCGCGGAGATGCGCGAGGTGTCCCAGCGGATAAAGAGCCTCGACGACCAGTTGCGCGTCCTCGATGAGGAACTGCAGGGATACCTGCTGACCATACCCAATGTACCGCATGCGACCACGCCGGTCGGCGCCTCAGAAGCGGACAACGTGGAAATCAGGAAGTGGGGGGTCGTTCCGACGTTCACGTTCGAGCCCAAACCCCACTGGGAAATCGGTGAGGCGCTCGACATCCTGGACTTCGAACGCGGCGCAAAGCTTACCGGCGCGCGCTTCACGCTGTGCAAGAACGCCGGAGCGCGGCTGGAAAGAGCGCTCATCAACTTCATGCTCGACCTCCACACCGGCCGGCACAATTATGTTGAAATGCTTCCTCCCTTTATGGTAAACAGGGACAGCATGACCGGAACCGGCCAGTTGCCGAAGTTCGAGGAAGACCTGTTCCGCCTTGACGGGCTGGATTACTTCCTTATTCCCACGGCCGAAGTGCCGGTTACCAACATCCATCGCGGCGAGATACTCCGGGGCGCCGATCTGCCGCTGCGCTATACGGCATACACACCTTGTTTCCGCAAAGAAGCCGGGTCGTACGGGAAAGACACCCGGGGTTACATCCGGCAGCACCAGTTCAACAAGGTCGAACTGGTCAAGTTCTGCCGGCCCGATGCATCATACCGGGAGCTGGAGCTGCTTCTGAACGACGCGGAAAAGGTTCTCCAGTTGCTCGGATTGCCGTATCGGGTCATCGAGCTCTGCACCGCCGACCTGGGTTTTTCAGCGGCAAAGACTTATGATATCGAAGTATGGCTGCCGTCGCAGAATACCTACCGGGAGATTTCCTCGTGCAGCAACTTCGAGGATTTCCAGGCGCGCAGGGCTGCCATCCGGTTCCGGGAAAACGAGAAGGCAAAACCCGAGTTCGTCCATACCCTGAACGGTTCGGGGCTTGCGGTCGGCAGAACCCTGGTGGCCATTCTGGAAAACTTCCAGCAGGCAGACGGAACGGTGCTGATTCCGGAAGCGCTGCAGCCTTACATGGGCGGAATGGAAAAGATAAATTAGGATTTCGGAGGGATGGCCGAGAGGTTTAAGGCGGCGGTCTTGAAAACCGTTGAACGAAAGTTCCGTGGGTTCGAATCCTACTCCCTCCGCCAAAAGCCAGTGGACAGAAGCCAGAGGACAGCGGACTGGAGCCCCCTTTCGCGATGTCCGGACCTGGCCGATTGAAAACTACTGTGCACTGTTCGCTGTCAACTGTACGCTGATCTTGTGGAGAGATGGCCGAGTAGGTCGAAGGCGCTCGCCTGCTAAGCGAGTATACTGGGAAACCGGTATCGAGGGTTCGAATCCCTCTCTCTCCGCCACCTAACACGCATAGTAGGGCTTTCGCCCCTGCTTCGGCAGGCAAAGGCGAAAAAAAGCTTGAATATTTTTGCGATTTTGCCGATAATCTTTTTTCTTTCGGCGAACGAATGAAACGTATGTCTTTCCCCTCAATGGAAACGGCAAGGAACACGCGCTTGTAGCTCAGCTGGATAGAGCAACGGACTACGAATCCGTAGGTCGGGAGTTCGAATCTCTCCAAGCGCGCCAATTTTATTCAATAATTACAATGGAACGCGGAAAGGCTTCTTGGTAACAGGAAGCCTTTCCGCGTTTTTTGCCTGGTTTCCAGGCGTTTTTATTCCCGCCCCCAAATTCTGCGCTCCACGGCTTTCATGCTACTGCATGATGACTGTCTGCTAATTATATTTGAAAGCGGAAGAAAGTAATATACAATACGGTCATGAAAAAAACAGCGACGAAAGCCAACAACAAGAAAGCCGGAACAGCAAACGGGGCCGTCCGCACCGGCTCACACAAATCCTTCCCCATTGCCGGCGTCGGCGCTTCCGCAGGCGGTCTGGAGGCGCTGGAACAGTTCCTGGGCAACGTCCCGCAGGGATGCGGCATGTCATTCGTCGTCATCCAGCATCTGGACCCCACCCGCAAGGGAATCATGCCCGAGTTGCTGCAGCACAAGACCTCCATGAAAGTCTACCAGGTCAAGGACCGCATGCGGGTTCAGCCCGACTCGGTGTATGTGATACCCCCCAACAAAGACATGTCCATCCTGCACGGGGTCCTGCACCTGTTCGATCCGTCGACGCCGCGGGGGCTGCGGCTGCCCATCGATTATTTTTTCCGTTCTCTGGCGGAAGACCGGAAAGAACAGAGCATCGGCGTCATTCTTTCGGGAATGGGATCCGATGGTACGCTGGGGCTGCGGTCTATCAAGGAAAAAGAGGGGCTGGTGGTGGTTCAGGACCCGGCCTCGGCAAAGTTCGACGGCATGCCACGCAGCGCCATCGCCAGCGGGCTGGCCGACCTGGTGGGCCCGGCCGAAGAGCTCCCGGGCAGAATCATCAGCTACTTGCGCCATACACCGCGCATCCCCAGAACCATATCCACCATGGAGCGGTCGGACAAGAGTTCCCTGGAAAAAATCACCATACTGCTTCGCGCCCATACCGGCAACGACTTCTCACTTTACAAAAAGAACACCTTGTACCGCCGGATCGAGCGCCGCATGGGAATTCACCAGATCGGCAAAATCAGCGCCTACGTGCGTTTTCTGCAGGAAAACCCCGAAGAGCTGCAACTTCTGTTCAAGGAGCTGCTGATCGGGGTGACGAGCTTTTTCCGGGATACGCCGGCCTGGGAGACCCTGAAGGAGGAAGTCATCCCGAATCTGCTGGCCGAGCGCTCGTCCGGTCATGCCCTGCGCGCTTGGGTGCCCGGCTGTTCCACGGGGGAGGAAGCCTATTCTCTGGCGATGGTGTTCAAGGAAGCGCTGGACCGCCTCAAGCCGAAAAAGAACTTTACCCTGCAGATTTTCGCCACCGACCTTGACCATGAAGCCATCGACAAGGCCCGCCTGGGCGCCTATTCGGAAAATATCGCCGCGGACGTGTCGCCGGAACGCTTGCGCCGTTTCTTCATCAGGGAGGAGAACATCTACCGGGTACACAAGAGCATCCGGGAGATGGTGATTTTCGCCCCCCAGAACCTGATCATGGACCCGCCGTTCACCAAACTGGACATCCTCTCCTGCCGCAACCTCATGATATACCTGACCCCGGAAGTGCAGAAGAAACTGATCCCTCTCTTCCACTACAGCCTGAACCCCGGCGGGATCCTGTTCCTGGGCAATGCGGAAACCGTTGGCGCCTTTACCGATCACTTCGCGGTTCTGGACGGCAAGTCGCGAATGTTCCAGAAGACTCCAACCACGCTTCCCGCGAAGCAGATCGACTTTCCGACTTCTTTCGCCCCCCTGGCAATCCATGCCACCAAGGAAACCGATATGATAACCCCTCCCATCAACCTGCAGAAACTTGCCGACCAGATCATCCTGGAGCGCTTCGCGCCGGCCGCCGTGCTCGTCAACGACAAGGGCGACATCCTGTATATAAGCGGCCGCACCGGCAAGTACCTGGAACCGGCCGCCGGAAAGGCCAACTGGAACATCTTCGTCATGGCAAGGGAGGGGCTGCGCTACGAACTGGCCAGCGCTTTCCAGAAGGTGATGCGGGAAAAAAAGGATGTTGTTCTACACGGAGTCGAGGTCAAAACCGACTCGGGAGCGCAATCGGTCGACCTGAAAATCCTGCTGCTCGAGCGGCCGGAATCCCTCCGCGGCATGTTGATGATCCTGTTCAAGGATGTCGACACTCCCCCGGAAACGAAGACCGCGCGCCGATCCAAGGCAACCCAGACCGACTTGGCCCAGATCGCCGAGCTGGAGCGGGAGCTGCAGCAGGCGCGCAAGGAGCTGCAAATAACCCTTGAGGAAATGCAGACCTCCCAGGAGGAACTCAAGGCGACCAACGAGGAACTGCAGAGCACCAACGAGGAGCTGCAAAGCACCAACGAGGAATTGACCACCTCCAAGGAAGAGCTGCAGTCCATGAACGAGGAGCTGCAAACGGTCAACTCCGAGCAGACCGCCAGGATGTCCGAGCTTACCCAGGCCAACAACGACATGAACAATCTCCTCAACAGCACCGAAATCGCCACCGTGTTCCTTGACAAGGACCTGCACATCCGCCGGTTCACCGCCGGGGCCGACAGGCTTTTCAAACTGATCACGGGCGACGTCGGGCGTCCGCTCACCGACATCGTCACCGACCTGGATTACCCGAACCTGGCTGCGGACACGAAAGAGGTCCTGCGGTCTCTCATAACTTCGGAAAAGGATGTCGCCACCCACAACGGGCGCTGGTTCAACGTCCGCATTGTCCCCTATCGGACCCTCGAAGACAGAATCGACGGCGTAGTGATCACCTGTGTCGAAATTACCATGTCCAAGCAGCTCGAAACGAAGCTGCGCAAAAGCGAAGCGGTTCTTGCCGCCACGATCAATCTGGCGCCGCTGGTGTTGCTGTGCCTGACGACCGAAGGCGTTGTGGTGGAGTTCAACCGGGAAGCGGAACAGGTCTTCGGCCGGAACCGGGAATGCGTCCTGGGCCTGAACTATTTCGAAATGTTCGTACCTGAAAACAAACGCACGGAAGTTGCCGAATCGATGATGAAGGCGATCACCGTCGGGGCTGTCCACAGCCTCGAAACCCCGGTCCTGCTTTCCGCCGGCGATATCAGGGCGATCCAGTGGTCGGTAAACCGCATGGTCGACCCGGACGGAACGGTGACGGGCATAATCGCGACCGGGAGGCTGACGCAGTTGGATGGAGATATCACGCCGACGAAGTAATTCGAGCTTTGCAAACCATCGGGCATCACTGCAGCGCCGCGGCTCTATTAGACAGGCTCTCTTAGCAAGGGCCTGTTTTTTTATTAACTTTTCGCGGATGTACGATAGAATTTATTCCAGGCGTGTGAACGACGCCATGTCGCGCGGCGGAAACGGAGACTTATGGAGCCCGATAACAACATTAATAAAACTCAAGAACTGAGGCTTCTTCACGAGCTGCAGGTTCACCAGGTCGAACTGGAAATGCAGAACGAGGAGTTATGCCGGACGAGGGATGAGCTGGAAACCCTCCTGGCGAAATATACCGAACTCTTCGACTTCGCACCGGTGGGCTATCCCACCCTCGGACAAGACGGGACCATCATTGCCGCCAACCTTACCGTATGCAGCCTCTTCGGCATCAATCGCTCGCTCATACTCGACAGAAGAATGGGCATTTTCGTTGCCCGTGACGACCGCAAGCTGTTCAGCGATTTCCTCGACAAGGTGTTTGCCAGCACAAACAGGGAGATGTGCGAAATCAGGCTGCGCGACAACTGGCACAAGATAATCATGGCCAGGGTCGAGGCCCTTGTTTCAGGATCGGGTGACGAATGCCGCGCGGCGGTCATCGACGTCACCGAACAAAAGAGAGTGGAACGCGAACTGCAGCAAACGGTGGTGTCCCTGCAAAAAGCGATAGCTGACCGGGAAAAGGTCGAGCAGCAACTCCTGCAGTCACAGAAAATGGAATCCATCGGCCTTCTCGCGGGTGGTGTCGCCCACGAATTCAACAATATGCTGGCCGCCATAATCGGATTCGGTGACGAGATCCGGGGCGGCCTCCCGAAAGACAGAACCGATCTACTGGAATGCATCGAGCAACTTCTCAACGGGGCCTGGCGCGCTGCGGAACTTACCAGGAGTCTGCTGGCCTTCAGCAGAAGGCAGGAAAACAAACCCAGGCCGTTGCTGATCGATACTCTAATTGCCAATACGGTAAAGCTGATCCGGAAAGTTATCGGGGAAGATATAGAACTGAGTTTCAATCTCCCCAGTAAAAGCCTGGTAGTCCACGCTGACCCGGGCCAGATGGAACAGGTATTGCTGAACCTGGCAACCAATGCCCGCGACGCCATGCCGGGCGGCGGCCGCTTGAGGATCGACACGAATGTCGTCGAGATCAAGGAGGGATCGGAAATGCTCTACGATCTGCCGGTTCCCGGCGGATACGCCATGATTTCCATTACGGATAACGGCAGGGGGATTGAAAAAGAATTATTGCCGAGGCTCTTCGAGCCTTTTTATACCACCAAGGAATTGGGCAAAGGAACAGGTCTGGGCCTGTCTATCGTGTATGGAATAATCAAGCAGCATAAAGGCTCCCTACTGGTCAGCAGCGAATTGGGGCAGGGGACGACATTCACCTTTTACCTGCCGCTTTATGACGGCAAATTGGCCGAGGAAGAAATTGCCGCGAAACAACCGGTCGCCGGTGGATCAGAAACCCTGCTCGTGGTGGAAGATGAGGAAATAGTGAGGGTTTTTCTGCAGAAAATCCTGGGAAAGGCAGGCTACAGGATAATCGTCGCGGGTGACGGCGAAGAAGCATTGGCTAAATTCAAGGACCATGACGATATCTCGATGGTCATATCAGACGTGGTCATGCCGAAAAACATCAGCAGCGAAATCATCGGAGAGATGCGGGGTCTGAAGCCACATTTGAAGCTAATTTTCATCAGCGGTTACACGGCCGATGTTCTTTCACAGAAAGGATTGAGGAAAGAGGGAACTGAATTGATCACCAAACCCATCAAAAAAGACGATCTGCTGCGGAAAATTCGGGAGTCACTGGACAAGGACTGAAAAGTACGCATCCCCGGCATTCCAGCAGTTCCCCCTCTCCTTCTGCCCGGCTGCGATATCCGGCGCGCCCTGTCAACCCACCTTTATGGAACACGCCGACATCGCGTGAAGCCGCCTTGTGTACGAAAAAAAAGCCGCCCCTCAGTGAGAAGCGGCAGATACGAAAGCAATTTACAGGCTTACTTTGCCGGAGGAGATTCGCCACCGGAGTGGATTTTCATGTGTTCCCCCAACTCTCCTTCTGAAGTACTCAACACCGCGCAATCAGCGCATTTGAAGAGAGTGGAGGCGGTATCGCTCTTCCCCAGCAGAAACGCTTCAAGGTTGCCCGTTATGCGGCTCAGCACCTTATCCGCAGCGGCAGTGTCCTTACCGTTTTCAACGGCGCTCGTTTTGCTCTCCATACGCTCGTTGGCATCAGAAGAAACGTAGTTGACCGGTGACTTCAGCATGACCTTGTCGAAAGTCACGGCAACTTTGTTCCCCTCGATTTTGTTTTTCATCTCGAAAAGGATCGTATACTGAATCCTGTCGACCGGAGGCGAAGGATAGCTTACTTCACCGTCAACCACTACCACGCCGGTCTTATCATCGACATTATTGCTACGACCATACATCCCGGCCCATGTCTTTACTTTCTCCGAAAGCTGCGCCTGGTCTGCGCCAGGAACTGATATTACCTTGTCAACTGCCGAAAACGCAGCATGCGCTGTAATACCAGTCAGCGCTATCGTGACCAGGAACACGCCTAAAGCACTGATCGATTTCATCATATTCCCGTGTCCTTTCCCGTTGTATCAATCCAACGCTGATCTGTTTTAACGACAAATGTCAAACTGCCAAGTCACGCAGCCATATGCAATGGTTGTATTATATAACATATATATTCAAAAATATATATGTTCGGCTGCCGAAATTATGCCGGCAGCCGTTTTCAGCTACGCTAAAATTTGTCTGCGGGACTGCGCGGATCGGGCAAGGGTTTCGTTCAGCGCCTGGCGAACGGCCCAGGCGGCAGGATGGGAACCGCGGCAAACCTTTTCGGCAACGGTCCCGCAAGGCTTCCAAGAAAGGTCACTATTCCCCTTGCCTGGTTTTCTGACAGTTTTTTGCCCAGCTGGACCTCCGCCATTATGCGCACCGCCCGGGAAAGCTCGCCAACTGAACCGTCGTGGAAATAGGGCGGGGTCATGGACACGTTGCGCAGAACGGGCACCTTGAACACATAGAGGTCCGCCGGATTGCCGGTCACGGCATAGCGGCCCTTGTCGATTTCCTTCGACTCCGTAGCTTTCCAGTAATTCCCGGTAAGCCCGAACTTGGCGTACATCTTTCCGCCCAGACCAGCCCCGCTATGGCACGCTGTGCACCCGGTGCCCATGAAGTCCCTCAACCCGCCTTTCGCGGCCTTTGGCAACGCTTCCTGCTTACCTTTCAGGAAATCGTCCAGGGGGGCGGGAGTGACCAGGGTCCGTTCATATGCGCCGATCGCCGCCCCCCAGTTTTTCTCGTTTACCGGGTCGCGATCCCGCGGAAACGCTTTCCTGAACAGCGGGAGATACCCAGGGATGGTTTTGATCCTGGCCATCGCGGTTTTGTAATCCGGGTTGCCGAAACTGGGAGGACCCACCAGGGCCTGGATTGCCTGGTCTTCCACATCCTTGCGGTTCCCGATCCAGTGCGCTGAAATCTGGAGTGCGGCATTGAGGATCGTGGGCGCATTGCGGGGATTGACGCGGTCGGCGGCCCCGAGAGAACGCGGGAGCGAATCAGTGCCGTAGAGAGAAGGCTGGTGGCAGCGCGCGCAGCTTACCGTACCGTCCAGAGAGATGCGGGGATCGAAGAACAGCAGACGACCCAGGGCAACCATGGCAGGAGTGAAAGGCTTGCCGGCAACGGACATGTCAGCCGGAAGCGGCGCCAGAACCTTGCGCGCCCGCGCCAGCAGGTTGTCCTTTTCGACGGCTTCAGACGGCATCGCCGCAACGGCAACTATAAGTGATGCCAATGCCGGTATGAGCATGGTCATTTGAGATCTTTTCATGGCATTGCCTCCATTCCTTTCCCCACCCTGAACATAGTGCGCTTGCCTAAAAGTTAGCATGTTTGCTGCCACATGCAATTTGAATCCCCGCAACACGAGATATTTCACCCCACTGCACGGATAGCGGAAAACACAACCTGATTCTTTCGTGGCCATGACAATCCCGGGAGCAGACACGCGTGGTCCGTTATGGCTAACACATTAACATTATTATAGGTAAAGTTGACATCGCACTGCAGCGCGCTATTCTGTATTTATTGATAATGTTGGTATTTACAAGCTTATACTCAAGCTGACTTTATGTCGGCATCAGGGAGGCGTGGCTATGAAGGTGACGCGAAGGCAGTTCCTGAAAATTTCCGCCGCCGGTCTGGGCAGCTCCAGCGTCACAGCGCTGGGATTTTCCGCAGCCAATGCGCAGTCGGATGTGCGCGCGTTCAAGCTGGCACGCAGCACCGAGACCATCAACACCTGCCCCTACTGCTCAGTGAGCTGCGGCCTGATCATGCACGGCATGGGGGACAAGGCAAAGAACAACCAGTTGTCCATTTTCCACATCGAGGGAGACCCGGACCATCCGGTGAACCGCGGCACCCTGTGCCCGAAGGGCGCGGGCCTGGTGGACTTCGTCCACAGCCCGAACCGGCTCACGTACCCCGAATACCGCGCTCCGGGTTCAAGCGAATGGAAACGCATTTCCTGGGACGAGGCGCTCTCCCGGGTGGCACGGCTGATGAAGGACGACCGGGACAAAAACTTCATCGCCAGGAACGCCGCCGGCGCCACGGTCAACCGCTGGACGACCACCAGTTTTCTCGCCGCCTCCGCCTCCAGCAACGAGACCGGCTGGATCACCCACAAGGTCGTGCGCAGCACCGGCATGCTGGGATTCGACAACCAGGCCCGGGTCTGACACGGGCCCACGGTGGCCAGTCTGGCCCCCACGTTCGGCCGCGGCGCGATGACCAACCACTGGGTGGACATCAAGAACGCCAACGTCATCATCGTCATGGGCGGCAATGCCGCCGAAGCGCACCCCTGCGGCTTCAAATGGGTGACCGAGGCCAAGGCCCACAACCATGCCACGTTCATCGTGGTGGACCCCCGCTTCACCCGCTCGGCGTCGGTCGCGGACCTCTACGCGCCGATCCGCACCGGAACCGACATAGCATTCCTGGGCGGGGTGATCAACTACCTCCTCTCCCACGACAGGATCCAGCACGAATACGTCAAGGCGTATACCAACGCGTCTCTCATCGTGAACGAGGGATACAAGTTCGAAGACGGCCTGTTTTCGGGCTACGACGCGCCGGACCGCACGTACGACCGGAGCTCCTGGGCCTACGAGATGGGGCCGGACGGCTTTGCCAAAAGCGACGAAACCATGCAGCATCCCCGCTGCGTGCTCAACCTGATGAAGCAGCACTATTCCCGCTACACTCCGGAGATGGTGAGCGACATCTGCGGCACGCCGAAGGAGCAGTTCCTCAGGATCTGCGAAATACTCGCCTCCACCTCCGTCCCCAACCGCACCGCCACCTTCATGTATGCCCTGGGGTGGACGCAGCATTCGGTGGGGTCACAGATTATCCGCACCGCGGCGCTGGTGCAGCTTCTCCTGGGCAATGTCGGCATGCCGGGGGGAGGCGTCAACGCCCTGCGCGGCCACTCCAACATCCAGGGGCTGACCGACCTGGGCCTCCTGTCCAACCTCCTCCCCGGCTACCTGACGCTGGCCAACGAAAAGGAGACCGACTTCCGCGCCTACCTGGACAAGCGCACCCCGAAACCCCTGCGGCCCAACCAGTTCAACTACTGGTCCAACTATCCGAAGTTCCACGTCAGCCTGATGAAGTCCTGGTGGGGCGACAAGGCGACCAGCGGCAACGACTGGTGCTTCGACTGGCTCCCCAAGCTGGATGTGGAGTACGACATCATGCGCCAGTTCGAACTGATGGGACAGGGGAAGATGAACGGCTACATCTGCCAGGGATTCAATCCCCTGGCCGCGATCCCCGACAAGGCCAAGCTGCTCAAGGCCCTGTCCAGGCTCAAGTACCTGGTGGTGATCGACCCGCTGGCCACGGAAACCTCGTGCTTCTGGGAGAACCACGGCGAACTGAACGACGTGAAGAGCGCCGATATCCGGACCGAGGTGATCCGCCTCCCCTCCTCCTGCTTCGCCGAGGAGAACGGGTCGCTGACCAACAGCGGCCGGTGGCTGCAATGGCACTACCAGGGCGCGCCGCCGCCGGGGGACGCCCGGCCGGACGCGGACATCATGGCCGGCATCTTCCTCAGGCTGCGGGAGCTGTACCGGAAGGAAGGCGGCGCCTTCCCCGATCCGATCCTGAACCTCGCCTGGGACTACCGGATCCCCCACGCACCCGCGCCCGAAGAACTGGCCAGGGAGTACAACGGCAAGGCGCTGGCCGACCTCGCCGATCCCAAGGACCCGACCAAAGTGATCATCAAGAAAGGCCAGCAGCTTGACGGATACGGCCAGCTCAAGGACGACGGCACCACCGCCTGCGGCTGCTGGCTGTTCTCGGGCTCCTGGACCGAGAAGGGGAACATGATGGCGCGGCGGGACAACGCCGACCCCTCGGGGCTGGGCAACACCCCCAACTGGGCCTTCTCCTGGCCGGCGAACCGCCGGATCATGTACAATCGGGCCTCCTGCGACCCCCAGGGCCGGCCCTGGGACCCGAACCGGAGGCTGATCTGGTGGAACGGGACATCGTGGACCGGCGTGGACGTGCCGGATTTCAAGCCCGACTCGCCGCCAAGCGAGGGAATGAACCCCTTCATCATGCAGCCCGAGGGAGTGGGAAGGCTGTTTGCCCTGGACAAGATGGCGGAAGGTCCCTTCCCCGAGCACTATGAGCCTTTCGAGTCCCCGGTCGGCGCCAATCCGCTGCACCCGAAGGTGATCAGCAATCCGGCGGCTCGCGTGTTCAAGGAGGATTGGGAGTCATTCGGGACCAATAAGGACTACCCCTATGCGGCCACCACCTACCGGCTCACCGAGCACTTCCATTTCTGGACCAAGCACACCCGGCTGGCTTCCATCATGCAGCCCGAACAGTTCGTGGAAATCGGCGAGGAACTGGCCAAGGAGAAGGGGATCAGGGCCGGGGACCGGGTCAAGGTGTGGTCCAAGCGCGGCCATATCCTGGCGGTGGCGCTGGTGACCAAGCGCATCAAGCCCCTCAAGGTCGGCGGCAAAACGGTTCATCACGTCGGGATCCCGCTCCACTGGGGTTTCAAGGGCGTTGCCAGGGGCGGCTACCTGACCAACACCCTGACGCCGTTCGTGGGGGACGCCAATTCCCAGACGCCGGAATTCAAGTCCTTCATCGTCAACATCGAGAAGGCATAGGAGGTGGATCATGGCACTGCAATCGCTCGACATAACCCGCCGCTCCGCCACGACCACCCGCCCGCCGAGCCAGCGCCAGACCCGGGAGGTCGCCAAGCTGATCGACGTCAGCAAGTGCATCGGCTGCAAGGCCTGCCAGGTCGCGTGCCTGGAGTGGAACGACACCCGTGACGCCATAGGCACCAACCACGGCGTGCTCGACAACCCCCCTGACCTGACGGAGAACTCCTGGACGGTGATGCGCTACACCGAGGTGGAAACCGGCCGGGGACTCGAATGGCTGATCAGAAAGGACGGCTGCATGCACTGCGCCGATCCGGGCTGCCTCAAGGCCTGCCCCGCTCCCGGGGCCATCGTGCAGTATTCGAACGGCATCGTGGATTTCCAGGAGGAATACTGCATCGGCTGCGGTTACTGCATCACCGGTTGCCCGTTCAACATCCCGCGCCTGTCGAAAAAGGACAGCAAGGTCTACAAGTGCACCCTCTGCTCGGACCGGGTGGCGGCGGGCCTGGAGCCGGCCTGCGTCAAGACCTGCCCCACCGGGGCCATAGTTTTCGGGACCAAGGATGATATGAAGCATCACGCGGCAGGGCGCATCGCCGACCTCAGGGAACGGGGTTTCGCCAATGCCGGCCTCTACGATCCTCCCGGAGTGGACGGCACCCACGTGATGTACGTGCTGCACCATGCCGACAGGCCGGAACTCTACAACGGCCTTCCCCGGGAACCCTCCATCGGCGCGATGGTCAGCCTCTGGAAGGGCGCGGCCAAGCCCCTGGCCTCCCTGGCTCTCGCCCTGGCAGCCGTCGGCGCGTTTTTCCACTACGTGATCAAGGGTCCCAACGAGGTCTCGCAAGAGAACGAGAAGGAGTTCGAGGATGAAAAACGATCCTGACAGACTACCCCGTTACACTGCTTCCGAACGCGCCAACCACTGGCTGGTCGCGCTCACCTTCTTCCTGGCGGCGCTTTCCGGAATGGCGTTCTTTCATCCCGTTTTCTATCCATTGAGCCGGCTGTTCGGCGGCGGCGTCTGGGCACGTATTCTCCACCCCCTCTTCGGGGTGGCGATTCTCTTCTTTTTCGGCAGCATGTACCTCAGGTTCCGGAAACTCTGCGTCATGACGCCGACCGACTGGGATTGGCTGCGTCATGTCCGGGAAATGATACGGGGCGACGACCGCGCCATGCCCGAATCGGGCAAGCTGAACGGCGGCCAGAAACTGCTGTTCTGGCTGCTGGCGGCATGCATGGCGCTGCTCGTTCTGTCCGGCATCGTTATCTGGCGCGCTTATTTCTCGTTCCTGTTCCCCGAGGGCCTGATCCGTTTCGCTGCCATCGTGCACGCTGCGGCGGGAGCGTTGATGGTCGGCCTGATCATCGGCCACATCTACATAGCCATCTGGACCAGGGAGAGCATTGACGCCATGCTCTACGGCAATGTCAGGAAAGCTTGGGCGAAACAGCACCACCCGGCATGGTTCAGGGAAATGACCGGAGATCATAAATGAACAGCGAGCCCCCCATCGCCGAACCGGACCGGCCGGTTTCCCCGGCCGGGGAGATCCGCTTCCTCTTCCTTCCCGGCCGGGACCTGTTCGCGGCCCGCGCCGAACGCTTCCGCTTCCTGTCCAAAGGTCATCCCCTGGAGGATTACCTGGTTTTCCTGGCTGCTCTCGCAGCTGCCCAGCAGGAGGCATTGAGCCGGTTTGCCCTTCCGCCCCCGCCCGATCTCCGGGAACAGTCGCACTGTCGCGGGCACGGCCTGCCGCCTCTGGATGCGCTCACCTTGCACCGCAGCCCTGCCTGGCGGGATGCGCTGGCATCGATCCTGCAGCAGATGACCGCAACCACGCTCCCCGCGACGGCACGGGAGACCATAACCGGGCTGACGAATGAAAGTGACGCCGGGCTGGAGGGACTGGCAGACCGCGTCCTGGCGGGAGATCCGGCCCGAATCCCCCCCCACAGGCTTCCTTTCGTTGCCGCGGCGCTGCAGGTCTATTGGGTGCACCTGGCGTCAGACCTGGAAATGCATGCATTCAGCCGACTGGAAATGGGAGGGATCTGCCCGGTTTGCGGATCTCACCCGGTGGCAGGGGCCGTGCACAGCGGGGAAACGGATCGGGGTCTGCGCTACCTCGTCTGCTCCCTGTGCGCGTCCCGGTGGCACCTGGTGCGGGTCACGTGCAGCAACTGCGGATCCGTCAAGGGCATCGACCATTTGACATTGGAAGGATCGAACGGCGCGGTCAAGGCGGAGAGTTGCGCCGACTGCGGCACGTATCTGAAACTGCTCTACCTGGAAAAGGAAAACCGGATGGAAGCCATGGCCGATGACCTGGCCACGATTGCACTTGATATGCTGATGGCACGCGAGGGCAGGAAGCGCGCCGGCCTGAACCTTTTTTTTCACCCTGGCGGGTTATGACATTTCCACCGATCCACCGGCATTGTTAATAAAATCGACAAATTCGACAGGCGTCAAGTTGGATCACACAAAAAAGGCAGAACCATTTCAGCCCTGCCCTTCCGCAAATAGGGGTTCCCAAGCTTATTTTACCGGGCAAACATTCTTCTCAATCCGGCCACTCCAACCAATCCAAGGCCGAAAAGGAGCAGGGTGGCGGGTTCGGGAACAGGCTTGCTTCCCTCATAGGTGAAGTTGTCAATGCCGATCCAGTCATAATCGCTGCTGTTCACCAGCATTGCGTAAGCAATTGCGCTTCCGCTCAAGCCCACGGAGAAACTGGTCCCGAATGAAACCGGCATAGTCAATGAGTTGACGAGGGCGTCTGAGGAATCGTAAGCATACACATTCCAATCCGCCCACGATTCAGACATTCCCCAGCTGAACGTGAATGAATCGACAGCTTGCGCGAAATCGATTCTGAGACTGAAGAATCCATTATCGTCATAGGTTCCGTTTGACAAATACCGTCCCTGCTGTTCGTCCCTCGGATAATCATTTTCGATCCTCAAATCAGATAACGTAAAATATTTTTCGCTTTTTTAAAAAGAAGCACGGCAGTGCCTCAAATCGGTTAGAATTACGTCGCCAAACAAAATTCAACCCGAGAGGAGAACACTGCCGTGGAAG
>JAVBWB010000025.1:0-30614 GCA_036677645.1 Geobacteraceae bacterium | reverse complement strand
CTTGAACTCGGCGGAATAACGTTTGCGTCTCGTGCTGCTCATGGGTGGTGGTCCTCCTCAAAAGGCTATGGCCATCCACCTTAACATACTGTCCGATTTTTGGGGACCACCTCTCTATTTCGGTTGCTCAAACAAAGGTGAAGTCACCCGGATAGAAGCACAGGACGACCCATTTTCCCAAATGCTCCGATAACTTTACGGCGGTGAACTCGCCTTTGCAGTAGGCCGGAGCGACAAAATCCGGAGCCGGTTTTCCCACCTGAATCATTTTCCTTACCTCCTTTACGGATTGCGTTTCCTCTTTCGGCTGGGCTGTTTCCGCCTGTCCGACCAGGCCGCCGGTCGGTCGGGCACAGCCAACTTTCGGTTTTTCCGCCATGGTCTACCTCCTTCTTCCGATCCAAAGATGATACTGCTTCTGATGTCTTCCACTGCTCCCTCACCACGGGACCCGTGTCGGGTCCGCCGATACCGCGGGTAATCAGGCCGATGACACGGGAATCATTTGTGTCCATATTCGAGGACCTTTCCTCCTCGGAAGCCGTCAATTTCCTTTCCGTGAGATGGGAGTGTGTCGCACCTCACTACACCAATTATTTCGCGAGAAGAATGTGCGCTTTCAGTCCGGGAGGATTTTCCCGCATAATAATAAATTACACTTATAAGTTTATCACATCTATTGAAGTTACAAGTTTTTGCACGGCGCAGAACGCATGAGTGACATTAACTTTTATACGAGCGCCCTTCATATTCGAATCCATTACTGAAGGAGAAATCCAAGAGTGACTCCAAAGGGTCAGACAGGGAATCGTTCAGCACGGTGGTTACCGTGATGAGCACCGTAATATGTTCATATGCGCGATATTTCATCTGATAGTTTCTAAGACGATGCGTACCGGATTTCCGTGCTGCCAGCCGGATCCGGCTGGCAGGAGAATCTCCTGTTCTTGACCGGATGTGAATTCATGGTGGGCTTTTTTTCTTGACAGACAAAGGAATGGTTTTTATCCTATAAGTGTTTTATACACATAATGCTATAATGTTTTCGTGTGAAACGACACGTCGTGGCGCGGGTCAGACCACTGAAGGCATTGCGGAGCCACGTTTTTGCAGCAACGAAATACATCTTGCCGTCGTTTGAGGAAACGGATGTATAACGTACGTGGCCTAGAAGACCATCGGCGTGACATGTTCTAGGGAAACACGAAGAATATCGGCTGTTCGAAGCTGCGGGGTGGAATTCCACTACAGAGGAGCGTACCATGGTGATTGATGACAAATGCTGCACCATCGTGCCTTATTTCAGCATCAAGGCCGGCAAGATTGAGGAATTTAAACGATTGGGAGAGGAAATGGTGGCGCAATCGAAGGAAGAGCCGAAATGCCTGTATTATGGTTTCACCTTCGACGGAGATGAGGCCCATTGCCGCGAAGGTTACGCTGATGCGGACGGCCTGCTGGCACACCTCGACAATGTCGGCGCGCTGCTGGGTGAAGCATTGAAGATTGCGGACATCATCCGTCTGGAAGTCCACGGACCCGAGCAGGAACTGGCCAAGCTGCGGGCGCCTCTGTCAGGGCTGAATCCCCACTTTTTCCGGCTGGAGTGCGGTTTCCGCCGTTGATTCGTAACGGCCGGTCAATTCGTGAAAGGACGCTCCCCGCCGGGCCCCACGAGGAATGCTGAGGCTTTCGTCGACAAAGAGATACAAAGAGGACTGATGGAATACGGAACCGGTTGCCTCGTTTGCGGCGACGAAATAATCTATTCGGCAGCTGCCACGACTTTCACGTGCTTTTACTGCGGTGTAACGAAAGAGACAAACGCCTCCTGCCGCAAGGGCCATTTCGTCTGCGACGCCTGCCATAATGCCGGCGCCTGCGACCTGATCGAGCGGTGTTGCTCCAACACTGATTGCGTATCACCGGTTGCCCTGGCGCTGGCGCTTATGCAGAATCTCTCGGTGAAAATGCACGGGCCGGAACATCATTTTCTCGTTCCCGCGGTGCTCCTGGCGGCGTTCCATGCCGCAACGAACGCGGGGAAAGGAACTTTGGCCAAGTGGGTCCGAGAGGCAAGGAAAAGGGCGGATGATGTGAAAGGAGGCTTCTGCGGCTTCCATGGTGCCTGCGGCGCAGCCATCGGCGCGGGGATATTCATGAGCATCGTTACCGGGGCTACCCCGCTTTCGGATCATGAACGGAATCTGTCCAACCTGATAACCGCCGAATGCCTGCTGGCAATCGTTAAAAACGGTGGTGCCCGCTGCTGCAAGCGCGAAACGTTCCGGGCCATTGTCACGGCGGTGGAGTTTGTGCGCAGGGAATTGGGTGTTTCGCTCTCCGTCGATCCCGTGCCCCCATGCGTTTTCACCGCAATGAACCGGGAATGTCTCCGGGAACGATGCGGATTTTACCGTGATGCACGGGAAGTGAAAATGATTACGCCGATACAAGGAGCAGAGATTCAATGTCCGTAAAAGCAGCCGTTCATTCGTATACAAATGACAACCTCAACTGCGCCCAGAGCGTCCTGAAAGCGTTCCGGCACAGGAAAGACTTCACTGAGAGCGAAATAGACGCGGCCCGGGCCCTGGGCGGGGGCAGGGCCGCGGGAGGCGTATGCGGCGCCCTCCATGCCGCGCTTCTGTTTCATGACGGCGAGGAGGAAAAGAGGTCCATGCGTGAGAATTTTTCTGCGCGTGCCGGCTCGGAACAGTGCCGCGAGATCCGGGCAAAGAAGATGCTTACCTGTGTGCAGTGCGTTGAACTTGCAGCCGAATTGCTGGAAGCAGGATGTACTTTGACCTGAATCCGGGTGCCCTCGCGCCTTGCCGAGCGGGTAATGCCTCTTGTTTTTGCATTCCAGGCAATTGAGGCTGCCCGATGAAGTTAACGCGGCGCAACAGCCTCGAAACGAAGCTAGCGACGTTGGACCCCGACATACCGCTCGGAAGGCGTTCAGACGCCGCGGATTCAGGATGGAGTTGGTGAAAACTTAAATATTGCTAGAAGGAGGGCAGACATGTCGCTGATCGTTCAGAAACGCTTGCTGGATCATTTACAACCTCTGGCCGGAGGAGCTGTCGTTGACGATGTCCGTATCGGCCTGGGGTATACGGCCGTACGCCTGGAAAGCGGCTATGCCGGAGTGACATGGACGCCCAAATCGGACGCTCCCTGCTGCACCCATTTCCAGGCCGCCGGCACCCTGACCGGACGAGCTGCCGGGGAACTCCTGGCATATCTGGTGGATGAGAAATCGGGTCTTGCGCGCGCGGTCGGGTTGGCGACGGCCAATGCGTTGCTGTCGGCGCTGCCCCATCCGCCAACCTCGCGGGAAGAGATCATCTCAACGCTACACGTCACGCCCCAAGACAAGGTGGCCATGGTCGGATATTTCGGTCCCATAGTCGCCGAGCTTCGAAAGATCGGCTGCGGGCTTGACATAATCGAGTTGAACCCGCATCATGGCGCGGGAGAAACGCTTACTCCGGAACAGGGCGTGGCCTCCCTGGCAAACTGCACTGTCGCCGTACTCACCGGCACGTCCCTGATCAACGGCACCTGCGACGAACTTCTCGCCGGGCTTGGAAACCCTCGTGCCGCAGTGCTGCTGGGCCCGTCCACGCCTCTGTGCGCTGAAGCCTTTTCCGGAACGAAGATCACCCACCTTGCCGGTTCGAGAGTGCGGCAAGCGGATGCCGTGCTGCGCGTCGTTTCGGAGGGGGGAGGCACGATGCTGATGAAAAAGTACGTGGATTTCGAACACCTGGTTCTGTAGCAAGGGTGCGGTGCGCATGTCCGATACAAGGGAAAAATTTGACAAGGCTTCTGCCACGTGGGATGAGGAGCCGCGTCGGGTGAAGCTGGCCGGGGAACTTGCCGCGACCATTGCCGCGGAAGTCGGGCTTGGCCACGACATGGACGTTCTGGACTACGGTTGCGGCACCGGTCTCGTCACACTGCTCCTGCAGCCCTCAGTCCGGAGCGTGACGGGTGCAGACACTTCCGGCGGCATGCTGGAGGTCTTGCGTGAAAAATGCCGGAAGCAGGGTCTGTCGAATGTGACGACAGCCTTGCTGCAACCGGGCTCCGGCGTGGCGATTCAGGGACGCTTTCATCTTGTCGTCAGCTGCATGACCCTGCATCATGTTGACGATGTGGAATCACTGCTGCGGGATTTCCGGACAGTCCTTCTCCCGGGGGGCATCGTGGCGATCGCCGACCTGGACAAGGAGGACGGGGGTTTCCATGGCGACGCGATTCCTGCCGCCCATGCCGGATTTGACCGGGAAGAAATGGCCGGAATGCTCGAGAATGCAGGCTTCGTTGATGTCCGTGCCATCACTGCGGCGGTGATCGGAAAGGTTTCCGCCGGAGGATGCGCGCGTGAATATCCTGTTTTCCTGATGATCGCTCGAACCTAGTAAAGGAGTAATGCAAATATGCCACGAGGAATCTGCCATCGTCACGGCAATGAAAGGCCCTGCTCGTGCGGGATGGGCCATCTTTACAGGTTTGTCGAGCCCGTTACCTTGTACCTGCTGAAAACCCGCGGCAAGACCCACGGCTACGACCTTGTGGGGGCTCTGAACGACAACGCCCTCACCGATTCCCGCATCGAGCCGGGCGCACTGTACCGGACACTGCGCAGGCTGGAAGAGAACGCCTTTGTGGTTTCCACCTGGGATGTCAGCGGCAGCGGTGCGGCACGCAGGCTCTACGAACTGACACCAGATGGTGAAGAACATCTGTATGAATGGATGATTGTCCTGGACCGGATGTCAGGATCGCTTGCCAGATTCGTCACAGATGTCCGAGCTGTCGTTAGAGGAACTGTTTTTGAAAGTGAGAGTTAAATCAGCTAGTGACCCCTTTCCTGTCAAGGAGACAGTTTGAAAGTAGAGTTTCCGTAGTGTTGGCAGAGGAATTCTGCTGGGGGCAAGTCGCCCAAAGAATCATGTGACCGTATTTCGTTGAAGTCTCGCAGCCACCAATACGTTACCTCCCGTTACTTCGGATAGGTTTCTGAAGAGATCAAGGCTCAGAACCTCATTGCGATACGTACGGTTGAATCGTTGGATATAGGCGTTTTGATTTGGCTCTCCTGGCTGAATATAGTGAATCATCATGCCGGCGGACTCGGCCCAAGAAACAAAATCGCCGCTCAGGAAGGCAGGGCAGTTCTTTTAGAGCAAGCATTACAAAAGAATCAAACTAATTTTCGACAACATCCTTCTTCGTGGCTTCGTGAAGTTTGAAATGACCCTCAGGTGAGCTAGGACATAGGCCGACGGTAGATTTCGACAGGGTAAGGAGCTTTCTTCAGATGTTGTCCATCCTGGAGAATACATACTCAGTCCGTGGCTGATTCTTCTTTATGGGATGCTTCTGAAACACAAAATGATGGACTAAAAAGTTTTGCTGAGCGTATCGCTCGGGAAGCCATACTCCAAAAGTGGGACTTTTCGTTGAGAAGAGTCCCACTTTTTCACATCGAACACCAAATTTCCACAGGCCATATCTGAGAAGGGTATGGCCTTTTCGTTGGTGCGCCAGGCATGGCGCGTGGTGCGTAAGCACCAACTGTTTGACTGTGGTGGTCAAACAGCGACTTGGAGGTGCAAGTCCTCTACGGACCTTGATGGTGGGAACCGTTAGCCGAACAGCAAGGGTGTCCGGGGTAACCCGGAATCTGAAGGAAGCTGTAAGCAAAGTTCTGGCCCGACGAACAGGAATCGCATACGAGGCAACCACATCTGGGCGAGAGGGCCAATAGATTCGAAGCCCGATAACCATTCGGAAGGTGTGGAAGTAGATGCGGCGGGTATATGGAACGAAGGTCGCGCGCCTTACCCTGGGAGATCTGTCAACCTGCCATGTGCTACCGGTGTCGAGAGGCAACGGGATGGGTTGGCAGAAGTCAGCAGAGGCCGTAGTAATCGCCCTGACCATTCGATGAAGGGCCGAACCTGTCAGAGCGTCCGTGATGGATATTCTGACTGTCTTGGACAGATGCCTCGCAAGAGGGCCTTGAAACCCGTAAGTAGCGGACGGAATCCGTGAGGCAGGGTTTGGTGTCTATAGGACATCAGGGATGGAAGTCAACAACGGAACATGTTGACAGGAACCGCCGTGTACGGAACCGTACGCGCGGTGGTGTGGGAGGACGGCGGGGGTAACCCCGCCTCCTACCCGATCTTATCAAATCCATTCCATTATGATCCCGGCGTTCCAGCGCATTTCTTCTGAGATTTGTAAGCTGGGCATGGTGCCAAAAGTTTTTTTCTTGACAAAAAAGGTGCTCAAACCTATATATAATGACAAAGGGGAGTAGTTATCGGCCGGAGAAAAGGCCGACCCGGATTCCGTCAATACGGTCGAAAGACCCGGGACCGGGGCAGTTTTCCTGCCAACAAGACCTTTATCCAGGCAGTCATGCCGGGGGTAAAGGTCTTTTTTGTTACCTCCGGCGCAACAGGGTTCCTCCAGGGGAACTGATCATGTGGTCGGAGGTAGTCACGATGAACAGAATCAAAACAGCCCTGCTTCTTTCCCTTCTCACTGTCCTCATGGTTTTCATGGGGAGCGCCCTGGGCGGCAAGACCGGCATGGTCTTCGCCTTTTTCATGGCCTGTACCCTGAATTTCTTTTCCTACTGGTTTTCCGACAAGATTGTCCTGAAAATGTACGGCGCCCGGGAAATCGGGGAGCATGACCATCCGGTTTTCTATGGCATGGTGCGCCGCCTTGCGCTGCAGGCGGGCCTGCCCATGCCGCGGGTCTATATCATTCCCTCCGACAGCCCCAACGCCTTTGCCACCGGCCGCAACCCGGAGCACGCGGCAGTTGCCGCCACCGAGGGTATCATGCGCATCCTCACACCCGAAGAACTGGAAGGCGTCATGGCCCATGAGCTTGCCCATGTGCGAAATCGCGACATCCTGGTTGGAACGATCGCTGCGACCATGGCGGGGGCGATCTCCATGATCGGCAGCATGCTCCAGTGGGGCGCCATGCTGGGCGCCGGCCGGGGAGACGACGAAGAGGGGGCCGGAGGCCTGATCGGCTCGCTGGCCATGGCGATCCTTGCGCCAATAGCAGCCATGCTGATCCAGATGGCGGTGTCCCGCTCCCGGGAATATCTGGCCGATGAGAGCGGAGCGAGGATCTGCGGCAATCCGCTGGCCCTGGCCCATGCCCTGCGGAAGCTGCACACCGCTTCCCGCATGCTGCCCATGGCCGAAGCGCGGCCGGCGACGGCCCACATGTTCATCGTCAACCCCCTGACCGGCGGCGGGCTGCTGTCGCTGTTCTCGACCCATCCGCCCCTGGAGGAACGTATCGCCCGGCTGGAGGCGATGGCGCCCGGTAGGTTCCAGGTCACATCATGACACCAAGTGGTGTCGGGAGCCGGAAGCAACTCTTCAGTCGATTTTTGACCACGGTTCCGAAAACCGCCGACGCACCGGTTGCGGCAATTCCTCCCTTGTTGCGCATGATGCGCGGAGGTTTTCGGTTATACTTGACAACAGTATGTGAGAGGAGAAACCCATGAAACCGAGCAGAAGCGCACGAAAGCTCTCGGAAGTGATACACAAGGCTCTTGAAGATCATGTAATCAGTAATTCCGAGTATGAAGAGATCATGCATGTCACACATGAAGACGGGGTCATCGATCCCGAAGAGCGGGCATTGCTGAGTCAGCTCCGGGAGATGATTGCCGACAAGACTGTGCGGCGCGTGGCGGGGTAGCTTCCGACCTTGCGGATCAGCTGCTTCTGCTGCAAACAGGGCGCCGGCACTTACCTGAAAACTCATCATCTCCGGCTGTATCTCTTTTGTCGCGGCATCAAGTATAGTTATGGGTAGCGTGATAAGCCGGCCGGAAACAGGAGAAACAACCAATGCAAACAGATCAGCGTTCCTGGCATGCGCTGCCCGCCCGGGAAGTAATGGCTTCACTTCATACGGACCAGTCCGGTCTGATAGCCGACGAAGCCGCGAAGCGTTTACGGGAGCATGGCGCCAATGAGTTGGTCGGCAGAGGTGGGGACAGCCCCCTGCGGATGCTCTGGCGACAGCTGAACAACCCCATCGGCTGGCTGCTGCTTGCAGCCGGTGTCGTAGCGGTAGCGCTGAGCAAGTACACCGATGCCGCAGTGGTCTTCGGCGCAGTGGTCATCAATGCGGTTATCGGCTTCGTGCAGGAGTACCGTGCCGGCAAGGCCATCGAGGAACTGGCGGCCCTGCTGCCCGAAATGGCGACGGTCACCCGTGGCGGTAGACCGGTTGCTGTTCATGCACGGGAACTTGTGCCGGGGGATGTCGTCGCTCTGCAGAGCGGCGACAAGGTGCCGGCCGACCTGCGGATATTTCAGGCAAAAAACCTGCTTGTCGAGGAGGCGGCGCTGACGGGTGAGTCGCTGCCGGTGACGAAGCACGTCGAACCGGTAGCTCCAGATGCGCCTCTCGGGGATCGTGTCGGCATGGCTTACAGCGGAACGCTGGTTCTCCAGGGAGCTGCATCCGGTGTTGTCGTGGCTACCGGCAGCGCCACCGAACTCGGCAGGATAAATGAACTGCTCGACCAGACGGAGCAGCTGGTAACCCCCCTGACGAAACAGCTGGCAAAGGTGACAACCGGGATAACCATAGCCGTCGTGGGCATCGTTGCCGTGCTTATCGGGTTCGGCATCTGGATAAAGGAAGCGCCTCCGGGCGAAGCCCTGATGGTTGCCGTTACCCTGGCGGTCGCGGCCATCCCGGAAGGCCTGCCGGCAGTTATTACCATTGCCCTGGCCATTGGGGTCAGGCGCATGGCGGCGCGCCATGCGGTCATCAGGTATCTGCCGGCGGTTGAAACACTGGGCGCCACCACGGTGATCTGTTCCGACAAGACCGGCACCCTGACGCGCAATGAGATGACGGTCCAGGTGGCCTGGGTCGGCGGTCACGAGTACCGCTTTTCCGGGGCGGGCTACAGCCCTGAAGGCGAGGTCGAGCATGACGGTATTCGCCTGGAGACACTCCCGGCAGAGCTGCACAACCTGCTCCTGATGGGCGTTCTCTGCAATGACGCAGCTGTTCACGATGAGGGTGGCTCATGGACTCCGGTCGGCGATCCCACGGAGGCGGCCCTGGTGGTCGCGGCCCTCAAGGGCAGACTAGATGCCCAGGAACTCCGTGAACTGCATCGGCGGCTGGACGTCATCCCCTTCGAATCGGAAACCAAATTCATGGCCACACTGCACGATAGGGAAGGGGAGCGGCACATCCTGCTGAAGGGCGCCCCGGAAACGGTGCTGCAGCGCTGCCTGCTGGACGAACCGGACCTGATTCGCATCAACGGTGCCGTGGAGACCTTTGCCCGCCAGGGGATGCGCATGATCGCTTTCGCCGTTCGCCGGGATGTTCAGCACGACCGGCTGCTGCCGGGCGAGGCAGATGGCGGATTAGCCTTTGCAGGTCTCATGGGGATGATCGATCCGCCGCGCACCGAAGCCCTTGACGCCATCCGTGTCTGCCACGGAGCCGGCATCACGGTAAAGATGATTACCGGTGACCATCCGGTAACGGCCGAGGCCATCGGCCAGCAGCTCGGCCTGTTGACCGCGGAGCAGCAGCCGCTGCAGGGACGGGAACTGGATGGTCTCTCGGACGAGCAGCTCAGGAGTGCGGCACGGGGCACCAACGTGTTTGCCCGGGTGGCTCCCGAGCACAAGCTCGCCCTGGTCCAGGCGCTGCAGGCGGAAGGCAACGTGGTGGCCATGACCGGCGACGGCGTCAACGATGCCCCGGCCCTGAAACGGGCCGATATCGGCGTTGCCATGGGCATTACCGGCAGCTCGGTGTCCAAGGAGGCGGCCAAGGTTGTGCTCATGGACGACAACTTTTCCTCCATTGCCGCGGCAGTCGAAGAGGGGCGCCGGGTCTACGACAACCTGATCAAGTCGCTGGCTTTCGTGCTGCCCACCAACCTGGCGCTGGCTGCCATTCTCTCGGTAGCCATGTTCTTCTTCCCCACGGTTACCGTGGAGGGGGCGAATGTCCTGCTCCTGGCCATGTCGCCGACCCAGATCCTCTGGATCAACCTGGTGGCGAGCGTGACCCTTTCCATCCCGCTGGCCTTCGAGACGCTGGAGCCGAACGCCATGCAGCGCCCGCCCAGGCCTGCCGGCGAACCGGTCTTTTCCCGTTTCCTGCTCTACCGGCTGATTGTGGTCGCGGCACTCATGGCTGCCAGCGGGTGTGGCCTGTTCCTGTGGGAATATTTCCGCATTGCCGGACCGGCGCCGGTGTCTGCGGCTCGCCATGCCCTGGCACTTGCCGAGGCACAGACCGTCTCTGTGACCGTGGTGACGTTTTCGCAGATTTTCTACCTGCTCAATTGCCGTTCGTTGCGCAATTCGATCTTTTCCCTCGGCGTTTTCTCCAACCCCTCGGTGTTTACGGGGATCGGGGTATTGTTGCTGCTCCATGCCTGTTTCATGTACCTGCCGCCGCTCCAGGCGCTGTTCGCTACCGCGGCGCTCGACGCGCGGGCCTGGCTGGTGGCAATCCTGGCAGGCGCCATCGTGCTGCCGGTCATTTTCGTGGAGAAGTGGATCATGCGGCGATACGCACGGTGATATTGATATTGCAGCGACATTTTTTCCGTTCAACGAACATACCCCTGCATCGAACGGTGTTTCCTGGTCATGCAACGGGGTTGCTTCACGCTTTCCGCCGTGAAAACCTGCTGATAGCCTTTGTTACAATATAGATATCTTCTTCCCAGTGCCCAGTTCCGTCCGCGCTGGGGATCCATACCACAAAAGTGGGACTTGTCTCAACGAAAGTCCCACTTTTTTTCATCAAAATTGTCATCATGTATAACTCCGACTATCTGAAACCTAATGACTATTTCAGGCACGACTTCTTATTGCCAGGCACGAGTTCAGAATTAGCCTCCACTACAAGCTTGAGTTTCAAGTCATGGCTTCAACGCGGGCCGCTACTTCCCTGGCGTCCACGGCCCCGGCCAACAAATCAGCGCAGGAAGCGTTCGTCTCGATAAGCTTCTTCAGGGTAGCGGAGATTCTGGTGTCCCCCAGAAGAATGGCTCCCACCAGATGGGAATCACGGAAAATGAACTGCCGGAAATGATTGCCCCCTTCCTCGAAGACCTGGTAACTGGCATCGTCCGGATGGACCAGGCCGATACTGAAGAGATCCACGCCCAGAACCTTGATGCTGTTGGAACGGGGGATGCCGGTGAATACGGCAGCGGCGCCGGCGGCGTTCATGCCCGCGATGGTTCCCTGCAGCTGAGACGGTGCCCAGGTGCCATAGACCGTTCCCTGATGCTCAGCCAGATCCCCCGCGGCAAAGATGTCCGGATCGGAAGTGCGCAGGTGCTGGTCGACGACAACCCCATGGTTGACCTCAAGGCCGGCCATGCGGGCGAGATAACTGTTGCTGCGGACTCCGGCGGCAATGATCACCAAGTCTGCGGGGATGCTTTCGCCCGATTCCAAAAGAACGCTCTGGACCTCTCCCTGGCCTGCCAGTTCCTGTACGCAGGCAGCGAACATAAGGCTGATGCCGAGCGATCGGGCCTCTTCTGCCAGGCGCTCCCCCGCTGACCGGTTGAGCTGGCGCGGCAGAAGCCATTCAAACCCCTCGACCACCGTTACCTTGACTTTGCGGAGGGCAAGTGCGGCCGCAGTCTCAAGGCCGAGCACCCCGCCGCCGATGACCACGCAACCGGCGCCTGGCCGGCCTTGCTGCAGGATCATCTCGGCATCGCGGCAGGTGCGAAGGGTGAACACGTGCTTCCGGTTGGCGCCGGGAATGGGAGGAACGCTTGGGTGCGCGCCCATGGCAAGGACGAGTCTGTCATAGCCCAGGCTGGGGTGCCCCTTCAGCGAGACCGATTTGGAGGTCCGGTCAATCGCGGTCACCTCAAAACCGTTCAGGATCGTGATGCGCCATTCGGCATACCACGATTCCGGGTGGACGGGGAGTTCACTGGCGGTTATTTCCCCCGCCAGGTATCGGGTCAGGTTGAGGCGGTAGTACGGCAGGTCATTCTCCTGACAGACCATGGTGATGGATGCTTTCGGTGCGGTCGCGCGGGCGGCCTCTGCGGCCGAGAGCCCGGCAATGCCGCCGCCGATGACCACGATGGCGCCCGTCATGTCGTGCCTGACCGTGCCTTGCCCCTCTGCCGCCACCGCTTCGAACTGGTCCGGCCCGACCCCGCAGACCGGGCAACACGGTGGAGGGGCGTCACCATCGTGGATGTAGTCGCAGTTGATACAGCGCCATTTACAGGGCACGCTCGCAGACGGAGCCTTCAGGGGAGTGTACGGCTCGAACAGATCCCGGGTCGCCCCGCAGACCGGACAGCAGTCAGGCGGAGCCTGCCCCAGATGGAGATAGCCGCATACCTTACAACACCAATGGTCCTCTGCCATAGCAGCCTCCTGTGCAGGCGAGCCGCTACCGAAACAGTAGCGGCTCCTTTAACATGCTAAGCGGTCAAATCGGGTCAGTCGATCAGGGTGAAACGGTCCCTGGGCACTCCGCAGACCTGGCACTTGTCCGGTGCTGCGTCGTATACTGTGTTGCCGCATATTTCACATACAAAGAGAGCCCTGGAAGCGAGGTCGGCCTCGCTCTTCACGGCAGCCGCGGCTTTCTGGTACAACCCGTAGTGGATCTCTTCCACCGCCAGCGCATTACGGAACGAAACCTCGGCCATCATGTCCCCTTCCTTTTTCGCCTCTTCCAGGTACGGCGGATACATCTGCTGGAATTCAAAGCCTTCACCGCTGATTGCTGCTTCCAGGTTCTCCGCGGTTTTCTTGATGCCTCCCATGGCCCGCAGGTGGGCGTGGGCGTGCACGGTTTCGGCGTGTGCGGCTGCCCGGAACAGCTTGGCAACCTGGGGAAAGCCGTCTACCTCTGCCTGCTTGGCAAAAGCAAGGTACTTGCGGTTGGCCTGGCTTTCGCCGGCAAACGATTCCGCCAGATTCTCTTTTGTTGACATGAGCTACCTCCTGTATGGTTTTGATGTTTCACAAGGGACTAGCCAAATTTCCGGATGGGGCTGCGTCCCAGTTACTAACCTCCCATTTGTCGCACCCCGATAATCCGATTTGAAGATCAGGACACCATCCGGATACCCCTGTAAGACGTTCTTGCCAGGATCAGGCGAGGTCGAAGCGGTCAAGGTCCATGACTTTGCTCCAGGCTTTTACGAAGTCGTGCTGGAACTTCTCCAGTGAATCCTGGCAGCCATAGACTTCCGCGACGGCCCGCAGTTGGGAATTGGAACCGAAGATGAGGTCGACCCGGCTCCCGGTCCACTTCAGCTCGCCGCTTTTCCGGTCACGCCCTTCGAACACGTCAGGGTCGGTCGTTGCCTGCCACATGGTGCCCATGTCGAGCAGATTCACGAAGAAGTCGTTGGTGAGAGCCTCGGGCCGCTTGGTGAAGACGCCGTGCGGGGACTGGCCGAAGTTGGCATTCAGGACGCGCATGCCGCCCACGAGAACCGTCATCTCGGGAGCGGTCAGGGTGAGCAGTTGCGCCTTGTCAAGCAGCAGTTCCTCTGCGGTTACGCTGTACCTGGCCTTGAGGTAGTTGCGGAAGCCGTCCGCAACCGGTTCGAGCACCGCGAAAGACGCCGCGTCGGTCTGCTCCTGGGATGCATCCATGCGCCCCGGCGCGAAGGGAACGGTCACTGCGTGACCGGCGTTCTTCGCCGCCCGCTCGACGGCTGCGCAGCCGCCCAGGACGATCAGGTCGGCGAGGGAAACTTTCTTTCCACCGGACTGGGTAGTGTTGAATTGATTCTGGATTGCTTCCAGGGTCTGCAGGACGGTCTGCAGCCGGGCCGGCTGGTTGACCTGCCAATCCTTCTGCGGGGCGAGACGGATGCGCGCACCGTTGGCGCCGCCGCGCTTGTCGGAGCCGCGGAAGGTGGAGGCCGAAGCCCAGGCGGTATAGACCAGTTGCGGGATCGACAGGCCGGAGGCAAGGATCCTGGTCTTGAGGTTGGCGATATCCTGGGCGTCGATCAGCTCGTGATCCACTGCGGGCACGGGGTCTTGCCAGATGAGCTCCTCGGCCGGGACCTCCGGGCCCAGATAGCGGGAGCGGGGGCCCATGTCGCGGTGGGTAAGCTTGAACCAGGCGCGGGCGAAAGCATCGGCGAATTCCTCGGGGTTTGCCAGGTAGCGCCGTGCGATGGGCTCGTATATGGGGTCGAAACGCAGGGAGAGGTCCGCCGTGGTCATCATCGGCCTGCGCTTCTTGGACGGATCGTGGGCGTCGACCACCATGTCCTCTTCGTCCACGTCCTTGGCCAGCCACTGGTTGGCGCCGGCCGGGCTCTTGACCAGCTCCCACTCGTACTTGAACAGCACCTTGAGATAGCCCATGTCCCATCGGGTCGGGTTCGGCTTCCAGGCGCCTTCCAGGCCGCTGCTGATGGTATCGCCGCCTTTGCCGCTCTTGAAGCTGCTCTTCCAGCCGAGCCCCTGCTCTTCGAGGGGGGCGGCTTCGGGCTCGGGGCCCACATGGGTCGCGGGACCGGCGCCGTGGCATTTGCCGAAGGTGTGCCCCCCCGCGACGAGGGCGACGGTCTCTTCGTCGTTCATGGCCATGCGCGCGAAGGTCACGCGAACGTCGTGGCCCGACGCCACCGGGTCCGGGTTGCCGTCCGGGCCTTCAGGGTTCACGTAGATCAGCCCCATCTGGACGGCGGCAAGCGGGTTGTCCAGGTCCCGTTCACCGCTGTAACGGCTGTCCGGCTTGTCGCTTGTCGCCAGCCATTCCTTTTCGGCTCCCCAGTAAATGTCCTGCTCCGGTTCCCACACGTCCACACGCCCACCTGCGAAACCGAAGGTCTTGAAGCCCATGGACTCCAGGGCGCAGTTGCCAGCGAGGACCATCAGGTCGGCCCAGGAGATTTTCCTGCCGTACTTCTGCTTGATCGGCCAGAGCAGGCGGCGCGCCTTGTCCAGGCTCACGTTGTCCGGCCAGCTGTTGAGGGGCGCCAGGCGCTGGGAACCGGACCCCGCGCCGCCGCGGCCGTCGCCCGTGCGGTAGGTGCCCGCGCTGTGCCACGCCATGCGGATCATGAGCCCGCCGTAGTGACCCCAGTCGGCCGGCCACCACTTCTGGGAATCGGTCATCAGCTTGTAGAGGTCCTGCTTAACGGCGTTGAGATCGAGTTTCTTGAACTCCTCGGCGTAGTTGAAGCCCTCGCCCATGGGGTTGGACTTGGAGGAATGCTGATGAAGGATATTCAGGTTCAGCTGGTTCGGCCACCAGTCCCGGACCGAAGTGCCTCTGCCGGTCATGGGTATGGACGTTTTGCCCGTTGCCGGGCTCTTTTTCTCGTCACTCATGAATTTGGCTCCTTTCGTCTAATGAATTCATTTAGTTGTATTGATGTCGTTCAGGTAGTCGATCTGAGATGCGCCGTTCCCAGTCGCGAGTTCATGCCTCTGTCCATGCATTCTCACTTCTTTTCTCGAATTCGTTACCGATGCGTGGCGTCTGCCGGACGGCCCTTTGTGTGACCGGCACGCTGGTGTTTCACAAATCCTCCCGGTACCATCCCGACAATTGCGGCTGGAAGACATTGTCGATGATATGGATGACACCGTTGGAGCACTCGATGTCGGTGGTGACGAACTTGCCGTTGTCGATCACCGTTTCCCCTTCATCCAGCTCCACGGTAAGGGACTTGCCGGTCTCCGTAACGAGTTTTCCCGAACCCATTTCGTGTATTTCCTTGGCTGAATACTTCCCTGCCACCAGGTGATAGGTGAGTGTCTCGGCGAGAACTTTCGGATCCTGAAGAAATTTTTCGATGTCCATCCTGGCAAAGGCGTCATTGTTGGGCGCGAAAAAGGTGTAGGGACCAGCTCCCTGCAACCTTTCCGCAAAATTCGCCTTTTCCAGGGCATTTGCCAGTTTTCCCAGTGATGCGTCGGCCTTGATGGTTTCCAGGATGTCTTTCATGCGAGCCTCCTTTCCTCTGCTGGACGTATATCGGAGTTTCCATTTGTTTATCGAGTAACTATACAATGCCTAAACGGATAGTCAATAGTTGTAGATAATATTTATCGATAAGACGCTAAAAAATTTTTACGCTTCAGGTTCGCCCTGGCACTCGGGGCACAGCCCGAAAAAATCGAGGCGGTGAGAGGAAATCCTATACCCTGTTTTCTTCTTCATCTCCTCGCTCAGTTCATTGACACTGGAGATTTCCGGGTCAATGATCTTTTTACATTTCGTGCAGATGGCGTGGGGGTGGGGAGACGGCCTGTAGCCGTCATAGCGATTGCTGCCGTCGGGGAATCCCAGTTCCAGAACCTCATGCAACTCCTTGAGCAGCGCAATGGTCTTGTAGACGGTGGCAAGGCTCGTGGTGGGGAACCGGGCCCTGACCTCCTGGTAGACTTCTTCAACACTGGGGTGGTCCTTGCTTGTCGTCAGGATCCGGATAATTGCCAAACGCTGCGGAGTCAGGCGAAAATCGCGTTCCCTGATCTTGGCGAGAATCCGGGTCACACGTTCTTCGATGAGGTTTTCAGGGTCGTTGGGTATCATTGCTGTTTCCGCGGTAAAGAAAAATGATTCCTATTCAATAACTGTTATCCATAATACGTCCAATAATGTTCTTGTCAAGATTAAATGCGTGAGGTGTCAGAAGCAAATAAACTGTCCGGGCTTGTAACACAAGGTTTGCCCGGTTCATGGTTAGCACGGGAGGGCACCCATTGAACTTAGTTTTCGCAGAGTTGATGCTGGCAAATCCGCAACTCGAAAATACGCACGAGTCTGTTTTGATGAATTTATTGACCTAACGGTTTAGAACCAACTGCACGAAGGTGAAATGTATGGATCCGCTTGGAATTTTGACCCTCAACGGCACCCAAGATTGCCCCCCCTCTGGGAAATTGACGAAATATTGTGCGCTTAATGATCTGGGCGGGCCACGATTCGGCGCCGATTAGGGGTCATATTTCGAAGCCGATTCACACTCAGCCTCTTGAATCAAACTGGCTTGCTTCCTCATTCACATGCGAACGGAGGTTCTTGCACTTATTGCTTGACATACGAAAATTCATAATGTAGGTAAAAAGTGTTACGAAAATAATAATCGTAATACTGAAGCTGGGTTAATAAATTCATCAATTGGAGGAAATAAGCATGCACATGGCGGATGCACTCCTTTCACCCGCTGTTGGCGGGGCAATGTGGGCGGTTTCAGCTGGAGCGATAGCATACTCCTCGGCAAAGGTACGTTCCGAACTGGATGAGAAAAAAGTACCGCTCATGGGGGTTTTGGGGGCGTTCCTCTTTGCCGCCCAGATGATCAATTTCACCATTCCGGCTACAGGTTCCAGCGGACACTTGGGTGGCGGGCTCCTGCTGGCTATACTATTGGGTCCTTATGCGGCCTTTCTCACCATAGCTTCCGTCCTGATTGTGCAGGCACTTTTTTTCGCTGACGGCGGTCTGTTGGCCCTTGGGTGCAATATCTTCAATATGGGTTTTATTACCGCGTTTATCGTCTATCCGCTTGTTTATAAGATAATACTCGGAAAGAGTCCCAGTCAGGGGCGCATGGCACTGGCAATAATGGTATCCGCCATAGTTAGCTTGCAACTGGGCCCGTTTGGTGTCGTGCTGGAGACATACTTTTCCGGTATCTCGGCACTGCCGTTTTCCACATTCCTGCTCCTGATGCAGCCGATCCATCTGGCAATAGGTATCGTTGAAGGTTTCGTCACTGTGGCGGTGGTGTCATTTGTCTACAAGGCCAGGCCCGAAATACTCCAGGTTGCAATGGAGACCCGCCCAATTGGCGCCCATCCCGTGCGAAACGTACTCTTGGCATTTCTTGCCGCCGCCATTTTTACCGGAGGGATTGTCTCCTGGTACGCATCGGAGAACCCGGATGGCTTGGAATGGGCCATTGCAAGGGTGACGGGAAAGGAAGAACTGGCAGGTCCAAGCAAGGGTATCTACGAGGTGTTGGCCTCAATTCAGCAGAAAACGGCTTTCTTGCCCGATTATTCTTTCAGGAAAGCCCCTGAACCGGCAGCAAAGCCGGAAGGTGAGAAACAGGCGGGAGGAAGTGGCAAGATTGGCACCAGCGTTTCGGGAATCCTTGGTGCGCTGATGACTCTTGTGTTTGTTTTCTTTACCGGCTTCGTTCTGAGAAAAAGGGCCCAGATTACCTGAGCGGGCATGATCCATTTTCAAACATGCGGGAGAGTGAGAATACCTCTCCCTTTTTTATGGGCGAAAAATGGCGAAGATTGGAGAGTCGATTCTAAATTTCAGGCTCTTTGAGGCTTGCCATGGAGGAAGCGGTTACACATCGTCTCGATCCGCTGGCTAAAGTCCTGGCAACACTGTTCTTTATAGTCACGGTCATCTCGTTCGGCAAATATGATCGCCGGACAAATTATTCATGTAAAAGGAGGGCGTATGAGAGATATTTCTTGTTCCGCCATGGTGGGCAAAGATGGCAATCCCCGAAGGGGGGCGCTTCAGTCTCTGGGAAGAGTAGTGTTCTGTCTTCTGATGGCTTTTTTTGTTTCATCGGGAATACAGGTCGCATACGCCGAGGAGACTCTGCCCCAGATTCCGAACAGCGTAACGATCGAGCACTGGTCCTGCAAAGATATAACAGAGCTTGGCAAAAAATATGACGCAACCAGGAAACTTCCGGTTACCGTTGTCAATGAGGGCAAACCCTGCCAAAAAGACGAATTGGCCAGATGTCTCCTGTCAATTATGGACAGGATGATGGACATGTGTGAGAAGGAGGGTCAGGAGGTGCTGCCCGCAGAGGACAGAGAAAAAGTGTCCAGATTGCATGAAGCTCTGAAAGACACTCTTGTTTCGATGGAGGGTTATCAGACGAGGCGTGATACCATCGAAAAATTCCTTGCCCCACCAGAGGAACCACCGTTCCTCTACAAGGCGGGGGTCAAGGGCTTTCTCAGGGGTGAAGGTGTCGGCAACTTTAGGCTTCCCGACTTTTCCTACAACCCTGGACATTCCGAGGGACGTTTTCTCTACCGCGTTTTACCGTATTTCTATTGGCACCCCACCGACTACCTGGACATCCACCTTGAGGGACAGGGGTATGGCTATACCGGCGGCAGCCAGTATTTGGGACAAATTTCGCTCTATCAAGGGTTCGTGGAGGGAAGACTCCCCGCAAAGGATACGATTGCCCTTAAAATTGGACGGCAGGAGTTCGTCTACGGCAGCACCTTTATCCTGGGAGCCAATTCGTTTTTCCAGGGGCTGACTTTTGACGCCGCACGGATTCGGACCAAACCTCTGACCGGCCTGACCGTAGATCTCCTCGGCGGATGGTACGCATCCCCTTGGTCCGGTGGCGTTAAGGGCAATCTGACTGGGGGATATGCGAGTTATACCCTTAAAGAAGGCACCGTTCTGGAAGCCTATGGCTTTAACGACACCGGTTCTTCCGAGCATCATTCCGGCGAATATCTGAATATCTGGGGACTTCGCGGGACCGCTAAGTTCGGCCCGGTATCCTTTGAAATCGAACCGGTCTTTGAAAGCGGCAGGACCTTCAACGGCGATACAAGAATGAACGACCGGATCAATGCCTGGGGCGGGCATGCTGACATAACCTTGGAAGCGGAATTATTGGGGAAGAAGAATACTTTCTTTGCCAGCTATGCCTATGGGTCCGGCGGAAAGGACGCAGTTAACGGCATTTCCGCCAAGAGGGAGTTCCGCAATCCCGATACCGATACCTCACTGACAGGTGACATGAGCCTGATCGGCGACCTCTCAGGTGTTGATGTCGGCGACTATCGCGCCAGCGGGCTGCAGATATTCAACCTGGGATGGGGTGTCGAGCTTACCAAGGAAATGAGTTGTTCCGCCGCAGGTCGCTATTTTTACGCCAATGCTGTACCGGACGGCTTCAGCCGGAGAATCGGCCTGGAGACAGATTTCACCCTCACGTATGCAGTAAACGACAAGCTCTCTCTTCTCGTTGGGTATGACCACTTCTTCGTCGGCAAGTTTTTTCGAGACGCAACCGGCAGCGGCAAGGATGTGGATTACGGTTACGTGATGCTGCAGTTCGATATCTCTTCCATGAAGCCGAGGTCGCTGGTAAAAAAATAAACAGCAGCAGATTCCAAGGCAGCAATTATCGGCGGGGCTTGTGTCATTTCAGCCCCGCCGTTTTCTTGCCGACAGAATTGAAACCTGATAATTAAGTTTTCATCTTTGTCAATTTGACGGCTTGTTGAAGGTGCGAAGTTGAAATGATAAAATTACACTATATTCAAGTAACAGCCCTGGACGGAGGACGAAGATGGAAGGTAAACACACGCATTCCCATGAGCATACCCATCAGCACCATCACGAGCATGGCCATGAACACAGCCATGGAGATATGACTCACGATCATCCCCATGTTCATGACCACGAACATCTCCATGATCATGAACATCAGCATGAGCAGGTTCATGACGCTGGTCATTCAGAACACGATCATGAGCATCGTGCCGGCGACCATGGACCCCATGAGCATATCCATGCGGGTCACGAGAAAGAGGCTCACGAACACACGCATTGATGCGTCCTTTGATGTGAATGTGGATCGATTTTGCATTTCGACCCCTCAACGGCACCCAAGGTTGTCCCACCCTCTGGAAAATTGTTATGCGATTAATGATCTGGGCGGGTCACAATTCGGCCCTGATGAGGGGTCATATGATTCACAGGCTTTGAACCGAAAGTAACCAGAGGTTTCGATTATGGACCAAGCCACCCACAAAAAGATTTTTTTCTTCAACTGGGGCATCGCATAGATGTAATATTTATAATCTCGTATGCATGTTTGGATGCCACGAGATATGACGGCAACTGAAAATACCCTGCCAGAACTGCTTACAGCCGGTACTCGATCGGAATAGTCAATACCACTGCCACGGGAGGCTTGGGAAATGGCTCGACCTTCCGGATGGTTTCGATGACATTTTTGTCGAGTATGTCGAAGCCGGAGCTTTCCCTGATCCGGATATCTTTCACCTTCCCGTCGTGCATTACGCAAAACATAACAACCACTTTCCCCTGCCAGAAGTTCCATTGTGCCCTGGGCGGGTAGACGATATGCTCCTGTATGATCCTCCTTATGTATTCGAAGTGTTCCTTGCGATATTTGCTTCGGATTTGCTCAACTCCTCCTCCACCGCCTCCGCCGCCACTTCCGTCATCACCGCCACCAATGCTTCCATGGGCAGCTGTTCCCTGTCCCCCGCCCGTCGATCCCTCCTCATTCGAATAGGATGCTCCCGGGACCGGAAGCGTTTCCCTGCGGGTCGCCTCGATGAACACCGGCCCGGCCTTTTCCGTTGCCGGGGCAAGTGGAGCGGCCGGGCGGTCAAGCGGTTTCGATTCGGCAATGCGGGGCCTGTTTGCCGCCAGTCTGGGCAGAGCGCTCTGCAGTGCCCTTTGCGGCATTTTCGGTGATGTGAGGCCGGGCGGTTTCGGGGATGGTGGTCTCGTCGCTTCGGGGGACGGAGGCCCAGGAGCAGAATCGTTGATCGTGAAGTCTATCCTGATAGGCTTGTCTGGCTGGCCAATGCCGTCGCCCAGGGAATACGCCAGGAACAGGATTGACCCGTGAAGTGACAGGGAGATGATGAGCGCTGTCAAGCTGATTTTCATTTACGTGTCTCTGTCTGCAGGCTTACCAGTTTGAATCCGGTGTTCTTGACCGTGTCCAGGACGTCCACGAACTGCTGGAGGGCAAGGTCCCGGTCGGCGCGGATCAGGAAGGGGGTGGCGCGGTTCAACGGCCGGATCAGCTGGCGGAGTTCGGTGAGTGTCACGGGGCGGCCGGTGAGGAATATCGCGCCGCTCCTGTCGATTTCGATGGCCCTTACCTTCATGGGCTGGGTTTCCTGTTTCGATGCCTTGGGCAGTTTGACCGGAATCCCGCCGGTTGCTATGAACGTGGAGGTCGTCAACACGATGGTGAGCAGCACCAGCATGATGTCGACGAACGGGATCACGTTGATGTAATCAAACCCTTTCTCTTCCATTCATTATCTCCCAGCGCAGGATGAGAACCTTTGCCATTCTCAGAAGGTAGTTGTAAAGAGCCACGGACGGGATGGCGACCAGGAGGCCTACGGCGGTCGCCTTCAGCGCAAGGGCCAGGCCGACCATGATCTTGCCCGTATCCATCAATCCTTCCGTACCTATGTTGTAGAAGGTGAGCATGATGCCGAGCACTGTGCCAAGCAAGCCGACATAGGGTGCATTGCTGCCGATTGTCGCGATGATGTGCAGTTTTTTCGTCAGCTCCAGTTCCAGGCTCTTCTTGTCGGCGAAGTCCTGCAGGCGGATCTTCCTGAAGACCAGGTACCGTTCTATCGCAAATGTAACCGCGAATATGCTTTGGAGAATCAGTACCCAGATGATGCCGTAGTCGATCACCAGCTTCAGCCATTCCATCTTCCGTTATGCTCCTTTCTAGCTAATCTACATGCATTCGTGATTTAGCAATTATTGCCATGGCATTTCCGAATTAACGAAATTTCCTGTTGATTAAATATATTTGAACTGATGTGTCCGCACGTAATACCATATTCGTGAAGCGGCGGCATGTCGTGATATCCTGTGTGCTACCGGGAAAAACGAGTTGAAACGCCCGGTTTATTTCCTCGGCCGCTTAAATCCGTTCTGCCTTTCCAGCGCCTCGATCACCGCTTGATGTACGGCGCGACCGATCAGGCATCCTATACGGCTGTGCCCGCCCGTATAGGTAACCTTCGGACCGCTGTTTCCCGACACGATGATGACGCTGTCCGTGCCGGTGCCAGTTGCCTGGATGCCTTTCGTGTAACTGCTGGGGATCATCAGGTCCTCGAATGCCGCCGTTTTCGCCTCGGTTACAGTAATAATCGCCTGTGCCATGGCTCCGTCGCTGAGGCGGGCATCGGTGAGCACGATGATGTTGACTGTGCCTGCCGGACCGTTGTCCGGTTCCATCGCGGAGCCCTCGTCTCGGCCGATCCTGAGGGCATTGGTTTCGGCGCCCGCCGTCACCAGCGCGGCTACCGTGAACGGAAGCCACTTCCAGGTCACGATTACGCCGTTGTCCAAATCCGCCGCGGTGCCCATGTGCGCCAGTTCCGCTACGGAGATCCCGAGGCGCCCCGCAGCTTTTTCCCTGATCGCTTCGAGATAGCGCTTGCCTCCGCAGACACACCCCTCTTTCACTGCTTCTTCCGCCTTGTGCCAGAGACCGTGGTGGGCCGCATGGTTCATGACGGCCCGGGCGCGGAGAAAACCGTTGTGGGTGCTGAGAACCCGGTGATGACCGGAAAAACGCAGCACCATCGTTTTTTCCCACAGGGTGTTCTGTGCAGCGCGGTCCACTAGCACGACTGCGTCAAGCTCTTTTTCCAGGGGAATGTTGGCCGAGAGCGGAACGGAAGTGTGAAGCAGTTGCACGCCATCCGCCGACACACGTCTCTCCATATGAACCTCCGTTGCATGCATCCGGCGAAATGCGGGGTAACCGTGTGGGTTGCCCCGCAACGGTACCGGAAGTGGGGATTTAGAAAGGAGCAGAGCCGAAGTTAACCGGCCGGTCCAGTTCAAAGGCAGTCCGAATCAGCTCCGGTTCCAGGACGCCGCCGGGAGGCCCATCCGCCAGGATTCTTCCTTTGCTGATCAGCAGCAGCCGGTCCAGTTCGCGGGCCAGAGACAGGTCATGCAGGGACAGGAGTATGGCCATGGGCCTTTCCCGTCGCAGCCGATCCAGAAGGTCCAGCAGCTGGTAGCGGAAGCGGAGGTCCAGCCCGGCCAGCGGCTCGTCCAGGAGCAGCACGGACCCTCCCTGGGCAAGGACCATGGCGAGAAAGGCGCGTCTCCGTTCTCCGCCGCTAAGCCGGTTGACGGGCGTATCCCGGTGCGCGGTCATTCCCGTGTGTTGCAGGGCGTCCCGGCAAGAAGCCTCTCCCGTTCCGGACGCCGCGGCTCCCATGGCAACCAGTTCGCTCACCCGGTATGGGAGCGATGCGTCGATAGTCTGGGGAAGGTAGCCAAGCCTGGCTGCCCGTTCCCTTCCGCGCCACTCGCCGACCGGTCGTTCCCCCAGCATTACTGCGCCTGAGCGGGGCCTGAGGATTCCTCCGCCGAGACGAAGGAGCGTGGACTTGCCTGAGCCTTTGGCGCCGACGAGCCCCGCCAACTCGCCGGGGCGCAGAGAAAAGGAGAGGTCACTCACGAACGGGGAGGCGGTATAGGAGAAAGACACCTTGGTGAAGCTCAGCATGATTCCGCTCCATTCCGGTTCCGGCCGCGGAGCAGCACCAGGAACCAAGGTGCTCCGATGAGGGCGGTCACCACGCCGGCGGGTATCTCCAGCGGAGCCAGGACGCTTCTCCCCACGGTGTCCGCCAGACAGAGGATCATCCCGCCGCCGAGCGCTGACAGCGGCAGCACTCTTCCTGCATCTGAACCCACCATGATCCTGACCACGTGGGGAACGATCAGCCCGACGAAACCGACGATTCCACCCAGCGCCACGGAAGCGGCTGTCAGCAGCGAGGCTGCCAGCACCAGCAGACCACGTTCCCGGCCTGGCTCCAGGCCGAGGCCGAATGCGGCCTCATCGCCGAGGGTAAGGGCGTTCAGCGCGCGGGAGCGTCCGAAGGCCAAGACGAAGCCTGCAATCATGAGAAGTGCCGCGGCCGGGACGAGGGTCCAGTCGGCGCTAGCCAGGTCGCCTGACATCCAGAGAATCGCCCGTTTCACGCCGTCAGCGCTGGCTAGACTCATCAGCAGCATCAGTACGGCAGAGAGGAAGAAGCTGACCCCAATGCCGGACAGGAGGAGCCGCTCCCGCGCCGCCCCCCAGCCGTCGCGGCCCAGCATACCCACCACCGCGCTGGTGATCAGCGCGCCGAACAGTGCAAGGGAAGGAACCAGCCAGCAGGACACCCATCCCGTCGTCAGGAGCCCGAATGCGGCAGCCAGGGCGGCTCCGCTGGAGGTGCCCAGCACGTAGGGGTCGGCAAGCGGATTGCGGAACACCCCCTGGAGCACCGTGCCCGATGCGCCCAGGGCCGCTCCCATGAGCAGGGCCACGACCACCCGCGGCAGCCGGAGATCCGTGAGAATCCGCCATTGGAGAGGGTCGGCGGAGAAGGGGTTGATCATCAAGGGGCCAACGGAAAGGGAGAGCAGAATTACCAGAACCAGGGCCGCCGACATGATGATCAGGGGATGCCTCTTCATGATCCGCTCCCCTTCCGTCGCTTTGTTGCTTCGGGGAGGAACCGCTCTGTGCAACGGCGCAGCTCTCCGATCCCCTCGGGAATGCGGGGGCCGGAGCGGTAGAGCGCATCGCCGACGTAACAGACCCGGTGCCTGCGTACTGCTTCCAGGGAACCGAGCCGCCGGAGCAGTTTTTCCAGCGGTGGGTTCATGGAGTTTCCCTGCCCAACGATAATGAGATCCGGATTGCGCTCCGTGACCGCCTCCAGTGACAACCGGGGATAGGTCCCCGGCGCCTGGGCGGCGATGTTGTCGAAGCCGGCGAACCGCAGCGCATCGTCGATGACCGTACCGGCACCGACAGTTATCAGTGGGTCCGGCCAGATAATGAATAGCACCCGCGGCGCCGGCCTTCTTCCTGTTACGGGACGAAGCGTGCGCTCCATTCGGGCTGCGAGCAGTTCGCCTCGTTCCGGCACACCGAGATCGCGGCCCAGGCGGCGGATGCCCACCGCCAGCCCAGACAGGCGCGAACCTCGAAACAGTGAGGTTCTGATCCCCAGTCTCTCAAGCCGGCTGCTCAGACTTGGGCCGATTCCCTCCTCATCCATCACCACCATGTCCGGCTTGAGAGTGAGGATCCTTTCCAGCGAGGGATTGGCCGGGCCTCCCACGGTGGCCTTGCCCCGCACCGAGGCCGGCCGGTCGCAGAAGGTGGTGACGCCAACCAGGTTCCGTTCCAGCCCCAGGGCACAGATCACCTCGGTCACATTCGGCGCCAGGGAGACGATTCTTGCGGGAGGAGCAGCAGGGCAGATACCGCTCCAGGTAAGGACAAATATGAAACAAAAGAGAATAGGTTTCATGGATGGCTCGATGTGCAATTATCCGCTTTATTAGCCGGGAGAGCTGCTAGGTTTTCAAAACCTAGCAGCTCTGGGAGTACCAATACGCTGGATGTCAGAACGACACTTTTACCCCGCCGTATGAGCTGATGCCGGGAGTGCCGTATCCGTAAGCTTCCTCATATTCCCGGTCGAACAGATTGTCGATGCGGACGAACAGCTGCAGCCACCTGGTGACGTCATAGGATGCGGCCAGGTTGACCAGCATGTAGCCGCCAAGTTTGACCCGTGTGGTGGCATAAGTAAGGGGGTCGAAGTAGTTGTCATGGCGTTTCCCCACGTAGGCAACTTCCAGGTTGACGTTTCCTTTCTTGTTGAATCGGTAGTTTGCGTCAAAGGAGAATTTGTCTTCCGGACGGCGCAGCAATTCGAGGCCGGTTGCTTTGTCTTTGGTCTTCGTCCAGGTATAGCCGGCCTGCAGGGTGAGGTCGTCCGTTGGGGTCACGGTGGCCATGAGTTCAACGCCGTATGATTCGGCCTTGGCAGTGTTCCGGTACAGGGAGGCGCTGCTGTCGAATTCAATGAGATCATCGAAGTCATTGGAAAACCAGCTTGCGCCCAACGTGACGCGTCCGCGGAGCAGGGACTGTTCCACGCCGATATCCCAGCCCGTGCTCTTTTCCGGCTGCAAGGCCTGGTTGCCGAAGATGGGCGCATAGAGCTGATAGAGCGAAGGGGCCTTGAAGCCGGTGCCGTAGCTTCCCTTGATCCTGGTGCCGGTCTGTTTCACGGAATACGATGAGGTGAAACGGTAGGTTGTTTCCGTGCCGAACCGGCTGTGGTCGTCCAACCGGACTCCCAGGGTCGTGAACCACGAATCCCAGAGGCTTATGCGGTCCTGGAGGTAGTAACCGGTGATCCGGTCGGACTCTCCCGGAAAGGCGCTGCTGTAGGGGCCATAAAAGCTTTCGGAATAATAGTCGGAATGGGCCTTTTCCTCCCGGGTTTCCAATCCCAGGATAAGGGTATTGGTCTTGTGGAGATGCAGCGTGTTCTGCCAGTCAACGGCAAGGGATTCGCCGTGATAGGTACCGCGTTCAAGATCGAACGGATGCAAGGCATCCTTGTCGTTCCGGTAGCTTCGATCCAGGTTGCTGAAGGAGATACCCAGAGTCTGTTCCCAAAAGTCCTGGAACAGGGAGAGCCGCCCCTGCCCGCGAACGATGGCCTCTTCCGAACGAACAATGTAGTTGGGATCGTCCATACCCGCGCCGCCGCCGTTGTCCAGGTCCGCCTTGCTGTTCAGGTACCTGACGATGCAATCGAAATCGAAGTTCCGTACCGGAGAGATCCCCAACCGTGTTGCGACGGAGGTGGCGTGGTAGCCGTCAGTCTCGTGATTGCCGAACCGCTCTGCCGCTGACGAGATTCCACTTGTATCCTGTCGGGACAGCCCAAGCGAGTAGTTCAATATGCCGACGCCGCCGCTCAAGGCGGCCTTTTCCAGGGCTGTGCCGAAGGAGCCGCCCTCGGCCGAAACGAAACCGGCAGGTTTTCCCTTGCCTCGGCGGGTAATGATGTTGATCACCCCGCCGATGGCGTCGGACCCGTAGAGCGTGCTCTGGGGGCCGCGCAGGATCTCGATGCGCTCGATATTGTCGGTGGTCAGCGTGGAGAAATCAAAACTGACCCCCGTCGAAGCCGGGTCATTCATGCGGACGCCGTCCAGGAGAACCAGCGTGTGTTCAGGCTTGTCACCCCTGATACCCACGTAGGTCAGGCCGCCGGGTCCTCCGCTCCGCACCACGTCCACGGAGGGAACAGTCCGCAACAGATCGAGAACAAAGCGTTTTTGCCGCTGCTCAATCTCCTCCCTGGTGATTACGGTAATAGAACTCCCCACTTCGTGCAGCGCGGTCTCGCTCCTGTTTGCGGAGACCACGATCTTGTCCAGGTCCTGCGATTCCAGCGCTGGGGCACGGCCCGGGCAAAAGACAACCGGCAGACACAGGGCGATCAATGACCATCTCTTCGTACCTAGCATACAAAAACCTCCCTCGAAGTTTTCGGATGGAGCGGTATTCCGGCTGAGGGCGTAGTGCTTAATCCTACTTGCCTGCCTTCCCGGGAAATTTCCCAGTGGCCTTTTCGCCTTGCGGCGAACGGGCTTTCGTTCCCATCACGGCTGCGGGGCAGCGGGAGTATTTCACTCCTCTTCCTCACTTCCATTCGGTGAAAAATATGGTGATTGGTTTGGCTTCCTCCGTTTATGGGGCTTATCTGACTGGACAGTACTTTGTTATCAATAAACGTCAGTCAGAATGGAAAAGGCATAAAAAAAAGTCCGCATGTGCCGAAGCATCAAGCGGACTTTTCGTATTCAAAGTCTGATAATAGTTTCACTCTCCCTTTACCACGGGGGACTCTTGAGTGCTGAGATCATGGCAGGTCTTCTGGCTTGCGATTCATCCTCCGGGCGTCTTCCCGGTCTTTCGACCAGTGACGTAATGCCCTTCGTCCTCGCTTACAGCGGCGGGTCCGCGGGGGATTTTCACCCCTCTTCCCTATCAAGCCCTTTCGGGCACCTTGATCCGATATTAAACTCCGCATAGCGATGCGGATATATGACGATATATCTATCGGAGAAATATATATCTGTCAAGAAATAGAATTCATTTGTTTGTCCCCTTCTTGTCCAGACACAATTCAATGGAATCAATTGATTCAGGACAGGCTTTCAACTCATGCCCGGAAGAAGCGCCTTATGGATAACCCGCCAACGGACACTGTTGGTAATCGGACTAGATCCCAGTTGGTTTCCACCATACATTCCGATCTATAAAAAATTGCCTCAAGGAGAGTAAATGGGTTTTCCCACCATCAAATCCGAATAGCCCAACTATTTTGCTATGGGGATTCAGCATACCTCCTGGTCACATATCACCATGGATGCTCATGGCAAACTTGTATAGTTTGTAAGGAGCACACAGTGTAGAATAATGGCCGAATTTGATACCTTCCTGGCATGAAGTTGCACAACCAAATTGCTGTGTATTCCGGTCGAACTCGCAAGGAATTCGCAGCCGACATGCAACGCCTTCAATACAAAGCCTTAGCTTATTCCATTGTTACCTTTCATTTTCGTACCTTGTTGCGGCCCAGGCTTTTTTTCTTCCGTTTTGGAGTCGACATGGCCCATGCGGCAAAAAGGCCTATACATAGATTTCCGGTAATGGCAGCAAGATTCAAATAGTGTGGATGGCTAATAGGATCGGACAATTCATTAAGGCATGTAAAAGAGATCGTAGCTGATAAAATCGCAACAACCACGTAAAATGATACCTCTTTGAACCTTCTGCGTGCAATAGCATCTAATATCAGTAGTGGTGTTAAGCCGAGCAATAAACCGGCCACCAAAGCAAGCATGGCTATCATTTATGGCACCCTTGACTTACGGAATCTCAGTCATGTCGTACAATGTTCCACGATACAAAAATTTTTCTACAATCGCTCCGACACTCCTTTTACTGCCTTGTGCTTAAAGATTCCAACTCTTTTCCGGTATCGAGCCAAGGGGTGCCTGACAACTTGGGATAGCCTTCCAGGTATTTGATTTCAGCGTGTGTTCGCTCATTTATTGTCCTGACAATATCAAGGCAAGTTTTTTCCGTCCATTCTTCCGGAGTTCCGACCATTGCATTCGCCATTGAGCGGCTTATCTGCCTCAAACCGCCTTCAAGTTTGGTAAAGGTTGCATATAGGTCGAGATTGTAGCCTTCTTTGTATGGGAAGAGGCATGCGGTAAGTATCAGCTGATTGCTTCCTGAAATTTTTCTCACTGCCCTGGCATTCCATACCGAGCCGTCACATGTCGCAACCTGAAACCCGAGACTTCCGCCGGATGAAGCCAATGCCCCCAAAGCAGAATTTTTGAAAGGATTGACCAGTTTGAATCTGCCGGGTTTATCCGGGATCTCTTCGATGTAAATAGGCTTTGCTTCTGCGGCGTCATTGACGTTTTTTCCAAGACCGTTGCTTGCAGCTTCAATGACAGCCTCTCTGTCAGCCTTGGTCTTGATATCGAAAATGCGATAATATTCAACGGTCTTTCGTTTTTCCACCAGTGCGTTATTTACGGTCCCACAAGCAGCGAGAGAGATCAACCCGACTAAAAGAATCATGATTCTCATATGCCCTCCCATATATCTGGTCGTTTACGTGCACAAAGTCAGCAAAATAGATCGCGCATAATTTGGCCGGCAATTCACTGCGAAGAGGACTGCTGCACAGGTGGGGAGCTGTAGGGTTTGAACGCTACTTTTTCGTCGGTTTTTTTACCATGGGGATTCAGCATGCCACCTGGTTGCAGCTCACCATGAACGCTGACAGCAAACTTGTAAAGTTCGTAAGGAGCGCAAAGGGTAGCGTACGGGCCGAATTTAATGCCTTCCGGGCATA
>JAVBWB010000024.1:0-308118 GCA_036677645.1 Geobacteraceae bacterium | reverse complement strand
GGAGCGGAACAGATCACCCTGATTTGATGTGCCTGATTTTGGTTTCATGAAATCACCGGATTTTGAGAGTGTTGATTCAATTTCTGGCGATTTTATCACACAGTAAACGTTATTTGTATCAATAAATACGTGATGTTATACTTTTTCAGGGACGACTATCATACATCATAATGCCGTTGCTCTTGCGGGCAAAGTCATGAGCGGCATTACGAAAAAGCCGCATCTGTGAAGACCATGCGCATGTGAAGGTATACATCGCCAGACTTTTCAATCATCTGTTGTTCTTCTATCCTGGGGAGCGACGTGTAAGCGATAATGATGATAGGGTATTCATTGTGTATATATCATGCCTCTCGGGACGTCTCTCAGTTATCTGCATCTCTTTCGTAGTGCTTTCTCCATTTTCCCTGTTTTGAAAAAACTTTGATTCTGGCCGTGAAGTACCAAAATAAGGGTGAACACTCATAAAGATGTTGGCCAGGAAGCCTCTCGCGGATGCCCGAGCCCTGAGGTTTATTAGGTAAATTGACAAAAACGTAACATGGGGATATATGTATATTGTGATGTGGGGTTGGCCTGCAAGCTGTACAGAAGCCGAAGTAGATGGTAGGCGGGTGAGCATGAAAAAAATTCCTGCGGTAACCTCCAGACCCTGTTTAACTGCTTGTTCAGACAAAGGTTAAGGAGGCAATATGGATTTCATTCATTATCTGCTCTTTTTCCACGTCGGTTTTGGTGAATTGGCCGGAATCTGCTTCCTGATCGTCGCGATGGAAACTTTCAACCGGACCGAGAAGGGGCTTGTGAGGGCACGGATGAGCGCCGCGGTCGGCACGGTCGGAGCATTCCTGTCATGGCTGGTTGGCGGATACTACTACGTTGTCCATTATGGAACCCAGGTGAAGCCCATCCTCATCTCCCCGTCTAGTACACTCAAATGGGCTCACAAAATCATAATCGAGTACAAGGAACATATCTTTCTCTTTATCCCCGTGCTGGCTGTGGCGGTTCTCGTGTTTTACCTGAAAACCGGCAAGTGGAGCGATGTCGATTCAAAAACCCTGAACAAGGCTGCATGTCTTTCAATCCTGATATTCCTCATGTCATTTCTGATGGCAGGTCTTGGCTCGATTGTCTCAATGGCTGCGCGGCATCTCATGGGAGGCGGGGTATGAAAAACAGGCTCGTTTCAGCGGTATTCAAATCCGCAACCGCATACATCCTGCTCATGACAGTGGTAGTAATCGTTGCCGATCTTTATCCCCCGGTGAAGAATTCTCTTGCGAACCTGACCGGTCACCACTGGACGGCCAAAGGAGTGCTCGGCTTTATTGTGTTTGCTGCTCTCACCCTGATTTTCAATGCGTATGGCAAGGACGAGAATGTATCCAGGAACATTTCCATCACCATAGCATCGACACTCGTTGGCTTGGTGGCGCTTTTGGTTTTTTACCTGGCACACTATTTTGCCTGACCGGTGGGAAGGAAGCATGGAATCAATCATGCCGGTGCTTGGCAGGGGCACGTTCTTCATGGTGCGCGCCGTGCCCAACTGCTTTTGAAGCATCCAGGTGAAGGCGTTCGACATAATGGGTGTACTCGATGTAGGCGTTGACGAACTCCCTGCCGGCTTCGACGCTTTCATCCTTGTGCTTGTAGGCAGTGAGAGCCCGCTCGAAACGCTCCCTGATACCGTGAGCCGCTGAATCTGTGATCAGTTTTACCAGAGCATCCGATGAACCGCTTGCAAGGGCCTTGTCCGCCTCAGCCACTGCCGGTTCTACCGTGCCGGCCGGCTTCAGTCCGGTGAAGGGCGCTCCCTCACCGGCCCTATGCACCCTGACAAGAGTTGAAAAAAACCGGTTTTCCTCAGTGGCGGCGTTTTTCTTCCCTTTGGCGCTGAGCGCCTTTGTGAAGGCTGCACGAATAGCCTTTTCATCCTTTTCTTTCACCCATTTGAGCACCGGGGTGACATCCTCGGTTTCCAGTGCCTTGCGTGCATCCTTAATGACTGGCCCGTCAAGGGTGTCGCAGTGGGCAGCGGCATGTTTGATGCTTCCGAGTATCATCGTTGCAGACACCGCCACCGCCACCAACATCCGAGTTAACGTCAGATTCATTCTCACCATGATGCGTTCCTTTTTGAGTAGTGGTACTTGGTATTCTTTGCTATTTCTGATTTTTATCCTATTTGGGATATTATTATACACCAACCACAGGAGGGGCGCTTTCAGTGATAAGATTATCACAGCTTTGGGAAAAAGTTGATGCCGATGTCGCTTTTCCCGTTCAGGTAAGGGCACCTATGGATAAGAAAATAATGCCGCGATATTTGCTGCTTACGGTTTTTATCTCCGGAATAAGCCTGCTTCACTACCTTACCCCGCTGCGCTTGCCGATGCTCCACGACATCTTCCAGCGGCTCTACTACATTCCCATAATCCTTGCCGCCTTCTGGTTCGGGGTTCGCGGCGGGCTTTTGTCTGCCATCGTGGTGAGCTTCCTTTACGCGCCACATATCCTGTTCCAGTGGGGCGGTCATATGACCATGGAGCTTGAGAAATACCTGGAGATCCTGCTCTACAATGTGGTAGGCGTTGTCACCGGCATTCTTTCCCAAAAGGAACGGGCAAGGTCATTTCAGTTGCAGGAGACTGCACGGGGGCTTGAAAGGTCTTACGCTCAGCTGAGCCGGCAATCGAACCGGATAATGGAAATGGAAAGTCAACTGCGCAAGGCAGAGCGTCTTTCGACCATTGGCGAACTGGCTGCCGTCCTGGCGCATGAAGTCCGGAATCCCCTCGGCTCCATACAGGGGACGGCTGAGATATTGAAGGACAGCTATCAGCCTGGCGACGAAAAATACGAATTCCTGGAAATCATGATCAAGGAAACCAGGCGGTTGAACAACGTGGTGGAGGATTTCCTCAGGTTTGCCCGCCCGCAGCCTGTCCTGATGGGAGATTGTGACCTCACTGAGGAACTGAACAATGTAGTCGCCCTCGTAGCTTCCGAAGCCAGGAAACGTAATGTCATGCTGAACTGCGACCTGGCCCGTCTTCCTTCCCTCGAAGGGGATTCTGAGAAGCTGCGACAGGCATTCCTGAACATAATACTTAATGGACTCCAGGCGACGCCGTCCGGTGGCAGCATTTTCCTGACTTCTTCCTTTAAAGAATCGGTGGAGGGCAGCCCCGGTTGGGTCGAGATCACTGTTGCCGACACGGGCCCTGGGGTTCCTCCCGGAGAGCTGGACAGGATTTTCGAACCTTTTTTCACCACGAAGGAAGGCGGTACCGGCCTTGGCCTTTCCATAACCAGGAAGATCATCGAAGCTCATGGCGGCCGTATTTCCGTGGAAAGCGAACTTGGAAGCAGGACGACATTTCGTATTCGCTTGCCTGAAAAGAGAGGATAAACCGATATGCCCGCTAAACAGAAAATACTGATAATCGACGATGACCCGTCTCTCCGCCGTGTCCTGGAATACAACCTCCAGCAGGACGGGTATCAAGTCTCTGCCGCTGCGTCGGGAGAAGAGGGTTTGCAATTGTTCGATGGACATGCTCCTCCCCTGGTGATAACCGACCTGAAAATGTCCGGCATGGACGGTTTCGCCATTTTGCGGGAAATCAAGAAGCGCGCTCCTGATACGCTCGTAATAATCATTACCGCATTCGGAGCAGTCGAAACCGCCGTAGAGGCCATGAAACTCGGCGCATATGATTACATCACCAAGCCGTTTAACCGGGACGAGCTGAAGCTTGTTGTCCGAAAGGCACTTCACGTAACCGATCTTTCCAGTGAGAACAGGAAACTCCGGGAGGAACTGGACGAACGGGTCGATTTCAGGAACATCATCGGCATATCGAGGGAAATGGAAAAAGTTTTCCAGGTGGTCCGGAGGGTCTCCACCACCGATGCCACCGTCCTCCTTACCGGGGAATCGGGGACCGGCAAGGAACTGGTGGCCAAAGCCATACACTCGTTGAGTTCCCGCGGCATGGCTCCGTTTGTTCCCATAAACTGCGCCGCAATTCCCCGGGATCTTCTTGAAAGCGAGCTGTTCGGACATGTCAAGGGAGCGTTCACCGGCGCAATAAAGGACAAACCGGGCAAATTCCTGCAGGCTGACGGCGGCACCCTTTTTCTCGACGAGGTGGGGGAGCTTCCCCTCGATCTGCAGCCCAAGCTCCTGCGGGCTCTCCAGGAGAAAGTGGTGGAGCCGGTAGGCGGCGCCGAGTCCCGCCAGTTGGACGTGCGGGTCGTTGCCGCTACCAATCTCGATCTTGAGGAAGCGATTGCCGACGGCATATTTCGCGAAGACCTCTATTACCGGCTTGCCGTCATACCGGTCCAATTGCCGCCGCTCAGGAGGAGGAAAGAGGATATCCCTCTGCTCATCAGGCACTTTGCCGTCAAGCACGGGGTTGAGGCAACCGTCTTTTCCGACGAGGTCGTGCAGGCCCTGACGGAATATGACTGGCCCGGCAACGTGCGGGAACTGCAGAACATCGTGGAGCGCCTTCTCATCATGCGTTCCGGAGAGGTGATCCAATTGGGAGAGCTGCCGGAGAAAATCCTCGCCGGCGGCAAGAAGGGTCCGACCGGGATCGTCAACCTCCCGGACGAAGGCTATTCGCTGGAGCAACTGGTACGGGAGATCGTTTTAGCAGCCCTGGAGCGAAACGGGTGGAACCAGACCGCCGCAGCGCGTTTCCTGAGGATCCCTCGCCACGTGCTGATCTATCGCATGGAAAAATATGGGATTGTTCCGGAGGGTAAAGACGTTTAAGCAGCACGGTGGAGATTTTTGAATTGTATCTTGTCCCACTACATTCAATGCCGTATTCGTGGAATATATACATTGCAGGGAGGAGGGTGAGGAGGCCAGGATTATGTTATTCCGAGCCTCACCCACCCATGCAGAAGATCTTTATACTGATGGCTTGGTGCCGTCAACCGATCCCACCAGGCAATCAGCTCCTTCCTTCTTTGCAATATCGCCAACACGCACATCGCCTTCCACGATTTCAGCTTCGCAATAGCGGTTTCCGATATGGGATATCATCTTTATCTTGCCAACTTCCCTGTGTCCTCTGGTCTGCTCGGACACCTTGGGCGACCGGTAGCCGATCACGGTTTCCCGGTATAAGGGGATCAGGTCTTGTTTGCAGACAGTATTTGTCACATCTGATTTTTCGCTGTGGTAAAGGTGAACCGTACTGCCGGCCTTCATGGTCACTTTGGCTTCCATTTCCTCCGACGCTGAGGCGAGTTGGGGGGTTGTAATTGCTGCAGCAAAAAACAATACTCCAAGAACAGCTATCGTTGTTTTCATTTTCTTTTCCTCTCTTTCCTGTTTTTGATTGGTATCAAGGCTTGACGCCTTATAATTCCTTCAGGTTATTGTCGATTTAAACGGTGTCATCCACCTTGACCGCTATTTCCTGAAGGGACGATGATCTCGTTGATTTTGGTGAGTATGGATCCAACGATACCATCAATTCTTTGTTCTCCCTTATTTCTGGAATTACCTGCGGAGCCATATTTCGATTCCGCCGCATATTCTTCCTGTTTCTCGTATCCATTACGCCGACTGTTTGCAATTACCTCATAGTGCACGTGGGGACCTGTGGATCTTCCGGTATTTCCCGAATGTGCTATAACGGCTCCGGCTTCCACCCGACTGCCCAACTGGACGTCTACTGACATGTTATGGCCGTATAGTGTCCGATCTCCACTGTCGTGCCTTATGATGACCGTATTGCCATGGCCTCCGTGGACGCCTGCAAAAACAACCTTTCCACCATGCGTGGCCCGGACAGGGGTTCCGACCGGGACTGCGATATCCGTCCCGCGGTGAAAAACAAGCCTGCCGCTGCCAAAGGGATCTACACGCCACCCAACTCCTGAGGTTACCACTCCGTTTGCTACCGGCAGGGCAAGCTCGGCTCTGACAGAAAGGGGCAATAGCGTTAATGCAATCATCAAGGAAATGATGAAGTTTGTAGTAGTCATATTTCGTTTCGCACCTGATCTCCAAGTTGAGAAAAAACAGGCGCACCCTCAAGGAGGGTGAAACAGGGTGCGCCCGAAATTTTTGCTGATCGGACTTTATCCTCGCAACTTGCGATTCGAGCCTTTAACTGCGACGAGCGTGCCAACGGGTTGTCCAGCAGGCATGGAATTCAGAGAGCATATATGGAAACGCAAAAAAATCATGAGGTTGGCGAACCGCACCCCCTTTGCAGGACAAAAACCCGTGGTAAAATTTAATGACTTTCAGACATCGCTCCTGATTGAAGTGAATAATATCCTTCATGGCAGTGTTGAATATTCTACAAGGGGCTGCCCGGCCAAGTAGGCAAATGACGCGAAATCAGGGCGTTATTGGCGTGGCATGGCCCGTGCAGAAGATGATTCGACTGCTGATTTTCCTGGAGTAACTTATGAGAACATGGTTTGCAGCTTTGATTGTGCTGGTTTCAACATGTCCCGCTCTGGCGTCGGAGGCGACTGCGGTGGAGAATCTGCCGGCGCTGGTATCGCTTGCCCAGCAGAACAACCCTGAACTGAAGGCTTCCCAGGCCCGCTGGGAGATGTTCCGGAGCCGCGTCGATCAGGCGAGCGCCCTGGACGATCCGATGCTGATGCTGAAGTTCCAGAACGGGCTGGTCAGGTCGCCGTTCGATTCACGCAAGGACTCCATGACCCAGAAGGTGATCGGCTTGAGCCAGCAGCTGCCGTTCTGGGGCAAGAGGGCGCTCAAAGGGGAGGTGGCGGAGAAGGATGCGGAATCGTACAAATGGGCGCTGGAAGAGCGAAGGCTGGAGCTGGCGCGCATGGTCAAGGAAAACTACTACCAGATATACTTCATCGACCGCTCGCTGGCCATCGTGGAACGGAATATCCTGATCTTCGACGATTTCATTGCCTTGGCCCAGACCAAGTATTCCGTCGGCCAGGGAGCGCAGCAGGACATTTTCAAAGCCCAGGTGGAGCGGTCGAAAATGCTGGACATGCGCATCACCCTGGAGCAGCAGCGCAAATCGCGGGAAGCCGGGCTGAATGCGCTGTTGTACCGGCCGGCCGGCACGCCCGTGGGCCGGATCGAAGATTTTGAAATTCAGCCTGTCTCTTTGACTGCCGGCCAATTGGGAGCCATTGCGGATGAGAACCGTCCGCAGTTAAAAGGCGATCGCGCCCTGGTCGAAAAAGCCGCTGCGAGCCTGAAGCTGGCGAAAAAGGAATATCTTCCCGATTTCAATGTAGCGTTCGAGTACATGCAACGGGATCCGGCAATGGGGAGTGACGGGGCCGACATGTACTCCCTGGGCCTCACTTTCAATCTGCCCGTGCAGAGGTCGCGCCGCCAGGCGGCGGTTGCGGAATCCAACGCCGAAGCCAGGATGGCGGCTGAGGAACTGAACAGCGTGAGAAACAGCATCAATGAGGGTATTACGGACCTTTTGGCCCAGCTGGAACGCCGGCGGAAACTGGCTGAGCTTTATAAGACCGGCATCATTCCCCAAGCCAGGCAGTCACTGGAATCAGCCGTGATCGGCTACCGGGTCAATAAAGTTGACTTCCTGACCCTTCTGGACAGCAGGGTGACCCTGTTCAACTACGAGAAGGAATATTACGACTCCATTTCCGACTATCAGATGAAAAAGGCGCAGCTGGAGGCGCTGGTGGGGAAGGAATTGTAAAGGCAGGCGCACGGCAAAGATCAAAGGAATTATGGTAAGCGGCAATTCTATATCAAGTTATTTAATATCGATCACTGGGTAGGGTTAACTCATGAACATTCCGAAAAAGACAGCGATCCTCATCGCTGCGGCACTGATTCTTGCCGTTGGCGCCGGCGGCGGCTACCTGTGGTACGGGCACTATCACAAGGGTAACGAGGGGACGGAAGAGAAGGCGGCTGAGGGGAAGATCCAGTACACCTGCCCCATGCATCCCTTCATCATCAAGGACAAGCCGGGGTCCTGCCCCATCTGCGGCATGACCCTGGTGCCGGTCAAGCCGGCCGGCGCCGGGCAGCAGGGGGAGCAAGCGCCCGAGATGCCCGGCCATGTAGCCCTCTCGCCGAGCCAGATGGTCATGGCCAATGTCGCCACGGTAAGAGTCGACAGTGCCCCGCTCGACAAGGAGATCAGCGCGGCGGGCATCGTCCAGTACGACCAGTCGCGGCAGTCCAGGGTGACCGCCTGGGTGGCGGGCCGCATCGACAGGCTGTATGTCGATACCGTCGGGTCCTACGTTGCCAAGGGAAGGCCGGTGGCGGAGATCTACTCTCCCGATCTCGTCGCCGCGCAACAGGAGTATCTGCTGGCACTCAAAAGCCGTGAGCAGTTCAAAGGCTCGTCCATCGAGGCGATTTCCCAGGGGGGCGACGGGCTGGTGTCGTCGGCGCGGCAGCGGCTGAAGCTCTTGGGGGTGAAAGATCACCAGATCGCCGCCCTGGAGAGATCGGGACAGCCCAACATCAAGCTTTCCATATATACCCCGCTTTCCGGAATCGTCATCGAGAAAATCGTTGTGCAGGGACAATACGTCAATGTGGGAGACCCCTTGTTCAACATCGCCGACCTGTCCAGTGTCTGGGTGGAGGCCGAAGTATACGAAAGCGATTTCCCGTCCATAAAGATCGGCCAGAAAGTCGACATCACTTCCCAGTCCTATCCGGGCAGGACATTCACCGGCAAGGTGTCGTTCATCTATCCGTTCCTCGACCCGAAGACGCGGACGATCAAGGTACGGGTGCAGATCGCCAACCCCGGGCTCAGGCTGAAGCCGGACATGTTTGTCAATGTCTCCCTGAAAATGCCTCTTGGTGACGCGCTGGTGGTGCCGGTAGCCGCCGTGATGGACACCGGCACGCGCAAGGTGGCCTGGGTGGAGACCAAGCCCGGGATGTTCGAGCCGCGTGATGTCAGGGTGGGGGCCAGGGTGGGCGACCGGTTGCAGATACTGTCAGGGCTTGTGCGCGGTGACAAGGTGGCTGCCTCGGGCGGTTACCTGATCGATTCCGAGGCCCAGTTGAAGGGCGGGACCGGCGGAGGCCACACCGGCCACGAAGGGATGAAAATGGAAGAGAAAGGCACTTCCGCCCCTCAGCCCGGGCACGAGGGGCACGCGCCTGCTGCTCCTTCACGGAAGAAGAATGATCTGGATATGAATGATATGAAAATGTGATTTGTGTTGTAGGGGCGCGGCAAGCAGCGCCCCTACGAAATCACCACGGGTAATCGTCCTTTATGATCGAAAAAATTATCGAATATTCCGCGAGAAACCGCGTCATCATCCTGGCGCTATTTGCCCTGGTCATCGCCTGGGGGATCTGGGCGGTCTACAGGACGCCCGTGGATGCCATACCCGACCTGTCCGACAACCAGGTGATCGTCTTCACCGAGTATCCGGGCCGTTCCCCCCAGGTGGTGGAGGACCAGGTCACCTATCCCCTGGCGGTCAACCTGCAGGGGCTGCCCCAGGTCAAGGCAGTGCGAGCATCGAGCGCCTTCGGCTTCTCCATGATCTATGTCATCTTCGATGACAGTGCGGACATCTACTGGGCGCGTACCCGGGTGCTGGAGCGGCTGAACTATGCCGCTTCCCTGCTTCCCGCGGGTGTGAGCCCGACCCTCGGTCCGGACGGCACCGGCGTCGGCCACGTGTTCTGGTACACCATCCAGGGCAAGGGGTATGATCTGGAGCAGCTGCGCACCCTGCAGGACTGGTTCGTGCGCTACCAGCTCAATACCGTCCCCGGAGTGGCGGAGGTCGCTTCCATCGGCGGCTTCGTGCGCGAGTACCAGGTGGACCTGGACCCGGTCAAGCTCTGGTCGTACAACATCAGGGTCGGCCAGGTGATGGAAGCGCTGCAGCGCTCCAACAAGGACGTGGGCGGCAGGCTCATGGAACAGGCCGATGCGGAGTACCTGATCCGCGGCCAGGGTTATGTGAAGTCCGTGAAAGATCTGGAGGACATAACCGTGGGCGCGGACATGCGCGGCACGCCGGTCTACCTGAGAAACCTGGGGACGGTTCAGCTGGGCGGCGCCATCCGCCGCGGGCTCCTGGACATGAACGGCGAAGGGGAAGCGGTGGGCGGCATCATCGTCATGCGTTACGGTGAGAACGCCAAGGACGTGATCGACCGGGTCAAGGAAAAGATCACCGCCCTGGAAAAGGGGCTCCCTCCCGGCGTCTCGATCAAGACCTCCTACGACCGCTCCGATTTGATCGGCCGCGCCATCGACACCCTGAAGCGGACCCTGACCGAGGAATCCGTAATCGTTTCCATTGTGGTCCTGCTCTTCCTCCTCCACTACCAGAGTGCTGTGGTCATTGTCATCACGCTGCCCATCGCGGTGCTGTTCTCCTTCATCACCATGAAGCTTTTGGGCGTGACGTCCAATATCATGTCCCTCGGCGGCATAGCCATTGCCATCGGGGTTCTGGTGGATGCCGGGGTCATCATGGTGGAGAACTGCTACCGCCACCTTTCAGAACTGCCGCCCGATGAGCGGAAGGAAAAACGCCTGGAGGTCATAATCGCGTCAGCCAAGCAGGTGGGCCGGGCAATTTTCTTCTCCCTGGCGATCATAATCCTTTCCTTCGTCCCGGTCTTCCTTCTTGAAGGGCAGGAAGGAAAGCTGTTCCATCCCCTGGCTTTCACCAAGACCTTCTCCATGGTGGGCTCGGCGATGATCGCCATAACGCTGGTGCCGGTCCTCATGTACTTCCTCATGCGGGGCAAGATGCCGCCGGAGAGTTCCAACCCCATCTCGCGCTTCTTCATCAGGATTTATTCGCCGGTCATCCGCTGGGTGCTGAAATGGAAGAAAACCACCATAGCCCTGAATGTATTGGCCCTTGTTATCGCTATCCCAATGTTCATTTCCATGGGCAGCGAGTTCATGCCCCCGCTCGACGAGGGTTCGCTCCTCTACATGCCGGTCACCCTGCCCAACGTGTCCATCACCGAAGCCAAGCGGCTGATCCAGGTGCAGGACGCGATCATCAAGAGCGTGCCCGAAGTGGAGCACGTGCTGGGCAAGGTGGGCCGCGCCGAAACCGCGACCGATCCCGCGCCCGTGTCCATGTTCGAAACCATCATCATCCTCAAGCCGAAGGACAAGTGGCGGCCGGGTATGACCAAAGCAGATATTGTTTCCGAACTGGACGGCAAGCTGCAGATACCGGGGGTGCGGAACGGCTGGACCCAGCCCATCATCAACCGCATCAACATGCTTTCCACCGGTGTCCGCACCGACCTGGGGGTGAAGATCTTCGGCAGCGATCTGAATGTTCTGAAGGATCTCGCAGTGCAGGCGGAAGGGATTCTGAAGACCGTCAAGGGCTCCGCCGACGTGGTGGCGGAACGCGTAACCGGCGGGAACTACATCGACATCGATGTGGACAAGGAGGCCGCGGCCCGCTACGGCATCCAGGTAGGAGACGTGCAGGACGTGATCGAAACGGCCCTGGGCGGGGAGACGGTCACCACCGCAGTCCGGGGGCGGGACCGATTCCCCATCCGCATCCGTTATCTGCGCGACTACCGGGACAACTTACCGGAGATCCGGAAGATGCTGGTTTCGGGCATGAACGGCGCCCAGATACCCCTGTCGCTGGTGACGAAACTCAAGGTGTCCACCGGTGCGCCGGAGATCAGCAGCGAGGGGGGGCTGCTCCGTTCCCTGGTGTTCCTCAACGTCCGGGGCCGGGACATGGGCGGCTTTGTCAATGATGCGAAACAGGTGCTGGAAAAACAGTTGAAACTGCCGGCAGGGTACTACGTCGCCTGGTCCGGGCAGTGGGAAAACCAGGTCCGCGCCAAAAAACGCCTGCAGTTCCTGGTTCCGCTGGGGATACTGATCATCTTCATCCTGCTCTACTTCACCTTCCACTCGGCGCTGGAAGCGAGCATGGTCATGCTCTCGGTCCCCTTCGCCCTGGTCGGGGGGGTCTACCTGGTGTGGCTCCTGAACTACAACATCTCGGTGGCGGTCTGGGTCGGATTCATAGCGCTGTACGGCGTGGCTGTCGAGACCGGGGTGGTCATGGTGATTTACCTGCACGAAGCCCTGGACAAAAAGCTCCTGGCAGGACCGGTCACTGAGCAGGACATTTACGACGCCACTTTCGAAGGGGCTGTGCTCAGGCTCCGTCCCAAGCTGATGACCGTGGCCGTGGCGCTCCTGGGCCTGGTGCCCATCATGTGGTCCAGCGGCACCGGCGCGGACGTCATGAAACCCATCGCCGCGCCCATGATCGGCGGCATGATTTCATCGGCGATCCACGTCCTGATCATGACGCCCGTGATCTTCGTTCTCATGAAAAAGCACGATTTGAAGCGGGGGAGACTGAAATATTCGGGTATGAAACATTGATGCGTAGGGGCAAACCTCGTGTTTGGCCGAGATAGGGCGATCACAAGGATCGCCCCTACGGGAAAAACCACAAAAAGGGAGAATGCGGAATGAAGAAAGCAGCGGCACTGATTGCGGTACTGATGATGACAATGACGGCGCCTTTGGCGGCAACCGCCGCCCAGCACGATCACGGCTCCATGCATGAAGGGCACGGCAGCAGCATGGCCCAGTTGGGCAGGGTCGTCCATCAGCAGGTGGTCGAAGGGGTCAAGGTGACTTTCAAGGTCATGGACATGAAAGAGCAGATGAAAGGCATGGAAATGCCCAAGGGCATGAAAGAGACCCACCATCTCATGGCCGAGTTTGCCGACGCCAAAACCGGCAAGTCGATCACCGAGGGCGAAGTGAGGGTGAAGGTGGCCGGCCCTGACAAGTCAGAGCAGACCAAGGATCTGATGGGGATGGAAGGACATTTCGGTGCCGATTTCGTCCTGGACAAAAAGGGCAGCTACGGGGTGTTGTGCAAGTTCAAGGTCAAGGACGGCAAGGTCAGGAGCAGCAAATTCAGGTATGTGGTGAAATAGAGACGGTATGATAAACGGAGGCGGGTTCAAACTGGGTGGTTTGAAACCCGCCCCTCTTGTGCGCTTACACCCTGAATTCTTCCACGCGGATGTCGTCAAAGGTGTTCGCCACCGAAAAAAGGTTTTCCGCGCCTTCCGCTACAGTCTTCATGGAACACTGCATGCCTGGCGCCGCTTTCGTGTAGCGAAGAAGTATTTTCGCTCCGGTTTCGAGTGAATCAGGCAGGATTTTCCCGGTCACCAAACCTACCGGACTGCTTCCCTCTATCCAGCGCAAGAGCGTCTCGCCAGGCAGCGCGGTATTCTCCAGAGACTGGTTTTCGGCTTCGTTGCGGCCGATGATCACCTTGGTGCGCGGTCCGATCCTGAAATGCCGCCCCAGCTTCAGCAGGCGGAAGTCCCGGGTGTCGAGCTCGTCCGCGTGATCGAACACGTCCCGGATTTTCGTGACAAAAGAAGGTTCGGTCAACAGGCACCCGCCTGCCGGGCAGGGATAGTTGGTCACGTCCAGTTCATCGGCCAGGCGCATCTGCTCCTTTCTGGAGCGGCCGGTAATCGCCAGCAGCTTTTCCCGGTCGACCCATCCCTCCTGTTCGGGAATGGTCGGCGGCAGGTGCCGGGCTGAGAGGGGACGCAGGAGCAACCCCTCGAGGCCGCTCTCCCGTTCGATGAGGCGCATGGCGTCCCGTCGCTGGCTCATGGGGCGCTGGCCGAGGACTTCTCCGGTGAACACGAAATCGGCGCCCGATTCGGCCATGTACTCCTTGGCTTTGCGCAGCAGGAAGATCCGGCAGTCGATGCAGGGATTCATGCCGCTTCCGTAGCCGTGTTTCGGTTTCCTGACGATTTCCAGGTACTCGGTTCCCTTGTTCATGACCTTGATCGGGATGTCCAGTTCCTGGGCGACTCTGACGGCTTCCGATTTGCAGCCGGCGTTCCTGCCGGTGCAGGTGCAGAAGGGCGAGGTGAAATTGAGTGCCTCGACTTCGATGCCCTGGTCAAGCATCACTTTTGCGGCAAGCGTGGAGTCGAGCCCCCCCGAGAGGAGGGCGAGGGCTTTTCTGCTCATGGTGTCTCCTGGGGCGCCATGCCGGGTAGAGCGGTCGGATGGGACCGCGGCACGGGACCGTTTATTTTTCATGAAGGCTAGCACAATGGGCGAGGTCATGTAAAGCTGGAAAACAGCAACGCAATGAGCGTGGGCGGCGCCTTACATTGCGCTGCAACGTGCCGTATCACAGCCGGAGGTGCTTTCTCGGCTTTGGCTCCGGAGCCTGCTCACCAGGTCCGGCAGGACTCCGAGCACATAGTCGATATCTTCGTCGGTGTTTTCTCTTCCGAGTGATAACCTGAGGTTGCCCAGCAGGGTTCCCTCAGGGCTGTTCATAGCCTTGAGCGCATGGGAAGCCTTGAGCGCTCCGGAACTGCAGGCAGATCCGGAGGAAGCGGCTATACCCGCGCGGTCCAGTCCGGTGAGGAGCGCATCCGATTCCACATGGAGGAACGAGAGGTGCGAGGTGTTGGGGAGGCGATGGACCGGATGGCCGTTCAGGCGGACATCCGGGACTGCTTGCAGAATGCCCTGCTCCAGCCGATCGCGCAGGATTTTCAGTCGGCGAGACTCTTCAGTCATGAATTTCAGCGCGATTTCACATGCTTTGCCGAGGCCGACGATGCCGGCCACATTTTCCGTTCCGGCTCTGCGGTTCTGTTCCTGGTGCCCTCCGTGGAGCAGCGGGGGCAGCCTGACGCCGTTCCTGATGATGAGCGCCCCAATGCCGAGAGGGGCGGAGAGCTTGTGCCCGGAGATGGACATCAGGCCGATCCGGGACTCCCGGACGTCAACGGGGATCTTGCCCATCGCCTGTACCGCGTCGCAGTGGAAGCAGACGCCGTGGCGCTCGGCGATCTCGCCGATCTTCCGTACCGGAAAGATCGTGCCGGTCTCGTTGTTGGCAAACATGGCCGAAATGAGGATTGTGCGGTCTGTGATGGCGTCTTCCAACGCCTCCAGATCGAGCATGCCTTCCCCGTCCACGTCGAGACAGGTCACCTCATACCCCTGGTTTTCAAGGTACAGGCTGGGAGTCAGGACCGACGGATGTTCGACCGTCGTGGTGATGACATGGTTGCCCCTGGACCGCCGTGCCGCGGCAATCCCCTTGATGGCGGTGTTGTTGGCTTCGGTGGCGCAGGAAGTGAACACCACCTCGGATGGATCGCAGTTCACGAGGCGCGCCACCTTTCCCCGAGCCTCTTCGATGGCCGTTTTCGCCCTTTGTCCGGCCCAATGGATGCTGGAAGGGTTGCCGAATCTGGCGTGGAAATAGGGCAGCATCTCTTCCACTACTTCCGGATGAACGGAGGTTGTCGCGTTGTGGTCCAGGTATACCATGCGCTTCGCCATTGTCGGTCCTCCGGTTAATGTCCTTCCTGCCGCATTGCCGGGAAATCCCCTGTATTCCTTGAAGCAGCCATTCTGAATATCGAATAACATACCAGAGTAATATTGTCAAATACAAAAGCGGGAAACATATCCGATTGACTATGTGATAAAATAGTAAAAACAGCATGTTAACGTATGATGGTGTTGGGCAATAATATAGTGATAAATAGGGTTAAAAACTGTCGGTGTAAATAACTGTACAAAAGTGATGTAATACCGCTACATTTATCTTGACAAAATTAGTAAGTAAATGTATTTCATAGACAGAGCTGGCTGGATTCCGGGTTGATGGAGTGGAGCGAATGTTTACCGACGAGCAGATTGAACGTTATTCCCGCCATATCATCCTCAAGGAGGTTGGGGGCAAGGGGCAGAAGAAGTTGCTTGAGGGCAAAGTACTCATAATAGGCGCGGGAGCTCTCGGTTCCCCGGCTGCTCTCTATCTTGCCGCATCAGGTGTCGGCACCATCGGGATTGCCGACGCCGATGTGGTGGAAATCTCCAACCTCCAGCGCCAGGTTATCCACCAGACTCCCGACGTGGGCAAACCGAAGGTGCAGTCGGCAAGGGAAAAGATGGAGGCCATCAATCCGGATGTTCATGTCGTTACCTATCATGAGTGGGTAAATGCGGCATCTATTGCGAGTCTCATCCATGACTACGATTTCGTCATCGACGGGACCGACAATTTTGCCTCCAAGTTCCTGCTCAACGATGCCTGCGTCCTTGCCGGGAAACCGTTGTCTCATGCCGGCATTCTCCATTTCATCGGCCAGACCATGACCATACTGCCCGGCGAATCGCCATGCTACCGCTGCATATTCCCGTCACCGCCGCCGCCCGGCGCCATTCCCACCTGCTCGCAGGCAGGAGTGCTCGGTGTCCTGCCGGGGGTTATCGGAACTATTCAGGCGACTGAGGCGATCAAGTATCTGCTGGGGGTGGGGAAGCTGCTTGCGGGAAGGCTTCTGGTGTATGACGCGGAAGACATGGACTTCTACATTTCACCCATTTCCCGGCAGAAGAGGTGTCCCCTCTGCGGGGACAATCCGGTCATAACCGGGCTCAGGGACGAAGTCGAGGCCATGAATGCCTGTGATCTCGACGAAGTCGGCAATTTATCGGGGGTGTGACAAACTGAAGATACCGCAATCCATCATTGAAGCACTTATCGCCCACGCGAAGGAAGAATTCCCGCTTGAGGCATGCGGCATTCTTGGCGGGAGTGATGACAGCATATCGAGAATATACCGGCTTTCCAACGCTGTTGCGAGCGCTTTGGCCTTCCGAATTGACCCGCATGAACACGCGGGAGTCATGAGAGATTTGCGTGAAAGGAATCTGGAGGTGGCGGCTTTCTACCATTCACATCCAAAGGGCCCTTCCCGGCCCTCCGTCGAAGATATTCGCCTGGCGTTCTATCCCGAGGTGACCACCCTGATCATTTCGCTGGAGAATTGGGAATGCCCCCTCATACAGGCGTTCTTCATCAGGGATGGTCAGGTTGAGCCGGTTCCCGTCGAGGCGCCGCGGAATTGAAATCGGACCCGAGTTCTTCCATGAGTCAATTTCCGCGATTACACCTGTAGGTTGAATAACAAGCATATTACATCGGAGAGGGTAATGTCTGGAAACAAGGCACAAAACAGTGTGGATCTGAGCAAACTCAAGGCTGGTGGTTTCATTAAAGAACGTGGCAGCGACCTCTTCACGGTGCGGCTTCGGGTACCGGGCGGCAGGCTGACGGTCGACCGCCTGAAAAATATAGCCAGGGTTGCCGAACGCTATGGGGGAGATTTCGTTCACCTGACCGTGCGTCAATCCCTGGAGCTTGTTGGTGTCGATTTCGCGGATTTTGACGCTGTGGTCGAAGAGCTGGGAAAAGCCGGTCAGCAGGTCGCTTCCTGCGGAGCACGGATTCGGGTACCCGTGGCCTGCGGCGGATGTGAATACAATCCCCATGGCCTCATGGATACCCAGCGTTCCGCTCTCGAAGTCGACCGTCACCTGACCGGCTCGCCTACCGGCCATCACAAGTTCAAGATAGGTTTCTCCGGATGCCCCCATGATTGTCCCAAGTCGGCCGCCAATGACCTGGGTTTTGTCGGGGTTGTCCAGCCGGCACTGGAACACGATGACTGCATTGGCTGCGGGGTTTGCAGCCGCGCATGTCGGGAAGGGGCTCTGCACGAAGGAGAAAACGGAAGACCGGAATTGCGTCGGGAATGCTGCAGCTACTGCGGCGATTGCATCACGGCGTGCCCCACTGGAGCCTGGCGGCCGGAGCGGAACGGATATGCGGTATATCTGGGAGGAAAATGGGGTCGTCAGCCATTGGTGGGGACATTGACAGCGTTCCTGTTGCCGGGGGACCAGGTTTTACCATTTATTTCCGAGGTGCTGGCCTGGTACGGGGAGCACGCTGAGGGAATGGGGCGGGTGCGGCTTGGAGATGTGATCCTGAAAAAGGGAATTGATGCCCTGCTGGGCCGCCTGCGCGAAAAGTTTCCGGACTGCGTGGTGAATGATTCGCTGCCGCCCACACGTATCGATACCCGGATACGGGGAAGGCTGGCCGAGTGATGCCACTTCATGGTGAAACGATATCAGCCTGACAAGGAGGTCTCGCAGTGCAGACAATAGATTTGAGAGGAGTCACCTGTCCAACGAACTTCGTGAAAGCCAAGCTTGCCATGGAAATGGTCGACTCCGGCGAAGTGCTGGCATTTTACCTTGACGAGGGAGAACCGGTGCAGAACGTCCCCCGCAGCCTCAAGGCCGAAGGTAACAAGCTGTTGAGCCTGACCCGCGCTGAAGGGTATTACGTGCTGACCTTCGAAAAGGCGTGAATGGCGGAGATGACGATCGCCAGGTTGAATTGCAGGATGCGCACACAATAACGGCCCGAATGAACGTCTGAAAAAGAGAAAGGTGTTTCGCATGAGTAGACAAATTCCGAATATTTCCGCCGGGGCTTCTCCCGGTGACATTCTCCGTGCAGGTTTCGAAGCGGCACAGGGCCCAGTCAAGCTGGCCTGCTCCTTCTCGGTGGAAGACGCGGTCATCATCGACATTATTCATAAACTGGAAATTCCAGTCGGGATTTTCGCTCTCGATACGGGAAGGTTGAACGAGGAGACTTACGAAGTCGCCGATGCCATCACCGAACGCTATGGCGTCGGTATCGACTGGTATTTCCCAAAAAACGAATCGGTTGAAAATCTGGAACGTGAGAAAGGCCTGTATTCTTTCCGGGAATCCCTGGAAAACCGTCACGAGTGCTGCGGAATCCGTAAGGTGGAACCTCTGGGGAGGGCGCTGTCCTCGCTGGCAGGCTGGGTAACCGGCCTGCGGAGAGAACAAAGCGTGACCCGGACCGACCTCTCAGTTATCGAAATTGATGCAGCTAACGGTGGGATTCTCAAGATCAACCCGCTCTTGCAATGGAGCGAGCAGCAGGTGCTGGACTATGCGAAGGAGCATCGGGTTCCTTTGAGCCGTCTTTACGCCCAGGGATATCGCTCCATCGGCTGCGCACCCTGCACCCGGGCGGTTGCCCCAGGCGAGCACGCCCGCGCCGGCAGGTGGTGGTGGGAGAACCCTGAACACAAGGAATGCGGGCTGCACAGGCGCTGAAACCGAATTTACCAAAATATTCCATTCCCAGCGACTTCACGAGTAGTTCAGGCGCGGGATTGTTATTCCGTTTGCACTGAACAAAGAATTTTGGAGATTTACATGTACGACCATCTCGACGAACTTGAAGCACAATCCATCTATATCTTCCGCGAGGCTTATCGCCGGTTCGAGAATCTCGCCATGCTCTATTCCATCGGCAAGGATTCCACCACCATGATCCACCTGGCCCGCAAGGCCTTTTTCGGCAGGATACCCTTTCCCCTGGTGCACATCGACACCACCTACAAGTACCCGGAGATGATCGCCTACCGCGACCGCATGGCGAAAGAGTGGCAGGCGGACCTGATCGTGGGGCGCAACGAAGCGGCCATAGCAGCGGGAATGGGACCGGAACAGGGGAGGCTCGTCTGCTGCGAGAAGCTGAAAACGGAAGGACTTTCCCGGATCATCGAAAAGCATGATTTCCACGGCCTGTTTCTCGGCATTCGCCGCGACGAGGAGGGGAGCAGGGCGAAGGAAAGGGTCTTCTCTCCCCGGGACAAGAACTTCGAGTGGCCGTACAAGGACCAGCCGCCCGAACTGTGGGACCAGTTCAACACCAGCTTCGAACCGGGCACCCACATCCGCGTCCATCCCATCCTGCACTGGACCGAACTGAACATCTGGGAATACATAAAAAGGGAGAACATCGAGATCTGCCCCCTGTACTTCGCCAGGGACGGCAAACGGTTCCGATCGCTGGGCTGCATGCCGTGCACCGGGCCCATCGACTCCAGCGCCATGACTGTCGACGAGATCATCGAGGAACTGAAGACCATCAAGGTGCCTGAGCGCGCCGGCAGGGCCCAGGACCAGGAAAACGCCTATGCCATGCAGAAGCTGCGCGCCAAGGGGTACATGTGAGAAAGGCGGGCACTGGGCACAAGACACGGGGCGCGAGGACGATTCCGGGCAAACCGTCCTCCTGCCGGCAGAGGCTGGAACCATGAGGAAAGGTTTGTTCAGCGGATCGACCGGCTCGGGCAGGGGAAGGGTCGTGGTTGCCATGAGCGGCGGGGTCGACTCGTCGGTTGCGGCCGCTCTTCTCAAGGAGCAGGGCTATGAAGTGGCCGGGGTGACCATGCAGCTGTGGGACAAGGGGCGAGAGGAGGCCGCCCGGGGTAATGGCCACCGCCCCTGCTGCACCCTGGAGGATGTCATGGATGCGGCGCGGGTCGCCGACCGGCTGAAAATCCCGTTCGAGGTGCTGAATCTCGAAGAGGAGTTCAAACGGCAGGTGGTTGGCCCCTTCGTGGACAGCTACCGATGCGGCATGACGCCCAATCCCTGCATCCTGTGCAACGAGCGGATCAAGTTTCAGGCGCTGCTTGACCGGGCCGTCGAATGGGGCGCGGATTTCCTGGCGACCGGGCACTATGCGCGGAGAGAGGTTGCCGCCGACGGTCTGGTGCGCCTCAAGAAAGGGGTCGATCTTTCAAAAGAACAGTCCTACTTTCTTTTCTCCACAACTCCGGACCAGTTGAAGCGTCTGCTGTTCCCCCTCGGGACGCTCTGCAAGCATGAAGTGCGGCGACTTGCCGAGGAATTCCGCCTGCCTGTGGCTAAAAAGTCGGAGAGCCAGGAAATCTGCTTCGTAGCCGACAATGATTACGCCGCATTTGTCGAGCGGAGGGACGGACACCAGGCTACCAGTGGAAACATTATCGATTGTCAGGGAAAGGTTTTAGGCAGGCATGACGGCATCCATCGCTTCACCATCGGTCAGCGCCGGGGGCTCGGCATCGCTGCGCCTCATCCTCTATACGTGACCCGTATCGATCCCCATACCCGCGAAGTGACGGTCGGGCCTGAGCAGGAACTGTATACCCATGCTCTGGAAGCGCGTGATGTCAACTGGATCGTGCCGCCAGCGCAGGAAGTCTTTTCTGCCACCTGCAAGATCCGTTATCGGCAGCAGCCGGTTGACTGCGCGGTGCAGACTGCGGAAAACGGGAAAATCGAACTCAGCTTCCCGGAGCCGGTGCGGGCGGTAACTCCAGGTCAGGCGGTGGTCCTGTACGATGGAGACACGGTGCTCGGCGGAGGCTGGATCGTAAAAAACATTTTGAACGAAGATACAAGGGAGTCAGCATGAAGAACAACGAAACCCTGAAAATAGTCATCGTGGGCCACGTGGACCACGGTAAGTCCACACTCATCGGCCGGCTCTTCTTCGACACCGGCAGCATTCCGGAAGTCCGCTACCAGGAGATCGCCGCTACCTGCAGGGCACAGGGGAGAGAGTTCGAATTCGCCTACCTGATGGACGCCCTCGAAGAGGAGCGGGACCAGAACATCACCATCGACACCGCATCCACTTTCTTCAAGACTGCAAAACGCCCCTATGTCATTATCGACGCGCCCGGCCACAAGCAGTTCCTGAAGAACATGATCACCGGAGCTTCCAGTGCCGACGCCGCAATCCTTCTGGTAGACGGCGCCGAAGGGGTGCGGGAGCAGACCAAGCGGCACGCCTACGTCCTGTCTCTGCTGGGCATCCGCCAGGTGGTGGTGGCCGTCAACAAGCTGGACATGGTTGGCTATGACAGAAAGACATTCCGCCAGGTCGAGAACGATATCCGCGCCTTCCTGCATTCGGTGGGAATCGTGCCGTCGCACGTCATCCCCGTTTCCGCCCGCGAGGGTGAGAACATGGCAAGGAAGCTGGGCCGCACTCCCTGGTATGCCGGGCTCACGGTGCTGGAGGCGCTTGATACTTTCGAGAATGTTCACGGGGACCGGACCCTCCCGCTCCGCTTGCCGGTGCAGGATGTCTACAAGTGGGACGGCAAGAGGATCTATGCGGGCAGGGTCGAGAGCGGTGAGATACGCAAAGGGGACGAAGTCATCTTTCTTCCCTCGGGTAAAATCACCAGGGTGAAGAGCGTGGAGAAGTGGCTGGAGCCCGACCTGTTTTCAGCGGCCGCCGGTGAGAGCATCGGCATCACCACCGTAGACGAGCTGTTCGTGGAGCGGGGCGAGGTCGTCTCCCGGAGGGACAATCCGCCGGTGAAGACCCGTGAGATCCGGGCCAGCATCTTCTGGATCGCCGACAGCCCCTTCCAGGCCGGCAAGACCTATACGCTCAAGCTGGCAACGGCCGAAGTGACCGCCACAGCCGCCGCCATCGAAGAGCGTCTTGACTCTTCCTCCCTGGTCGTTACGGAACGACACGGGAAGGAGCTCCTGTCCTCAGAGGTGGGAAACGTGGTGTTCGCCCTGAAGAATGAAATGGCGGCCGACCTGTACGAGGAGAACATCGCAATGGGTAGGTTCGTCATCGAGGATGGGACGCTGATCTCCGGAGGAGGTATCATTCGGAGCATCACAGCTGAAACCGGCCTGACTGCCCAGACCGTACGCCTGGACGAAAAATTCATCATCAGCGATGAGGGAAGCTTCGTTGATCTTACCAGGGAACGGCGCGACATCGACTTCAACGTAACCACCCCTTTTCTCGATTACCTGGGGATGGGTAACAAGGTGCTGTTCCGCCTGCGGGATCCGCGCCAGATCGAGCCGGTGGCACTCATGGCCTTCGAGCATGACCTGAACTTTACCTTTGGCAGGGAGGGCGAACAGGTTAACCTGATTCTTTACCGCAAATCTGTTGAATCGAGCAGGGAATGGGGTGAGCCGGGCAGCCCATGATAGCGCGCAATACGGAAAATATTCCGGGGGTAAAGGAGATCGCTGCCGGTTTGATCCGGCTCGAAACAAGTAGTTGAATCGCATTGTTTGAGAATGATTTCGATGTGTTACCAGGGACGGGTTGCGTAGTTTGCGCAACCTGTTTTTTTGTATTCCGTTTGTAAGTTGATAAATAAGATAAAGTACAAAAGAAAAACAAGAATTCTACTTGACAATAACTATGGGATATTATATTTTCACAAAAACACACATTGCGGCTATTGAAAAGTTTTGATATAGCTTTTAAAACAATAGTAAATCGATAAACAACCACTTGGAGGAGGAGCGAATGAAAGTGAAATTTCTTGTTAAAAATCTGGCTGCCCTGGCGCTGGCGCTGGGGGTTGCCCTGCCGGTGCAAGCTGCCGGCAATGTAAACCTGCTGAACGTTTCCTACGATCCGACCCGGGAGCTGTACCAGGACTTCAATGCGGCATTCGCAAGATACTGGAAGGCGAAGAGCGGCCAGGACGTGGTGGTCAAACAGTCTCACGGCGGGTCCGGAAAGCAGGCCCGAGCGGTAATCGACGGGCTGGAGGCGGACGTGGTGACCCTGGCCCTGGCCTATGACGTGGATGCCATTCAGGAGAAATCCGGCCTCCTGCCCAGCAACTGGCAGCAGCGGCTGCCCCACAACAGTGCTCCGTACTCCTCAACCATCGTCTTCCTGGTACGCAAGGGCAATCCCAAAAAAATCAGGGACTGGGACGACCTGGTGAAGCCGGGCGTCTCGGTCATCACCCCCAATCCCAAGACCTCTGGCGGCGCCCGCTGGAACTACCTGGCAGCATGGGGCTACGCGCTGAAGAAGTACGGCAACAGTGACGCCAAGGCCAAGGATTTCGTGGGCCGTCTCTTCAGGAACGTGCCGGTGCTCGACTCGGGCGCCAGGGGTTCCACAACCACCTTTGTGCAGCGCGGTCTTGGTGACGTGCTCCTTGCCTGGGAAAACGAGGCATACCTGGCGATCAAGGAGTTGGGACCCGGCAAGTTCGAGATCGTGACTCCTTCCCTGAGCATCCTTGCCGAGCCCACTGTGGCCCTGGTCGACAAGGTGGTCGACAAGCACGGTACCCGGACCGTTGCCCAAGCGTACCTGAACTATCTCTACACTCCTGAAGGCCAGGAGATAGCCGCAAAAAACTATTACCGGCCTACCCTCAAATCCGTTGCCGCCAAATACAGGAAGCAGTTCGGCAAGGTGAACCTGTTCACCATCGACAAAGAGTTCGGCGGCTGGCAAAAGGCCCAGAAGCGACACTTTGCCGACGGCGGTGTCTTCGACCAGATTTATCAACCAAGGAAGTAGGCTGTGAAGGGGAGGGGGGCGCCCCTCCCCCCGTTCCAGGAGGTGTGACATGACGGCGCTCATCGTCGGTGGCGACTACATCAAGCCGATCGAGAAGATAATCACCGATCGGGGTTTGGCCAAAGTCCGGCACTGGACCGGCCGCAAGACAGGCGACCTGAAAAGGACCGTGCCGAAAGATACAAAGATCGTGGTCCTCCTGCTGGACTATCTCAATCACGGCCTGGCGAAAAAGGTGCGGGGAGATGCGGACCGTCTGGGATTACCCGTAATCTACTGCAGACGATCCCTTGGCCAGTTCTGCGAGAAGCTGGATGAGGCCCTGGAAAACGGCTGCCTGGTCCTTGACGGGACGTCGAATGTGCTCCGCTGCAAGGACTGCCCGTTGAACGGCAGAAACCGACGAGAAGGAAAAACCGCCTGATGAGCAGCAAGTCAATGAAGAACAACATACTACCGGGTTTCGGTCTCACGCTGGGTTATACGCTTTTGTATCTCAGCCTGATCGTCATAATCCCCCTTTCCTCGGTCGTGTTCAAGACCTTCACCCTGTCCTGGGGAGGATTCCTCGAAGCGGTAATGACACCCCGCGTCCTGGCGTCGTTCCGCCTGACCTTCGGTACGGCCCTTCTGGCGGCTGCTGTCAACGCGGTATTCGGCCTTCTCACCGCCTGGGTCCTGGTCAGGTACCGTGTTCCGGGGAAAAAGATCGTGGATGCGCTGGTGGATCTTCCATTCGCCCTGCCCACGGCTGTTGCGGGAATCACCCTAGCCACGCTCTATGCATCGTCAGGCTGGCTCGGGCGGTATCTCGAACCCTTGGGCATCAAGGTCGCCTATACCCCCCTGGGCATCCTGGCGGCCATGACTTTCATCGGCCTGCCGTTCGTGGTGCGGACCGTCCAGCCGGTGCTTGAAGAGCTGGAGACGGAACTGGAAGAGGCGGCCGCCTGCCTGGGCGCAAACCGCCTGCAGACCTTCACCAGGGTCATTCTCCCCGTGCTGCTGCCGCCGCTCCTCACGGGATTCGCCCTGGCGTTCGCACGGGCAGTCGGTGAATACGGGTCCATCATCTTCATAGCGGGCAACATGCCGATGATTTCAGAGATAACGCCGCTGCTCATCATCACCAAGCTTGAGCAGTACGATTTCGCAGGCGCGACCGCCATCGCTTCGGTGATGCTCGCTGCATCGTTTCTGATTCTGTTCAGCGTGAACCTGCTCCAATGGTGGAGCAGAAGGTTCGCGGAAAGATAAATGAGGAGTCGTACCGTGCACTTTCCCGGTGGCTTGACCACAAAAACAGGCAGGAACGCATCGCAGACCCGTCTCACCGAACCGGCGCCGGTCCGCTGGCTGCTGACGGCCATGGCGCTGGCCTTCCTCGGACTGTTCCTCGTCGTCCCCCTGGCCTCTGTCTTCAGCCAGGCGCTGGAAAAGGGCGTGGCAGCATATGTTGCCGCCATCAAGGAGCCGGACGCCCTGGCTGCCGTCAAGCTCACCCTGCTTGCGGCCGGGATCAGCGTGCCTCTCAACCTGGTGTTCGGCGTTGCAGCTGCCTGGGCCATAGCCAAGTTCGATTTTCGCGGCAAGAGCCTGCTGATTACGCTCATTGACCTGCCGTTCTCGGTGTCGCCGGTCATTTCGGGCCTGATCTTCATGCTGCTGTTCGGACTGCAGGGGTGGATCGGCGAGTGGCTGTCTGCCAACTCTTTCAAAATTGTCTTTGCCGTGCCGGGGATCGTCCTGGCCACTGTCTTCGTGACCTTCCCGTTCGTGGCGCGGGAGCTCATTCCCCTCATGCAGTCCCAGGGAAGGGACGAGGAGGAGGCGGCGCTGGCGCTGGGGGCGGGGGGATTCACCACGTTCTTCAGGGTCACCCTGCCCAATGTCAAGTGGGGCATCCTCTACGGGGTAATCCTGTGCAACGCCCGGGCCATGGGCGAATTCGGCGCGGTGTCCGTTGTTTCCGGCCATATACGGGGCCTGACCAACACCCTGCCGCTGCACGTGGAGATTCTGTACAACGAGTACAACTTTGCCGCGGCCTTTGCCGTGGCTTCCCTCCTGGCATTTCTGGCGCTCCTTACCCTGGCTGCCAAGAGCGTTGCGGAGTGGAAAGTGAGAGAACAAATCTCAGCCGAATAAAAGGTATCCATGACATGAGCATAGAGATAAAGAACATCACCAAGCGTTTCAGCGGGTTCCAGGCCTTGAGCGATGTGGAGCTTACCGTTCCCTCCGGGGAGCTGGTGGCCCTGCTCGGTCCTTCCGGTTCGGGCAAGACCACCCTGCTGCGCATCATTGCGGGGCTCGAATTCGCCGATGAAGGCACCATCCTGTTCAACGGCCTGGATGCGACCCGGGCGGGCGCCAGGGAACGGCAGGTCGGATTCGTCTTCCAGCACTATGCGCTGTTCCGGCATATGAACGTCTTCGACAACGTCGCTTTCGGGCTCCAGGTCAAGTCGAAGAAAGATCGCCCTTCGAAAGGCGAGATCAGGGACAAGGTGCATGAGCTGCTGCGGCTGGTTCAGCTGGAACAGCTTGCAGGGCGCTACCCTGCGCAGCTTTCCGGGGGGCAGCGCCAGCGGGTTGCATTGGCCCGTGCCCTGGCGGTGGAACCGCAGGTGCTGCTCCTGGACGAGCCGTTCGGAGCCCTTGACGCCAAAGTGCGCCAGGAACTCCGCCGCTGGCTGCGGAAGCTCCACGACGAGATCCACGTCACCAGCCTGTTCGTCACCCACGACCAGGAGGAGGCTCTGGAAGTGGCGGACCGGATCGTGGTGATGAACAACGGGCGGGTGGAGCAGGAGGGAACCCCCGAAGAGGTTTACGACAAGCCCGCAAATCCCTTCGTGTTCAATTTTCTCGGGAACGTCAACCTGTTTCACGGCAGGGTGCAGGGCGGCGCCGCAAGAATCGCCGACATCAGCGTGGATCTTCCCGCTCACGGGAAAGCCGATGGCGCAGCTGTCGTGGCGTACGTCCGGCCCTATGACATAGAGATAAACCGTGCCCGGCAGGGAGTCGAGGAAATCGAGGCCATCGTCCGCCATATCCAGGGCGCCGGTTCAGTTGCCCGCTTCGAGTTGGAACGCCTGGACACCCGTGACATCGTCGAGGCGGAACTGACCAGGGAACGGTACCGGGAACTCGGCCTGAAGCCGGGTGAAATGGTATACTTCAAACCGAGGAATATGAAGGTATTCACTCCGGACTACCAGATCTGAGTGTCAAGTGGCATGATCTTGAAAGCCGGAAATCAGCTGCAACAAGCAAAAAGGAGGCTTGCATGAGCAGAATCTACGAAGACAATTCCCGTTCCATCGGCAACACCCCGCTGGTCCGACTCAATAGGATTACCGAGGGGACAGGAGCTACTGTTCTGGCAAAGATCGAAGGTCGGAATCCCGCCTATTCAGTCAAGTGCCGCATCGGCGCCAGCATGATCTGGGATGCGGAACAGCGCGGAGTTCTCAAGCCGGGAGTTGAGATCATCGAGCCGACCAGCGGCAATACCGGTATCGCCCTTGCCTATGTGGCGGCAGCCAGGGGGTATAAGCTGACCCTTACAATGCCGGAAACCATGAGCATCGAAAGGCGGCGGGTCCTGGCCCACCTGGGCGCCAACCTGATCCTGACACCCGGCGCCCAGGGGATGAAGGGCGCCATAGCCAGGGCCGAGGAGATCGCTGCTTCCGATCCGGAGAAATTTTTTCTCCCCCAGCAGTTCAAGAATCCGGCCAATCCCGCCATTCACGAGCAGACCACCGGCCCCGAGATCTGGAATGATACGGATGGCGGTATCGACGCGCTGGTGGCGGGCGTCGGCACCGGCGGCACCATATCCGGCGTGTCGCGTTACCTGAAAAATCAGAAGGGAAAGCAGATAACCGCGGTTGCGGTGGAGCCGTCGGAAAGCCCGGTCATCAGCCAGCATCTGGCAGGTCAGCCCCTACAACCGGGACCGCACCGCATCCAGGGGATCGGCGCCGGCTTCATACCCGACACCCTCGATCTGTCGGTCGTCGACCGGGTCGAAAAAGTGAGCAGTGAAGAAGCCATTGAAACGGCGCAGCGTCTGGCCAGGGAAGAGGGCATCCTGGTGGGCATCTCCTGCGGCGCAGCCGTGGCGGCGGCCCTGCGATTGGCCAGCGAAAGCGCCTTTGCCGGCAAGACCATCGTCGTAATTCTCCCCGACGGCGCGGAACGCTATCTTTCAACACCTCTCTTTATTGACCAGGAGGCACGATGAAGCCTGAAGCGCGGGCAGTCCGGAGGCTGGAAGCGGGAGGATCATAGCCGCCGTCATTTGACTTTACCGCCCAAAACTGTTAATAAAGTGTCAAACCGTATACTCAGGGTTGGTGCCGTGGGAGATTGACCCGCGGATAATAGGGAAAAGGGTGCGAATCCCTTGCTGTCCCGCAACTGTAACAGGCGATGAAAGCCGCATTGTGCCACTGGTTTTTCCGGGAAGGCGCGGCGAGTAAGATGACCCTGGAGCCAGGAGACCTGCCATCCCGTCGCTTTTTGGAACTTCCGTGGAAAGAGGGGCCGAAGCCAGCCTTTCTTTTCACGGCATTCGCGCCCCTGTCCCTTCCCGGCAGGGGTTTTGTCTTTTGCTGTCAAATAAGCCAAAGGAGATGCGAATGCCGACACAGATTGAAGCAGCACGGTGTGGAACGGTTACTGAACAGATGGCCCGGGTGGCGGCCGACGAGAACCTTCCCCGGGAATTCGTCCGCCAGATGGTGGCGGAGGGGAAAATCGTCATTCCCTGGAATCATAATCGCAAGCCGCAGAGAGTTGCCGGAATCGGTAAAGGGTTGAGGACCAAAGTAAACGCCTCGATCGGTACTTCCAGCGATATCGTCGATTACACTGCCGAGGTGCGCAAAGCTCTTGCCGCGCAGGAATCCGGAGCCGACACCCTGATGGAGCTTTCGGTCGGAGGGGACCTGGACCGGGTCAGGCGCGAAGTCATTGCGGCGGTGGAACTTCCGGTCGGCAACGTTCCCCTCTACCAGGCGTTCTGCGAGGCGGCCCGGCGCTATGGAGACCCGAACAAGCTTGACGAGGAGCTGCTGTTCGACCTGATAGAGCAGCAGTGCGCCGATGGCATCGCATTCATGGCGGTTCACTGCGGCATCAATCTCTATACCATCGAACGGCTGCGCAGGCAGGGATATCGTTACGGCGGCCTGGTCTCGAAGGGAGGCGTCTCGATGGTTGCCTGGATGCTGGCCAACAATCGGGAAAACCCCCTCTATGAGCAGTTCGACCGGGTAGTCGGCATCCTGAAGAAATACGACACGGTGCTTTCTCTCGGCAACGGGCTCCGGGCCGGGGCCATTCACGACTCGTCTGACCGGGCCCAGATACAGGAATTGCTCATCAACTGCGAATTGGCTGAAATCGGCCGCGAAATGGGCTGCCAGATGCTGGTGGAAGGCCCTGGCCACGTGCCGCTGGACGAGGTGGCGGGGAACATCCAGCTCCAGAAACGGATGAGCGGCGGCGCGCCCTATTACATGCTCGGGCCGATCAGCACCGACGTGGCTCCCGGCTTCGACCACATCACCGCGGCCATCGGCGCGGCGCAGTCGTCGAGCCATGGTGCGGACCTCATCTGCTACATCACACCCGCGGAACACCTCGCGCTGCCCAACGAGGAGGATGTCCGCCAGGGGGTGAAAGCCGCCAGGATCGCCGCTTACGTCGGCGACATGAACAAGTACCCGGAGAAAAGCCGCCAGCGCGACAAGGAGATGTCGAAAGCGCGCCGGGACCTGGACTGGCAGCGCCAGTTCGAGCTGGCGCTTTTCCCGGAAGACGCAAAGGCTATCCGGGCGAGCCGGACGCCGGAGGACGAGCGGACCTGCACCATGTGCGGTGAATTCTGCGCTTCCCGCGGCGCGTCGAAGCTTTTTGCCGAGAACCTGCGAGGAGACAAGGTTTGACAAGGCAGTTCTTGACTCCCTTTACAACGGGATCAGGAAATGTCCTTTAAGGATGATTCGGGGTTGATGGAAGAACTGGCGGGGATTGCCGACGTCAGCTTGTGCAGGTAATCGGCATAAGCATGAATATCCGTTCGTTAAATAAAGGGGTCGCCAGACCCCTTTATTTGTTCCGTAGCACTATTTCTTGCAGGAGGAACAAGTTTCTTTCATCGTCTCGGTATAGGGGTATGCAATCCAATAAAATCCAAATCAAAGTCAACAATATGGACTGAAAGCCATGAAAAACTTGACAAATATGATGTAGTAAAATACGATATTTTAAATAGCTGGATTTCGCCGCCGGGCGGAATCATGGGGGTCGCAAAATGAGATTGTCAACCAGAAGCCGCTACGGGGTGCGGGCTCTTTTCGATATGGCCTATAACGCCGGGACACTGCCTGTCCAGATCAAGGACATATCCCGCAGGCAGGAAATATCGCCGCGCTATCTTGAACAGATATTCCAGAGTTTCAAGAAGGCGGGAATACTGAAAAGCAAGAGAGGCCCCGAGGGGGGCTATTTTCTTTCCCGGGCGCCGGACCAGATTACACTCAGGGAAATTCTGGAAGCGGCGGAAGGAGACACGCTGCTCGTGGAATGCCTTGGCAAGCGGAACTGCAAAAAGCCGCCCTGCAAGTTCGATGACAGCTGCGCGACACAGACGGTCTGGCATGACGCTACGGAAGTCCTGAACGATTATTTCAGCAAAACCACCTTGAAGTCTCTCTGCGAAAGGGCCCAGGCCATGGGGATCAAAAGGGAGCTCGATCACAGCTATACCTATTACATTTGACGTTGCCCCCGCCGGCCTGGGTCATGCAGCTTCCCGTGCCCGGGCCAAGTCTCCTTTTTTCCGCTGCAATTCATAAATCGTTTCAGTGACCCAATCGAGTAACATGATCTTCCTTTCCGTCTTCCTGAGCTCATAAACCGGCTAGCTGCCTGTCTGTTCACGCCGAGCGGACGCTCCTCTCGTTCCTGAGGCGTTCGATGAGCGACGGCAGGAGGGCAAGCACGTTATCGATATCTTCCCGCGTGTTTTCCCTGCCGAGGGAAAAACGGATGGTGCTGCGCGCCGTGGCGGCATCCAGGCCCATCGCAGTGAGGACCCGCGATACTTCCCGGCTTGCCGCCGAACATGCGGAACCCGCGGAAACAGCCACACTGTTCAGGTCCAGTTCGGCCAGGAGCGGTTCGACATAGACTCCTATGAAGGATATGTTGAGCGTATTCGGCAGTCGCTTTTCGGGATGGCCATTGATTTTTACTTCGGGAATCGTTTCACGGATCCCGTTTTCCAGTGCATCGCGCAGGGACCTGATCCTCACAACTTCTTTATCCAGATCGTTTCGCGCCATTTCACAGGCCTTGCCCAGCCCGACGATTCCCGGGACGTTTTCGGTTCCGGCCCGCCGGTTCTTCTCCTGAGGCCCGCCATGGACGAGGGGCGGGATGCGGATGCCGCTCTTGACGATCAATGCTCCTGTCCCCTTCGGCGCATGGAGCTTGTGCCCCGATACCGTTATGGCGCTTACCGGAAGATTCTTGAAGTTTATGGGGACCTTGCCGACGGCCTGAACGGTGTCGCAGACGAAGCTGATGCCTTTTGCTGCCGCGATTTCGCCGATATCGCGGACGGGGAAGATGACACCGGTTTCATTGTTGGCGTACATTGCCGAGATGAGGATCGTCGTGTCCCTGATTGCAGCTTCCAGATCGGCGGTATTCAGCATGCCGTCCCTGTCAACGCCGAGGAATGTAGTTCTGAACCCCTCTTTCTCAAGATACCTGGCACTGTTGAAGACGGCCGGATGCTCGACTATAGTGCTCAAAATGTGGTTTCCTTCTTTTCGCTTTGCCGCGATGATGCCCTTGACGGCAGTGTTCACCGACTCGCTGCCGCCCGAAGTGAAGACCACCTCCGAGGGGGAGCAGTTGACGAGTGCCGCAACCTGCTCCCGTGCTTTGTTCACCGCATTTCTTACCTTGTTGCCGGCCCAGTGGGTTGACGACGGGTTGCCGAAGTCCTCGCGGAAAAAGGGGAGCATCGCTTCAAGCACCTCGGCATGGACCGGTGTCGTGGCGTTGTTGTCGAGATAGATTTTTCGCATCATCTTCTCCTTTTTGAATGGCATGACCTAAAAAACCCGCGCCAATTACGACTGTCGTCGGAATCGGTGCGGGTTTCGGTGAGTCTGCCGGTGCAGAGGTCGAAGTGGGCGCGTGACCGTTACTTGGATTTTAACGTACAAAATATGTAGTAAAGCTGCTTACGGTAACCCTATTCAAACAGTATGAAACATATACCAGATGCCTTCGGGCCGTCAAATGCAAATTCGGCTTTCAGACTGCCCGGGCCTTTTTCCTGTTCGGCGAGTCGCCATGGCCGGAACCCACTTCCCTGCCGATGGAGATGATGCGGCGATGCATGCAGGCGCGGCAGTCGGCCGCGGTTTCGTCGATGCAGGCCTTGGCCGGGTAGATTTCGTACAGGGCGCGATACTTTTTCGGGGTCAGGTTGGGCATGACGATGTTTGCGCCCCGCGACAGGCCCAGTTCGCGCCCGGTGGGGGTGTTCAGGGTGGCCAGGGCGGTCGTGCTGGGAATGTTGGCGTCAGGGCAGGCAATCCGCGCCAGGGCGATCACCTTGTAGGTCATCAGTTCGGTGTTGGGAACCTGTTTTTCGTCAGGGGCGCGCAGTCCGTTATCGTTGCTGCCGAGCACGGTTGCGCCATGGGGAATGAAAGGGCCGACGCCGATCATATCCAGGTCGAGGTCGCGAAATGCCTCGATATCGCCTGCAAGGTCCTCCCAGGTCTGTCCGGGGATGCCGATCATGACGCCGCTGCCGATCTCGTAACCCATTTCACGCAGCCTGCGCAGCAGTGCGAAACGGTCCGAAGCGGCTCCCGGCAGTGGCGGATGGATTTGGTCGTATAACTCGCGGTTGGACGTTTCGAAGCGGAGCAGGTAGCGGTCGGCGCCGGCCTCCTTCCAGGCCGCCAGGTCCTCGGTGCTCCGTTCTCCCAGGCTCAGGGTCACGGCAAGCTCCGTCTCGCTCTTTATTCGCCTGACAAGTCTCGCCATCCAATCGCGGGTGATCCCGCAATCCTCTCCAGCCTGCAGGACCACCGTGCCGTAACGGTAGTTGACCGCTTCACGCACGCAGGACATGATTTCCTCTTCCGGCATGCGGTAGCGATCCAGCCTGGCGTTGTTTGTGCTGATTCCGCAGTAGTGGCATTCACGTACGCAGATGTTGGATATTTCCAGGAGCCCCCGCAGGTGAACGGCATCGCCGACATGGCCCTGCCGGATCGAGTCCGCTTCCTGCCAGAGCATTTGCAGCTTATCTTCATCTTCGCATTGCAACCATTTGATGATTTGGTTTTTGTTCATGCATTCTCCCCTTTAAGTGGCGAACGGCAACGGATCATAGTTGTCAGCGAAGGAAATATAGCAAATATATCAAGAATGTGTAAGCTGAATATCCAGATAATGTACAAAAATAATAAATTATTGACTTGCGTCAAAACGTGAAATAGTTGGCAGAAGCGCAGCTAGGAGATAAAACATGGGACTTGAAGGGCTGATGCGAGGTGTCCTGACATTTGGCGGGTAACTGGCAGGTGGTACAAATATATAAAAATAACGGATAGATATCGGTATGTGAAATATATTACATATTAAGTAATAAAAAAGGTCTTGAAAAAATATTATTGTTGCCTATAATGCTCAACAACAACTGAAGACGAATCTTCTTATCAAGAGCGGCGGAGGGACTGGCCCTGCGATGCCCGGCAACCCCCGGAAACGGGAAGGTGCCAAATCCTACGGAACCGAAAGGTTCCGGGAGATAGGGAGGGAATGAGAGAATCCCCTTCCACCTACCCCCGGGAGGGGATTTTTCTTTGTGGAGGTACAATCATGAAGCTCACGACGCAGGCGGTGCAGATTGGACTCAACTGGGACACCCGCACCGGTGCGGTGACGGTGCCGGTCTACCAAACCGCGACATTCAAACACCCCGGGCTCGGACAGAGCACCGGGTATGACTATACGAGAAGCGGCAATCCCACCCGGCAGGCATTGGAAGTGGGGATAGCCCGGCTTGACGGCGGAGCGCGCGGATTTGCCTATTCTTCCGGGATGGCGGCCATCGCCAATCTCCTGCTGCTGTTCCGCAAGGGGGACCACCTGATCGTCACGGAGGACCTGTATGGCGGAACCTACCGCCTGTTCGAGCAGATATTCCGCCAATACGATCTGGACTTCACCTATGTCGATACCAGCGACATATCCGCAGTGGAGCAGGCAATCAAACCTGAAACCAGGGGACTGTTCGTCGAATCGCTGACCAACCCGCTGCTGAAGGTGGCGGACGTCAGTGCGCTTGCCGCACTCTGCAAGGAGAAGAGAATACTCTGTATCGTGGACAATACCTTCCTGACGCCGTACCTGCAGCGGCCGCTGGATCTGGGCGCTGATATCACGGTGTACAGCGCGACAAAATACCTGGCCGGCCACAACGATACGGTTGCCGGCCTGGTGGTGGTGAAGGAGCCGGCACTGGCGGAAAAGGTCTATTTCCTGCAGAATTCGGTCGGCGCGGTGCTCGGCCCCCAGGATTCCTGGCTGGTTATCCGGGGGATGAAAACCCTCGGCGTGCGCCTGGACCGGCAGCAGGAGAATGCGCTGAAAATAGCAGCGTGGCTGGTCGAACATCCCAAGGTGAAAAAAGTCCACTACCCCGGGCTGGCGGGCCATCCGGGCGCCGAAACTCTGCGGGAACAGGCACGGGGGTACGGCGCCATGGTGGCGTTCGAGGTCGTGGACCCAAGTCTCGTGGAACGGCTGCTCATGAAAACTGAGCTCATCTCCTTTGCCGAGAGCCTGGGCGGGGTCGAGACCCTGATCACCTTTCCGGAAGTCCAGACCCATGCCGACATCCTGCCGGAGATCCGCTCCCGGCTGGGCATCAACAACGTGCTGCTCAGGCTCTCGGTCGGGATCGAGGATGCAGACGATTTGATCGAAGATCTTGCCCGGGCATTCGAGTGAATTTTTCAGGAGAGAACAAATGAAATTCGGTACCAGAATAATCCACAACGATCACGAGATCGAGCCCCGGACCAGGGCGGTTGGCGTTCCCATATACCAGGTGTCCACCTATGACCAGGAATCTTTCGACCACTTCGGCCGGTACGATTACGCCCGCTCCGACAATCCGACCCGCGAAGCACTGGAGGAGACCATCGCCTTGCTGGAAAACGGCAGCCGCGGATTTGCCTTCGCCTCGGGCATGGCGGCCATTTCCACGGTGCTGCTGCTGTTTTCCCCCGGCGATCACCTGGTGGTGGCCGAGGATGTCTATGGCGGCACCTACCGCGTGCTGACCAAGCTGTTTGCCCGTCTCGGAATCCGATCCACGTTCGTTGACGCCACCTCCCTCGATGCTCTCCGCGAGGCAATCCGGCCGAACACGAAAGCTCTTTATCTGGAAACCCCTTCCAACCCGCTGCTGAAAATTACCGACCTGGCAGGTGCGGCGGCTGTCGCCAGGGAACATGGCATCATCACCCTGGTGGACAACACCTTCATGACGCCCTACCTGCAGCGTCCCCTCGACCTGGGGTGCGACATCGTCCTGCACAGCGGCACCAAGTTCCTGAACGGGCACAGCGATGTCATCTGCGGTTTTGCCGTGGTACGGGACGAGGAGCTGGGAAACAGGATACGCTTTCTCCAGAACGCCTTCGGCGCGGTGCTCGGCCCACAGGATTCGTGGCTGGTGCTCCGGGGGCTGAAGACCCTCAAGGTGCGCATGGAAGAGAGTCAGCGGAGCGCACATGCAATTGCGGAGTGGTTGGCGGGGCACGAACGGGTAACGAATGTCCACTATCCCGGCTTGGCTTCACACCCGGGTTTTGCAGTCCATCAGCGCCAGGCGTCAGGGCCGGGCGCGGTGCTGTCCTTCACCCTGTCGTCCGTGGAACTGACGAAAAAATTGCTGGAGGGAATGGCGCTGGCCGCCTTTGCCGTCAGCCTCGGCGGTGTCGAGAGCATCATTTCCTATCCGGCCAAAATGTCGCACGCGGCCATGCCGGCAACCGAGCGGAAATCACGGGGGATAACCGATACCCTGGTGCGGCTGTCGGTCGGGCTGGAGGATCCTGATGACCTGATAGGAGAATTGGACGTGTTGCTGAACGGGTGACAAGGGAAAACGTTTTTCAAGTGCTTGCTATAGTATCCTTTCCGGGGCCGAGAAAACTTTCATTTTTTCACGGGTCCCATAGCAGCACAGGGTAACATTCGCCCGACGGGCACTGTCAATGCCCGAGCTTATGGGCGCTGACTTGGAGATGATCAAGGGGATGCCCGCCCGGACAGCTTTCATGACCATGCCGGCAGGTTGCCTCCCCGAGGAGACCAGGAACATTTTCGAAAGGTCGTCGCCGTTCAGGAACGCCATGCCGACGACCTTGTCGATCGCATTGTGGCGGCCGATATCCAGGGCCTTGTACCTGAGATTGCCGTCGGCGTCCACCAGGCTCGCGCTGTGCGCGCCTCCCGTTTTGTCCTGGGTTGCGTCGTACAGGTGCTTCAGGCTGTCCAGCAGAACGGCAGCCCTGAATTTCTGCTTCACCGGCAGCACGATATCGTCGTCTCTCTTGTCCCAGTTCACCCCGATGCAGCCTGAGGATCGCAGCTCGTACCATACGTCGAAGTGCTCGAACGACCTGACGGTCAGCAATACCCAGCCGTCTTTTTCCTCCACATTTTCGATGTCGGACATTTCCTTGACCGCGCCTTCAGTCACCATGTAGCCGACGGCGAGTTCCTGGTGAAGATCGGGCGTCGTTACGATGGATGACAGCTTGGTGCCGTTGACGAGCAGTTCGATGGTCTCCTCGACCATGACCGGGTCTGTTGCCGGTTCCCTGCCGTCGCGGGTGATCTTCGTAGCCGCATATTCCCTTACCGGCTCGCAGGGCCTTTCACCCGGAGAGGAGACTTCCAGAGTGACGACGGAATACCCGTCCTTTTTTTCCTGACCCAGTATCTTGTGGCCTTCGGCCCTGAGGGTCCGGGATACATTCCTGAACGGCTCTCCGTCATCCAGCATGAATTGGACCGTTTCCCCCGGATCGAACGTTTCCAGGGCGAGCTTGGCCTTGACGAAGTTTGCCGGGCAGCCGATGCCGCGCAGGTCTATGATGTGCATGTCTTCTCCAGCGGATAAATTTCTCCGGAACTGATCGATCCGAGGCTCGACAGGGGAGTACGAGTGATAATAACCAATTTCATGCGCCATGGCAAAAGCTTCTTCCCGTGGTGCCGCCTTCTTCCAGTTTCCTTCGACAATGCAGTGACAGATTTGCGTTCATATATACTTTTCTGCTGGAATAAGCTATAGTGATTCGCCAAAACAAAAGTATGCATTGCGATCGATTTTTTTCGCAACCGAGGGGAAAGAGTGCAAAGCAGGGTGGGAACAGGCATGGTTTTCAGCTAGCCGGGATCAGCGGTGAAAAGGGTTCGAACCCCTGCGCCACCAATTTCCCCTCTTTCTCCGGAAACGAGGGGTTTTTTGTTTGCACCGCCATGAACGGGCATTTTATCCGCTGTGCCGCAACGGAAAGGGAGTCTGGCGCTACGAATCAATTCCTGAAGAAGATAACCGCATCAATCGAAGACCACGGCATTTTCCTCGGGGGGGAAAAGGTGGTGGCGGCCGTTTCCGGCGGCGTTGACTCGGTGGTGCTGCTGGATGTCCTTGCGTGCCTTGGAAACCCGGGGCTGGAACTGGTCATCGCCCACCTGAACCATAACCTTCGCGGCGACGAATCGGATGCGGACGCGGAGTTCGTCGCCGCATTGGCTTCCCGCTATGGATTGCCCTTCGAACTTGGGTCCGTGGATGTGCTTGCCCTGAGCCGGGAATGGGGCATGTCACTGGAGGAGGCCGGCCGGACGGCCCGCTATCGCTGGTTGGATTCCATGGCGCTCAAGCATGGAGCGCGGAAGATCGCCCTGGGCCACCATGCTGACGACCAGGCGGAAACGGTTCTCATGCGCCTGCTGCGGGGGGCCGGCACCACGGGGCTCGCCGGAATGCGCCCGCTTTCCGCAGGACGTTACGCTCGGCCGCTCCTGGGCGTGAGCCGCGACGAAATAACTGCCTACGCCCTGGAGAGGGGGCTCTCCTATCGCCACGACAACAGCAATGACGACACCGTCTTTCTCCGCAACCGTATCCGCCACGAACTCCTCCCCCGGCTCGGCGCTTACAACCCTGCGATTGCCCAGCGGTTGACGGATGCGGCGGAGATCCTGGCTGCCGACGAGGAGATTCTGGAATCCGTGGTGGATGAGGTGTTCCCGGGTGTTGCCCATGCCGGGCCTGATGGTCTCGTTCTGGCAAGCGGCAAGGTGTGCCCGCGGCCTGCCGGCATCCGGTTCCGTCTCTACCGGCGCGCCCTGCGGGAAGCGAACGGCACCCTGGCCGGGATCGCGATGGTTCACCTTCGGCAGATCGACAGCCTGGCCCGCTCCGCGTGCGTGAACGGCCAGCTCCATCTGCCCGGAGGCGTCAGGGTCCGCAGGCGCTATGATGAACTTGTGTTTGCCGCTCCGGGCGGTTTGCCTGACGCCGCACCATGGGAAATGCTGCTCAGGGGAACTGGCTGCCATCTTCTGCCCGACGGCTCCTCCGTGTCGCTGTCCATCACATCTCCGCCGGAAGACTGGGGGGCCGTGCCTGAGTTCACGGCATACCTGGATCCGGAGGCAGCATCGTTTCCCCTCCTGGTGAGGACATTCCGCCCCGGCGACCGTATCAGGCCTCTGGGTATGGCCGGTTCCCGGAAAGTGAAGAACCTGTTCATCGACGAAAAAGTTCCTGCCGATTTGCGCAAGCGGCTTCCTCTCTTGTTTGCCGGCGAGATCCTCCTCTGGGTCGGGGGGCTGCGGGTTGCCGAAGAAGCCCGGGTACGGCCCGGAACCGGGAAGGCGCTGAAGGTTGAATTTCAGCGGCAGAAGACTTATATTAGCTTGTAAATAGTGCATCCATGTGGTATTTCATTAATGATGTCGCATCGTTTTCAGAAAAAATCCGGGCGGGGGGCGCCACTGCCCGTCGTCTATCCGGGGGTATAATTGAACCAGTTCTACAAGAATCTAGCGCTTTGGCTGGTGATCAGCCTTATGGCCATACTTCTGATCAACATCCTGGGCAAATCGAAAACCAGTGAAGACAAGATCAGCTACACCGATTTCATTACCGCCCTGGAATCGGGCAAGGTCGCTTCGGTCACGCTGCAGGGGAATGACATCATCGGCAAGTATGCCGACAAGAAGGCTTTCCGGACCTACAAGCCCGAAGACCCGGGTCTGACGCAGAAGCTCATTGAAATGAAAGTAGCGTTGGATGCGAAACCCGAAGAGGAGAAGATCTCCTGGCTTTCCATGTTTCTCACCTGGTTTCCACTCATCCTGCTGGTGGGAGTCTGGATCTTCATCATGCGCCAGATGCAGTCCGGCGGCGGCAAGGCCATGGCGTTCGGCAAAAGCCGGGCCAAGCTTCTCACCGAGGCGCAGGGGAAGGTGACGTTCGAAGATGTCGCCGGAGTGGACGAGGCCAAGGAGGAACTGGCTGAGATCATCTCCTTCCTCAAGGATCCCAAGAAGTTCACCAAGCTGGGAGGGCGGCTGCCGAAGGGCGTGCTCCTGGTGGGCCCTCCCGGCACCGGCAAGACCCTGCTCGCCCGGGCAATAGCAGGCGAAGCGGGTGTCCCATTCTTCTCCATCTCCGGTTCCGATTTCGTGGAAATGTTCGTGGGCGTCGGGGCGAGCCGCGTGCGCGACCTGTTCGTGCAGGGCAAGAAGAATGCTCCGTGCATCATCTTCATCGACGAGATCGATGCGGTCGGCCGTCATCGCGGCGCCGGCCTCGGCGGCGGCCACGACGAGCGGGAGCAGACGCTCAACCAGCTCCTGGTGGAGATGGACGGGTTCGAGTCCAACGAAGGCGTCATCCTGATCTCCGCCACCAACCGCCCGGACGTTCTGGACCCGGCCCTTCTGCGCCCCGGCCGTTTCGACCGGCAGGTGGTCGTGCCCCGTCCGGACGTGAAGGGGAGGGAAGCGATTCTCAAGGTGCATTCCCGCCAGACGCCGCTGGCGCCGAGCGTGGACCTTTCCCTGGTGGCCCGCGGAACTCCCGGCTTCTCAGGCGCCGACCTTGCCAACGTGGTGAACGAGGCGGCTCTTCTCGCCGCGCGCAAGGACAAGAATTTCGTCGAGATGCAGGACCTGGACGACGCCAAGGACAAGGTCCTCATGGGCGTGGAACGTCGCAGCATGGTCATCTCCGAGGAGGAAAAGCGCAACACCGCCTACCACGAGGCCGGTCACACCCTGGTGGCGAAGCTTATTCCGGGTACCGACCCGGTCCACAAGGTTTCCATCATTCCCCGCGGCAGGGCGCTGGGGATCACCATGCAGCTTCCCATCGAAGACAAGCATTCCTATTCCAGGGAAGCCCTCTGCGCCCGGATTGCCGTGCTGATGGGCGGAAGAGCTGCCGAGCAGATTATCTTCGGCACCATGACCACCGGTGCGGGCAACGATATCGAGCATGCAACGGAAATCGCCCGCAAAATGATCTGCGAATGGGGCATGAGCGAGCGCATGGGCCCGGTTTCCTTCGGCAAGAAGGACGAACAGATTTTCCTCGGCCGCGAAATGTCCGTTTCCAAGAACTACAGCGAGGCCACCGCCGTGGAGATCGACGAGGAAATCCGCCGGATCGTGGAGGACAACTACACCCGGGCCAGGACCCTGCTCGCTGACAACATCGAAACGCTGCACAAGCTTTCCATGCTGCTCATCGAGAAGGAAAACCTGAGCGGTCCCGAGGTGGACGAAATTGTCGGCGCCGTCGCTGCGGCCGGATCCGCATCCGGCCAACCCGTTGAACCGGCTGGAAACTGATCACTCCGCGAGCGCGTATGGCCATCGATTCCTCAACGGATATGACTGACCGGCACGGAATGCCGCACCCGGAGGCATGCATCTGGCAGGTTCGCGGGAGGGTTCTCGACCTGTCGGCGCGGCCCTTGATCATGGGCATTCTGAATGTCACTCCGGACTCCTTTTCGGACGGCGCCCTGTTCCTCGACCCGGCACGCGCCGTGGATCGGGCGCTGGAAATGCAGGAAGAGGGCGCGGACATCATCGACGTCGGCGGAGAGAGCACGAGACCCTACGCCGTTCCCGTCGATGCCGGTGAAGAGCTGAAGAGGATCATTCCCGTTATCGAACGCCTTGCCCGCCGTCTTGATGCCCCGATCTCGGTCGATACATACAAAGCCGTTGTGGCTCGCGAATCGCTCCGCGCAGGCGCGCATATAGTGAACGACATAAGTGGCTGCACTTTCGATCCGGCAATGCCGGAGGCTGTGGCAGAGGCCGCGGCGGGCCTGGTCGTGATGCATACGCGGGGCAGGCCGGATGAAATGCAAGTGAAGACAACGTATCAGGCTCTCGTTCCGGAGATCAAAGCTTTCCTCAGCGACCGGCTATCCGCACTCGCGGCGGCCGGCATCCCGCCGGCCCGCATCGCGGTCGACCCGGGGATAGGCTTCGGCAAGAGCGTTGCGGGAAACCTGGAAATCCTGCGCCGCCTCAGGGAGTTCGCATCACTGGGGCGTCCCGTCCTCGTTGGCGCCTCGCGGAAAAACTTCATCGGCCGGGTTCTTGGCCGGGATGCGGGACAGCGGATTTTCGGAACGGCGGCAACGGTGGCGCTCGCCGTCGCGAACGGCGCGCGCATCGTCAGGGTCCATGATGTGCGCCAGATGCGCGACGCGGCCCTTATGGCCAACGCAATACAGTGCGCCGCCTGTCCCGGGCAGTCCTGTCAGACTTGAGCAACCCTGAAAGAATTTTCCGCGGAATCCTGAGCATCCAATCCTATCCCCTTGACGGGGATTTCTGGTGGTTTCGATGACGACTCCTTTGGGACCGGTTGGCTGGATCGATCTACTCGACATCCTGTGTGTCGCGGTTATCGTTTACCAGATCATGCTCCTGATAAAAGGGGCGATCGCCATCCGCCTCCTCACCGGTCTCGTGGGACTGTCACTTGTGTACATCCTGTCCCACATCTTCGGCCTCCGGACCCTCGATTGGATTCTCGGCAGTTTTTTCAACGGCATATTGCTGATCCTCATCGTCGTTTTCCAGCATGACATACGACGGGCGCTGTCCGCGATGGGCCGGAGCGGATTCTTCCGGGAGCAGGCCGACGGTGTCTCGCTGTTGGTGGAAGAACTGGTGTCGGCGGCCGAGCTGCTTTCCGGGAGGAGGATCGGCGCCTTGATTGTCATAGAGCGGGAGATGGAGGTCGATAATTACCTGGAAGTGGGAACGGAGATCGACGCCAAGGTTTCCAGTGAAATCATCATGTCCATCTTTCTTCCCTATTCGCCGATTCATGACGGAGCGGTGATCATCCGCCAGGGGAAGCTCACCATGGCGGGCTGTTTCCTCCCGCTCTCGCGCAACCCGGACCTGAGCAAGACTCTCGGCACCAGGCACAGGGCCGCGATAGGACTGTCGGAGGTGACCGACGCAGTTGTGCTGGTGGTTTCCGAAGAGACCGGCGCCATCTCTGTTGCCCACGGGGGCAGGATAACCAGGGGAATCGACCAGCACGCACTGCGCAAGATGCTGAAACGGCTTGTCCACCTGAAACAGAAGAGGTGGTTCCTGTCATGACCTGGCGAAATCCAGCCGACAACCTGGCAATAAAGCTGCTGGCGCTGCTGCTCGCGGTAACCCTCTGGTTGCTGGCCAAAGGGTTCACCAGCGTGGAGATGGACATGGCGGTGCCGCTCCATGTGCGCAATGTGCCCACGGGACTCGTGGTCCGCGGCAGCCTGCCTTCCAGTGTCCGGCTCAGCGTCTCCGGCACGAGGATCATGTTCATGGAGATCCGCCCGGAAAGGCTTTCCCTGGAGTTGGATGCCTCGAACCTGGGTGAGGGGACCGCGGTTTTCAGCAGCTTGGAGCAACGCCTGGCGCTCCCCCCTGAGATCCGTGTGCTCAGGATATACCCGGCGACCGTTGCGGTGACGCTCGAGCGGCGGTGACCGGCTTTACGGCGAGTATACATTTTTTCGATACGAGGTAAACTGAACATGAAGAAACTTTTCGGGACCGACGGCGTCCGGGGAGTGGCCAATGTCTATCCCATGACCACCGAAATGGCCATGCAGATCGGACGGGCCGCCGCCCATATCTTCAAGAAGGATGGTGAAGCGAGGAGGCATCGCATAGTCATCGGCAAGGACACCCGGCTTTCGGGGTACATGATTGAAAACGCGCTTGCTGCCGGCATATGCTCGATGGGCGTCGATGTCCTGCTGGTCGGCCCGCTGCCCACGCCCGGAATCGCCAATATCACCTCGTCCATGCGCGCCGATGCCGGAGTGGTCATCTCCGCATCCCACAACCCCTTCCAGGACAACGGCATCAAGTTCTTCTCCCGGGACGGCGTGAAGCTGCCCGATGCGGTGGAACTTACCATCGAGGAGCTTATTTTCTCCAAGGGTATAGACTCCCTGCGCCCCATTGCAACCGAAGTGGGTAAAGCCTTCAGGATCGACGACGCTGCCGGAAGGTACGTGGTGTTCCTGAAGAGCACCTTTCCCAAGGAACTGGACCTGTCGGGCCTCAGGATAGCCCTGGACTGCGCCAATGGAGCTGCCTACAAGGTCGCTCCCGCGGTTTTCGAGGAACTGGGCGCCGAAGTCATCCCCCTGTCGGTCAGGCCGAACGGCACGAACATCAATGCCGGCTGCGGCTCCCTCCACCCCGAAATCGTCAGCGAAGCGGTCAGGAAGCACGGCGCCCACCTCGGTATTGCCCTCGACGGCGATGCCGACCGGGTCATCTTCGTCGACGAATACGGCAACCAGGTGGACGGCGACCGGATCATGGCCATCTGTGCCACGGACATGCTGAAAAGAAGAAAGCTCCGCAAGAACACCCTCGTTGCCACCGTCATGAGCAACATGGGGCTGGACATAGCCATCAGGAAAGCCGGCGGCAAAATCGTCAAGACCGCGGTGGGAGACCGCTACGTGGTCGAGGAGATGATGCGCGGCGGCTACAATTTCGGCGGCGAGCAGTCCGGCCACCTGATCTTCCTGGATTACAACACCACCGGCGACGGCATCCAGTCGGCCCTTCAGGTCCTGGCGGTGATGAGGCGGCGGCAGCGGCCCCTGTCGGAGCTGGCGGGGATCATGGAACCGCTGCCCCAGGTGCTGGTCAACGTGAGGGTGAAAAAAAAGAAGGACATCACCGGATTTCCGGAGATCGCCGCGCTCCTTGCCGGCATAGAGGAAAAAATGAAGGATGAGGGAAGGGTGCTCATCCGCTATTCCGGGACCGAACCCCTGCTCCGCATCATGCTCGAAGGGAGGGACAAGGGAGAAATAGAAACCTGGGCCGGGGAGATGGCGGACCTGGTAAGTAAGCGGATCGGAGGATAATCGTATGGCCAGGCTGGGAGTCAATATCGACCATGTGGCAACCATCCGTCAGGCGCGGGGGGGCACGGAACCAGAACCGGCGGCAGCGGCGGCCATCGCCGAACTTGCCGGCGCGGACGGCATAACCATACACCTGCGCGAGGACCGGCGGCACATCCAGGACCGGGATCTGAAGATCCTGCGCCAGACGGTGCAGACAAAGCTCAACCTGGAGATGGCGGCCACCGACGAGATGATTGCCATTGCCCTGGCGGTGAAACCGGTCATGTGCACCCTGGTCCCCGAGAAGCGCCAGGAGCTTACCACCGAGGGGGGGCTTGATGTCAGGCTCATTGCCCAGTCGCTCGAAAAAGCCATATCCCGGCTCCAGGACGGCGGTATTGCGGTGAGCCTCTTCATAGATCCCGATCCGGATCAGATAAAGGCCGCTAACCGGATCGGCGCCGACTACGTCGAGATACACACCGGCGCTTTTTCTGACGCTCCGGACCCGCAGGCGGAGAATGGGGAGCTGATAAAGATCGAGAACGGGATCAGGCTCGCCTCCAAGCTCGGTCTCGGGGTGAACGCGGGACACGGCCTGAATTACACCAATATCAAGAAGGTTGCCGCGCTTGGCGGGGTCGAAGAGTTCAATATCGGCCACTCGATCGTTTCAAGAGCCGTGCTGGTCGGCCTGGACCGTGCGGTCCGCGACATGGTCGATCTGATCAAGTACGCCTGACAAATGTTTTGACAAATCTGAAATCGTTCCTTTACTATTGCCCCTGAATCGAACCGAGGTTGCCGCATGGAATCAGCTTTATCACTCATCGAGACGGATCTGAAAAAAGTCGAGCACCAGTTCAGGAAAGACCTGTGCTCCGAGGTCCCTCTTATCCGCAAGGTGGGTGAATACGTGCTCTCCAGCGGCGGTAAGAGGATCCGCCCGGCACTGCTTCTCTTGTCTGCCAGGATGTGCGGATACCGGGGAGAACGCCATGTGTCCCTAGCCAGCGTGATAGAGTTCATTCATACCGCCACGCTGCTGCACGACGACGTCGTGGACGGCGCTTCGCTTCGCCGCGGCTTTGCCTCCGCCAATACCCTGTGGGGAAACCAGGCTTCGGTGCTGGTCGGCGACTACCTGTTCTCCAAATCGTTTTCCCTAATGGTCCAGGACGGCGACCTCGATATCCTGCGCGTCATTTCCGCGGCGACTACCATGATAGCGGAAGGCGAGGTGATTCAGCTCGTTTCCATAAGCGATCCGGATGTCACTGAGGAAAGGTATGTGGAGATCGTAAAGTGCAAGACGGCGATTCTGCTTGCCACGGCCTGCCAGGCCGGCGCGATTCTCGGCAGGGCGGCCAACGGCAGGGAAGAGGCGCTGCGGGAGTTCGGCATGAATCTGGGTATTGCCTTCCAGCTCATCGACGACACGCTGGATTATGTGGCCAGCGAGGAACAGCTGGGCAAGGACATCGGCCACGATCTCAAGGAAGGCAAGATCACGTTACCGCTGATCCACGCCCTGCGGAACTGCAGCCGGTCCGAAAAGAGGGCGGTTTCGGACATCATAGGGAGCGACACGCAGAACAACGAGGATTTGCAGGAAGTCATCTCTCTCGTCCATGCCTACGGCGGCATAAAGTTCACCGTTGACAGGGCGCGGATGTACGTGGAACGCGGGAAATCGTGCCTGGAGATGTTTCCCGATTCCCCTGAGAAAAGAGCGTTGCTGGAATTGGCCGATTACGTCGTCATCCGTCACCGGTAATGTCCGCGCTGTAGACGAGACCGGGAAACGGCCCCGGTTCCGGCGGGCGAGCCCGCAGCACCTGGATACAATCTCCATGAAAAAGATCCGCCTTGCACCTCTTGCTCTTGCGCTTGTCCTTGCATTGTCATGCTGTTTACCGTGGGGATGCGGGAAATCAGGCAATGTCCCGGAGAGCGCTCATCCCGCTCCCGATTTCACCCTCAGGGACCTGTCCGGCAACAAGGTCAGGCTTGCCGAACTTCGCGGTTCGGTGGTTCTGCTCAATTTCTGGGCGACCTGGTGCCCTCCCTGCCGGGAGGAGGTCCCCTCCCTGGCCAGGCTGGACAAAAAGATGACCGGTCGACCGTTCAGGCTGCTAGCGGTGGCTGTCGATGCGGGAGGCGCCGAGACCGTCGAAGGCTTTTTCCGGCAAGCCGGGATCCGGCTGCCGGCCCTGACCGACCCGTCCGGCACCGTCGCCCGGCTCTATGGTGTCAGGGGCGTACCCGAAACTTTCATCATTGACCGGCGGGGGGTCGTCAGGAAAAAGGTGGTGGGACCGATCGCCTGGGACAACCCGTCCATGGTCTCCTACCTTGAGGATTTAGGGAAGAACTAAGGTACCGCGATATGGAAACCAGCCACATTACCTTTGCAGGCGCTTTTCTGGCAGGACTGCTCTCTTTTCTTTCACCCTGTGTCCTGCCCCTTATTCCGTCCTATGTCACATTCATTACCGGTCTTTCCTTTGCCGACCTGCGGGAAGAGCACCCTTCCCATGCCGTCAGGCGCAAGACAATCATCCATTCTCTGCTTTTCATCGCCGGCTTCACGGCCGTTTTTGTGGCTCTCGGCGCTTCAGCGACCTACATCGGGACCTTCCTCCAGGAGTACATGGAAGTTCTCCGCAAGATAGGGGGGGTGCTGATCGTCCTTTTCGGTGTCCATGTCACCGGCCTCGTTCCGCTATCAGTCCTGCTCGGGGAACGGCGCGTGAGCATTCACCGGAAGCCCGCCGGCTATGCGGGCAGCGTCGTGGTCGGTATCGCATTCGCGGCCGGCTGGACACCCTGCATCGGCCCCATCCTCGCATCGATCCTGATGATTGCGGCTGCGGAGCAAACAGTCTACCACGGTATGGCCCTCCTCCTGACGTATTCGCTGGGACTCGGAACGCCTTTTTTCCTCTCTTCCCTCGCACTGCACAGATTCCTCGTGCTGTTCAACCGGTTCAAAAAGGCGATCAGAATATTCGAAATCGTTACCGGCTTGTTTCTGATCGTCGTGGGTGTCCTGATTTTCACCAATTATCTCGCCTCGATATCGCAGTTCATTACGGTTCCCTTCGGCGGACAATGATGCACAGGGTTCGGGCGCAAACCTGAATCCGGCCGTCATTACCTGTCCAGGTCCCGGGCGAATCCTGTTCACCACTGCATGCCCGTTGAAAAAAACCTTCCGTCCCCCACCCGTCAACCCGTGCGGCATATCCGCATGGCAGCGCCTTCGCAAGCTTTCCTGCAGCAAATATTATCGCAACCAACAGCATCGAAGCGGTTTCTGTTCCCGCTGAGGATTGAAATCCGGCTTTCTTCCGGGACCGGCTCTACCTGGGGGGATCGTCGCGCAAATGTTTTTCAGCTTGGATGGTGTTGTGCCTAAAATATGTGCAACAAATGCCGGGATTGCGTGAAAAACCTGCTCCCCTGAGTATGTGGTGTGCTTAACTTGTCGATATCACATATAAAACAGTAAGTTGTGCAACTTGGCACAACTGATGCTTTCCACCTGTCATGCGAAAGAAATTCTACATGCACTGCAGGGCATGTTCGACGCAGGCCATTCGCGGCCGGGAACGACAATGGGGTCGGAATTCAAGGGAAACGGGGGATAAGAAATGAAGCTCATTGAAGCGATAATCAAACCGTTCAAGCTGGATGAAGTGAAGGATGCGCTGAACGAGATAGGGGTAATGGGTATCACGGTCAGCGAGGTAAAAGGTTTCGGCCGGCAGAAAGGGCACACCGAGTTGTATCGCGGGGCGGAATATGTCGTCGATTTCATTCCGAAGGTGAAGCTCGAAATTGCCGTGTCCGACGAGATGGTTCCGAACGTCCTGGAAACCATCGAAAATTCGGCCAAGACCGGCCGGATCGGTGACGGCAAGATATTCGTCATCTCCCTGGAAGACGCGATCAGGATCAGGACGGGAGAAAGAGGCGGGGAAGCCCTGTAATTTGCCTGAATCCGCAAGGAACCGTGGGTTTGGAATCCATTTTTTGACGATGAAAAGGAGAATACCATGAAGAAATTTTATGTGCTCTTAACGTTGGCGACGGTATGTATTGCAGGTATGTCTTCTTATGCACAGGCCGAGGTGGCCGTATCCGGCGACGTTTATGCCGGGATATACAACAAGTATGTCTTCAGGGGGCTCGATTCCAGCGGCAACCAGTGGGTATCCCAGTTCGGTGCGGACCTGTCTTACAAGGGATTCACGCTGGGCTACTGGAGCAACCTCATGACCCACCAGACCCCGGACTCCTTCTACAAGGCGGGCGAAATAACCGAAACGGACATCACCCTGAACTATGCTTTTACTCCGGTCAAACTGGTCACCTTCAACGTGGGGAACATTTTCTATTCCCTGGAAGGCGTCCGCGACACCGATGAACTTTATGCCAAGGCAACATTCAACACCATTCTGAGCCCCACGATCGCAATGTACTGGGACTGCAAACAGTCCAACAGCACCGGCCTGTTCTATGCCTTTTCGGTCGGGCATACCTTCGAAGTGACGAAGCAACTCGGGCTGAACCTGGGAGCCCTCGTGAGCTACAACCAGGCGAACTATTCGGCGCAATTCGGCACCAACAACAATTACAGCAACTGGCACGACTACGAATTCAGCGTAAGCGCCGATTACGCCCTGACCGACAAGATTAAAATCTCTCCCACTTACACGTATTCAAATGCCATAAGCAGCAAGGCTAGGGACATCGCCGGGGTAAAGGATGAAAGTGTCTTCGGCGTAAAAGCGGCTTTCAATTTCTAGATTCCGATCCGGGAGTACCTGGATCAAAACGCTACTGACAATAACAGGATAAATGGAGGTTATTATGAGGTGCAAAGCATTAGTGACAACAGTCATGGCCGTTTCGGCTGCGCTCATGACGCCACTGGCGGCACTGGCGGCGGAAGCCGCCAAGCCGGCGCCGGTAGCACCGGTGCTCAATACCGGGGATACGGCCTGGATGCTCATTTCGTCGGCCCTGGTTCTCCTGATGCTGCCCGGTCTGGCGTTCTTCTACGGCGGCATGGTGCGTTCCAAGAACGTTCTCTCCACCATGATGCATTCCTTTGTCGCCATGGGCATCGTCGGGGTGCAGTGGCTCATCATCGGCTATTCGCTCTCATTCGGCCCTGATATCGGATACGGCCTGCTGGGTGACCTGAGCAAGGCGATGATGAACGGCCTCATTTCCTTTAAGGATGGAAACCCTGTATTCGCCCTGTTCCAGAACGTTCCGACGGAGCCGGGAGCTGTGCCGGAATATGTGTTTTCCATGTTTCAGCTGATGTTCGCCATGATCACAGTGGCACTCATCTCGGGCGCTTTGGCGGAGCGGATCAAGTTCTCCGCGTACTGCCTCTTCGTCCTCCTCTGGACCACTGTGGTATATGACCCCCTGGCGCACTGGGTCTGGATGACGGACGGCTGGCTGTTCAAGAAAGGCGCCCTTGACTTTGCCGGTGGAACGGTGGTCCACCTGTCTTCAGGTATCTCCGCGCTGGCACTGATCCTCTTCCTGGGCAAACGTCACGGCTTTCCCAATGAGCGGATGGCGCCCCATTCACTTCCGCTGACTCTTCTCGGCACCGGGTTGCTCTGGTTCGGCTGGTACGGGTTCAATGCCGGCAGCGCCATTGCCGGCGCCAACACCGCTGATGCCGCCGGCGGTCTTGCGGCCCTGGCATTCACCACCACCACCATCGCTCCCGCCGCTGCCGGCTTGACCTGGATGCTTGCGGAATGGATCCATTCGGGCAAGCCGAGTGCCCTCGGGTTTGCATCCGGAGTCGTTGCCGGTCTGGTGGGCATCACCCCGGCGGCGGGATTCGTCACCCCCGCCTGGGCACTGGTCATCGGCATCGGCGTGGGCCTGGTCTGCTACAGCGCCATCCTGGTGAAGGCGAAATTGAAGTATGACGACTCGCTCGACGCTTTCGGCGTGCATGGTGTGGGCGGTACGTTCGGGGCCATTGCGACCGGCGTGTTTGCGACGGTCGGCGCGACCGGTCTGATAGCGGGGAACACCGGCCAGTTCGTGACCCAGCTGGTGGCCGTCGTCGCGGCCGGCGCTTATGCCTTCATCGTCACCTGCGTCCTGGCGTTCATCCTGGACAAGACCATCGGCTTGCGCGTGGACAAGGAAGACGAGATCATGGGCCTTGACCAGACTCAGCACTCTGAGTCGGGCTACAACCTTTTCTGACTTGCAGGGTGATGCCGGCAATCGCCGGGAACCCCAACATGTCAGAACCGGAAAGCCGCCTCGTACGGGGCGGCTTTCCGCGTGCCGTCGGGCAACCGCGGCTGTTTCACCGGGGAACGACATGGAGAAACCATTTTTGGAGAGCCTGCCGCACACTGCCGATGATACGGAGAAGCTGCTGAAGCAGTTGGCCGTAAATGAGAAGATGGCGGAACTGGGCCGGCTTACCGTGGGCATCGTCCATGAAATCAACACTCCCCTGTCGGTCATTGCCGCAGCATCGCAGATGATACTGAGCGAGGAGGGCGTGTCCTCCCAGGTTGCCGAAATGGTGGAAAGGATCCGCCAGGAGGCCCATCGGCTTTCCCAGCTCACCCGGGGCATCCTTGCCTTTTCCGGTGAAGGCGGCTTTTCCAGCGGAGAGACTGACGTATCGCTGGTGGTCCGTGATGTGCTGATGTTCCTCAAATACGAGATCCGGAAGCGCACCGTGGTCGTCTTCGAGGAGTTGGAACCCGGGCTCCCGTCTATCGGGGCCGATCCCAACCAGCTGAAGCAGATATTCCTCAACCTGATTGTCAATTCCCTCCAGGCCATGGGGAAGGGTGGAAGGCTTGCCATAGCAGCGTCATCTTCGATCGACGGTCTGGTCAGGGTGGTCGTGCGGGATACCGGGCCGGGCATCCCCGACGAGATCAGGAAAAGGATTTTCGATCCCTTCTTCACCACGAAAGAACCGGGGGAGGGGACCGGGCTCGGGCTTTTCGTCACGAAAACCCTTGTTGAGAAACTTGGCGGCAGGATCGAGGTGGCGAGCGATGCGGGCCGGGGCGCCAGTTTCATCCTCCTCTTCCCCGCGACCGCCCGCCACTAGTGCCCCGTGCGGTTGGTCCACCACACAAATTGCGGGGATTTTCGCCCCCTTTCCCCGGGCTTGGCGGTCGGCGTCTTGCGGCGTCCTGCTTATCTGGTACGATTTTACTGTAATCAGGCTGAACAAAAAGAGCCAGAGGGGGTAGGACCATGAACGTTCTTGATGTTGCCGCTGCCAAAGAGAAACAGGTGCAGTCGTATTATGAAAAACTCGCCGGTGAGACCGCCCTGGCCGGGATAAGGAACATCTTCACGCTCCTGGCCGGGGATGAGAAGAAGCACTATGAGATGGTGCTGGCGATCAGGGACGGCCGGCTGCCTGACCTCTCTCCGGATTCGACCGCACTTGAGTACGCCAGGGAAACGCTCGGCAATCTGATCGGTGACAAGAATGCGGCTGCCTCGATCAGGAATGACCTGGAAGGTTACCGGCACGCGCTCAAGGTCGAGGCTGAGAGTGTCCGCTTCTACGAGAGCATCGCAGGGGAAGAGAAAGACGCAAACTCCGGGAAAGTCCTGCAGAAGATCCTCGGCGAGGAAAAAAAGCATTACAATATCGTGGAAAACCTGTATGATTTCGCACTCAAGCCCGAATATTTCCTGGCGTGGGGCGAGTTCAGCAACCTGCGGGAGCTGTGAGGGGCGGTGGTGCCGGAGGAACCGGCAATGAATACATGCATGGGGCGTGGTGATGAGCGTTCGGGAGTACCTTGATGCCGCGGTTCGGGCCGCAAGGGCGGCAGGCGGTATCCAGCGGGAAAAATTGCGGAGCGGGTACGGGGTGGAATTCAAGGGTGAGCGGAACCTCGTCACCGATGTAGACCGGGCTTCGGAGGAAATCATCATCGGGATGCTCAGGGGAGCCTGTCCGGGATGCGATTTTCTTGCCGAGGAAAGCGGCGAGATTACCACGGGATCACGGTATCGCTGGATAATCGATCCGCTCGACGGGACGACCAATTATGCCCACGGTTATCCCTGGTTTGCCGTATCCATTGCCCTGGAGATTGACGGCATCCTTGAGGTGGCGGTCATCCATCATCCGATGCTGGGTGAAGTTTTCCATGCCGTGCGCGGCGGGGGGGCGTGGCTTGACGGCAGGCGGATATCCGTGTCCGGGCGCAGACCTCTCGCGTCCTGTCTGCTGGCCACCGGTTTTCCCTATGACAGGACGAGCTGCAACGAGAACAATTTCGGCAATTTCTTCCGGTTCCAACTGGCCGCGCGGGGCGTTCGGCGCGCCGGTGCGGCGGCACTGGACCTTGCCTGCGTGGCTTCCGGCCGTCTGGACGGTTTCTGGGAGTGCAAGCTCAATCCCTGGGATGTGGCCGCGGGCAAGCTGCTGGTCACGGAGGCGGGGGGGCGCGTAACCAATCATGCCGGCCTTCCCCACCATCTGGGTGACCATCGCATCCTGGCCAGCAACGGCCTGATCCATGAGGAGATGATGGACATTCTGGCAGCAGAGGCTTCTCCCCTTCCACTCTGACAACATTAGAAGCTTCGCTCCGCAGTTTTCCACTGTTGGTTACGACACTTTTACCGGCGAAAATTATTGACAATATCAAGCGGTGCATGTGATTATACTCTTCCGGAGAGGGGTCACATGCTCAATATCTTTTTCATTTCCAACGATGACAGGATTGCACGCCTCATTGAGTATTTCCAACCTCGTTTCCGGTCGAAGATCCGTTGGGTTGACAACTTCGATCACGGACTGAAGGAAGTCTTCGAAAACCGTCCTTCTCTGGTATTTATCCAGAATTCAATCAATTCCGTATCCGGGGAGACGGTTGCCCGCCATATCAAATCACTTCTCGGCTCTGTTTCCCCGAAGATCGTCTACCTGGACGAAGCCGGCTCGAAATCCAGGAAAAACGCCTCATGGTGCGATGCATGGATGCGCATGGCTGTTTCCGAACAGCAGTTTCGTGATGATTTCGCTGCGCTCGTTTCGCGCCTGTATCCTGACGACTGGAGAGAGGACAGCATGGAAGCCCCTTGCGGGCCGGTTGCGAACGGGGTTCTCCAGGACCCCTCCATGCCGCTTCCGGGAATCGGAGATGTTGCGCCGGGCGAAGGCATCCCCGGTGCTGCTTCCGGCAGGTCCGGAACGTGCGCCGGCGAGTCGCTTCGACCGGAGACGTCCGGCGGGGCCGGTAACGGCCCGGCAGGCACGGGCGAAGTTTCCGCATCATCCGTCGTGTACGATGGGGATGCAGCTGTTCGAATCGGAGTCGAAAGCGCAAGGCCGGGATTCAGGCGGTTTTCTTTGCTTGCAGTCCTTCTGGCGGTCGCCGCCTTCGCGGTTTACTTCTTGCTGATCAGGGAAAATAAGGTATCATTTCCCTCACTATCCGGGACTGAAGAGGTGGGGAAGACCGGGACCGTGGCCCCGGCGGACAGGTCGACGTTGCGCGAAAAGGCGAGAGCAGGGCTTCCGTCTTTCATCCGGCCCGAATGGCGGGACAAATCGTACGCTTCGGCGCATCCCGGATGGGAAAGGTACGTTTCTCCACAAGCGGACTTCCGGATATACCGGAACGGCGGCACGATGAAAGCTCTGCAGATTGTGGCCCCGGAAGGGAGGCCGCTTTCGGATCCTTACCGTGCTTCCGTTTTGAGCGGACTCGGCTACCTTCCTCCGGCACGGGCCGCGGAGGTTGTGTCCAAGGACGGATTCCTCATGGAAACAGCCGCTCTGGATGATTCCGCGGAGATTGTCACCTACAGGGAAAGCGATGGCCGTGCGGTACGGGCCCTGGTCATCGTTTTTCCGTGAGATGTGCAGGATTCCGTTGCCTGGCGCCCGTCATCTTCCTCCTGGCAGGGTAGCGTCTTTATTGAACAATTAGTTTACCTAAGGAGGGATTTTCGTGAAGCCTGCGCAGTGCTGCCGCTATTTCATCGCCGGTATTGTAGTGGCGTACCTACTGGTTGCCGTGGATGTTTCCCTGGCCATTGATCCCAAGTACGACATTGACCTGAAACAACTCCGTTCCGTAGGGAAAGATGCCCGCAAGAACGGCCGGAAGGACGTGAGCGGAATGCGTTCTCCCGCAATCGCTGGAGCCGCTGCTGCGGCAGGCCGGAAGGTCGACCGCCCCGGCGCCGGACAGTCAGCCAAGGCAGCGGTCAAGCGCCACTCCCACCGCAAAGCGAAAAAAGCCGGGCACACGGTCCGGAAAAGGGGCCGGACGTGGCATGCCAGGCGCGGCAAACCGGCTGATCAAGGCATGAGCGGCGCAGGAGCGTTGAGACTTTCCTTCAGAATGCCTGCTCCCGGTGGCGCCGATCGTGGCGAGACATTGCTGCAGGCCAGAAATCTCTGGGACAGGATCGTTCCCGGCGAGTCCGAAAGAGACGACAAAATTTCGCTGCGCGACCGGAGTTTCTCCCTTGCCCTTGACCCGGCGGCGTACCCGGTATTCCGCGACAGTGAGGGCGGGCGTATAGTCGTAGATGCCGCCGGCGCTCTTTCTCCGGAAGTGAAGGCGATCATCGAGGAAAACGATTCCACGGTACATATCGTGAAAGCCGACCCGTCCGATCCGAAGCGTTTCTACTCAACCCTGCTGGGCGCGGCCCGTTTCTACTCCGTCGAGGAGGGTTTCACCTTTTCCTTCGGTTCGGATCCGTTGGTGACCGTCAATGCCGACTTCAAGGTGGAAAGGACCGCGGACAGCCTCTTGAGTCACGATGTCGTGCTGCTCAACGTTACGGATCGGCTGATGGGCATGCCGCCGGCACTCTGTTCGCTGCTCAGCCGGGAGGGGTTCAGGGTGGTCGATGCCGAAACGGCTCCCCCCCGGCCGAAGGGTCGGGTCAACAGGCTTTACGCCGTGAAGGGTTCCGATCAGCAGGCAACCGTTGATTCCATGCTGACGGCTGCTTCGGTCGCTTTCGAGAAGGATCGCGAGATTACGCTCGATGACGGTTCCAGGAGCGGCGTCGTCCTTTCAGCCAGGGCGGAGCGGTTCTTTCGGGAAAACGGGAACAAGGTCGTCGTGTCCTTTTCAAAAAATGATCCGATCCAGCAGGCGCTGATGAGAATGTTGCAGCGGAATGGATACCACGTGATAACCATACTTCCGGATGACGGCTTCAGGAGTATCGCCGGGAAGCTGGCGCCGGTCCTGAAGCAACCTGCCCGCTACGGCTCCCATTACTTGTGGAGCCCGAAGGATGCGCCGTTCGCCATGCGGATGTCGGGAGTGGAGATCGCCGCCCCCGGGCGCAATGGGGGTGCCGTGTTCGTGACGGATGCGGCTATCGATCCCATGACCAGTGATCTCCTGGGTTTCATGGGTTATGATGTGATTGGCAGATAATTTCCCTGTACGGGCAACCGGCAGCCGGTTCGGCGTGGCCCTTGGCAGGTCCCAGGCGGGCGGACAAACCTCATGTCGAAAAAGAAGCTCGGCGAAATCCTGATCGAGAACAAGCTCATCAACGAGCAGCAGCTTGCAGAAGCTCTCAAGCTGCAGGAAACTTCTCCCGGGGAAACGGTCGGCAGGCTTCTGTGCCGGCTCGGATTCCTGCGTGAATCGGACCTCAACTACGTCCTCGAACAGTCGGGCAAGCGGAAAAAGCTGGCCGACATCCTGCAGTGCGAATATCATCTGGACGAGAAACGGCTCGAAGAAGCCCGCGTCCTGAGCAGAAAGGATGGCTTGCCTCTCGAGAAGTCGCTTCTCAAGCTGACGTTCCTTACCGAAGACCAGATTTCAAGGGCCATTTCCATCCAGTACGACCTGCCGTTCGCCACCCTGGACAACATGTCGATCGATCCTTCGCTTGCCCGTGTCCTCAATGCCAGCTATGCCCGCAGGCAGCGTGTCGTGCCCATCTCCAAGATCGGGAGCACCATGACTCTTGCCATGGCCTCACCGATCAAGCTGCATGAGCTGATGGAGCTTGAAGCGGCGACCCGCCTCAAGGTGATTCCGGTCATTGCGAAGGAATCGGAGATCGTCATCGCCCAGCAGCGTCTGTACCGCAACGGCCTGCAGCCGGTTTTCCCGACGGAGGAAGAAGACGAGCTGAACATTCCGGACAGCATCGCCGAAATCCTGACCAGGGTGGATTTCTCCGAAGAGCCGGAAGTGGAAGACGAGGTCAAGAAGGTTACCGAGCGCGACAGCGTCATTGTCAAGCTCGTCAACAAGATCATTTACGATGCCTACCAGAACCGGGCATCGGACATACATATCGAACCATATCCGGGGAAACGCGACGTGATCGTCAGGATGCGTGTCGACGGCCGCTGCAAGGTCTATCAGAAAATCCCCTACAAGTACAAGTATGCCATTCCCTCGCGCATCAAGATCATGTCCGAGCTGGACATAGCCGAGAGGCGCAAACCGCAGGACGGGAAGATCAATTTCAAGCGCTTCGGCCCCATCGACGTGGAGCTGCGCGTCGCCACCATGCCCACGGTCGGCCACCTGGAGGACGTGGTTATCCGCATCCTGCACACCGGCGATCCGATCGCCTTCGAAGACCTGGGTATCTCTCCCGGGAACATGGAGCTGTTCCAGCGGTCCATCATGAAGCCCTATGGGCTTATCCTCGTCGTGGGCCCGACCGGTTCGGGCAAGACAACCACCCTGCACTCGGCCATAACCAAGATAAATCTTCCCGAAACCAAGATCTGGACGGCCGAGGACCCCGTGGAAATCACCCAGCGCGGGTTGCGTCAGGTGCAGGTGAACCCGCGCATCGGGCTGACGTTCGCGGCCACGTTGCGGTCATTCCTGCGCCTGGACCCCGACGTGATCATGGTGGGTGAGATGAGGGACGAGGAAACAGCGTCCATTGCCGTCGAGGCATCCCTTACCGGCCACCTGGTGCTTTCCACGCTGCATACCAACAGTGCCGCGGAAACGGTCACCCGGCTCCTTGAAATGGGGCTTGATCCGTTCAGCTTTTCTGACTCGCTCATCTGTATCCTGGCGCAAAGGCTCGCGCGCAGGTTGTGCAAGGGGTGCAGGAAGGTCATGAAACCGTCGGAGAGCGAGCTTGACGAAATCATCGCTGAGTACGGCGAGGAGGCTTTCCTGAAAACCGGTTTGTCGCGGGACGGGATCACGATTGCCGAACCGGTGGGGTGCGAGCTCTGCGACAATACCGGTTACCATGGCCGCCTCGGCATTCACGAGCTGCTGGGATGCGATGATGCCATGAAGAGCCTGATCAAGAAAAGACCTGAAACCGACGAGATACGCGAGCTGGCGGCTGCCGCCGGCATGACCTCACTGAAGCAGGACGGCATTCTCAAGGTTTTCCAGCATCTCACCGACATTCATGAAATCAGAAGAATCTGCATGAAGTAACTCCCGCTCTGCCCTGCGATTTGCGCCCCCACATCAATTTCATTGTCCGGCCAGTGGTTCCCTTCCGCTGTCATGACCGTTGCATGATGGCATATTGCCAGCTTCAATGGTATCTGGTAGAATGTCTGTGAAAGTGAAAATCGTAATCATTATGGCGGATGGCATCTGGGTCAAGGAGGAAACGATGAAAGACATTTTCGCAACTCTGGTCGCCGACGGATCGTTCAAAACCCTTGCTGAAGCGCTGGCAAACGCCGATTTCGCCGACAGGCTGAAAGGGGAGGGGCCGTTTACGCTGTTTGCGCCGGATGACGAAGCATTCACGAAGCTTGACAACAGTGAAATGTTTGCCGACCGGAAGAAGCTGGTGGAGACTGTCAGCTACCATGTGGTGGAAGGGAAGCTGTCGGAGCATGAGATGAGGGAGAGAGACTGTTCTCCGACCCTGAACGGAAAAAGCCTTGCCATAAAGGTGAAACATGGAGTGCTGGTGGTAGACAATGCCAATGTGGTAAAAACCGATATCGAATGTTCAAACGGTGTCATTCACGTTATCGATTCGGTGTTTCGGCCTGCACTTTCAGGATGGTACGGGGATTGCGGCTGCTGCTGAACGGGTATCTCCCGTGGAAGCGGGTGCGTTAGAGACATCCGGGAGTCTAAGGCTGCAGGCAGTGCGCTTCGACGGTGAGCCCTTTGCCGGGTCGGGCTGCATAGAAAAAGGTCAGGCGGACCGGGCCCGGCAAGGGAGGGGTAGTGCGGTAATCCCGGGAAAAGGTGTGGGTGAAGGTCCTGACCCTGGTTCCGGGGAGTGTACGCAGGGCTTTCACGGCCTGCCCGATCGCCTGACGCTCCGAGAGGAGCGGTGAAACACCGCTGCTGTCTTGGAAAAAGGAGGGGAGTTTCCCCGAACCCGGATAGTCGGCCATGCAGAAATCGTAACTGAGCGCATCCCTGACCGCATCTTTTCCAGATGAAAGGAAGCGGTTGACAAAACTCCACAAGAATTCGAACGCATTCTTCAGTGAAAGGTTGCTGCAGATATTCCCCTTCGCGGTGTAACATGCCATGTTGTCGAAGAATTCCGATAACGGTGCGTGTTCCCCGACGGCACGGAGCGCGCAGCCGAATCTTCCGCTGTTGTGGTAGATATCGAGCAACCGGGAGATTTCCTCGATACGGGTGATGTCAGGAAAGGAAAGGGCAGGTGTGGTAAGTATCTTGTAGGGCGGAGAGGAGGAATATGCATAGCCTTCCTGACGCGCTATTCCTACCATGGGTGAACCCTTGAGCACTTTGAGCGGTTCCACCTGGATGTGGTGGGGATGGAATGGGAAGAGGCGCTGCAGCGATTCCAGGAATCCGTGGAGGCCTTCGCCCGGCAGCCCGGCGACGAGGTCGAGGTGCACGGTCACCGCGGTTTCCTCCCTGAGGCGCCTGACATTTGCCAGCAGCAGATCCGTGTTTCCCGCGCGTTTGACCCTGTCCAGGGTTTCATTGCCCGTTGCCTGAACGCCGATCTCGAAGCGGAATTTTTCCGCGGGGACGCGCCTCAGGGTTGCCAGGTTGCGCTCCGTCAGCAGGGCAGCCGCTATCTCGAAATGAAACTTGCAGGGAGAGTCCTGGGTCAGGATGAAATTCCAGATTTCGTCGGCCCGATCCGCGTCGTAATTGAACGTCCGGTCCACCAGCTTGATCACCTGGACCTTTCGTTCCATGAGGTACAACAGGTCGCTCCGGATTCTTTCCATGGAGTAGGAGCGCACGCCCTTTTCCAGAGAGGAAAGGCAGAAAGCGCAGGAAAAGGGGCAGCCGCGGGAAGTCTCGTAATAGACGAGAGGCTTGCCCGTATCCACCAGCCCGAGTGCAAAGGGTGACGCCAGCGAATCCAGGTCGGTCACGGCATGCCTGTCCGGCGCGGAGAAGATTTCGTTGCCCGAGCGCCAGGTGATGCCCGCGGAGACCAATCCGAAAGCCTCTTTTGCCGCCCCTGCCCCCTCCGCCGGTGAAACATCACGAGCCAGCAGATTGACGAGCTCGAACCAGGTTTGTTCCCCTTCGCCGCGTATCACGCAGTCGACGGCTCCGTTCTTCCTCAGCAGCTCTTCCGCGTCATGGGAAACTTCTGGTCCCCCGACGACGATCAGGGTCGAGGGGAGCAGCTTTCTCAAATCCCCCGCGATCCGCAGGCTCTGCTCCACGTTCCAGATATAGCAGGAAAAGGCGACGAGATCGGGTTGTTCGTCTAGGATGCCCGACAGGACGGATTGCGGCTGCTCGTTCACCGTGAACTCGAGGATCGACACCCGGATACCGCTCAGGTTTCCGATCGATGCGGCGAGGCTGGGAAGGGCAAGGGAAGCGTGGACGTACTTGGAGTGGAGCGTTGCCAGAACGATCTTCATCGGGCTATTGTAGCCGATATAAGAATCAGGCACAAGGCACAAGGCACAGGGCGCAGGGCGCAAGGAAAAGACAGAAAAGCACAAATGAAAAGACAGGAGGCCATGAAGCCCTCGCCATCAAGGGAGAGGGCGGGCGCAACCCGGGTGGGGGGGCGATATCCTGACAGCGCCCTGCAATGACAGGCAACCTTCTGTTGAGGGGGTGATCCGAGAGCGAAAGGCCCATGAAACAGGATTCCGGGTGGCCGTACGGGCTATGGCTTGCCCGGAGCCGGCAAATCTGGTACGTTGGACCTGGAGGTGGAATGATGAAGAGAAAACGGGCGCCGAAACTTCTCTACGCCGATGCCGGGGGAAACATTTACGATCATCCGGAACTGCGCATGGCGGGCATGAACGGCCCGGAGGCGGTCCTGCCCGAGGACCGGGAGCTGATCCCGCTGCCGGAGGGGAGCCGGCTCTTTACCATACCGGATACGCCTCCCATCGCCTGGGACAGGCGGCTCAGCCGGTTCGTCACCGTCGATACCGTCAGGGAAGGCAGGCGGAGCATGCCGGTCCAGGCAGTATCGGCCTTCATGGCGCCCGGATACGTGCGCACGCTGCTGCCCGCCTGCGATTACAGCCGCAAACGGGTTCATCTGCCCCTCTGGTCCTATACGGCGGTCGGCTGGGACGAGGAAACAGACCGGTTCGTGGTGGCTGCCAGCCGGGTCGACACCAACGACAACTGGAATCCGTGCAACTATGACGACCGCAAGCTGGATCCCCTTGTCCGGAGCCGTTTGCATGAGATGCCCCATAACCGGCTGCTGGAGCAATTGGCCCGCTGCGCCGTGGACTACCACTGCTTTGCGGCGAAGAACCTCTTTTTCCGACGTTGGGAAGCGCCCATTCCCACGTCGCCGGCCTGCAACTCCCGGTGCCTGGGCTGCATCAGCCTCCAGCCTTCCGACTGCTGCCCCTCCAACCACGAGAGGATTCCGTTCGTGCCCTCTCCCGAAGAAATCGAGGAGCTTGCCGTGCCCCATCTCCTCCAGGCTCCCGACCCCATCGTTTCCTATGGCCAGGGCTGCGAGGGCGATCCGATCCTGCAGGCGGACGTGGTGGCGGCGGCAACGCGCAGGATCAAGGCTGCGACCTCGCGCGGGACGGTGAATTTCAACTCGAACGGCTCCCTGCCGGACAAGGTCAGGATGCTCTGCGACGCGGGGATGGATTCCATGCGCTTTTCCATGAATTCCGCCCGCGAAGAGTATTACAACCTGTATTACCGGCCGGCGGGATATGTGTTCGGCAGTGTCGTGGAATCGCTTTCCGCCGCGAAAGAGAAGGGCCTTTTCACCATGATCAACTACCTGGTGTCTCCGGGACTGAGCGACGACCCGGCGGAGGTTGACGCGCTCATCAATCTCATCGGCCGGACCGGGGTGGACATGATACAGATGCGGAACCTTTCCATCGACCCCCATTTCTACAACGAAAGGATGGGGCTGATGAGCAAGGGGATGGGAATGTACCGGATGCTCCAGACGCTGAAGAAGGAATTCCCGCGGATTCAGTTCGGCTATTTCAATCGCACCCGCGAGAACTTCTATCCGGACGGCTTGGAGAAGAGCTGGCCGATAACCGGATAGGCGCCGGTTTCCCGGGCCGGCAGCCGTCTGAAGTCTCGAGGGCTGGGGGTGTTGACAATCAGTGAGACGAAATTATAAAAGTTGTAAGAGATTGATGGCAACGGGGGACGGGATGCAATCGTCATGACCGTCTCCGGATCGGAGCGAGTGTGCCCAAGAAAGAAATCAATGTCGGCCTGCTGGGTTGCGGTGTCGTGGGAACAGGAGTTGTCAGGCTGGTCCGGGACAATTCGTCCATTCTGGATGAAAAACTCGGAGCGAAGCTCACTCTCAAGCGCATTGCCGTGCGCGATACCGGAAAGAACCGGGGGATACAGGTCCCCCCCGGGGTTCTCACCGACGATTTCCGGCAGGTTCTCGCCGACCCGGACATTTCCATAATCATCGAACTTATCGGCGGCTGCACCCCGGCCAGGGAATACGTCCTCGAGGCCATCGGGAACGGGAAGCACGTGGTCACCGCCAACAAGGCGCTGCTGGCAGTGCATGGCAAGGAGTTGTACGAGGCGGCGGCCAGGAACGGGGTGGAGATCCGTTACGAGGCGGCGGTTGCCGGCGGCATTCCGGTGCTGTCGGCCATCAAGGGGAACATGGCTGCCAACAGGTTCAGCTCGGTTCTCGGCATCCTGAACGGGACCTGCAACTACATCCTGACCAAAATGACCGAGGAGGGCGCCGATTTCGCCGCTGCGCTCCGGAAAGCCCAGGAGCTGGGTTATGCGGAAGCTGATCCCACCTTCGATATCGAGGGCACGGACACCGCTCACAAGCTCAGCATCCTGATATCGCTCTGTTTCGGCACCTGGGTGGCTTTCAGGGACATCCATGTGGAAGGGATAAGCTCCCTTACCGCCCTGGATGTGGATTTCGCGGACAAGTTGGGATACCGCATCAAGCTCCTGGCGATCGGAAAGCGCGACGGGGACAGGGTGGAAGCGCGGGTCCACCCCGCCATGGTGCCGATGGCCGATCCGCTTGCGGGTATTTCCGGTGTTTTCAACGCAGTGCGCCTGACCGGGAATTACGTCGGCACGGTCATGTTCTATGGCCGGGGCGCTGGTATGGAACCTACCGCGAGCGCGGTAGTCGGCGACCTCATGGCGATTGCCCGCAACATGCTGGTGGGGGTCGGAAGGAGAACGGCGCCGCTGGGTTTCCTGGACGAGAATATCACCATCGTGCCCATCAAGCCGATGACCGAAACCATCTGCAAATACTACCTGCGCTTCAGCGTGGTGGACCGGCCGGGGATACTGGCGAAAATCGCCGGCGCCCTGGGAGAATACGGCATCAGCATCAAGTCCGCGCTGCAGAGCGCCAGGAGCGGCGGCGAGGCGGTGCCTCTGGTCATCGTGACCCACGAAGCGCCGGAGATGGCCGTGGAAAGGGCTTTGGAGAATATCGGCATGCTGGGAATCACCGCTGAACCTCCTAAGCTTATCCGTATTGAGGATGATCTGTGATCCGAATCCCCGAGCTTTGACCCCTGCAAGACAAACCAGTCTTTTTTCGATTGTCCATTCTTCCGGCCGCCCGGGCCGGCTCGTTCATTCCCTCCGATTGTCTAATAAGAAATCCGGTTTTAACCTTTTCCAGATGTGAAGGAAATAATTTCCGGGACGCTGATATCGCTTTTGAATAATTTCCGGCAGGTAGTAAACTTACTGTAAATATTCCGGTAATCCGCAAACCGTGGGCAGGGTGCATGCATTCATGAGAATTGGCGAAATTATTGACCAGCTGGCACGACTGGAGCTCGACCTGCAGGGTTCGGCCATTGATGACGCAGATCCCGTCCGGATCCGTCAAGCATCCGGCCTGTTGCGCCAGGCCCGGCAAAAGCTGGGGGAATCTGGGGCGGTGACGCCGGCCTCCACGCGGCAGGGCGCTGAATCCGGCGCCGGGATTTGCCGGGAGAGCTGGACACCGGTGTGCGGTTGTGCCGGGGACATTCCAAGCCTCGATAATGCCGGGTCTGCCCTGAGGGAGGCGCAGGAGCGGCTCGAACTCGCCCAGCGCGCCGCGGGAGCCGGCATCTGGGATTGGGACATAGTAACCGGCGCTATCGAATGGTCCCCCGAGCTGTTCAGGCTGTTCGGGCTTGATCCGTTGAAAGACCGGGCTGGATTCGAGCGATGGGAATCCATAATTCATCCTGAAGACCTGGCGGCCGCCTCGATACGTCTGGACAGGGCGGTCAGGGATGGTTCCGCGCTGGACAGCGTTTACCGGATCGTCTGTCAAGACGGGGAGGTCCGATGGATAAACTCCATAGGGAGCACAATTTGCGACCCGGGAGGACGGCCTCTCCGCATGCTCGGCTTCTGCATCGACATTTCCGATCGCAAGCGGACGGAGGAGAAACTTGTCGAAAGGCAGCGCCAGCTCGAGGAACTGAACCGGACCCTTGAAAAGCGGGTGGCGGAAGAGACGAGGAAGAACAGGGAAATGGATTATCTCCTCATCCAGCAGAGCCGCCAGGCGGAAATGGGAGAGATGATCAACATCATCGCCCACCAGTGGCGGCAGCCGCTGAATGTCATCGGGCTGTATGCCCAGGTGCTCGCGGAAAGCAGCAAACACGGCGATCTGGACGAGGCGGGTCTGGAGAACACGGTGAAGCAGATCATGGACATCCTTGCGCACATGTCCCAAACCATTGACGATTTCAGGAACTTCCTGAAGCCGGACAAGGAAAAGAAGCGGTTCAGGGTGAAGGAAATTATCGCCAGGACCTATGACCTTATCTCGGCCAGCTTCAGGGCGCAGGACATCCGTGTCGAAATCGCCGGAGACGACGATCTTTGCCTGACCGGGTACGCTAATGAATACGCCCAGGTGGTGATGAACATCCTGAACAATGCGAAAGATGCCCTGCAGGATCGGAATATCGAGAAGCCCCGCATCGGAATCATGGTCGCGAGGGAAGGGACACGGACCGTGGTGACGATCTCCGACAATGCCGGCGGCATTGAAGATGATTTGCAGGCGCGTATTTTCGGACCGTATTTCACCACCAAGAAGAGCAGGACGGGCAGCGGAATCGGGTTATACATGTCCAGGAACATCATCGAGAACAGCATGCATGGCTGCCTCACCGTGAGGAATGCCGGCGCCGGGGCGGAGTTCCGGATCGAGGTATGATATGGATAAACAGGGCCTTGGACTTTCAGTGCTGTATGCGGACGACGAGGAACAGGCACGGGAGATGATGGCGAAGATGCTGCGCTGGAAGGGCCTGGTGGTCCATACCGCGGCAGACGGCGGAGAAGCATTGAGCCTTTTCAGGATTCATAAGCCGGAAATTATCGTGACTGATATCAGAATGCCGGTAATGGATGGCATAGAAGTGTCGCGCAAGGTCAGGGAAATCTGCCCCGTCACCACGATCATAGTCGCCTCCGCTTACTTGCACGAACAGCATTTGGCCGATCTCGACCGGCTAGGCGTACATTCGTACCTTCAGAAGCCGATTGAACTGGAAAAACTGATGTCTTCCATCGAATCCGGCTGGAAAAAGATGACATGCGCCGGCGATTGATCCGAAACCGCATAGGTGTTGGGAATGGCAGGATTGCAGTTCTGTTGTGTCGAGAGGTGAAAGAAAAGAATTGGCGGGCGGCATGGGATTCGAACCCACGACCCCAGGCTTCGGAGGCCTGTACTCTATCCAACTGAGCTAACCGCCCGCGAATTTCTATATGTACACTATTTCTCCCCGTTTCTCAAGGTGAAAAAACAGCCCGTCAAAAGCCCGCTTGTCATGACGCGATTCTTCGCGGCTATTTCTGCAGCACTGCATAGAAGGGTACCGTCTTTTCCGGCCGCGAGCCGCTGTCGGTCCTGATCGTAATGTACCCGCTGATGAAGCGTTCGCTGCCCCTGGGCGTTACTGAGAGGCGGATTGTGCAGGACTCCCCTGCTTTCAGGCGGGTTTTGCTGCTTGATACCGTGGCAACCGGGGAAACTGTTTTCACCGACAGTATCTTCAATGGCTTTGTTCCGCTGTTCTCGACTTTTATCACAGCGTCTTTCCTGGTCCCTTTTTTCACGACTCCCAGGTCCACCTGCCCCGGCGTCACGACCATGTCCTCTACGACCAAGCCTTTCATGGTCAGCGTGATGATGCCTCTGCGGGGGTCGTTGGAGTGGACGTACACTTCCTTCGCCACCGGCCCGCCGAAATCGGTGGAGTTGAAAGTCGCCTTGATCTCGCCCCGTGCTCCGGGCTTGACCAGGCGGGTGGTGACGTTGGCAACGGTGCAGCCGCATGATGATTCGACCTTGCTTATGGTTGCAGGGGCATCTCCGGTGTTGCGGAATGAGAATACGTGTTCTATGTTTTTCCCCTGGGCCACCCTGCCGAAATCATAAACGGGCTGGTCGAAGACAATGTTTGGCCCGGCAGTTGCCGAGACTGCCAGCAACAGGGAGATGGCCAGGGCCGGGATCATGGATAGGGCTGCCTTCATTTCTTTCTCCTGTTCTGTTCGTGTATTGATGGCGCTTCAGTGCCGGAATCGCGAGCATAAACGATTTTTGATGCCGATTGACAATTTGTATAGCACAATGGCCGTGACATGGCCATAATGATTTGACACAATTACCCCTTTTTGCTATAGATTTCTGTGGTTTCAATGCAGTGGGAACCATATGAAGGATAGCGAATCAGCTGATCGAGGTTTTTTGGAGACAGTCATGATAATCAAGTGCGATAACTGCGGCACCAAGTTCAGGCTCGATGATTCCAAGGTTACCGAGACCGGTGTGCGGGTGCGGTGTTCACGATGCAGCCATACATTCATCGTGCGCAAGGAACCCCCTGCGGATGACGATACCTTTGACGCGCTGCTCGCAGACTTCGGCAGTACTTCTGCTGAAGACGAGTCTCAGGAAAAGTCCGACAGCTCCGACCAGCGCGGATTCGAACCGGAATCGTCCGCGGAGGGCCGTTCCCCTGAACCGTCGGTACCAGCTGACTTTTTTGCCGGTTCATCTCCGGAAGAGCCCTCCTTGCGGCAGACCGGGACGAGTGAAACCTGGGAGGAAAATGGGGATGAAGGGGGCGCCGCCCCGGAACCGCCTTTTTCGGCCCCGGAACCGAATGACGCCGCCGAAACGGCGACACCGGCCGATCCTCTGGAAGGGTTTGTCCGGAAGGGAGTGACGCTGCCGCAGTTCAGCTTGAACGAGACCCCGGCGGAGAAGACGGAAGAAGAAGTTTCCCCTGTGTTCGAACCCGAGGTGCCTGTACAAGAGAGTGAGCCTTCGGTGGAAAGGGCGGCTCCGACCGAGCCTTTTGAAGGGTTTTTCCAGAAGGGAGTGGCGCTGCCGCAGTTCAGGGAAACCGGGATGCCTGCCGGCAAAACAGTTGCCGCCACTGATTCTCCTCGCTCTGACGAATGGGGGATACTTGCCGCATCAAAGCTCGAATCGCCGGGAGAAGACGCGACGGAAATAAGAGATCAGAGACCCGCGGCCGCTGAAGACCACGAACTGCCGCCACTTTCCATCGCTTCCCGGCGCCGCGGTTCTCCGTTTGCCGTTCTGCTGCTCGGCGGGTTGCTGATCCTCATTATTGCGCTTGCCGCATCGGCTTTCATTTCCAAGTGGCCGTTTGATCCTGCTGCCGTAATACCGCCATCCGTCATGAAAATGATCGGTTCGGCCTGCAAAACAGGGGGGTGCACGGAGATCCGTTCCCTAAAGGGTGAATTTGTCACCGGCAGGGAGGGTGGAGACCTGTTCGTCGTAACTGGTGAAGTCGCCAATACGTCGGCCAGGGTTTTGGCTGCTCTTCGCGTACGTGGCACCGTATATGATTCCACCGGGCAGATCCTGGCCCAGCGTACGGTCTATTGTGGAAATTCCCTTACCCGGGATCAGATGGTCGCCCTGCCTTTTCCGGAGATCGAGAAAGCCATGAGCCGGCAGTTCGGCGATTCCCTGGCGAACCTGGACGTTGCGCCCGGAAAGAGCATCCCGTTCATGGTGGTTTTCAAGGGTGTGCCCCGTGGAGGCGCCAACTACGGCGTCATGGTCGTGGACGGACAGGGAGCGGAACCGGGCAGGAAATAGGTCCTGCCGATGGCGGCGCCCGGAGGGAAATAAAAAGGCGCCCATTCCCGGAGGAATGGGCGCCGCAGTTCACTTTTTCAATATCAGTGAAAAAATTAGTTGCTGATTGCGTTTACGGGGCAAGTATCCGCACAGGCACCGCAGTCGATGCAAGTGTCGGCGTCGATCACCCTTTTGCTTCCGGATTCGCTGATAGCGCCGACAGGACAGGAATCGTCACATGCGCCGCAGTTGATGCACTCGTCAGAAATGGTGTAAGCCAAGCTCTTCACCTCCCCTTTTGTTGGTTACCGGCTAATTTTAGTAAACCAAAAATATCATAGGTAAAAATAAAAGTCTACAGGAAAGGTGAAGCCATAATCGTCTCTTCCATCGGAAGGACAAAGCGGCGCTCAATGGAAACAGTTGTCATCGAAAAGACACCCGGGTACGGGCGTGAGGAAGTGATGCACGGCATGAGGCGCCTGCTGTCGCCTCTTGGAGGGATGGGAGCCTTTGTAAAGCCGGGCGAAAAAGTGCTCCTCAAGCCGAACATGCTTTCCGCAAAGCGTCCCGACGAAGCCGTCACCACCCATCCGGAGGTGGTCAGGGCGGTGATCGAGCTGGTGCTGGAGGCAGGCGGGATTCCACTGGTGGGCGACAGCCCCGGTGTGGGAGGGCTGGCGCGGGTGGCGGAGAAGAGCGGCCTGGCTGCCGTGGTGCGGGAGACGGGCGCGAGTCTCGTGGCATTCGAGGACCCGGTGGACGTCCCGGGCAAAGGCCTTTTCAGGCGCATAGCCGTGGCCAGGCCCTATCTGGAGGCGGACCGGGTGATCAACCTGCCCAAGCTCAAGACCCATGGCATGATGACCATGACCTGCGCCGTGAAAAACCTTTTCGGAGCGGTTGTCGGTACGGAAAAGGCCGCCTGGCATCTCAAGGCAGGGGAAGACCGGGATCTGTTCGCCCGCATGCTTCTGGAAATCTGTTTCCTGAGAAAGCCGGACCTGAACATAGTCGATGCCATCGTGGCCATGGAAGGTGACGGCCCCGGAAGCGGCGACCCCCGCGAGGTCGGCCTCTTGCTGGCCGGGGTGAACCCGGTTTCGGTGGATGTGGTGGCCGGCGAGCTGCTGGGAATTCCCGGCAGTCTGCTCTACGTCGAGCAGGAGGCGCTGAAGATGGGCATCGACGGCGCTGACCGGGGTGACATAACCGTATCGGGGTGTTCCGTGCCGGATGCACGGGTAGACGATTTCAGGCTTCCTCCCACGGCGGACGTCCAGTGGGGCATACCGCGTTTCATGGCCCGGAGGATCCGAAACCTCTTCACGGCATATCCATGCCCGTTGCCGGGAGTGTGCCGGCTGTGCGGCATCTGCCGCGATGCCTGCCCTCCCGGAGCGATCGCCATGGATGACAAGGGAATACACATCGATTACCAGAGGTGCATCCGCTGTTTCTGCTGCCGGGAACTGTGCCCGCAATCCGCCCTGGGGGTAAGGGAGGGCAGGGTTCTCAAGGTGATAAAGAAATTCGTATAGAAGAATATTAGCATCATTGACAACAGGGAACCGGGATATTATCATATAACCAACAACGAGAGATAAGAGAGGCGATCAACCTGGGAAAGGAGGAATGGAACTATGTGGACGACTCTGTATATGCTCCGCCCCGTAACCCGCTGTAAAGAGGGTTGCCCTAGCTAGCCCGTCGCGATGAGCGACGGGCGTTGTCGAAAACGGAAGCCCCCGTGGACATGGTTCGCGGGGGCTTCCGTTTTCAGAGGAAACGCCTGATGGGGTCGCACAGCCGTTCCAGCAGTCTCTCGAACCAGCTTCGCGATTCGTGTTCCTCCAGCGTGATCCTGCCCGATTGCGCCAGGTCCTCATCGAACATGCGGTTCACCTGCCGGCCGAAGTCGGGATGATCGACAATCACGTTCACCTCGTAGTTTCTGTGGAAGCTCCTGAAATCCAGGTTTGCCGATCCCAGGGTGGCCCAGCATTCGTCGATCAGCATGACCTTGGCGTGCAGGACCGTCCCTTTCCTTTCGTAGATCTCGATACCCCCCTTGAGAAGTGCGGAAAGATACGCTCTGCTCGCTATTTTCACCAGCGGGACGTCGCTGATCGCCGGAAGCAGGATCTGGATGCGTACGCCGCGCTTTGCGGCCCTGAGCAGGGATCTGACAACGAGGGGGCCCGGCACGAAATAGGGGGTGATGATCCTGACGCTTTTCGATGCGCCGGCGATGGCCATGCGGAAGGAACTTCTGATGAAGGAGCGCGTGTGGTGGGGGGCGCCGTTTACGACCATCACATCGGCAGCGCCCTGCACTGCCGGCCGGATTGCGGAAGCCGGAAGCCCCGGTGGCGGGGAGCCGGTTTCCCCTTCCCAGGTTTCGCGGAAAAGCCGATCGAATTCGCCGGCGGCAGGCCCTTCGATGCGCACCCCCACATCCCGCCATTTTCCAATGCTGTCCCCGAAACCCGCATATTCGTTCCCGATGTTCAGCCCGCCCAGAAAGACCCTGTTGCCGTCGATGCAGGCGTATTTGCGGTGGTTGCGGCGGTCGAACCAGCCGAGTCCCTTTCTGAAGGGCGGCCGGTTGAAGGGGGTGCACCTGACTCCGGATTTCTCCAGTTCACGGAAGTAGGATGCCGGCGTTTCCAGGCAGCCGATGTAATCGTAGACGAGAAGGACAGCGACACCGCGGCCGGCGGCCTCGGCCAGGGAGCGGGCAAACAGGTCACCGACGCGGTCGTTGCGGATGATGTAGAATTCGAGACAGATGTGGCTGGACGCGGAACGGAATTCCTCCAGCATGGCCGGAAGGAAATCTCCGCCGTGGGGTAGCAGATCCACCCGGTTTCCGCTGAAGAACGCAGCTTCGGTGCTCTTTCTGAAGCGCTGGAGAAACCTGTTGGACCTGAGAAAAGCATGGCCTCTTTTGCGACGGATCATTTGCATAATTCAAAACAAGGAAACCTTTTTACGGCCGTCGGCCGATCGGGAACACGTGCCCCGGCAGGCATGGGTTCCGGTTGTGCGCCCCGGGGCATGCAAGAAAGGCGCGGGAAAAACCCCGCGCCTTTCTCTTGGCGCCTGTAGTTCAATTATAGCCGGGACAGGGCCATTGTCACCAGATGGATTTATTTTACCTGGACAACTTCCTTTACCCCGGGGATTTTTTCCATCAAGGTCTTTTCGATACCCATCTTCAGGGTCATGGTGGACATGGGGCAGTGTCCGCATGCGCCGGTCAGTTTGACCTTGACGATGCCGTCTTCGGTGACTTCCACCAGTTCCACGTTGCCGCCGTCCGCCTGAAGGGCGGGACGGATGGTTTCGAGCACTTTCTTTACTTCTTCTATCATGGTTGCTCCTCCTTTGTTTTGGTATCCCTTTTGCCCGAAATTCCCGGTGTGGTCAACGGATAGGGATCCGTGATCTCGGCGAGGGCCTCACCAGTGAGAAGCTCCCGCGAGAGAATGATTTCCTTTGCGCTCCGGCCGGTCCTGAGCGATTCCTTGGCGATTTCCGCCGCAGCGGCGTAGCCGATGTAAGGGGCCAGCACGGTAGCCATGCCCATTGAGCTGTCCAGGTATCGCGCGCACTTATCGATGTTGGCGGTAATTCCTTCTATGCAGGATTCACGCATCTTCCGCACGGCGTTCTTCAGGATCTCCATGGAGAACAGGAGATTGTAGACGATGACCGGCATCATTACGTTCAGTTCCAGCTGCCCTGCCTGGGAAGCGAGGGTTATGGCGGTGTCGGCGCCCATTACGTTGAAGGATACCATGTTGACCATTTCCAGGATCACCGGGTTCACCTTGCCCGGCATGATCGAGGAACCGGGCTGGACAGGCGGCAGGTTGATCTCGTTCAACCCGGTCATGGGCCCCGAAGAAAGCAGGCGCAGGTCGTTGGCGATCCTGGTCAGGTTCACGGCAAGCCCTTTCAGCGCCGAGCTGAGCACCACGAAGGGGTCCATGTTCTGGGTGGTTTCGACCAGGTTTTCAGCATTTCGCACCGGGAAACCGGTCTCGCGCCCGATGTGTTCGACGACGAATTTTATGTAGAGCGGCTCCGCATTGAGGCCGGTGCCCACAGCCGTGCCGCCCAGTCCCAGTTCCAGGAGGTTGGGCCGGGAGGCTTCCAGGGTGGTAATGTTTTTCTCGATGGCAACCGCGTATGCTTCGAACTCCTGGCCGAGCCTGATGGGCACGGCGTCCTGGAGGTGGGTTCTGCCCGATTTGAGGATGTGGTTGAATTCCCTGCCTTTGAGCCGCAGTGCGGCAGCCAGTCCTTCCAGTTCGGGCAGCAGCAGGGAGAGCATTCGCAGCGATGACAGGCGCATGGCGGTCGGGATCACGTCATTGGTGGACTGGGCCATGTTGACATGGTCGTTGGGGTGAACGCGAGCATATTCCCCCCGGACTCCGCCGAGGATTTCTTCGGCGCGATTGGCCAGCACTTCGTTCACGTTCATGTTATGGGAGGTGCCTGCTCCCGCCTGGAAGGGGTCGATGATGAACTGGTCCTCGAATTTTCCGGAAAGGGCCTCTTCCGCTGCCGTGGCTACGGCTTCCCCGATTTCCCGTTCGAGGCGTCCCGTTTCCATGTTCGCCCTGGCAGCGCACAGCTTGATGATCAGGGTGGCCCAGACGTGCGCAGGGTGGGGCAGAAGCCCGGAAATCGGAAAATTGGCCAGGGCCCTGGCCGTCTGGACGCCGTAGTAGGCATCGGCAGGGACCTGGAGAGTGCCCAGGGTGTCATGTTCGCTTCTGGTTGTCATAATAATGAATATCCTTTTTTGCAGTCATTATTCTGATCTCGATGGCGTGGAAGCTCAAGAAAATTTTCCCCTCAAGGGTATTCCCAGCCTGTAGAGGTCGTCGATGCTTGATATCAGCATTACCGCGGAGCCCATTCCCGCCGGCAGGCGAAGATCGATATCGTAGCGGTCCCCCACGAACAGGCACTCATCGGGCATCCTGCCGATGGAGGACAGGAGCGACCGCAGAGCGCTCCTGTCAGGCTTGGGGCGCCACGAGTCCTCGATGGTGAAAACCCCGTTGAACAAATCGGAAATGCCCAAGACTGACAGTATCCTGCCGCTAAGCGTGCGGTTGTTGTTGGTGTAAACGTACAGCTCGTACCGCTTTTTCAGGGAAGCGAGCAGGTTGACCACCCGTGCGTCCGGCCTGAGGTACTGTTCGGGGTTTACCCCCGGCGTTATGGCCTCGTGGAACTGCTGTGTGGAACCTCCCAGCTCAGCGCAGACCGCGGTGAGGGATGTGTCTGCTCCACTGGCCCGGCTGAGACGGGACCGCGTTTCCCTGATCAGGTCCGCTGCGTCATCGGCTGTGATCCCCCTGAGGCGGGCGATGAATCGGCAGGCGGCCAGGCTCACTTCCCGGGCCAGCCCGTCGCTGATGTAAAGAGTCCCGTCAAGGTCAAATATGATGGCGTGTATTCCGGATAGCACGATTCTTACCCCGCGTGACGGATGGGCCGTTTTCCCTGATGCGATAATATACCTGAAAATTTTTAACTATAGAGAAGAGGCTGTTTTTTGTCAATGTGGTTTCATTTTCCGCATGTTTCGGGAATGATTGGGAGGTACGGAAAATTTTACGTGTCCGGAATCTTGATGTCCTGTATAGTATGCCATGAGGCATATGATTTCCCCCGGGGCGACGCATGTACTTCGACACCCATTGCCATCTCGACCACCCGTCCCTTTCGAAGCGACTGTCCGATGTCCTTTCAGCCGCGAGGCGTGCGGGTGTCGGGAGGTTCGTCGTGCCGGGTGTCGCTCCGGAAGGATGGGCCGGCATCGCGGCAATCGCTGCCGGAGCAGAGGAGGTGTTTGCCGCTTTCGGATTGCATCCCATGATGGCCGGCATCTATGACGATTGCCTGATGGAGGCACTCGAACGGTACGCACAGGGGGGCGTTGCCATCGGCGAGATTGGCCTTGATTCCGCGGCTGCGGATGTGTCGCGCGAGGTCCAGGTTCAGGCGTTTCGCGGCCAGTTGCGCCTTGCCGTGAAAATGGGCCTGCCGGTGCTGGTTCATTGCCGGGGAGCGTTCAGGGACACGCTCGACATCCTTCGCGAGGAAGGCGTTCGGGAAGTGGGGGGGATAATGCACGGGTTTTCCGGCAGTCCCGAAACCGCGCTTCAATGCATAAGCATGGGATTGAAGATATCGGTGGCCGGGAGCGCAACGTACCGGAACGCGGTGAAACCGCTTCGCCTGGTGGAAAAAATCCCGCTGGAGCACCTGGTCCTGGAAACGGATTCCCCGGACATGACGCCTGAGCCGTACCGCGGCAGGGATAACGAGCCTGCGTTCCTTCCCGAAATCGCCCGCAAGGTCGCTGTGATCAAAGGCGTATCGGTTGATGAAGTTGCCGCGGTGACTACTGCGAATGCGGAGAGGGTTTTGAGGGTGCGGTGAAACTGGCCAAGCTATTGTTTGACCCCCTCACCCGGTGTTGCACACCACCCTCTCCCTTGATGGCGAGGGTATTGGGCAAAACAGGGCAGGCACGGGGGCCTGCCCCTACATGATGACTTGTAATTGATAACAGGGATGTCGTAGGGGCAATCCCTTGCGGTTGCCCATGCTACCGGCCCCCCTCACCCCGCCTGTGGCGACCCTCTCCCTTGAGGGCGAGGGTTAACGAAGAAGCTGCAATATTTACCCTCTCCATTGAGGGAGAGGGTGGGCGCAGCCCGGGTGAGGGGGGGCATTGAAAAAAATTATTCTACGTAAAAGGTATCACGCATGACCGAACAACACCGTTTTTCCCGCACCGAGCTGCTGATCGGCAGCCGGGGGCTGGAAAAACTGAAAAAGTCGACCGTTGCCGTTTTCGGGCTGGGCGGGGTGGGCGGCCATGCCGCCGAGGCCCTGTGCCGCGCCGGCGTCGGCAGGCTGGTGCTCGTCGATTTTGACGACGTCTGCCTGACCAACATAAACCGTCAGATCATCGCTCTGAGCGATAACGTGGGCAAGTCCAAGGCCCTGCTCATGGCGGAACGTGCGAGAAGAATCAACCCGGAGGCGGAAATCGTTCCGCTGAAGGATTTCTATTCCGCGGAGACCAGCGGCTGCCTCTTGTCCGAGGGCTATGATTACGTTCTGGATGCCATTGATAACATAACCAGCAAGCTTCACCTGATCGGAAGCTGCCATGAGCGCCGAATCCCGATCATCTCCAGCATGGGCGCCGCAGCCAAGCTGGATCCATCCAAAATCCGGGTGGCGGACATCGCTGAAACCCACAAGTGCCGCATGGCGCGCATCGTGCGCAAGCTGCTGAAACGGCAGGGGATCGAGAGAGGGGTGAAAGTGGTGTTTTCCACAGAGGAACGGTTGGACACCGCCTCGACGGTAAGTCGCTGCAGGGAAGGTTGCGATTGCCCGGACCGGGAAGCGGCGGATTTTCCCTGCCGCCATCGAAAGGTCACCCTTGGGAGCGTGTCGTACATACCGGCTATCTTTGGCTTCACCATGGCGGGCGCGGCGGTAAATGACCTGCTTTTGACGCCCTGAACCGGCGTTGCATGCCATCTTCTCCCTTGAGGGCGTGCGCGTCGGGCAAAAAGGGCAGGCACAGGGGCCTGCCCCTGCATGAGTACATGGAAGACGTAGGGGCAATCACTTGCGGTTGCCCATGCTGCCGGACCCCCTCACCCGCCGCTTCGCGTCACCCTCTCCCTTGAGGGCGAGGGTATGCAAATAATGACAAGTCCCAGCTTACCCTCTCCCATTGGGGGAGAGGGTAAGCGCAGCCCGGGTTAGGGGAGGCTTGCGAGTGGACGAGCGGCATTTCGTTGTTCATTACCGATAACAGGAGGTTCTTCATGGGCAAGGAATACACGGTTCAGGAAGCGTTGAAGATGGCGATAAAGGCGGAAAAGGAAAGCAGGGACTTTTACCTCAAGGCGGCCTTGATGACCGCCAACGCAAGGGCGAGGAAAGTGTTCAATCTGCTGGCGGGGGAGGAGGAACAGCACCTGGCGTCTTTCTTCGGCCTCTACGAGGGGGGCGAATTCGGCGACCTCCAGGCATATCTGGCTTCAGCGCCGGACAAGTCGTCGCCGGGTTATGCTGCGCTTAGAAAGGCCATAGACAAGGAAACACCGGAGCAGAAAGCCTTGGAAATAGCCCTGCGCGAGGAAAAGGCGATCATCGACCGCTACGGGGAATTCGTCCATGATATCGTCGATCCTCTCGTGCGCGGAATTTTCGAGCGGGTGATCAGGGAAACGCAAAAGCATTACGAGCTGATCGAATCCGAATATTCGTTCCTCATGGGAATGGTTCACGAGTCGGATCAGGACATTTATGTGAGGGAATGAATCTGTTACAAGCCCGTTAATTTTGTGTTTCTATTGTGTAGTGTTATGAAAATGTCTTGACTTTGCATAAAAATATGGGTAATAAATATGCCGACCGAAAGAGTCGCCACCCCTTCTCAACAGGGGGTTTTTTTTGAATCGACGTTATGTAGGGTGGGACATAATTATTTTCTTTGATATTCAATGCAGCCAGCATCCGAAGCCGTAAACAAGGTTGAGGGGGCAATTTCACCAAGCAAAAAAGGAGGAAGACGTGAGTAAGAGATTTTTGTCTATTGCAGCTGCTCTGGCCGCCTGCGTCCTGGTAGGTCAGGGTGCCCAGGCCAAGAGTCTTGAGGACATCCTCAAGGAAAAAGGTGTCATCACCGAAGCGGACTACAAGGAAGTAACCAAGAGCAAGCCGATCGATTACAAGCTCGGCAAAGGTTTCACCTTCACCTCGGCAGACGAGAAGTTCCAGTTGAGCGTTGGCGGCAGGACTCAGTTCCGGTATACGTTCATGGACAAAGATGGCGGCGGCGACACCAGCCAGTTTGAGGCAAAGCGGATCAGGCTGATTTTCCAGGGCTATGCCTACAGCAAGGATTTGACCTACAAGATAGAGATCGACCCGGCAGTGCTTGCGCAGAGTGAAGCACGTGGTGGATTGCTGGATTGCTTCCTTAACTACAAAGTGATGGACGAACTTCAGTTCCTGATCGGCCAGACCAAGGTAAAGTACGGCTATACCATGATCCAGGCGGATGCCAACCTGATGTTTGTTGACCGCGTGCCCTGGATCGGCAGAATGGTTCCCGGTTATGAGATCGGCGCCTATGCCTATGGCAATTTTGCCAAAGGCCTCGTTGATTACGCCCTGTCCGTCACCAACGGCGACGGCCAGACAAGCGCCGCTTCCACCAACCACAACGCCTTTGCCGCACGCGTGGCGCTCAGCCCTCTCGGCAAAATGGCCAACGACGAACCTGACCTTGCCATCAGCAAGAAACCGCTGTTCACAGTCGGCGCAAATTACCTGTATAACGATCTCAATGCTAATGAGAACTGGGGAACCTACGGAACTTGGGCGACCACAGCGGGACTTCAAGCGTGGGACAATAACCGCGATATCCAGAACTTCGGATTCGACGCCCATTTCAAATGGATGGGCCTGGCGCTGCAGGGCGAGGCGCTTTTCTCCCAGGGTGTGAACAAAACTTCCAGTGTTAAGAGATGTGCTCTCGGCTGGTATGGCCAGGCAGGCTACATGATTACCCCGAAGCTTGGTGTCGCTTTCCGCTATTCCCAGTTTGACCCCAACAGGGGCGTGAGCCACGACCTGGAGACCGAGCAGATCGGTGCCGTGTCTTACTATTTCGACAAGCACAACCTGAAACTGCAGGCTGATGTGGGCAACATCCACAAACAGATTAGGGCCACTAACAGCACGACTGACGACATGCAGTACAGGGCCCAGGTACAGCTTGTTTTCTAAACCCTTAATTGCATCGTAATGTTTTAGTGTAACCTTCATCATGGTTTTTGTTGGGGGGGGGAATCTCCCCCCCCCTATTTTTTGACCACCGCTATAAAACATGTTATATAGTCAAAAACTCATTTGACAGTACAATAGCCAGATACGGAGGGGAACAATGTTGAAAAGATTAACAAAATTGTTTGCTTGCCTTACAGTTGTGCTCCTGACTGTGCCCTTTGCCCAGGCGGGTGATGGCCTGGTGTTGATGGCGAGCACCATCGGCCCGATCGACGCGGGAATCGTCCAGGTGCTGGAAGACCAGTTCGAGAAGGAAAGCGGCATCCGGGTCCGCCATGTCGGCGCCGGTACCGGCGAAGCGCTGAAGATCGCCCAGCAGGGAAGCGTGGACCTGGCCATGGTGCACGCCAAGTCGCTGGAGGAGAAGTTTATCAAGGACGGTTACGGCACTGAGCGTATACCGTTCATGTACAACGATTTTGTCATCGTCGGACCGGCGGATGATCCCGCGGGCGTCAAGGGGATGAAGAGCGGGGTCGAGGCGCTGAAGAAGATCGCCGAAAAGGGCGCTCCCTTCATCAGCCGCGGCGACAAGTCGGGTACCCACGTGGCCGAGATGGAAATGTGGGCCAAGACCGGAATCAAGCCTGCCGGCGCCTGGTACACCGTGTACGAGAAAGGCAACGAGGGCAATGCGCCGACTCTCAAGTACACCGATGCCAAGTCGGCATACACTTACATGGACCGTGCCACCTACCTGTCGCTGAAAAACGCCATCAAGCTGGTGGTCCTGGTGGAAAACGACGAGGCCATGCTGAATTTCATCAGCCTGATCCCGGTCAGCCAGAAGAAGTTCCCCCAGGTGAACAACGAGGACGCCATGGCGTTCGTGAAGTGGCTCACTGCCCCGGACAAGGGTCAGAAGATCGTGCAGAGCTTCGGCGTCGAGAAATACGGCGCTCCCATGTTCTTCCCCAACTCCGCGGAGTGGAAGGCAGTGAAGGCCATGTAGCCTTTTCCCGCATTCGTACCTGCGAAACACCTTCTCCCTCACTGGAGAAGGGATTTGTTTTACCCTCTCCATCAAGGGAGAGGGTGGTTACAGACCGGGCGAGGGGGTTGATTCTCACGCTTTGAATAGCAGCTCAATGCAGTCTGTAATGAAATATCCGCATACTGAAAGGAGAGAGAAAATGTTCAAGTTCGTTCGCAGCTTCGCTGCCACCATTGCCTTGCTTCTTGCCGCCTCCGTAGCGTTTGCGGCGCCAACCCAGAAGACGCTGATTCTCGCTACGACCACCAGCACCCAGGATTCGGGCCTGCTGGACGAACTCCTCCCGGTTTTCCAGAAAAACACCGGCTACTTCGTCAAGACCATTTCTGTCGGTTCCGGCCAGGCCATGAAAATGGGAGAAAAGGGTGAGGCGGATGTCCTCCTCGTACACTCCCCCGACGCGGAGAAAAAGTTCGTCGACCAGGGTTTCGGCATAAACCGCAAGCTGGTCATGCACAACGATTTCATCATCCTCGGACCGGCAAATGACCCCGCCAAGATCAAAGGCGAGAAATCGGCCAAGGAAGCTCTGAAGAAAATCGCCGCCGCCAATGCCCTGTTCCTGTCCCGCGGCGACAATTCCGGCACCCACGCCCTTGAAAAGAAGCTCTGGAAGTCAACCGGCATCAAGCAGGAAGGACAGAAGTGGTACCAGCAGACCGGCCTGGGCATGGGCCAGACTCTCAGCGTAGCCGCTGAGAAAAAAGGGTATACGATCGCCGACCGCGGCACCTATCTGGCGCTCAAGAAAAACCTCGGCTTGGTCATCCTGGTCGAAGGCGACGCCTCGCTGCTGAACATCTACCACGTGATCCAGGTCAACCCGGCCAAGTGGCCCAAGGTCAACGCCGCCGGCGCCAAGGCTTTCTCCGATTTCATGGTGGCCAAAAAGACCCAGAACATCATCAAGACCTTCGGCGTCAAGAAGTTCGGCGCGCCCCTCTTCTTCCCGGATGCCGGCAAGGATCCCAAGTCGCTGGGGCTGTAAATGGACCTTATCCTTGAAGGACTCGTCACGGCGTTCAAACTGCTGTGGGCTCTGGACCCGGAAGTCCTGGGCATAACCTGGCTGTCCCTCAAGGTATCGGGAATCGCGACGCTCATCTCGGTGGGGCTGGGAGTTTCCACCGGGATGGTCGTCGCGCTCACCCGGTTCCCGGGCAAGAAATTCGTTGTCAGTGTGGTCAACACCGGCATGGGATTGCCGCCGGTCGTCGTCGGCCTGTTCGTGACCGTGTTCCTGTGGCGCAACGGCCCATTCGGATTCCTCGACATCCTCTACACCCCCACTGCCATAATCATCGCTCAGTCGGTTATCGCTACTCCCATCGTAATGGGCATCTCCATAGCCGCTCTGCAAAACCTGCCCAACAAGCTGCGCCTGCAGATCCTCTCCCTCGGCGCGACCCGCCTGCAGATGGTCCTGATGCTGGTCCGGGAAGCCAGGCTCCCGCTCATGGCAGCGGTCATGGCCGGCTTCGGCGGGGTTATTTCCGAGGTGGGCGCATCCATCATGGTGGGCGGCAACATCAAGGGATATTCCCGGGTGCTGACGACCGCAACGGTCATGGAAACCGGCAAGGGCGAATTCGCGATGGCGTTCGCCCTGTCCATCATTCTTCTGTTCCTGGTTTTCCTGGTGAACTATCTTTTCACGCTGATCCAGCAGAGAGAGAGACCACGCTGAACATGTCGGACAACATACTCGCAATTGAAGATCTCAAGGTGGAATTCGGGGGGGTACAGGTTCTGGATATCCCCTCATTCAGTGTCAGGGAGAAGGAGTTCGTTTCCCTCATCGGTCCGAACGGCAGTGGCAAGTCGACGTTGCTCCTGGCTCTGAACCGGCTCCTCAAGCCGCCCACAGGGCGTCTCTCGTTCAGGGGCGGGGAGGTGGTTTCCCGCGTCGATGCCCTCCGCTACCGGAGAAGAGTGTCCATGGTTTTCCAGGAACCCCTGCTGTTCGATACCACCGTATACAGGAACGTCGCTTCCGGTCTGAGGATTCGCGGAATGGGCGCGTCCGAGATACGTGAACGGGTTACGAAATACCTGTCCTGTTTCAATATCGAGCACCTGGCGCACCGCTCCGCAAGAAAGCTTTCCGGCGGCGAGTCCCAGAGGACCAGCCTGGCCCGGGCGTTTGCCCTGGAGCCCGAGATCATTTTCCTCGACGAGCCCTTTTCCGCCCTCGATCCTCCCACCCGGCACGCTCTTACCGACGACCTGGAGAAGATCGTCAGGGAAACGGGCATTACCACCCTCATGGTTACCCACGACCAGTCCGAGGCGCTGCGCATGTCGGACCGGATCGCGGTCATGCAGGACGGGAAGATTGTCCAGTCCGGTTCTCCCCTTGCCGTGATGAACAACCCGGCGAATGAATTCGTCGCTAATTTCGTCGGCATGGATACTATCCTTGAAGGGAAAGTTCTGAGACAGGGTGACGGGATAGTGTCGGTGGATGTGTCGGGCAAGGAGATCGATGCGCTCGGGGCCGCTGCTCCCGGAGATTCCGTCTATTGCTGCATCAGGCCCGAGAACGTCACGATAGAGCTGACTGATCCCGACGACCTGACGAGCGCGCGTAATGTCTTCACTGCAGTAATCCGGGATATCTATTCAGTGGGGCCCTTCCTGAAAGTGGTCCTGGATTGCGGTTTCACGCTCACGTCCTTCGTTACCCGCGAAGCATTCGCAATCCTGGAGCTGAAGGAAGGCATGCGTGTTTTCGCATCGTTCAAGGCAACCGCGGTACATCTTATTCCCATTCGCAAGCATAAGTGACCGTCTCACGATATTCATCCCCACTGTAAGACAAACCCATGAAATTTATGGAATCTTATTGAAGCCCAAGGTCCTCGGGCTCTTTGCCGGCATCCGGGGAGAAAAGTGGTGCGCCGAATTTTTCCAAACCATAGGAACCGATCAGTTTCTGCGCTGTCGGGGATACCATGAAATCGGCAAAAGCTTTGGCTCCCGCAGAATTCACCTTGGGCCACCTGGCGGCATTCACCACGATAACATGGTAAATGTTCATCAGGTTCGGGTCCCCATCCAGTAGAATGACCAGTCTGAGCTTGCTTTTTAAAGCCAGATAAGTGGCGCGATCGGTAAGGGTATACCCTTTTCTCTCATCCGCAAAGAAAAGGGTCTGGCCCATGCCCAGCCCGGTCTGCTGATACCATTTCTGTCCTTCCTGCTTGATCCCTGTTGTCTTCCAGAGTTTCTTCTCCAGGGCATGGGTGCCGGAGTTGTCGTGTCGGGAGATGAACCGGGCCTTGGCGGCGGCAATTTTCCTGAATGCCTCTGAACTGTCTTTTGAGCCACGTACTTTTGCCGGATCCGTTATTGGACCAACCAAGACGAAATAATTATGCATTACCAGTTTGCTGGAACTGCCTGCTCCTTCCGCCATGAATTTTTTCTCCATATCAGGGGAGTGCACCAGCAGAACATCGACTTCGCCCCTCTGTCCCATTTTCATAGCCTGGCCCGAGCCGACAGTCAGTGATTTGACGATATAACCGCTCTGTTTTTCAAAAAGCGGAATGAGGCTGTCCAGAAGACCCGAGTCCTGAAAACTGGTGGTAGATGCGAGGATGACGGATCCGGAGCCGGCCCGGGCGGAGCCAACCAGTCCAATAGCAAATATGGTCAGGATTGAGATGAGTGATATGACTCGGAAGGGCATGGGGGTATGATTCATGGGTTCCTTTCCCTGGGATATCTCCTTTTCTCTTGTGCAACGAACTATGAAGAGCAATGGCTTGAAATGGCTACCCCACCACTTTCTTGACAGGGCTGATTCCCGTTTTCAGCTGCTTTCCATTAGCGATGAAAAGCACTTCATCGGCAAGTACAGCCATCTCTTTCCGGCAGTGTGTGACCAGGATAAACGGAACCTTCCATATCCGCTGCAGATTTTTCAGTTCGTGCTGCAGATTTTCCCGTGTTTCCAGATCCAATGCCGATAATGGCTCGTCAAGCAGAAGTATGTCGGGCTCAGCCATGAGAGCCCTTGCCAGGGCTACCCTTTGTTTTTCGCCTCCGGAGATATGCGAAGGATATCGGTCTTGAAGGTGAAGTATTTTCAACATGTCGATGACGTCGAAAACGCTCATACGATACCCTTTTCCATCCTTGCACTTGCCGGATACTCCATACATGACATTCTGCTTGACGGTCATGTGGGGAAAAAGGGCGTAGTCCTGAAATACGTATCCGATATTCCGCTTCCGGATAGGAAGGTTGATGTTCTTTTGGGACGAGAAAAACGTATCCCCATTGAGTGAAATCAGGCCGCTGTCCGGCACCTGCAGGCCGGCGACACAATTGAGAATCGTGGTTTTGCCGGAGCCGGAATGCCCGAAAAGTACAAGTATTCCGTCATCGAAGGAAATTTCCACTTCAATGGATATGTCCGGATATTTCTTCACAATGGTAGCCTGGAGCATATGAGAACCGTTGTGCCGAAAATTGATGGTCAAAACGGATCGGCACTTCCCGCACATCTTTCCCGCCGAAGTCGAAAGCCGAGGCCCTTTGCGATCCTTGGAATAGGGTGTCGCTTTCATCAGACCTGTTCATGGTCATCACTCTTGAATACAGGATACCAGATAATTGAGTGAACAAAAGACTGGCTAATACCGGCCAATCCCGTATCTACATCAGCTGTTGCTTATCCTGAACACGGTGAATCACCGCTTCTGCTGTAAAAGGTTTCGCGACGCCACTTTTTATTTTAGGGATGAAAGTCACACGGAAGCAAGTCTAACGGCAGCTTCACGAATGCGGCATTCTCTTGACGGCTTCCCCGTTTGTCTGGTACAAGTGGTAACTGCCTGTTTTTGGCTACGAAATATAAATTCTAAATTGCGCCTGGAGTTCCTTGCCATGCCGACTTTTGAAGAAGCCCGAAAAATCGTTCTCGACAGTGTCAGGCCGCTGGGTACCGAACGGGTCCAGATCCTCGATGCTGCCGGCCGCGTGCTTGCCGAAGACATAATTGCTCCCTGGGATATGCCCCTTTGGGACAATACGGCCATGGACGGCTATGCGGTACGCTCCGAGGACTGCGGTTCGCCAACCGTCCTCAAGCTGGCCGGTTTCCTCCCGGCCGGTGGGAACATGACCGAGACCCTGCAGCCGGGAACCGCGGTGAAGATCCTCACCGGCGCGCCGATCCCGCCCGGAGCGGATGCCGTGGTCCAGGTGGAGGAAACGGAAGAGGCCGATGGTTCGGTCACGATCCGGATACCGGTGAAAAAGCGCGATCACATCCGCTTCAAAGGCGAAGATGTGAAGACCGGGGAGATCATCCTCCCCGCAGGAACGGTGATCCGTCCGTCGGAAATAAGCATGCTGGCCTCTTTCGGCAAGGTATTCGTGCCGGTTCACCGCAAGGTGCGCGTTGCCGTTCTCTCCACCGGTGACGAGCTGGTGGAGCCCGGCGAGGCGCTGGCGCCCGGCAAGATAATCAACAGCAATTCCCCGGCCCTTGCGGCTTCCGTTCGCCAGGCGGGCGGCATACCGGTCATGCTCGGCATCGCCAGGGACAACCCGGAAAGCCTCCGGGAAAAACTGACCGAAGGACTGCATGCCGACGTTCTCATAACCTCGGCCGGGGTGTCGGCGGGCGACCGGGATTATGTCCGCGACATCCTCGACGAACTTGGCCTGCAACAGCTGTTCTGGAAAGTGGACATCAAGCCGGGTCGGCCGACCGCCTTCGGACTGCACCAGGGGATGCCGGTATTTTCCCTGCCGGGCAACCCGGTTTCCACGCTGCTGACGTTCGAGGAGTTCGTTCGTCCGGCGCTGCTGAAGATGATGGGCCACCGGAGAGTGCTGCGGCCGCTGGTGACGGCAACGCTCAAGGAGGGCATCCGCAAGAAACCCGGCCGGGTCAATTTCATGCGCGTGGCCGTGGAACAGGACAACGGCCGCTTCCTGGCCTGGAGCCCGGGGAAACAGGATACCGGTTACCTGAAGACCCTGCTCCTCGCTGACGGAATCGCGGTTATTCCGGCCGAGCGCGGCGATCTGGCTGCCGGGGACCAGGTGGAAGTCCATCTGCTGGACGAGAACACGGGGTTGATGGAAGCATGAACTATTGTTGCTTGCAGGCGATCGTAGGGGCGAAGCAAGCGATTTAACTGCTTCTCCCTCATCGAACTGACCGGCCTGCGAAGCATGCTTCACCCCTACGAAAATACAAGACATGGAGTTACTATGAGCTTCAATCATTTCGACGATCAGGGCAGGGCGATAATGGTGGATATCAGCGCCAAGTCGCCGACCATGAGAACCGCGATTGCGACAGCTTCGGTTCATCTGAGCAAGCAAATCCTCGACAATATCGTGGAAGGGAAGGTGGCGAAAGGGGACGTGCTGGGCGTTGCCCGCCTGGCCGGGATCGCTGCGGCGAAAAAGACCCCGGATCTAATTCCGCTGTCCCATCCACTTGCGCTCCATGCGGTCACCGTCGACTTCACCACTGACCGGGAAGCGGGCGTGGTCAAGGTCGAGAGCATGGTGCGGGCTTTCGAGCGGACCGGCGTGGAGATGGAGGCCATGGTGTCCGCTTCCGTGGCGGCCCTGACCATCTACGACATGTGCAAGGGCGCCGACAAGGGCATTCGGATCGGCGAGGTGAAGCTCCTGTTCAAGGAAGGCGGCAAGAGCGGCACCTATCGCCGGGAGGAGAAACCGTGAAAGCCGGGATCCTGACCTTGAGCGACAAGGGCGCCCGCGGTGAGCGGGAGGACCTGAGCGGCCCGGCCCTTGCCGATTGGCTGAAGCCGAAAGGCGTGGATACGGCCCTCTACGAGATGATCCCCGACGATGAGGACCTGATCGCCGCGAAACTGTCGGAATGGGCCGACAGCGGCGGGCTCGACATCATTCTCACTACCGGCGGCACCGGGGTTTCCCCTCGCGACGTGACCCCGGAGGCGACCATGCGGGTCCTGGACAAGGTCATTCCCGGGCTGGGAGAGCTGATGCGGTTCAGGAGCCTGGCCAAGACACCGTCCGCGGCCATATCGCGGGCGGTTGCGGGCATCAGGGGCAGGACCCTGATCATCAACCTCCCGGGCAGCCCCAGGGGCGCGGTGGAGAATCTGGAAGCGGTCTGGGACGCGGTGCCGCACGCGGTTGCCAAGATCCAGGGCGATCCCAGCGACTGCGCCCGCTGAGAAGGTCCGCTTACCTGAGGGCCGATACCTGTAGACCGCCGTCGACGACAATGACGCGGCACGAAGAATAGCCGGCGCGTTTCAGCCGGAAGAGGATGAATGGCGCCGCGAAGGGGTAAGCGGAGGACAGGAAGATCCTGTACGGACCCGGGGCATTTCCGTTGTCGAGACGCATGCAGAGCTTTTTCGGGAAGAACTGTTCGAAAGCGGCAAACGGATCAGCCGCGTTGCAGCCGAATGAATCGCTGCAGTTGATTCCGGACGGCGATTTTCCCGCGGGATGGATAAGTGCCCGGGAAATAACGAGAAGGGTGTTTCGGAGGCGATTGAAGGTGTTCATGGCGCCAGTGTACTATGGAACCAGGTTTGCTGGCAAATATGATGTTCGTGTAGGGGCAACCCCTTGCGGATGGGGGGGGGAGCGGGACAGTAGGTCCCACGTGGTTTAATCTGTTTTTTATCAATTCCATACATAGGATGGTGCCGCATGACCAAACGCAGGGAAATCTACAACAAGCTCCAGGGGGAGACCCTGGTCCGCAAATCGTTGATGAGAGGGCAGGAGAATATCGAGCGTCTCAGACTTGTCCCTGAGCTCAATGTGGTCAAGATCGGCGGTCACGGGGTCATCGACTTCGGCAAGGATGTGGTCCTGCCGCTCATGAAGGAGATCGGCGAACTTTCGGCAAAATACAAGATGCTGGTCGTGACCGGCGGCGGGGTAAGGGTGAGGCACATCCTGGACATCGGCATCGACCTGGGCATGCCCACCGGCGTCCTGGCCGAACTGGCGGCGAAGATCAGCGAGCAGAACGCCGAGATCGTCACGCTCCTCCTTTCCCAGTGGCACGGCTCGCGGGTCAAGCCGGGCGACCTCCTGGATCTTCCGACCATGCTCCACTTGGGCCTCCTGCCGGTCATCCACGGAACGCCGCCCTACGGGCTGTTCGAGCATCCCGCCCAGGAAGGGCTCATCCCGCCCCACCGGACCGACACCGGCGCGCTTCTGATGGCCGAGGTGCTGGGAGCGAAGAGCTGCATCCTGGTAAAGAACGTCGACGGGCTCTTCACCGAAGACCCGCGTGTGAACCCGAACGCCGAACTCATCAAGGACATCACCGTTGACGAACTCATTGCCATGGACATGGAAGATATGGTGATGGAGCGCAAAATCCTCTATATTCTGCGTGACGCCGACAATGTCAAGGAAGTGCGGATCGTCAACGGCCACAAGCGGGGCATGCTGGAAAGGGCGCTCGAAGGGGAAAACGTCGGCACCATCATCCGCGCGTGATCCCGTTGACAGCCGGCCTGCGAGGGTATATCCTGTAATCAAGCCCTCCGAAGTACCCAGGGAGGAAAAAAAGGAAGGAGGTAACCCTTCATGGCAGGCAAGATTTTTTACCGGGAAAGAAGCAAGATGACGGATGGAGCGCATCAACCGCGCTACATCCTGGTGGCCGTGTCCGGAGTCGACCTGAAAGTGTACGGCCAGCATCTCCGCATGTGCGAACTGAAACAGATCGCGGATGGCGTGGGCGCTGAGCTGGTTGCACTGGGCAGGGGAGAGAAACACGGTACGAAAGAGCACAATTAGCCGGCTCTGAACGCAGTACGGAAAGGAAGGGGGTTGCCGAATGGCGACCCCCTTTCTTGTTATTCTTCATCCCCTTTCCAGAGTGAGGGAGATGGTGGCGCATCGCCGGTGCTTGCTCCGCCGGAGTGCCCTGGCTGCGAAGGCGGGAAGAGGGCGGGCTCTTACCCGGCAATTTCCGTTATCCTGTCCCGCGTTTCCTGCTTCAGGAGCTTCCACAGTCCCAGTTTTTCCAGGGTGGCGACTTCCGGGATGCCGTTCGCGTTCCAGCCCCGTTCAACATAGTAGTTGTCGATGAGCTTACGCAGATTTTCTTTCCGCTGTTTCATGAGGAGCTTCCGCTTCTCCGTGGTGGGCATGCCGCGCACTTCTTCGGGGCTTTTCCCGCACACAGAGCAGAGCTCCTGGTCGTTGTACTCACTTTCGATTTCGTAGAGTGAATCTTCGGTCGGACCTATGGCCCGGTCCGGAACCCAGTCGAAACGGCCGGTTTCGCTGCCGAAGCGCATGACATTCATCACCCTCTGCAGGTTTATGTCCCGGTCGGTCTGTTCGAAAATCTGTTCCCAGGAAAGGTCCGTCCCCAGCATGCCGTTGAAGAATTCGGCGTACAGTTCCTGGGTGGCGGGATTGATGTGCATGTCCGGTCCGTCGACGTTCAGGGATTCCGGGTTGAAGACATCCACCCAGGGCAGCTTGCACACTCCCATGTTGTCATTGCCGAGACGCACCCTGGGGTAGACGATCAATGCTTTCGCCTTGTCCTCGAAGGTGGGGAAGGCGCCCAGCAGGTCGACTTTAATGAGCCAGGCCGCAGCGTGGTGGGCGCCGATGTCGCTGGCTGCCGCATAAGACGCCTGCATGGAGAGCGACCTGTGGGTGCGGTAGAAGGAGAAGGGCAGTCCCTTGGCCTGCATCGCGAACAGGTCCAGTTCCGGTCGCGGGTCGATGCCGGTCCGGGATTTGTGGCATTCCACGACAAAATCGACCAGGTCGGCCATGCCTTTGGCCGCAGCGCGTGCCAGGGCGCCGTTCCCGTGGGCCAGCCGGTGGATGAATTCCAGGGCATCCTGCTCGTTGCCCCAGCAGAGTTCAATCCCGCCGGTGTCCGCCGTAACGAGAAAGCCTCGCTGGAAACATTCCATCAGGAAAGCCATGAGCGTGGCCGTGGTGATGGCGTCGATGCCGTAGTTGTCGCAGTGCCAGTTGGCTTCAAGGATGAACTCCGCGTTCCAGATGCCCAGGTTGGAGCCGAAGCCGGCGGCAGTTTCGTATTCCGGGCCGTCGACCCAGACCTTTTCTCCTTTGCGCGGTCCGGAAACCAGGGTGACCCATCCGCCCTTGGTGCACTGCAGGTTGCAGCCCGGCAGGCAGCCGTCCATGCCGCGGTGCTCGAAGAGCTTTTCAGCGTAGTGCTTGCCGCAGATCTGCGGCGCCCGGGGATCGGAACCCCTCTGGAAGTTGTTGACCGGCAGGGACTCGTATGCGGGTTTGTTCATGAAGGTTATGAGGCCGGCGCTACCCTTGCGGTACATTTTCAGCGACTGGGGGTCCACTTGCCGGACTACGTCGTGAAGCTTCGCTCCGGCCCGTTTGACGCGGTCCCAGTCTGCCGCTCCGTAAGGGTTTTCTCCCTGGGGGAACGCCGCGATGACCACGATCGCCCTGATCTTCTTGTCGCGCATGACGCTGCCGGTTCCGGTGCGGCCGGCCTGTTTGGTGCGGAAAATTCCCTTTCCTTCCTGCGCCGGCTTGGTGACGTCGTAGTAGTGGCTGTTGATGCAGCCGAAGGCGGTGTTGTCCGCGCCGATGCCGGTGGTCATGAACGCGATGTTCTTCCGGTCGTATCCCGCCGCAAGGAAACGGTCGGCTATGGCCTTCTCCTGGTCGAACGTTTCGGTGAGGTCGGGAGCGTCCTCGATGGAAACCTGCTGCCTGAACCCGTCGATGACGATCATTACGTCACGGGAGGACTTTCCCGTAATCTGCAGCGCATCGAACCCGGCGTACTTGAGATAGGCGCCGAAGTAGCCGCCGAAGTTGGAAACTCCAGGAATCCCGGTGAGGGGTGAGAGGGTTACCGCCATGGCCTTGGCCGTTCCGGGAAACGGGGGAATGCCACCCAGCGGGCCGTTGGCGAGAATGAGCGGGTTTCCGGGGTCGCCGGGCCTTGTTTCCGGTGTCAGCGCCTGGTGCAGCAGATAGAGGCCGAGGCCTCTGCCGCCCAGGAAGTATTCCCGTGCCGTCGGGTCCAGGCGGGGGGCGGAGATGGCCCGGTCGTCGAGGTTGATTGCGAGGATGCGGTTTGCGTAGCCATGTTCGATTTTGTCTTTGGTATAGTTCATTTTTGCTTTCCTTGGCAGTGCTTTACGTATAAGTCGCTCTAGTGAGATGGTATAGCGGATTTGCAGAATGGCACCATATCATAGTGACACGGAGCTGGTCCAGCGTCTTGTTGGAAGAGCGGCGAACTGCACCGGCATGATTTTTGGGAGGTTCGACGAAAACAACCGGCGGAATGAGAGGCAGTGTTCGTATTCGGCAGTTTCTTGACATGGGTCATAACCTTTCCGGTTCCTTCAGGCTATGCTGTGACCATCAAGAGAGCCGCACGTACCCGGAACGAATTCAAAGGGCAGGCGCCTCGCGCCAGGGTGGCGGGAAAAGGAGATCAGACCATGAAAAGAAACATCGTTGAGATCGACCATGAGAAATGCGACGGCTGCGGGCTCTGTGTCCCGTCCTGCGCTGAAGGCGCCATACGGATCGTGAACGGCAAGGCGGTGCTGGCTGCCGACAACCTGTGCGACGGGCTCGGCGCCTGCCTGGGCGAATGTCCTCGCGACGCGATCCGTATCGTCGAAAGGGAAGCCGACGCGTTCGATGAGAATGCCGTGGCCGCGGAAACTGCGGCAAACAGCCGGGCTTCTCATGCGGTGGGCCACCATGGTGGAGGCTGCCCCGGTTCGCGGATGCTCTCCCACTTCGATACGCGGCAGGAAAAAACGGAGGAGACCGGCGCGCGGCAGAGTCGGCTCGGCCAGTGGCCGGTGCAGCTGAAACTGGTACCGGTCGATGCTCCCTTTTTCCAGGACGCGGACCTCCTGATCGCGGCCGATTGTGTTCCCTTCGCCTACGCCGATTTCCACAAGGATTTCCTGGCCGGCAGGGTGCTGCTCGTGGGCTGCCCCAAGCTGGACGACAACCAGTACTATACGGAAAAGCTGACGGGGATTTTTCGCAATTCCCCGCTGAAAAGTGTTACGGTTGCCAGAATGGAGGTGCCGTGCTGCGGCGGCATCGAAACCGCGGTGAAAAGAGCGCTGGCCGCATCCGGCAGGAATATGCCCTGCACAGTGGTGACCGTAGGGATAAAAGGTGAGGTAAAGTAGCGGGAAAGAAGAGGGGAACCGATGGACGGTCGAATTGCTGAGATCAGAAAGGAAATGGAGGGCTATTTCGGGGCGGACGCGAAAAGGATCGGCCATGCCCTCCGGGTTGCCGCCTATGCGGAGGAAATACTCTCGCAGGAACCTGGGGACAGGGAGTTGGTGCTTGCAACAGCTTTGCTGCACGATATCGGTATCCGCGAAGCGGAACGGAAATACGGATCGTCCTCCGGCGATCTCCAGGAGCGAGAGGGGCCGCCGGTGGCAAGAGGTATCCTCGAAGGGTTGGGCTATGACGGACCATTCGTGCGGGAGGTTTGCGCCATCATCGCAGCCCACCATTCGCCGGGGGAAGTGGACAGCGACAATTTCAGGATACTATGGGACGCGGACTGGCTGGTCAATCTTGGCGACGAAGCGGATTGTTCCGACCCGGAGCGGCTGGCGGGGATGATCGGCAAAATCTTCATGACCGGGACGGGAAAAGACATTGCCGGGAAGGTCTATCTTGGGCGCTGAGGAGCCCGATTGACAAGTCCGCTGCCTCCTGTTAAGTAAATACAGAGGCGGGACTGGAATGCAAATTCCATAAATTCAACCGGCCTTTTCCGCTCAACCGACATGAAAGAACTGGCGCTCGAGAACTCGCCGGTGCTTTTCGGCAGCGACCCTGCTGAAAACATCGTTGCCGCCGTCCTTGCCGGACGCTTCATCCGCCTGTTCCTCAGGACCGGCCGGGGTGTCGTGTTCCGCGACGATTCGTTCCATCCCTTCGTCTTTGTTGAGGACTCCGGGCAGCTTGCGGACTTCGGCCGGCCGGTGACCTTCAGGGCTCTTTCCGGCCCCGGAGATTACCGGGTGCAGGCCACGTTCCGCGATTGGGGTGACTGCATAGCCGCCAGGGATTTCCTCGCCAGGCGGAGCGGCAAGACGCCCTCCTCACCCGATGCGCCCTACCTGTTCCTTTCCGACCCCGTGCATCAGCACCTGCTCACCACCGGCAAGACCCTTTTCAAGGGAATGGAATTCGATCAGCTGCGCCGGTTGGCGCTGGACATCGAGACCGATTGCGCCGAGGGGTTCGAGTTTTCCAACCCGGAGCGTGAAGAGGACCGGATCGTTTCCATAGCGGTCATGGACTCGACCGGGTACCAGGAAGTGCTCTCCGCCCATTCAATGGAAGAGGGGCCGATGCTGGAACGGCTCGGCGAGATCATCCGCGAGCGGGACCCGGATGTGCTGGAAGGGCATAACCTGTTCCGGTTCGACCTGGAGTACCTTCGCGTCCGCGCGGCCCGCGCAGGGGTCCGGCTCGCCTGGGGCAGGGACGGGAGCGAGCCGAAGGTGCGCCAGTCACGGTTCACCATTGCTGAGAGGAACATCGACTACCCCCGGTTCGACATCTACGGCCGCCATGTCATAGACACCTATTTCCTGGTGCAGATCCACGATATCGGCGCACGGGACCTGGAGAGCTACGGGCTGAAGTCCGCCGCGGCCCATTTCGGCCTTGCCGCCCCGGACCGGGTGTACCTCGACCGCTCCACTATCAGGGAAATCTTCGAGGCTGACCCGGAAACGCTCAGGCGCTACAACCTGGACGATGTGCGCGAAACCCTGGCCCTGTCCGGGCTGCTGTCCCGGTCCTATTTCCTCCAGACGCGCATTTTTCCCTATTCGTACCAGAACTGCATCATCAGGGGCACTGCGACCCGGATCAATTCACTGTTTCTCAGGGAATACCTGCGGCAGGGGGTTGCGGTGCCGCGTGCGCCCGGGGGAAGCGAGAGGTTCGAAGGAGGCTATACGGATGTTTTCATCCACGGTGTAGTCGGCCCTGTCGTTCACTGTGACGTTGCGTCTCTCTATCCTTCCCTGCTCCTTTCCCACGAAGTGAAGCCGGCAAGGGATTCGCTGGGGCTGTTCCTTCCGCTCCTGTCCCAACTGAGGGAATTCCGCCTTGCAGCCAAGCGCAGGATGCGCGAAGAACCGGAACCGGGCCGCAGGGAATATTTCAATGCCCTGCAGCAGACGTTCAAGGTGCTCATCAATTCTTTCTACGGTTATCTGGGGTCGCCGCTGCACAATTTTTCGGACCCTGAGGCGGCTGCGCTCACCGCGCGCCTGGGCCGGGACACCATAATGACGATGATTTCCTGGCTTCAGGAGCGGAAGGCCCGCCCGGTCGAGATCGATACCGACGGGATCTATTTCATTCCGCCACCCGACGTGGATACGCCTGAACGTGAAGGCGACTTTGTCGCCGGGCTGTCCGCAACGCTTCCCGCGGGTATCGACGTTGAAACGGACGGTCGCTACCGGTCCATGTTTTCCTACAAGAGCAAGAACTATGCGCTCCTCGGTTTTGACGGCACTGTCCAGGTCAAGGGAAGCGCCCTGAAATCCCGCGGGATGGAGAGATATCTCCGCGATTTCATGGGAGAGGTCATCAGCCTTCTGCTGAGAGGGGAAACCGTCGGGATCGGGGAACTATTCGAGGAATATTGCCGGCGTTTGCGCGAGTACCGGTTTCCCATTTCATGGCTGGCCAAGACCGAGACGCTGGGGGAATCCCCCGCAACCTACCGGCAGAAGGTGGCCCAGGGAAAGAGAAACCGGTCGGCCGCCTATGAGCTGGCGGGGCGGTCGGGCCATGATTACCGGGCCGGAGACCAGGTGAGCTACTATGTCACCGGCAGGGGAAAACGGGTCGTTTCTTACGAGAACTGCAAGCTGGTCACCGAGTACGACCCGTCCGCTCCTGACGTCAACCTGGAATTCTACCTGGACAGGCTTGCTCAGACGAGAGAGAAATTCAGTCCCTTCCTGGACGGGGAAAACTCCCTTTTTTCATGATGTTCCGGTGGCGAGGGGTTGTAAGGCCACTGTTTTTGTGTTACAAATACTGGGTAGACCACCGTCGGAACCACAGGCCATCTGCCAGATGCGCACGGTGCATCCGTCATGCGGAATGTTAGAGCAGCATGCCGGTTGGTGCGCGACTGCCCCCGAAAGGAGTTTTCCATGCAGAGAAGAAAGATTTTCTCATACATGATGCTTGCCGCATTATTGACCATTTTTTGCGGCGCCGAGTCTTTCGCGGATGATTTGCGCCAGGTGGAGGAAAGTTCGCCCCAGACTGTGACGGGTGGGATGGCCAATAAGTTCGCCAGGGGGGTGGCCAACACCGCCACCGGTTGGCTGGAACTGCCGAAACAGATTTACGTGACCGGCCGGGAGGAGGGAACGGTCCAGGGAATCCTCATCGGTCCCCTCAAGGGGATAGGAATGATGCTGGCCAGGACCCTGGCCGGTGTCGGTGAGATAGCCACATTCTTTGCGCCCACACCCGGGTTCTACGACCCCTTCATGGAGCCGGACTATGTCTGGCAGGAAGAATGAAGCGGTTGAAGGCGGAAACAAAAAAGCCGCATCTGACGATGCGGCTTTTTTGTTCGTAGCGAATGTAATTACTTCGCAGCCGGAGCAGCAGGCTCAGCCGGAGCGGCCGGAGCAGCTTCTTTTTTCACTGCTTTTTTGGCTTTTTTGGCTTTTTTGGCTTTTTTGGCTTTCTTTACCGGCTTCTTGACTTCTTCTTTCTTCACTTCCGGAGCGGCGGGAGCAGCAGGAGCAGCTGCGGGCTCAGCGGCGCAAACAACACCGGCGAAAGCGATAGCTACGAGAGCGGCAGCGATTGTGGACAGAACTTTTTTCATTGTACTTCCTCCTTGAATTTGGTTACTTTTCATAAAGCATCTGTCGTGCCAACAACTACGATCGATCTATCGGGCTGATTTGGCGACGTATTTTGCGGCAGTCTCGATTCGATTTCAAATTTATTGAGCCTCATATCATACAAGCGATGCCTCATTTGAGGTACGAAACCACGAACTCCCCGGGTTGGGATGAAGATACGCCCAGCCGCGGATTCTGATTTTTCGGAGGAACCTTGCAGTACGATACTTTTCTTTCAGTTGAAAAACCGGCGCGTTACATGGGAAACGAATTCGGCTCCGTTTCCAAGGGACCGGTTGACGTAAAATTTGTGTTCGCTTTTCCCGATGTCTATGAAGTGGGCATGAGCCACCTGGGTTCGCAGATTCTCTACTCGATACTGAATGATATGGAGTGGGCGGCCGCGGAAAGAGCTTATGCGCCCTGGCCGGACATGGAGGAGGTCATGCGGGCCAAGGGAGAGCCGCTGGCCACCCTGGAGACCGGAATGCCTCTGGCTGAGGCCGATGTCATCGGTTTCACGCTCCAGTATGAATTGTCGTATACCAATATCCTGAACATGATGGAACTTTCCGGGGTACCGCTCCTGGCTGCCGAGCGAGGCAGGGAATTCCCCCTGATACTCGGCGGCGGACCGTGCGCCGGAAACCCCGAGCCTCTGGCGGACTTTTTCGATGCGGTCCTTTTCGGCGACGGCGAAGAGGCCATTGTGGAGATCGCCGGGGCTTGCCGGGAGTGGAAGAAGGAGGGCGGGAGCAAGGCTGAGCTTCTGGAACGGCTGTCGACCATCGAAGGGGTTTACATACCCTCCTTTTTTGCGGTTTCCCATGACGGGGAGCGGATCGCGGAAATCCGCCCGCTGAAAGACGGGTACGACAAGGTGCGGCGCAGGATCGCCGCGGATCTGGACCGTGTTCCCTATCCGGTGAATCCGGTTGTTCCGTTCCTGAAAACGGTTCACGACCGGGTCAGCATGGAGATCGCCCGCGGCTGCACCCGCGGCTGCCGCTTCTGCCAGGCGGGCTACCTTTACCGCCCGGTGCGGGAGCGCTCTCCGGACGCGGTGCTGGAAACTATCCACGCGGTACTTCGCAACACCGGCTACGAGGAAATCTCCCTCATGTCCCTCTCCTCGGCGGATTATGGCTGCATTGCCGACCTTCTCCGGTCGCTGATGGAAAGGTATGCCGACGAGCGGGTGGCGGTTTCCTTCCCTTCCCTTCGGGTCGGCAGCCTGACCAGGGACCTGGTGGAGCAGGTCGCCAGGGTCCGGAAGACCGGCTTCACCCTTGCCCCTGAGGCAGGCAGCGAGCGCATGCGCCGCGTGATCAACAAGGGGATCCTGGAAGAGGACCTGGTGAAGAATGCTTACGACGTCTACCGCGCCGGCTGGCGGGTCATAAAACTCTATTTCATGATCGGCCTGCCCACGGAAACCCTGGAGGACGTGCTTGGCATAGCCGAGCTGTCCGCACGGGTCCGGCGGGCGGGAAAGGAAGCCGGACAGCATGGCGAGGTGAACGTTTCCGTCAGCAACTTCGTTCCCAAACCCCATACCCCCTTTCAATGGGAGCCGCAACTGTGCCGAGCGGAGGTTGTGGAGCGACAGCATTATCTGAGAAACGAGCTGAAGAAGCGGAAGCTGGCTTTCAAGTGGCACGATGCCACCCTGTCCATGCTGGAAGGTGTTTTCGCCCGCGGCGACCGCAGGCTGTCGCGGCTGCTCCTCAAGGCGCGCGAGCTGGGGTGCAGGTTCGACGGCTGGAGCGAACATGCGGATTTCGGCAAATGGCGCCAGGCTTTCGATTCGGTGGGAATAGACCCGGAATCCTACCTCAGGAGACGCGGGGCGGACGAAATCCTGCCGTGGGATCATCTGGATTGCGGGATCGGCAAGGACTTTCTGCAAGCGGAACGGGAACGGGCTTTGGCCGAACTGCCCACGGGAGACTGCCGGACAGGCGAGTGCACCGGGTGCGGCGTCTGCGATTTCTCGCGGGTCCGGCCGGTTGTCCACCTGCCCGGTCCCGCCGCTGCCGTGACCGGAAACCCTCGGTCCGCCGATGGAGAGCTTCCCGGTCCGGATTCCGGCAGCGGGGGGGCAGAGGATATTCCGGCGGAGCGGGTCCGGCTTCGTTTTGCCAAGACCGGCGCCATGAGCCTGTTGAGCCATCTCGAGATACTGCACCTGTTCACCAGGGCGGTGCGCCGGGCGGGAATCCCCATTCTCTACTCGCGCGGTTTTCATCCCCATCCGAAATTTTCCTTTGCCACCGCACTCTCGGTTGGCGTAGAGTCGTGGGCTGAATACATGGATATGGAGATAGCCACGGGATTCGGCGCCCGGAGAACTCTGGAGGCGCTGAACCGGGCGCTTCCGGCGGGCATCGAGATACTGGAGTCCCGGACGGTTCCCCTCAGGAGCCAGTCCCTGAGCGTTGCCCTCGCAGCCACGAGCTACCGGGTGACATTCCCTCCGGGCAAGGTGCCAGGTCTGGCATCGCTGGCGGAAGAATTTCTCCGGCAGGAATCGTTTCCCTTCCAGCGGGTCAAGAAAGGTAAGGTCACGGACCTGGACCTGCGACGCGAACTGGTCAGGCTGAGCGCCGGCGAAGACACGCTGGAGATGACCGTGGGCCGGGGCAAGCCGGTCGAGTTTGCCTCCGCTGTAACCGGCCTGCCCCAGGAGGCGCTCCGTTCGTTGCGGATCGAAAAGCTCGAAGTCTTTTTTTCAGACGGCGTCCCGGCAAGGGATGCAAAGGATTGCGATACAGGCTGTTAACGGTTAAGATTCCGGGGGCGAATTTGGCGTCGAAGGTTCTGTTATAAACTGGAGTGAGGTGAGAATGGCAAATGAACTGGTTATCAATACCACGACCCATGAGACCCGAATAGCGCTCATCGAGAACGGCACCATTGCCGAGCTTTACATGGAGCGAAGCCGGGTCAAGGGTGTAGTCGGGAACATTTACAAGGGGAGGGTGATCCGTGTCCTGCCTGGAATGCAGGCCGCGTTCGTCGACATCGGCATGGAAAAGGCTGCTTTTCTCTATGTGGCCGACGTATTCGAGGCGATCGAGGACTACGATTCCTTTATGTACGGAAACGGCAAGCAGGAAAACTCTTCTGAAGGGGACGGCCAGCATCTGGGTCCCCTCCATCCCATCGAGGAACTGCTGCAGGAAGGCCAGGAAATCCTGGTGCAGGTTTCCAAGGAGCCCATCGGCACCAAGGGAGCAAGGATCACCTCCCACATTTCCCTGCCCGGCAGGCACCTGGTGTACATGCCGACGGTGGACCACGTGGGGGTTTCGCGCAGGATCGAAAACGAGATTGAACGTGAACGCCTCAAGGAGGCCGTCGAGCGCATCAAGCCCAATTCAGGCGGCTTCATCATCCGGACGGTGTCCGAGGGGAAGAGCGAAGAGGACCTGCTCACCGACATGCAGTACCTTACGACTCTCTGGGACGAGATCGTCAAGAAGAACGAGAATGCCCACGCGCCAACCCTGGTCCATTCGGACCTGGACATGACCCAGAAGGTCGTGCGCGATATCCTGAGCGAGGATGTGGACCGGATCGTGGTGGATTCCAAGCCCGAATACGAAAAGATCGTCCAGTTCATCAACACCTTCATGCCGAAGATCAAGTATTCCATCGAACTGTATGAGGAAAACGAGCCCATTTTCGACCACTTCGGCCTGGAAGTGGAGATTAGCAGGGCGCTTGAGCGCAAGGTATGGCTCAAGTCGGGGGGGTACATCATCATCGAGCAGACCGAGGCGCTGACGGCGGTGGACGTGAATACCGGCCGCTACGTCGGGAAGCACAACCTGGAGGACACGATACTGAAGACCAACCTGGAGGCGGTGAAGGAGATCGCCTTCCAGTTGCGCCTGCGCAATATCGGCGGTATCATCATCATCGACTTCATCGACATGGAGAAGGAAGTAAATCGGGACAAGGTGTTTGGCGCTCTCGAAGAAGCGATGAAGGCCGACAAGTCCAAGACGAACATTCTCAAGATGTCGGAACTGGGCCTGGTGGAGATGACCCGCAAAAGGGTGAGAGAGAGCATCGGACGGCTGATGTGCGAACCGTGCCCCTACTGCGAGGGACTGGGATACATCAAGTCCAGGACCACGGTCTGCCAGGAGATCTTCCGTGAGCTGTGCCGCGAGATTCTGGACGTGCACGGCTCGAAGGTCATGGTGACGGTGCATCCCCAGGTGGCCGATCTCCTGTACGATGAAGAACGGCGCGGTCTGGAGGACCTGGAAAAGCGCTTCAAGAAGAGAATAACCGTCCGGGCCAAGCCCGGTTTCCACCAGGAACAGTTCGAGATAACCATCAATTGAAGCCCGGACAGGGCCGTGGAGGGAGAGAATGATAGGGACACCACTGAAGGAGAGCGCAACCAGGCTCATGATCCTGGGTTCCGGTGAGCTGGGCAAGGAAGTGGTCATCGAGGCGCAGCGCATGGGCGTCGAGGTCATCGCGGTCGACCGCTACGCGGATGCGCCCGCCATGCAGGTCGCGCACCGGAGCCATGTCGTCAACATGCTTGACGGCGAGGCACTGAAGGAGCTGGTGCGGAAAGAGCGGCCGCGATACATCGTGCCGGAGATCGAGGCCATCCAGACCGAAACGCTGCTGGAGCTGGAAAAAGAGGGTTTTACCGTCATTCCGACCGCGCGCGCCACCAATCTGACCATGAACCGCGAGGGCATACGCAGGCTGGCAGCTGAAGAGCTGGGGTTGCCCACGGCCGGTTACCGGTTCGCCGCCAACCTGGAGGAGTTCAGGGATGGTGTGTCGCAGATCGGCATCCCGTGCGTGGTCAAGCCGACCATGAGCTCGTCGGGCAAGGGGCAGAGCGTCGTCAAGGACGCCTCGGACATCGAGCATGCCTGGAAATACGCCGTGGAAGGGACCCGCGGTGCGGCGGACAAGGTGATCATCGAGGAATTCATCTCATTCGACTACGAGATAACCCTGCTGACCGTCCGCTCGGTGAGCGGCACGCGTTTCTGCCCGCCAATCGGCCACATCCAGATCAAGGGCGATTACCACGAATCGTGGCAGCCCATGCCCATGACGGACGGGGCGCTGGTCGAGGCCCAGAGACAGGCGAAGATCGTCACCGACGCTCTCGGCGGTTACGGCATCTTCGGCGTGGAGCTCTTCATCAGGGGCGATGAAGTGTTTTTCAGCGAAGTCTCTCCCCGCCCCCACGACACCGGCATGGTTACCATGGTCTCCCAGAACCTTTCCGAGTTCGAACTCCACGTCCGGGCCGTTCTGGGCCTTCCGGTGCCCGAGGTCGTCTGCCTGGCCCCCTCGGCCTCCCACGTCATCCTGGCGGACAAGGCGGCATCCGACGTGACTTTCGAAGGACTGGGCCCGGCGCTGTCGGTTCCGGAAACGAAGCTCCGCCTGTTCGGCAAGCCTGACACGCGGCCGGGAAGGCGCATGGGAGTCGCACTCTCCATGGGCAGGGATACGGAAGAGGCGAGGAAACGCGCAGAGCAGGCGGCCCACTCGATAGCCATCTTCAAGGTCGGGTCGGGATTAATATTAAAATGATTGACATGAAGAAAATCTCAGCTAGAATACGGACAGCAGCATCTCCCACCCGCAGATTTTTCCGAGAATAGCAAACCCGGGGGAACCCGGGGACGCAAAGCCCACGGGTCCGATCGGCCGGAAAGCCGGGCTGCCGAAGAAAATACCTGCCTGTGCCCCGCCTCCGAAAGAGGCGGGGCTTTTTTTGCCGGTAAGCATGATCAAGAATATCCTTGACATGCTGCCGGTTATCATTTATTTTGAGACGCTCGTCTCAATTTCAGCATAAAGGTGGTGAAGAGCATGTACGCAGTGGTTAGAACCGGAGGGAAACAGTACAAAGTTTCCGAGGGAGACCTCTTGAAGGTCGAAAAGCTGGAGGGCGCGGTGGGCGACACCGTTGAGCTCACCGAAATCCTGATGGTTGGCGGCGACAAGGTTGCGATCGGAACACCTTTAGTGCCCAGCGCTTCTGTGGTCGGCAAGATTGTCGAACAGGGCAGGGACAAGAAGATTCTTGTCTTCAAGGCCAAGCGGAGAAAGAACTCCAGGAAGCTCAACGGGCACCGTCAGTACAGGACCGTTTTGAAGATAGAAAAGATTAACGCGTAGGGGGATTCCCCGCCAATCGGAGGTTTTTCATATGGCTCACAAGAAAGCGGGAGGCAGTACACGAAACGGTCGCGATTCGGCAGGCCAGCGGCTCGGATGCAAGAAGTTCGGCGGCGAGCACGTGAAAGCCGGCAATATCATATACCGTCAGCGCGGCACCAGCATCCACCCCGGCAACAACGTGGGATGCGGCAAGGATTACACGCTGTTCGCCCTGATTGACGGGATCGTCAAGTTCGAGCGCATGGGCAGGGACCGGAAAAAGGTTTCCGTTTACCCGGTCTAGCATTCCCGGGCGTGACTGCTGCCGTGAAGACCCTCCCGGCAGCAGGGTCTGATCGTGGAGGAAGAGGTGCGCGATGTGGCGCGCGCCGCGTGGGAACAACCCAGAAGCCTGAGGCCGAAAGTCTCAGGCTTCTGGTATTTTCGCGGCATGAGTCACCGGGTCGTCCGTCATGTCGCCGGGTCGCGGAAACGGATAGCGGAGCCGGTCTTCATGGGTGGGGACCGGCTTTCCATTTGCTCCGGAATCTCCGGCGGCAGAGAAACCGTTGAATATTGACGTTTCATTCCGAAACGGGGAAGAATCAGGCTGGCGGAAACGGGGTGCATGCATGTTCATAGATGAAGTCAAAATATCGGTGCAATCCGGACACGGCGGCGCCGGGTGCGTTTCCTTCCGCCGGGAGAAGTTCATTCCCCGGGGCGGCCCGGACGGTGGCGACGGCGGCAGGGGCGGCGACGTGGTGTTCGAGGTTTCCGGCAGTATTTCCACTCTCCTGGATCTCCGTCAGCGGCCCCACTTGAAGGCCGGGCGCGGCAGTCACGGCATGGGCAAGGACCGGCACGGGGCGGGAGGGAAGGACCTGCGTGTCGCGGTTCCGCCGGGGACCGTGATCAAGGATGCGGAAACCGGCGATATACTGGCCGATCTCACCGAACCGGGGGAAAGCGTTGTGCTGCTCAAGGGAGGGCGGGGCGGCCAGGGCAATGCCCGTTTCGCCACGTCGACCAACAAGGCGCCAAAGTTCGCCCAGCCCGGTGAGCCGGGCGAGGAGCGGAAGCTGAAGCTGGAATTGAAGCTGCTGGCGGACGTGGGTCTTTTCGGTTTCCCGAGCGTCGGGAAGTCGTCCTTCATCACCAGGATTTCGGCCGCACGCCCGAAAATCGCCGATTACCCCTTCACCACCCTGACGCCCCATCTCGGAGTGGTGGCCTACAAGAATTTCCGCTCCTTCGTGGTGGCGGACATTCCCGGACTGATCGAGGGCGCCCACCAGGGCGCCGGCCTCGGGCACCGCTTCCTCAAGCACGTGGAAAGGACCCGGCTCCTCCTGCACATCCTGGACCTGTCCTGGATGCCGGAACGGGACCCGGTCCGCGAATACGAAGCGCTGAACCGGGAACTCCTGCTGTTCGACGAGGAGTTGGCGCACAAGCCGCAGATTGTGGTCGTCAATAAGCTCGATCTGCCCCAGGTGAGGGATAACCTGGCCAAGGTGACGCCGTACTTCGAAGACCTGTGCATAAAGGTCTATCCGGTCTCGTCTGTGACCGGCGAGGGGGTGCCGGCTCTTCTTGACGCCATAGCGGAACGTCTCTGGGGCGCTCACGAGGATGCGGTGCCGGGACCGTAGTGTTTGCCATGTAACAACGATCGTGCTAGTATCGTCATCTTGGCGTTTTTCTCTGTGAAGATGGGGGGTTGAATGCGCGCGAAGATGCTGGAAAATGTGCGGCGGATAGTCATCAAGATCGGAAGTCGCGTCCTGACCGACGACAAGGGGGGACTGGACCGCGATTTCCTTGAGGCCCTGGCCCGCGAAATCGACCGGCAGCGCGGGAACGGCCGCGAAGTGATCATCGTGTCCTCCGGCGCGATTGCCGCCGGCGTCAGCGCGCTGGGCCTGTCGGAACGCCCCAAGACCATTCCCCAGAAACAGGCTACGGCTGCCGTGGGCCAGCCCCGGCTGATGGAGGAATACGAATGCGCCTTTTCCCGGTATGGCATTAACGTCGCCCAGGTTCTTCTGACCGGCGACGACCTGGCGAACCGTCTCCGTTTCCTCAACGCCAGAGCCACTCTCGACGCGCTCCTGGCCTATGGGGTCGTTCCCGTGATCAACGAGAACGACACCGTTGCGGTCGATGAGATCAAGTTCGGCGACAACGACAATCTTTCCGCCCTGGTCACCACCCTGATGGAGGCGGATCTGCTGGTGATCCTGACCGACATCGACGGTTACTACGATGCCGATCCGCGCACGAATCCCGATGCCCGGCTGGTGCCGGAGGTCCGGGCCGTAACCAGGGCCATCGAGAAGGCTGCCGCCGGCAGCGGATCGAAAGTGGGCACCGGCGGAATGATAACCAAGCTGGGCGCGGCAAAGCGCGTGGGACGCTTCGGCGTTCCGGCCATCATCGCCAACGGCCGGAAGCCGGGGACGCTTGCCATGGCCATCAACGGCCAGGAGGTGGGCACGCTGTTCCTGCCCTGCGCGGAATGCCTGAACCGGCGCAAACACTGGATAGCCTACACGCTGAAAGCCCGCGGCCGGCTGTTCGTCGATACCGGTGCTCTCGTGGCGCTGACCAGGCACGGCAAGAGCCTGCTCCCTTCCGGGGTAACCAGGGTCGAAGGGGACTTCGGACGGGGGGCGTGCGTCCGGGTCTGCGGCCAGGACGGCGCCGAATTCGCAAAGGGACTGGTTGATTATTCCAGCAGTGAAATCAGCGCCATCCTCGGGCACAAGACGGACGAGATCGAGAGCGTACTCGGTTACCGCTATGGAGACGAACTGATCCATCGCGACAATCTCGTCATTCTCTGAAACGATAGGCTGTCCGCTATGCCGGACCCGTGCGGTGAAAAGGAGGAAATGCGTATGACTGTAGCCGACAAGATCAGGACCATGGCCGCTGAGGCCCGTAATGCCTCGTTTGCCATGGCCAGGCTTTCTTCAGCGGAAAAAAACGCCCTTCTGGTGGAAATGGCCGGAGCGCTGGAAGACCGGACTGCCCATCTGCTGGCCGAGAATGCCAGAGACCTGGACGCGGCGGAAAAAAAGGGTGTCTCGCCGGCCATGCTCGACCGGCTGATGCTGAACGGTGATCGCATCCGGGCCATGGCCGACGGCCTGCGGGAAGTGGCCGCGCTACCGGACCCGGTTGGCGAGGTGACCCGGATGTGGAAGCGCCCCAACGGTCTGATGGTCGGCAAGATGAGGATTCCCCTCGGTGTCATCGGCATCATCTACGAGGCGCGGCCCAATGTGACTGCCGATGCCGCCGCGCTCTGCCTGAAAGCGGGCAACGCGGTGATCCTGCGCGGCGGGTCCGAGGCGATCAATTCCAACCTGGCCATAGCCGAAATTCTGTGCGAGGTCATGGCGAAAGCCGGCATTCCCGCCGGTGCCCTATCCGTGATCCCGTTCGTCGACCGCCAGGGCGTCCTGGAAATGCTCAAGCAGGACGAATTCATCGACCTCATCATCCCCAGGGGGGGGGAGAGCCTGATCCGTTTCGTCGTGGAACACTCGAAGATTCCGGTGATCAAGCACTATAAAGGCGTTTGCCATGTGTTCGTGGATGCGTCCGCGGATTTCGACAAGGCGGAAAAGATCATCATCAATTCCAAGACGCAGCGTCCCGGCGTCTGCAACGCTCTTGAAACCCTGCTCATCCATCGTGATGCGGCGGAACGGTTCGTGCCCAGGATCTTTTCCGTCCTTTCGGGGCTGGGGGTCGAGCTCAGGGGAGATGATGCTTTTCGCAAGTTCGCCCCCGAAGCCAAAGCCGCAACGGAAGAAGACTGGTACGAGGAGTTCCTGGACCTGGTGCTCGCCGTCAGGGTCGTCAACGGTTTGGACGAGGCAATCGACCACATCAACCGGTATGGTTCGCTCCACACCGAATCCATCGTGACCTCGGATTACGGCAATGCCCAGCGTTTCATACGCGAAGTCAACTCCGGAGTCGTCCTGGTCAATGCGTCGACCCGTTTTTCCGACGGCAACCAGCTCGGCCTCGGCGCGGAGATCGGCATATCCACCACCAAGCTGCACTCCTACGGCCCCATGGGGCTGGAGGATTTGACCACGACGAAATTCATCGTCTACGGGGAAGGCCAGGTCCGGGAGTAAGAAGCGGGCAGAGGGCGCAGAGACGCAAGGCAAAGGGCACGAGGAGAGGGGGAAGGATGAAAATAGGTGTTTTCGGCGGCACTTTCAACCCGATCCACTTTGCCCACCTGCGGATCGCGGAGGAAATCCGGGAAGCCTTCGGCCTGGAACTGGTGCTGTTCGTTCCGGCCGCATCGCCGCCGCACAAGCCCCTTGCCGACGACCTCGCATTCGAAGAACGGATGCGCATGGTCCGGCTTGCCGTCGAGGGCAATCCGCACTTCTCGGTTTCGGACATCGAAGGGCAGCGGCAGGGGAAATCCTATTCCATAGACACGCTGCGCATTCTCCGGGAAATGTATCCGGCAGACGAGCTGTACCTCATCATGGGGAGCGATTCATTTGCCGATTTCACGTCCTGGAAGGATTTCGGTTCGATCTTCAACTGCTGCAACATCGTGACCATAACGCGGCCGGGCGCGACCGTCCTGCTCGGGGAGGCGGTGCCGGTTGCCATGCAGGACCAGTTTTGCTATCATCGGGCGGAAAACAGGCTTGAGCATTGTTCGGGCTATTCCGTCTACAGTATGGAAGGGACACAGCTGGATATTTCATCAACAGCTATTCGCGCACTGATCGGCGAGGGGAAATCCATCAGGTACCTGGTGCCCGAAGCGGTCGAACGCCATATCATGAAACAGAGGTTATATGCCCGCAAGCACGAAGACGACACTGACAGCCCTTGAAAGAGCCGCCCGCTGCGCCGAACTGGCGCTCGACAAGAAGGCGGAAGACGTAAAGATCCTTGAAATAAAACGCATTTCCTCGGTAGCCGATTATCTCGTGCTGGCGAGCGGCAATACGGACCGGCAGACCCAGGCCATAGCCGAATCGGTGCGGACCGGCCTGAAGACGTTCGGCAAAGCGCTCGACATCGAAGGCGTTCGCGAGGGCAACTGGATCGTGATCGATTACGGTGACGTGATCGTGCACGTGTTCAGGGAGGAGACGCGGCGCTACTACAACCTGGATGAACTGTGGGCCGCGGCCCCTCTGGTGGAAGTACCGCAGGAAACGCCGCATGACGTGAAGAAGGGGTGAAACTGCGGGTGCTCTGGGTCGGCAAGACCCAGCAGGAGTGGGTCCGGAGCGGCATCGAGGAATATGCCGGCCGCATCCGCCGCTACTGCCCGCTGGAGATCAGCGAAGCGCGGGAGGAAAAGGCTTCACGGCAGGAAACCATGCGGGAGCGCGAATGCGAGCGCCTGCTCAAGCTCGTGCCCAAGGGCTCGCGTCTCGTCCTGCTGGATGAAAAAGGCACGGAACTCAGCTCGACCGAATTTGCCGCGCTTATCGGCCGCAGCCGGGACGGCGGGGTGGGGGAGCTGGCATTCGCCGTCGGCGGCGCGTACGGATTTTCCGCGTCATTCAGGGAACGGTCCGATGCGATCATTTCCCTGTCGCGCATGACCTTCACCCACCAGATGGTGCGGATTTTCCTCCTGGAGCAGCTGTATCGCGGATTCACCATCCTGAACCGGGAACCCTATCACCACTGAGTGCAACTGCAAACATTTACTACCGTTGACAGTGTGTCGAAGAACGTCGGGACAGTTTTTCGCTACGCTGGTTACTGGAGGAGTCATGCCGAAACCGCTTATCCTGATGATCCTCGACGGCTGGGGGGTGAGAGACAACCCGCGGGACAATGCCATAGCCCGGGCGAAAACTCCCGTAATGGACCGGCTCAGCGCCGAATACCCCTCCACCGAACTGGACGCGTCGGGCATGGCGGTGGGATTGCCCGAGGGCCAGATGGGAAACTCCGAGGTCGGGCACCTCAACATCGGCGCAGGCAGGGTGGTTTACCAGGATCTTACCCGCATCTCAAAAGCCATCGTCGACGGCAGTTTTTTTTCGAATCCCGTTTTGCTGCAATGCATGGAGAAAACCAGGGCCGCCGGCGGCAGGCTCCATCTCGCCGGCCTCCTTTCCGACGGCGGAGTCCATTCCCACAACACGCACCTTTACGCCCTCCTGAAACTGGCCCGAAAGGCCGGCTTGAACGATGTTTTCGTGCACTGCTTCCTCGACGGCCGTGACACTCCGCCACAGAGCGCATCCGGCTACCTTTCGGCTCTGGAAGCTGAAATGGCGCAAATAGGGACCGGCCGCATCGCATCCATCATGGGCAGATATTACGCCATGGACCGGGACAACCGCTGGGAGCGTGTGGAAAAGGCCTATGGCGCCATGGTGCTGGGTGAAGGAAATAATTTTCAATCTGCCCGTGCAGCCATTGAATCCAGTTATGGGGCGGGAGTCGGTGACGAGTTCGTAGTGCCGTCGGTGATGGTCAGCGGAGACTGTCCCGTCGGCACGGTCAGAAACGGGGACGGCTTCGTTTTCTTCAATTTCCGTTCCGACCGGGCCAGGGAGATCACCCGCGCGTTCACGCAGGGGGATTTCGGCGGTTTCGAGCGCCGGACCTGCCCGAAACTCTCATCCTATGTCTGCATGACCGCATACGACGAAACCTTCGACCTGCCGGTGGCCTTCGGGCCGGAGGAGCTGAGGAATCTCCTCGGCGGCGTGGTCGCTTCGGCAGGCCTTCGCCAGTTGAGGATCGCCGAGACGGAGAAGTACGCCCACGTGACCTTCTTCTTCAACGGCGGCAGCGAAGTCCCCTTCCCGGGCGAGGACCGGGTGCTGGTACCTTCACCCAAGGACGTCGCCACCTATGACCTGAAGCCGGAGATGAGCGCCTACCAGGTTGCCGAACTGTTGCTGGGAAAGATCGACGAGGACATCTACGACCTGGTGATCGTCAATTTCGCCAATGCCGACATGGTGGGGCACACCGGCGAACTGGATGCCGCCACCCGGGCCATCGAAGCTGTCGACACCTGTGTCGGCAGGGTCGTGGATAAGGCCCTGTCACGGGGGGGCGCGGTGCTGGTAACCGCCGACCACGGCAACGCCGAAATGATGATGGACGAAAGCGGCATGCCCCATACCGCCCACACCTGCAATCCGGTTCCGTTCATCCTGGTGGATGAAGCCAGGAGGAATGTCCGGCTTCGTGCCGGCATCCTTGCCGATATTGCGCCGACAGTGCTCCAGTTGTTCGGCATTTCCCAACCCGGCGACATGACCGGGAAGAGTCTGCTGGAAAGCTAGTATTCCATAATATTTCTCCCGGCTTATTTTCAGGAATATGCATATCCACTGTGACCGGGTATGGACATGATGATTGAAATTTGCTATATCTTCAAAAAAGAGTTAGGATGTTCAAAAAATTTGATAAAACTGCCGGTCGTCGCCTTGCACTCAATATGCCTTACTGTATAATCGGATGATATGATTCCGATTGTAGATGGAAGAGATACGATTCACTGTTTGTCTTCCTCCCCTGCAGCAGCCACATCGGAGCCTGAATCCGGCTGTCGCGGGCAGTTTTGGCGGGAAGGCAAATGGCGCGTAATGTCAGTTTGAATCTGGACGAAGGAAGTCAAATCAAAGGAGGGAAAAATCATGAGGAAATGTATTTTGCTGTCTGGTTTGATGATGCTGATGCTGTTGATGGTCTCATGTGCCCAAACGTCACACTTCGGCGTTCAGGACAGGGCGATGCAGGTGCCGGATGAGTTCGGACAGACCGAGGCGGTTATTGCCCAGGCGGAGCAGTCGCCCGGCGCGAAGTATTGCCCGGAGAAGATCGCCAAGGCCAAGGACCTGGGCAGACAGGCTGCCGAAACCTACTGGGCCTGCAACAATGACGAAGCCATGAGGCTTCTGGCCGAGGCCCGCAAACTGGCCAAGGACGCTGAAGGATGCGCACCTCCTCCCGTTGCCCAGGTTGAGCCGGAAAAGGTCGTTGCTCCTCCTCCCCCTCCGGGCAAGGTCTGCATCACTCTGAACGTGCAGTTTGATTACAACAAGGCGGTCGTGAAGCCGAAGTATCACAATGTTATCGGTAAAGTGGCGGAATTCATGAAGAAGTATCCCACCACGACCGCGGTAATTGAAGGTCACACTGACAATCGCGGTACAGCAGCCTATAACATGAAGCTTTCCGAGCGCAGGGCCGACAGCGTCAGGAACTATCTCATTGAGAAGTTCGGCATCGAGAGCTCCCGTCTTTCCTCGAAGGGATTCGGGTACTCCAAGCCTGTCGCGACGAACAAAACCGCCGCCGGCCGCCAGAAGAACCGCCGCATCGAAGCGGTCATCGAGTGCGCCGAAGAGAAATAGCGATGCGTGATCACGCTGACCCGGCCTGCATCGCGGGTTAACGTTCACACATCATTCGGTTGGAAATGACCGGCTGTCCCGGAGAGGGAAAGCCGGTCATTTTTTTGGGTAGCTTCTTCTTGCGGTCTGCCACCGCATGAATTCCGGCTGCCGGATTACGGCGCCAGTCCCTCTATGATGCCTGCGCCGTTCGGCAGATGCAGAGGAATCCTCTTCAGGTCGCGGAAACCCGCTTCCCTGAGCATATTGTTCAGTTGTTCCCGGGAATAGGCCTGGCCCGCATCGGTTCCGGTGAGCATGTTGAGGGAAAACAGCGCCGCCTGAAGCGGACTGTCCATGGTGTCGTCGAGGATGAATTCCTGGACGAATATCCTGCCTCCTTTCATGAGCGCGGCGGCAACCTTTTTCAGAATCAGGGCACACTCCCCCGGGCCTTCGGCATGGAGGACCTGTGACAGCCAGGCGGCATCGGAGCCGGTTGGGATCGGGTCCTTCAGGTAGTCGCCCGGTATGAAGGTTATCCTGTCTGAAAGCCCGGAGGATGCGATGGACTCCTCTGCAAAGCGGCGAGTGGACGGCAGATCGTATACGCGAGCCGTGAGGCCGGGATTGCAGCGGCAGAAAAATATGCTGTAGGTACCCGGGCCGCCGCCCAGGTCGAGAAGGCTGCGACACCCGCCCAGGTCCACATGGGGCGCCACCAGGGGCGCGGCGAGCGTGGCCAGGTCGAGCATGCCCATTTCGAAGTCTTCCCTCAGCTGCTCTTCATTTTCCCGCGGGTACCGTTCCCGGACCGGACTGCCGGTCCTGACCGCCTCGTCCAGACGGGACCACTGGGCCATCAGGTTGTGGTGGTGGCGCAGGATGTGACCCATATAGCGGGGAGATGTTCTGGACAGGAACTGGGCGGAAAACGGGGTCGCCGAATACGACTCCCCGGTTTTTTCCAGAAGTTCGAGCGCTGCCAGTGCATTCAGAAGCATTGCGAGCCCCCTGACGTCGGTCCCGAGAAGGCCGGCCAGCTCGACTGCGGAGTGCCTGCAGGCTGAAAGCGGGGTAAACAGGTCCAACGTTACTCCCGCATGAATGGCGCACGAACTCCAGTAGGAATTCGAAATTTTCACCAGTTCTTCCGGTGTCCAGCGTGTTCTTTCCATCGACCCCTCCTTTTGGGATGACCGGTGACGCTTTGGCCGAATGCTTTGGATTCGTTTTGCTGTCCTGCCGTTGAAAATGGCGCGGCATGGGCATGGGTTGGGGAGCTGGTACCGCCCTGCAGAAAGTTTACCGGATTCGGGCTCATTTGGATAGAAGTGGCCGGAATGAAAGCGACATGGCGACAGAATCAGGACCTGGGTCCGGCTTTCGGATGCGGTTGACTTGGGAGCAACTTGCTTTAATCTCAAGTTAGGACATGTCCGGGCAAACCGGATGGAGGGGAGCGATGACTGTCCCGCCAACTGCTGAAACTCTGATTCGCGGAATGCAGCCGGGAGAAGCGGCACTCCGTATGACAGCGCCACCAGGGGCGCAGCCGGTATTCCTGATCCGGGAAAGGTCGGCGGTTATCAGGTATCTGGGCGATTCGGGCGTGGACGTCAGGGGTGGATATTTCCCGATGGGCAAGGTCGTCGTGACGGCTGTGGCAATTCGGGTCGGCCGTCATTACCGCAAGGAATACGCGGTCTGGCTTGATTACCGTGACCCTGCCACGTCGGGGGTGTTCACGGCCATGTCCGCCAGTGGATATCTCTCCTTCTTTTTCCATGGAGACAGCTGCCGCCGCGAGAAAACGATCATTGCGGCCAACCCTCTTGCGGACTTTTTTGCCAAGGCGGCCGAAAGGATCGGTTTGCTGCCTTCCTGGGACAGGGATCAGTTCAATGAGGCGGTGGCGAGAATTCTCGGCCGCTATCCGAACCCTGCTGATTTGTGGGAGATCCTGGCAGCGCCGCAACTGGCCGTCACGCACGAGTAGAGAACGTGACTCAATGCGCGAAATCCGGAAAAAGTGGAGGCATGCATGATTTTCAGGGGGATAACCGGGAACATCCTGATTTTCGGACTGGTGAGTTTTCTGACCGATTTTTCAAGCGAGATGATCTATCCGCTCCTCCCGGTTTTTCTCACCACCGTGCTCGGCGCCGGACCCGCTTTCCTGGGCGTCATCGAAGGGGTGGCGGAATCGACTGCCTCGCTTCTGAAACTCGTGTCCGGAATCATTTCCGACCGTGTCGGCGACAGGAAGAACCTCGTCCTTTCCGGATACGGGATTTCCTCCTTTGCCCGCCCGCTCATTGCCGCGGCGACCACGCCGCTGGCGGTCCTTTTCATCCGTTTCGCCGACCGGGTCGGGAAGGGAATACGGACGTCTCCCCGGGATGCGCTCATTGCCGACTCGGTCGACAAGGCGCACCGCGGCAAGGCGTACGGTTTTCACCGATCCATGGATCATGCCGGGGCGATAGTCGGGCCGTTGGCCGCCACATTTCTGCTTGCCACCGCGGCCGTCAGCCTGCGGACGGTTTTCTGGCTCTCGGCAATCCCCGGTGTGCTGGCGGTGCTCCTGATCGTCTTCAAGGTCAGGGAGGTCGAGAGGAAAAGGGTGTCGTCGGACGGCAACTTCCTGCAGGTGCTTCCCAGGGGGCGGCTGAGGACCTATATCATAATCCTCTTCATTTTTACCCTGGGGAATTCCTCCGACGCATTTCTCTTGCTGAAGGCCGGCCAGCTCGGGGTCAAACCGGCGGTCATCCCCCTGTTGTGGGCTTTCTTTCACGTGATCAAGATGTCGGCCACGATGCCGTTCGGCATGCTTTCGGACAAGATGGGGCGGCGGAAGATCATAGTTTCCGGGTGGGTGGTCTATGCGCTGACGTACCTCGGTTTTGCCTTTGCGACCAGTGAACTGCATGTCTGGCTGCTCTTCGCCTTCTACGGTCTGTTTTTCGGCCTGACCGAAGGGGTGGAAAAGGCGCTGCTGGTCGACATCGCCGGCCCCGGGGAACGGGGGGTCGCTTTTGGCTGGTACAATTTCGCCATCGGCATCGGCGCCTTGCCCGCCAGCCTGCTGTTCGGGCTGATCTGGCAGGGGGTGGGCCCCGTGGCTGCATTCGCTTTCGGGGCGACTCTGGCCATGGTGGCGGCGGTCCTGTTGCTGTTGTTGCTGAAGCCGGTTCTGCCGGCGAAGAGCGATGCCTGAATCCGGATACGCAGCGGGCGGGTTTTTTTAACCCGCCCGTTCATCGCGGCAGCGCTACTATCTCCAGCCGCCTCCTTCTCTCATCTGCCTTCCCGGATTCGCGGCCGGTGGCCCTCCCGGGTCGGCGTTGCCCTGCGTGTTGCGGGGATTATCGTTTTTCACCGCATTGCCGGGAGTTCTTGCCTGCTCTCCGATCCCGGGCCTGACCGGCTGTTGCGGCTGCTGGCGCTCGATCCGAGCCGGATGAGGCTGTGCGGCCGGGGCGGCCGGCATGGGCGGCCTGCCGCGGAACTGCTGGGCTGGCGGCGTTGCGGGCTGCCGGACTGCCGGCTCAGGCACCGGCTGGGGTGTCCTTATCTGCTGCTGCCGTAGAGCAGGCGAAACGGGCCTCGATTGCTGCGGCGTCTGTATGCGCGCCGGAGCCTGGGGGGCACTGTCGCGTTTCATCTCGAAACCGCGGAATTGGGGCTGGGCCGCAGGCTGTCTCTGTGTTTCAACGGGCCGCTTTTCAATCCTCGGCCTGTCGGGCTGAACGGCTTGTCCCCTGGGCGGCTGGACCTGCTGGCGCTCGATCCGAGCCGGCTGAGGCTGTGCGGCCGGGGCGGCCGGCATGGGCGGCCTGCCGCGGAACTGCTGGGCTGGCGACGATGCGGGCTGCCGAACTGCCGGCTCAGGTGCCGGCTGGGGTGTCCTTATCTGCTGCTGCCGTGGAGCAGGCCAGGGGGGACTCGATTGCTGCGGCGGCTGCACACGCCGTTGCTGCTGGACGGACGGGGTGGGCGCCAGACCCTGCGGAGCCATTCCGCGATCGATCCTTTGCGGCTTCCTTTCCCGTTCCATCTCAAGACCGCGGTTTTGCTGCGGTGTCACGGGCTGACGCACTGTGTCGCCGGGCCGGGTCTGCCTGCGCACGTCCTGCAACCGGTCCGGTGAAGACGGCGCAGGTTTCAGGACCGGCGGCGGTTGAGTTCCGGCAGGCGGCTTGAGGATCTGTTGTCGCGTAGCCCGCTCTTTGCCCGCTTCCCCTGCCTTTCGCAGATCCCTCTGCATGTCCCTCATGTTTTCAGGCCGTTGCTCGCGCTGCGGACGTACCGGGTCCTCCCGCTTCATGACCCGCATGTCCCTGGCCGGCCGACCCGGTGTGAATACCGACTGCCGCTGATCAGTGACGATCCTCCGTTCCTTTTTCAACGTGTCGACCCTGGTGAACCGAACCTTTTCGGGAGGCAGCTGATTTCTCGGTATCAGCTTCAATGCCGGTGACAGGGTCGCGTGCTGAGGTTTGAACGTGGGCGGCCCGACGATCGCGTCCCTGCTGGCAAACGGGTTCTCCCGCGTTCTGAAGTCAGATTTCCTCCCGCTGAGGAACGTGTCACGCTGCTGAACCGTAACCGCGTTTCGTATGTTGACGTTCTGGAAACTGAGGTTAACGGCCCCGATGCCGATGGAAACGTTGGTCACGTTCACGCTTCCCGGGCCGTAATGCCCGCGGCCGTAGTAGGTGTCGCGGGGGCCCAGCGGCACCCAGGAGACATAACTGGGGGTGTGGACCCAGCCAACGTAGCCCGGCGACCAGTACACCTGGCCATGGCGGGGCGGCACCCAGCACCATCCGGAATTGCTGAGGTGAATCCATCTGCCGTAATGATACGGCGCCCATCCCCACTGCTCGGTGGATATCCAGACGTAATCCCCGCCGATCCATACCCATCTGCCGAGCCGGTACGGCGCCCAGTCATACGAATATGCCGCTGTTGGCGACCATACATATCCGTAACCGGCTGCGTAAATCCACCTGCCGTTATCCTCGAAATCGTTCACGTAGTCGCCCAGTTCGTCGGGCAGATAACGCAAGCCGCGGCTGCCGCCGGCCAGCCTCCGGTCACGATCGACGTTCCAGTTCTCCCATTCGTCCGGCGAGTTGAGCGGCGACATGTCGGCCGTGAGATCTTCGGCGATGCGCAGGGTATTGCCGGCGTCCACGCGGATCTTGCCGTTCCTGGTTTCAGCGAAGGCGTACCCGGACAGGACTGACAGGTAGGTGGCCCCGTTTGCGTCGACGTCGATCATCGCGCGCGCGTTGTCGTAACAGCCTATGGAACTGTAGGGAGTGTCAACTTGGATATGGTCGATTTCTTCCCCGCGGTTGTTGAGGTACGCCCGGCCCTCGTTGAGAAAGAACTGGAAGGAATCCTCTCCAAGAGAGAGAATGTCGAAGGATGACGCCGCATCCAGCCTGATGGCCACCCCGCCCAGGATCTGGACTTCACTTCTCCCCCCGTCCGGGACCCAAATCCGGTCACCTTCCTGCAGCGGGGTGTTCAACGCCGCCGGGAACCAGTCGTCCGGATTGTCTTTCGTGCTGAGCTGCACGTCACCTTTCATGTAACCGATCCGGGCCTTTTCCAGGTCCAGTGAGAAGGCCGCGGCGGGGATAAGGACCAGCAGCATTATGATCAGCGCTATTCCTTTTTTGCCCATTGTCGATACTCCTTTTGAGGCATCCCGCGCGGGATCGGCCTCTTTCCGGTCGTCAGCCGAGATCGGGATCTTCCGGTGTCCTCTGCTGTCGATTCCATTGTCTCCGTATTCAGTATATTCCTCGATGTGCTAATCGTACAACATCCCGAGCGGTTGACAGTGATGTCCCGGTTCGCTACGTCTCCTGAGAAGGGTTGCTCCGCGTTGACTCGCCTCCTTTTCCTGCTATCCTAATGGTCATGCCGAACACCATTCTGCAGACATTTTCAGTGACGCGGCTGGACATTCTCAACCCGGAAGGGGATTGTGACGAAGAACTTCTTCCCCCTCTGTCCAAGGAAGAGATCCTGCGTCTGTACGAACTGCTCGTGTTGTCGCGCTCTTTTGACGAGCGGTCGTTGAGCCTGCAGCGCGAGGGGCGCATCGGCACCTACCCGTCGATCCGCGGCCAGGAGGCGGCCCAGGTGGGAAGCGCGTTCGCCCTGCAGCCCGCCGACTGGATATTCCCGTCGTTCCGCGAGACCGGGGTCCACCTCACCATGGGCTATCCCCTTGCCAGCCTGTTCCAGTACTGGGCCGGAGACGAACGGGGGCTATTGTGCCCCGAAGGGCTCAATATCCTTCCGGTCAGCGTCTCCGTCGGCACCCACCTGCTCCATGCCGTCGGCGCTGCCATGGGCGCGCGTTATCGCAACGACAAAATCGTGACGGCCGCTTATTTCGGGGACGGTGCGACTTCGAAGGGAGATTTTCACGAAGCCTTCAACTTTGCCGGTGTCTACCGCCTGCCGGTGGTATTTATCTGCCAGAACAACCAGTGGGCCATTTCCGTTCCCCGGGGAAGACAGACCGCTGCGGCGACGCTCGCCCAGAAAGCCCTTGCCTACGGCTTCGACAGCATCCAGGTGGACGGCAACGACGTGTTCGCGGTCTACCGGGCGACGAGGCAGGCGGCGGATCGGGCGCGGAGCGGGGAAGGCCCGACTTTCATCGAATGCTTCACCTACCGCATGTCCCACCACACCACGGCTGACGATGCTGACCGGTACCGCAGCAAGGCCGAGGTCGAGGAGTGGCAGGGGAAAGATCCGATCCTGAGGCTGGAGCGGTTCATGCAAAAGCGGGGCCTGGCAGGGGAGGATACCCGCCGCGAAGTCGCGCAGCGCACCCGTGCGGCAATCGACGAGGCGGTGCGGGCCGCCGAACGCATGCCGCCTCCGGAACGGCGGGAGCTGTACCGTTCGGTTTACGCCGAGTGCACCCCGAGGCTGGCACAGGCGATGGAGGGCGGCGGCGATGGCGATGCTTAACATGGTCCAGGCCGTCAACCTGGCTCTCCGCGAGGAGATGGAGCGCGACGACCGTGTCCTGGTCCTGGGTGAGGACGTGGGGCGGGACGGCGGCGTGTTCAGGGTCACCGAGGGGCTCCTGGAACGCTTCGGCACGGAGCGGATCGTGGATACCCCCCTGGCCGAATCGGCCATCGTGGGCACGGCCATCGGCCTGTCCCTCTACGGCCTCAGGCCGGTGGTGGAGATCCAGTTCCTGGGCTTCATCTACGCTGCTTTCGACCAGATTTTCGCCCATGCCGCGCGCTACCGGAACCGCTCCCGCGGCCGGTATTCCTGCCCCCTGGTCATCAGGGCGCCATACGGCTCCGGCATCAAGGCTCCCGAGCTCCACGAGGAGAGCAGCGAGGCGTTCTTCTGCCACATGCCCGGGCTCAAGGTTGTCGTGCCTTCAGGACCTTATGCCGCAAAGGGGCTCCTGCTGTCGGCCATCCGCGACCCGGACCCGGTGTTGTTCCTGGAGCCGACCCGACTGTACCGCCTGATCCGGGAAGAAGTACCCGAGGGCGATTCCACGATCCCCATCGGCAAGGCCCGGGTCGCCCGGCAGGGCGACGACGTCACGGTCATCGCCTGGGGCAGCATGCTGGAGAGGGTAATGAAGGTTCTGGAGCCCTTCAATGCCGAGATCATCGATCTGCTGACCCTGTCGCCCTTCGACAGCGAGACGGTCCTGGGCTCGGTGGAAAAGACCGGCCGTGTCCTCATCGTTCATGAAGCGCCCAAAACCTGCGGTTTCGGAGCGGAGCTGGCCGCCACCATCGCGGAGGAAGCCATGCTTTTTCTCCGGGCTCCCGTCCTGAGGGTGGCCGGGCCGGATGTGCCGGTGCCGCTTGCCAGGCTCGTTGAGTACTATCTGCCCGATGCGGCGAAAATAGCCGCTGCCGTCGAGGAACTGCTGAGGTACTGAGGCATGCCCTATGAATTCATTCTGCCGGACCTGGGCGAAGGAATAACCGAGGCCGAGATCAGGAAATGGCTGGTCAGGGAAGGGGATTCCGTTGCCGAGCACCAGCCGGTGGTGGAGGTGGAAACCGACAAAGCGGTGGTGGAGGTGCCCACGCCCCGCACCGGCAGGGTCCTGGCCCTGTTGAAGGGCGAAGGCGAGGTGGTCCGCACCGGGGAGGCCCTCCTGACCCTCGCCCTGGATGGCGAGGAGGAACATCCCCGCTCCGTGTCGGTGGTGGGGGAACTCCCCGAAGCGGAAGAGCCTCCCCGTGAACGGGTCCTGGCCACGCCGGCGGTTCGGGCGCTGGCGCGGGAAAAGGGAGTCGCTCTGGAGGGGATTCCCGGCACCGGCCCGCGCGGAAGCGTGACCCGGGAGGACGTGCTGGCAGTTGCGGGCAGGAGCGGCGCGGCGGCGGACGATTTCGGCCCGGTGGAGCGGATACCTTTCCGGGGGCTCAGGCGGACCATCGCCCGGAACCTCCTCAGGGCGCACCAGCTGTCCGTGTGCGTCACCGGCATGGAGGAGGTGGACGTCACCGAACTCTGGCAGTTGCGCATGCGGGAGAACGAGGAGGTGGAAAAAGCCGGGTTGCATCTGACGTTCTTCCCGTTCATCATCAAGGCCGTGCAGCATGCGCTGGCTGAGCATCCTCTGCTGAACGCGTCCGTTGATGACGGGAAGGGCGAGATCATTCTCAAGAAGTACTGCAACATGGGCTTTGCCGTCGACACGCCGGACGGCCTGATCGTGCCGGTCATCCGGGAAGTGGAGAAGAAAAGCGTCATCGCGCTGGCCAAAGAGCTGCAGGACCTCTCGGAGCGGGCCCGCAACCGCACTGTCGCCCTGCCGGAGATGAAGGGGAGCAGTTTCACCATAACCAACTTCGGCCAGTTCGGCGGCGGGTTCGCCACCCCGATCGTCAACTATCCCGACGTCGCCATCCTGGGGTGCGGCAGGATCGCCGACCGGCCCTGGGTGGTCAAAGGTGAAATCGCGATCCGGAAGATACTTCCCCTGTCTCTCACCTTCGACCACCGGGTCACCGACGGCGGCGACGCAACCCGCTTCCTGAGCCGGGTCGCCCGGTTCCTGGAAGACCCGGCGCTGCTGTTCATCGAGAGCGTATGAAAGAACTGGACCGTCTCTTTTTCCCCAAATCCGTGGCCCTGGTGGGCGCTTCCCCCGACGGGGCAAAGCTGGGCGGCATTGTCCTGCGCAACCTGTTGTCCCTCAAGGGCAGGGTTTTTCCCGTCAATCCCCGCTACGACGAAATCATGGGTCTTCCTTCCTTTCCCTCGGTCGATTCGCTGCCGGGACCGGTGGACCTTGCCGTCATCATGCGACCGGCCGCCGAGGTGCCGGGAATCCTGGCGGGGCTCCGCGGCAGGGCCCGTTTCGCCCTTGTCGTCAGCGCCGGTTTCGCCGAGGTCGGCGCCGCCGGACTCCAGTCCGGGATCGTCCGCATCGCCTCGGAGGCAGGGGTGCGGCTGGTGGGACCCAACTGCCTCGGCGTTTACAACCCTTTCCACCGGCTGGACACCATGTTCCTGCCCCATGAAAGCATGAAACGGCCCAAGCGGGGCAACGTGGCGGTGGTTTCCCAGAGCGGCGCCATGATGATCTGCCTCCTCGACGCGATCCGGGTCGCCAATACCGGAGTCTCGAAAGCCGTCAATTACGGTAACGCCGCGGACCTCGACGCTCCGGAGGTTTACGAATACCTGGCGGACGATGACGGCACCGCGGTCGTGGTATCCTACCTGGAGTCGGTCAGCGACGGGCGGCGGTTCCTGGATGCGGCGAGGTTCCTGTCGCAGCGCAAACCGCTCCTGGTCCTGAAGGCGGGAAAGGGGGAGAGCGGCAGTGCGGCCGCCTTTTCCCACACCGGCAGGCTGGCCGGCAACTACGGGGTGTTCCGTTCGCTGCTGGCCCATTGCGGCATCCGCGAGGTGGCCGGGTTCGACGAACTGCTGGATGCGGCCAAGGCCGTGTCCTACCAGCGTCCCGCACCCGGTTCGCGGGTCTGCATCATTACCAACGGCGGCGGGTCCGGCGTCCTTGCGGCGGACGAGTGCGCGCGGCACGGCCTGCAGCTTGCCGGCCTTCCCGAAGATGTCCGCCAGTCATTGAGAGACGCCTTTCCCTCGTTCTACACCGTGGCAAATCCCGTCGACCTTACCGGCCAGGTGCGCGACGACGATTACCGCCAGGCTTTGTTCGCCCTGAAAGACCACTTCGACGGGTTCGTGGTGATCGCCCTGACCGGCGTGGCCGGGGTGACTCTCGGGCTGGGAGCCCACCTCCGGGAATTCCGTGAAACGGTCCGCAAGCCGCTGGTGGTGCACATCGCCCAGGGCGGGGTGGCCCCGCGCCTCATCCCGCTGCTGGAAAAGGCCGGCATACCCGTCTACCCGTCTCCCGAGCGGGCGGTGCGCGGCCTTGCCGCGCTGCTGGAAGGGGGAGTGAGCCATGGATAGACGCGGCATGCTAGAGGCTTTTCTCGGATCGTGCCGAGGAACGAAAGCGCTGCCCGAGCACGCCGTAAAAGAATTCCTCAGGCAGTGCGGGCTTTCCGCTCCAAAAGGGGTCTTCGTGCCGCCCGGCGCCCCGCTCCCGGATTTGTCCCACCTGGCCTTTCCGCTCGTGGCAAAAGTCTCTTCGTCACAGGTCCGCTCCAAGAGCGACGTTGGGGGGCTGCGTCTTGGCCTGGCCGACAGGCATGAAGTCGAGGCGGCAGTCTCTGGGCTCCTTGCGATAGAACGAGCGGAAGGGGTGCTGGTGGAGGAACATGCTGCACCCGGTGTCGAGGTGATCGTCGGCGGCATCACCGACCCCCAGTTCGGACCGGTGGTCATGTTCGGGCTGGGTGGTGTGTTCGTGGAACTGTTCCACGACGTGGCTTTCGCTCCCGCCCCCATGAATCGCGACGATGCCTTCCGCCTTCTTCGACGCGTTACCGCCTACCGCCTCCTCACAGGCTACCGGGGCAAGCCTCCCTGCGACCTGGAAGCCCTTGCCGATATCCTCGTCGTCATCTCCGAGCTCATGGCCACCGGTTTCCTGGAGGAGATCGATCTCAACCCGGTGGCCGTCTATCCCCACGGCGCAACCATCCTGGACGCGAAGATGCTGAAGGGTGAAGGATGAAGATAGAAGATTGAAGGGAGCGGATCATCGCAGAGCGCGATGGACTGGACTGAAATCGCTGCCTACCGCAATTGTGTCGTAAGTCCGTACCGGTCCATTATTTCCCTTGACCCGACTACTGCTTCACACTTTAGCCTTGATTTTGTCACGGCCATGACGAAAAATTTCACGGCGAAAGGAGCAGAGGATGGAACACAAGGTAACGGTGGACGAGTGGGTCGAACGATTCCGGGCGATCGGCCTGGATGAAGCGACCATGCTGAACTGGCACAGGCTGTTCGAGAGGGAGAACCCGGAGGGCCACCAGTCTTTCCTGGAATGGCTGGGGTTGCCGGGCGAGAGGATAGCGGAAATCCGTCAAAGGTAAGGTTCAACCGGAACGCCTCCAGTCAACCACTGGGGGCGTTCACTCATGATACATCGGGGATGACCAATGTTTCGCATTACTGAGCTTGCACGACAGTTCGGCCTCTCGCGCAGCACCCTGCTATATTACGACCGCATTGGATTATTGACCCCGTCGGGGCATAGTGAGGCCGGATACCGTTTGTATTCGCAGGATAACAGGGACCGGTTAGCGGCAATCTGCAGCTTTCGCCAGGCCGGATTGACCATTGAGGATATCCGTCGTGTCTTGTCAGCGGAAGAAGATGCCAATGTAGTGGTCCTGAAGCGGCGAATGCGTGAAATTGGCTCGGAAATACGCGCCTTGCAGGCCCAGCAACGTTTGCTTGGCAAAATGCTGCAGGTTGAGTCGCTAGGCGAGTTGCCGGTTACTGTTGATAAGCAAGCCTGGATTGAAATGCTTCGTGCCGCGGGGATGGATGAAGTTGCCATGGAAAAGTGGCATGCCGAATTCGAGCGCCGGGCACCCGAGGCGCACCACCAATTCCTGCTTGCTCTTGGCATATCCGAAGATGAAGCGCTTTATATCCGGAAGCGGTCAAAGGAGGAGTCGTAAACGATTATATCTCCGGTCTGTTCATAAGTCTGAGTACTCTTTGACAGGAAATCCCGGCTGTACTACTATAAGCAATTCACCCCTGCCGGACGGAACTCGGCTTCAGGAGACAATCAATGAACGGTGCAATGGAATTGCCGGTTCCCCGGCTTGAGGATATACCGGATAGATTCAGGATTGATACACCCATACGTCAGAATTACTACCTGGTGGACGGATGCCTGAGACAGTGGGACGGCCCGATGCAGGAAGTCCTGTCCCCGGTATGGGTGAACAGGGGAGGGGATGAGCGGCAGCAACCGATCGGCTCCTATCCGCTTCTGACGGAACCGGCTGCCATGGAAGCCCTAACCGTGGCGGTTCGGGCCTACGCCAACGGCAGGGGGCCGTGGCCCACCATGTCTGTCGGCGAGAGGATTCAATGCGTGCAGCGGTTCACCCGGGCCATGGTGGAAAAGCGGGCGGAGATAGTCAGGCTGCTGATTTGGGAAATCGGCAAGTCCAACTGCGAGGCCGAACGCGAGTTCGACCGGGCTGTCGCCTATGTCCGGGAAACGATCGAGGCGCTCAAGGAACTGGATCGCGTTTCGTCGCGTTTCGTCATCCAGCAGGGAATCATCGGGCAGATCCGCCGCGCCCCCCTCGGGGTGGTGCTCTGCATGGGGCCGTACAACTTCCCGCTGTACGAGACTTTCACCACGCTCATTCCATCGCTGATAATGGGCAACACCCTGGTCATGAAGCCCCCCCGCTTCGGCATTCTCCTCTTCCAGCCCATGCTGGATGCTTTTCGCGACTCTTTCCCGGCCGGGGTGATCAACATCGTGTACGGCGAAGGCGAAACGGTCATCCATCCGCTCATGAAATCCGGCCTGGTGGATGTCCTGGCTTTCATCGGGACCAACCGCGTAGCCGACGCCCTCAGGAGGACTCATCCCCGTCCGCACCGGCTGCGCTGCGTCCTGGGGTTGGACGCCAAGAATCCCGCCATCGTCCTGCCGGATGCCGACCTGGACCTGGCCGCGGCCGAGTGTGTCCGCGGGAGCCTCACCTACAACGGCCAGCGCTGCACCGCCCTCAAGATCCTGTTCGTCCACCGGAGCATCGCCGATGCCTTCCTGGAAAAGATGTCCGGGAAAATCGGCGAACTGAAATGCGGCATGCCCTGGGAGGAAGGGGTCACTATCACGCCGCTCCCGGAACCGGAGAAACCCGCTTATTTGTCCGGCCTGGTGGCGGATGCCCGCAAGCTGGGGGCGGAAGTGATGAACCGGGGAGGGGGCACGTGCCGCGCTTCCTTCTTCTTCCCGGCCCTGGTCTATCCGGTCAATCCCGGGATGCGCCTGTACGGCGAGGAGCAGTTCGGGCCGGTGATTCCGGTGGTGCCCTACGACCACATCAGCGAGCCGATCGAGTACGTGGTTGCCTCCAACTACGGCCAGCAGGCCAGCATATTCGGCAGGGACGGCGAACTCCTGGCCCAGCTGGTGGACTCCCTGGTCAACCAGGTCTGCCGCATCAACATCAACAGCCAGTGCCAGCGCAGCCCGGACACCTTCCCCTTCAACGGCAGGAAGGATTCGGCGGAAGGCACCCAGTCGGTTTCCGACGCCCTGCGGATCTTTTCCATCCGCATCGTGGTCTCGGCCCGGGACACGGACGACAACCGGGAGATCATCACCAACATCGTCAAGGAGAGGAAGTCGCACTTCCTGTCGACGGACTTCATACTGTGACGCACAGCCGCGGAAAGTCTTCCTTTTCCTTGAATTATCCTCTCCGTCCCGCTATACTGGCACGCGTTTGACATCCCTTACCCATGGAGTTTTCATGAACATACACGAATACCAGGCCAAGGAGATCCTCCGTTCTTTCGGCATCCCGGTCCCCCGGGGCCGGCTGGCCCTTACCGCCGACCAGGTGGAGCGGACCGCCAAGGAACTGGGCGGGCGCTGCGTCGTCAAGGCGCAGATCTATGCCGGCGGCCGCGGCAAGGCCGGCGGGGTGCGCCTCGTGGCCGGCCCCGAAGAAGCCCTGCAGGCGGGCAAGGACCTGTTCGGCCGCAAGCTGGTCACTCACCAGACCGGGCCGGAGGGACTCATCTGCCGCCGGATCCTGGTGGAAGAGCCGGTGGAGATTGCCCGGGAGTTCTACCTCTCCATCACGCTGGACCGCCAGAGTTCCCGTTACTGCCTCATCGCCTCCGCCGAAGGGGGGATGGAGATCGAGGCCCTGGCCGCTACGTCGCCGGAGAAGATCCATATCCTGACCATCGACCCGTTCGTGGGGCTGCGCGCGTACCAGGCCCGCAAGCTGGCGCTGGCGCTGGGCATGAAGGGGAGCCTGTGCGAGGACTGCGTCAAGCTGATGATGAACCTGTACCGCTGCTGCCTGGAGAAGGACTGCTCCCTGGTGGAGATCAATCCGCTGGTCGTCACCAGGACGGACTGGCTCATGGCCATGGACGCCAAGATCAACTTTGACGACAACGCCCTGTTCCGGCATCATGAATACCCGGAACTGCTGGACTACTCCCAACTGGACCCGCTGGAGATCACCGCCGGCGAGTTCGAGCTGTCGTATATCAAGCTGCGCGGCAATATCGGCTGCATGGTCAACGGCGCCGGGCTGGCCATGGCTACCCTGGATATGCTCAACGAATACGGCGGCGCCCCGGCCAACTTCCTGGACGTGGGAGGCGGCGCCAGCCGGGAGCGCGTTGCCGAGGCCTTCAAGATCATTCTCGACGACCCGGACGTGAAAGGGGTTTTCGTCAACATCTTCGGCGGCATCATGCGGTGCGACGTCATTGCCGAGGGGATCGTGGACGCCGCGTCACAAGTGGGCTGCACGCTCCCCATCGTGGTCAGGATGGACGGCACCCTGGTTGAGAAGGGGAGGGAAATCCTCCTGGCTTCGGGGCTGAACGTGGACTACACCAACTTTCTCGCGGACGGCGTGGAGAAGATCGTCAGCATGGTCGGCAGGAAGTAAACACAAACTACCATACGGGGTAAACAATGTCCGTTCTTGTAAATAAAGCATCGAAAATAGTTGTCCAGGGGATAACCGGAAGGACCGGCCTGTTCCATACGCGCCAGTGCCGCGATTACGGCACCAACGTTGTCGCCGGCGTAACCCCCGGCAAGGGTGGGACGGTCATCGAAGGCATTCCGGTTTTCGACACGGTTGAGCAGGCGGTCGCCGAAACCGGCGCCGATGTTTCCATGATCTTCGTCCCGCCTCCGGGAGCGGCAGACGCCATCCTGGAATCGGCTGCGGCGGGCGTGGCCCTGGCGGTCTGCATCACCGAGGGTGTGCCGGTGCGCGACATGGTGCTGGTGAAGCGGAGCCTGGCCGGGTCGCCGACCCGCCTGATCGGGCCCAACTGCCCGGGGATCATCACGCCCGGCGAGTGCAAGATCGGCATCATGCCGGGCGACATCCACAAGAAAGGGAAGATCGGGGTGGTTTCCCGCAGCGGCACCCTTACCTACGAAGCGGTGAAGCAGTTGACGGTAACCGGCCTGGGCCAGTCCACCTGCATCGGCATCGGCGGCGATCCCATCATCGGCGTGGATTTCCTTGACGCCCTGCGCCTGTTCAACGAAGATCCCGAGACCGAGGGGGTCTTCCTGATCGGCGAGATCGGCGGCGGCGCCGAGGAGGAGGCGGCGATGTGGATCCGCGACAACATGAAAAAGCCGGTGGCGGCGTTCATCGCCGGCCGCACGGCACCTCCGGGCAAACGCATGGGGCATGCCGGCGCCATAATCAGCGGGGGCAAAGGCAAGGCAGAGGACAAAATCCGCACTTTGCAGGAATGCGGCGTAACCGTTGCCGCCGGTCCCGCCAGGATGGCCGAAGCGATGGTGGGGGCTATGGGACACTAGGATAAGCGGCTTGTTCCGCGGGGTTATACGGAATCCGGCAGTGTCAACGGAGCCGCAGTGCCCTTGCTTTTACGGATACTGGCTATATACTACAACCTGACAGATCAGCCGATGATACAGGTCGGCGAAACGGAGCGATGCCATGGATGGAATAACGGTTAGTGTTGCGGTCATTGCGGGTGCCCTGGTGGTAGTGACGATTTTCCTGGTGCGGTTCCTGATCGAGGCGCGCAAGACGGTCATGTCCGTGAGGGGCCTGGTGACGAAGATCGACGGAGAACTGGTGCCGACCGTGCACGAATTGCAGGTTATCCTGGCCAATGTCAGGACGACGGTTGAAGGCGTTTCTTCCCGGGTGGACGATGTCAAGTCGGCCATGGCGGCGGTCGGCGACACGGGCCGCAACATCAGCAGGATCAACGCCGTCGTCGGAGAGGTCGCCGGCCTGTTCGACCGCACTTCGATCTGGAGTGCCGGAGCTACCGCTGCGGCGAAGCATATTTTGGGCAGAATCTCAAGGAGAAAGGGGTAACAGTTATGGCTGACGAGGAAAGAGGAGCATGTTTGTCGACGATCGTGATTTCGTTTCTGGCGGGGGCGGCAATCGGTTCCGGGCTGGCGCTCCTGTTTGCCCCCAAAACGGGCAGAGAGATGCGGGAACAGATCAGGGACATGACCGATGATGCTGTCGATCGGATCAGGGAATACGCCAAGGACGCCCAGGACAAGATAGTCAGCACCTATGAGACTGGCAAGGACATGGTCAAGGAAAAGAAATCCATCATCTCGTCCGCCATCGAGGCGGGGAAAGAGGCGATGGAAAAGGAGCGGGAGAGAATAAGCGAAGAGCACAAAGCCTAGATGACATCGGGACAGAGCCCACCATGCGTGGGCTCTGTCATGTCCGGGAGCCATTTATGAGGGAACCAGCAGACCAGGGGGGCGGCGTGTTCGCTTCACTCCGGGATCGGTTGCTCGGAACGAGTTACGACGAGTTCTGGGGGGCAAGACGCAATCTGTTTCGGGCCATGAAGGCGACAATGCTGGTTTTCGGCAATTTCATCGAGCACCGGGGCCTGGAACGCGCATCAGCCCTTTCATTCACGTCCATCCTTTCCTTCATACCTCTTTTTGCCCTTGCCTTTGCCGTGCTGAAAGGGCTGGGGGTCCAGAACACCCTGGAGCCGCTGATTCTCGAGCGTCTGGCCGGCGGTTCCGGCGAGGTGGTCGACAGGATCATCACCTACATCAATAACACCAACATGGCCTCGGTGGGCGCCATCGGCCTGGCAGCCCTGCTGACGACGGTCATTTCCCTCCTGAGCGGCATCGAGGAGGCGTTCAACCATGTCTGGGGGGTCGAGGAGACCCGCTCGCTGTACCGCAAGTTCAGCGATTACCTGAGCGTCATCCTGAGCGGTCCCCTGCTGCTCCTGGCCGCCATGAGCATCACCACCAGCCTCCAGAGCCAGAACGTGGTGCGCTGGCTGCTGAAGACCGCCTATGTCGGCGATGTCGTCCTGATGCTCTTCAAGTTCCTTCCCTATGTGAGCATCTGGGTCGCGCTGGTGTGCCTGTACAAGTTCATGCCCAACACCCGGGTGAAAATGTCGTCTGCGATCGTCGGCGGCGTGCTGGCCGGCACAACCTGGCAGATCGCGCAATGGGGCTATATCAATCTCCAGTTCGGCGTGGCCAAATACAATGCGGTTTACGGAACCCTTGCCGCATTGCCGGTGTTCATGGTCTGGATTTATACCAGCTGGATCATCGTCCTGTTCGGCATGGAATTGGTGGTGGCGCATCAGCAGCGGCGGACGCTGCTTCTGGACAGCGGTCAGCGCGAGATAAGCTTTGCCACCCGCGAAATGACATCGCTCCTGATTTTCCTGACCATCGCCGAATCCTTTTTCCGCGGCGGGCGGCCCTGGACTGTAGAGCGGCTGGCAAACGAGCGCCATATCCCGGTAAGGATGGTGCGCAGGCTCCTGTTCCAGCTGGTCGGCCTGGGATATCTCGTGGTGTCGGAGGAAAGCAGAGCCTATTTCCCTGCCCGCGAGCTGGAGCGCATCCGGGTGGCCGATTTCATTTCGGACCTGAGGACGCTTGGCGGTTCGTACCGGGTCAGGGACGAGAACGTGGCGGGGAGCCGGGTGCAGGAGGTCCTGCGGCAGCTGGAAGAGTGCCGGGCCACGACGCTTGGGGAGCTTACCGTGAGGGATCTGGTTGGCGCGACTGAAGATGAGGGCAGTTCCGTGACGCTATCCGGCAGCAGGAAGGCGTAAGGCCGGCCGGATTCACCTCAAGGCGTTTTCCATGCGGTGCAGCGACTCTTGCAGGAGAGAGCGGGGGCAGCCGAAATTGAGCCTCATGAATCCCCTGCCGCCGAAACTTTTCCCGTCCGACAGGCCGACGCCGGCTTCCTCGAAAAATGCCGCGGGGTTTTCCCTTTCGAGTTTCGTGCAGTCGATCCACGCCAGATATGTCGCTTCCACGTGGCGCATGGAGATACCCGGCATGCGGCCGACGGATTCTTCCACCAGATCGCGGTTTGCCCGCAGGTAGTCGAGCAGTTCAAGGTGCCATTGCCTGCTGTCACGGTAAGCGGCAAGGGCGGCCGTATAGCCCAGCGCATTCACGTGCGGCACGATCCCGTCGATGACGCGGGCGAACCTCTGCCGGAGTTCGGGGGAGGGTATGACCGCGAAGCTGCAGCCGAGGCCGGGGATGTTGAAGGTCTTGCTCGGCGCGAGGAGAGTGATGGTCCTCGATGCCGTTTCCGGGGACAGGGTTGCCGTCGGGATGTGTCGTCTGCCGCGATCCAGCACGAGACCGTAATGGATTTCGTCCGAGCAGATGATGATGCCGCGCCGTTCGCACAGGCCCGCCAGTTGCGCCAGTTCGCGCTCGTCAAACACCCGCCCGACCGGATTGTGGGGATTGCAGAGGAGTAAAAGGCGGGTCCGCGGGGTGACGGCTTTCTCGATGCGGTCCATGTCGAGTGTCCAGCGCTCGCCGTCGTCCGCCAGGGGCACTGCCAGCGTGTTCCTGCCCGACAGCCCGGGTGCGGTGAGGAAAGGCGGATAGACCGGAGTCAGGGTCAGGACATCGTCGCCGGCCTCGCCGACGGTGCGGCAGGAGGCGTTGAGGCCGGTCACCACGCCCGGAAGCCAGACGACCCATTCGGCTTCGATCCGCCAGCCGAAATCCCCGGCCAGGTGTCCGATTATGGCTTCGTAAAGCTCTTTCGGCGCCAGCGTGTATCCGAAAATTCCGTGCGCCACCCGCTGCCGCAAAGCATCGACGACCGCCGGCGGCGAACGGAAATCCATGTCGGCCACCCAGAGGGGGAGGATGTCGCGGCCGCGGTACCGTTCCCACTTCAGGCTGCAAGTTTCACCCCTGTCGATGATCTGGTCGAAATCCATTCAGTTTCCCTTTCCCGGTTCGCCTGTTGCGCGGCCCGGATATCCGCCGGGTCTTTGACATGCGAAAGGCCGGGGAACGTGCGCACCCGGCCTTTCGTCTTCTTTTCGTCTATTCTTCCCCTTACGTGAGGGAACCGTCAGCAGGGATTTCCGTCCCCCCCTGACAAACTTGCTTTTTCAGAATGTGAGACAACGTCCGAGAATCATCGCCTCCTTTCCTGAATCTGAGATTACCATTTCCGGGCGGGATTGCAAGGGGAAAATGAAAGATTTTTAGAGCGATCCGACAGTTTTTGGCCGGAATTCGTGACAGTTTCACGTTGACACCGATCCCTGCTGAGTGTATGTAACGGAAGGACTCGATCGACCGGGAGGACACATGCTGTTAAGTAAAGAGAGAAGCGAGATCGTGCGATTCGGGGCCAGGCTCCTGGCGGCCGGCCTCACCACCGGCACCGGCGGGAACCTGAGCATAATCGACCGTGATAAGGGGTTGATCGCCATCAGTCCCAGCGGAATAGAATACATGGAAATGGAGGCGGGGCATGTCCCGGTCGTGGATTGCGACGGAACGGTGGCTGACGGCTCGTGCAAACCTTCCAGCGAGCTGGATTTCCACCTCGCCCTCTACCGGCAGCGGCCCGACATCGGCGCGGTCGTCCACACCCACTCGGTCTACGCCACCACCATGGCCTGCCTCAACTGGGAGATACCGGCGGTCCATTACCTGGTGGCCTTTTCCGGTCATAAGGTGCCGCTTGCGCCCTATGCCACCTTCGGCACTCCCGAGCTGGCTGACGGCGTGGCCGGTGCGATAGGCGCGCACAATGCGGTTCTCCTGGCCAACCATGGCCTGGTGACCGTAGGGCGGGATCTGTCCATGGCCTTCTCGGTTGCCGAGGAGATCGAACTGGTGGCCAGAATCTATTACCAGGCCAAGTGCATCGGTGAGCCGGTAATCCTCCCGGAAGCGGAAATGGCGAAAGTAATCGGCAAGTTTGCCGTTTACGGGCAGAAGACCGTTTTGCCCGGAAAAGAGCGGTGCCCGGGAGGGGAAGGTGCGCGGCGGTAACCGGTTCACCTGGCTGCCTGGAACAGACCGGTGCTGACCGCCGATTTGTTCCCCGCTGAACGGCATCGCGCCGTATCGCTGCAAGTTTGGAACAGGAGTTTTGAATGGGAAGAAAGACATATGTCATCGGCCACAGGAATCCGGATACCGATTCCATCGCCTCGGCAATAGCCTATGCTGAACTGATGAAACTGCAGGGGAAGGGCGATGTTGTCGCGGCAATGGCCGGCTCTCCCAATCCCCAGACCCGCTACATTCTCGAGCGGCTGGGCATCGAACAGCCGCTCTATCTGGCGGATGTTCAGCCGAAGGTGTGCGACATCATCAATCCGCAGCCGGTCACCGCGACATTGGGGACGACACTGAAGGAAGCCCTGGAGCTTTTTCACCGGCACAACATCCGGGTTCTGCCCGTGGTTGACGGCGGCAATGCGCCCTGCGGGCTGGTGTCCCTGCTCAGGCTGTCCGAGAAATTCCTTGTTGCCGGATCAGCGCGGAGCAGGTGCGTCGATGCGTCTTTGAAAGACCTTGCCTTCTGCCTTGAAGGGACTTTCCTCGCCGGCGCGCCGTGTCCGGATACGGAGCGCCTGCACCTTTTCATCGGCGCCATGACCGAAGAATCCTTCACCGGCCGGATCGAAGGCCATGATCCGCGTACTCTCCTGATCATGACCGGCGACCGCCGCACCATCCAGGAGGCGGCAATCGACATCGGCGTGCGCGTCCTGGTGGTTACGGGGGGATTGGAAGTGCCCGGGGCGCTCCTGGACAAGGCGCGGGAAAAAGGGGTCACCGTTCTTTCCACCCCCTGCGACACCGCCTCGGCTGCGTCCAAGGCAAAGCTGGCCACACCGCTCTCGTCGTTTGTCGAAACCTCGTTCGCCAGCATCGGGGTCGGCGAACCCCTCGAACACCTCAAGCTGAAGCTGCTCCATTCAGGCGAACCGGCGGTAATTGCGGTCGAGGAGGATGGCACCCTGGCAGGTATCGCAACCAAGTCCTCCCTGCTCAAGCCCCTGCCCCGCGCGCTCATCCTGGTTGACCACAACGAGCTCGGCCAGGCGGTTCCCGGCGCCGACAGGCTGGAGATCATCGAGGTCATCGACCACCACAAACTCGGCAACCAGCCGACCAGCCAGCCCATCACGTTCCTGGTCATGCCGGTGGGCAGTACCTGCACCGTCGTAGCTTCACTCTACCGGGAAAAAGGCATCACGCCCGGCTCTTCCCTAGCGGCGCTGCTGCTGGCGGGCATCCTGTCCGACACCATAATCCTCAGGTCTTCGACCACCACCGGGCGCGACCGGGAAATCGCCGAGTGGCTCGGGAGCCTGGCCGGCCTGGAGATTGCCGCGTTCGGCAGGGAAATCTTCACCTCCTGCAGCGGATTTGCCCCCCACGGTACGCCCGAAGGGGCGGTACGCTCCGATTTCAAGCATTTTCAGGTCGGTGAGATCGCTGTCGGCATCGGCCAGGTGGAAGTGGTGGGGTTCGACGAATTCTTCGAGCTTCAGGACCGGCTCCGCGAAACGTTGAGAAGCGTCAGGGCGGAGGACCGGCTCCGGCTCGCAGGCCTCATGGTTACGGATATCTACACTGAAACCACCCTGTTCCTCACGGAGGGGATGAAAGAGTTGGCCCATGTCATGGGCTATCCCCAGCTCGAGCCCCAACTGTACGAACTCAAAGGGGTGATGTCCCGCAAGAAGCAGATGGTGCCGCACCTTCTCAAAGTGCTTGCATCCCTGTGACAATTAAGAAATCAGGCTTCACTTTTTCCTGGTCAGAGGAGATTCCCTGATGCCGGTGTATGAATTCTACTGCAGCGACTGCCATACCGTGTTCAATTTCATTTCCCGCCGCGTGAATACCGACAAACGCCCCTCCTGCCCGCGCTGCGGCAAGCCCGAACTGGAGCGGCAGGTGTCCAGGTTCGCCCTTTCCAGCGGCCGGCCGGAAGATTCGGGCGATGGAATTCCGGATGTGGACGATGAACGGATGGAGCGGGCCATGGAGTCGCTGGCAGGCCGGATGGACGGAATGGATGAAAACGATCCGCGGCAGATGGCGGGCTTCATGCGCGAACTTTCCGAGGTTTCCGGAATGGACCTGGGGGCCGGTTTCGAGGAGGCTGTGCGGCGCCTGGAGGCAGGGGAGGACCCGGAAAAGATCGAGGAGGAGATGGGGGAGCTGTTTGACGGTGACGAGCCGTTCGAAGCAGTGAAGAAAAAGGCGGGGATGCGGAAGACCACGCCACCGGCCGTCGACGATACGCTTTACCCGTTGTGAGGACGGGGAGCCGATCCGAATGACAATGATGAACCTGGCAGGCCGCATGCGCGAACGCCCCGGAATTTTCCGGGGCGTTCGCGCATGGGAATCAGGCAGTGAGCCGTTCGAGAGCTTCCCGGTATTTCTCCGCGGTTTTCCGGATGATCTCTTCGGGCAGGCGGGGCGCGGGAGCTTTCTTGTCCCAGTCGAGCGTTTCCAGGTAATCCCGCAGGAACTGCTTGTCGAAGCTGGGCTGGGATGCTCCCGGCAGGTAGCCGTCCCGGGGCCAGAACCTGCTGGAATCGGGGGTCAGGCATTCGTCGATGAGAATGAGTTCGTTACCGAACATGCCGAACTCGAACTTGGTGTCGGCGATGATTATGCCGCGGGCAGCGGCAAGTTCCCGTGCTTTCCCGTAGATGTCGAGGGTGGCCTGCCTGGCCGTGCCGGCAATGGCCGCCCCGCACAGCTCCACCATCCGTTCGTAGGTGATGTTCTCGTCGTGGTCTCCCAGTTCGGCCTTGGTGGAGGGGGTGAAGATCGGATTGTCCAGCCGGCTGGATTCAACCAGCCCGGCGGGCAGGGGGATGCCGCACACCGACCCTGTTTCGCGGTATTCCTTCCAGCCGGAGCCGGCCAGGTAACCGCGCACGATGCACTCCACCGGCAGCGGACTGGCTTTCTTCACCAGCATGGAGCGACCTTCCAGCACCGATGCGTATTTCCCGCATGCGGCGGGAAATTCGTCGACGTCCGTGCTGATGAGGTGATGGGGGATAATGCTCTCCATCTGCCTGAACCAGTATGCCGAGATCTGGGTCAGGACCTTCCCTTTGCCGGGGATGCCCTCGTTCATGATGACATCGAAGGCGGACATCCTGTCGGTGGTCACGATCAGCAGCGCCTCTCCCAGGTCATAGATGTCCCGCACCTTGCCGCGGCCGGCAAGAGTGAGGTCGGGGAAGTCGGTGGTCATTACGGTAGTATCCAAAATGGTGTCTCCTCTTTCGCTCTGTTGTTGTCGGAAATAAGGAAAGGATGCCTGACGGCATCCTTTTTCTTCAAATCGGTCTGGCGGCGCTCTCCCTGATGGCGGGCTAGTCCCGCTCCAGGGCCGGATTTACCTTGATCTTGTCCTTGTACTTGTCCAGGAGCCCCTGCATCCATTTCTGCAGCGCCTCCTGCTGAAGCCTCGGCAGGATCGCCTGTTTGATCTGCTCTTTTTCCTTCTGGAAAGCAGTCGTGTCGGCTTCCGTGCGGCTCTTCAGGCGAATCGCATACCAGCGGCCGTTGGCGGCGAAGGGGGAAGCGGGAGCCGGAGACGCCTTGGTCAGGCTGAACGCGGCTTCCATGATCTCCGGCGCAACGCCGATTCCCGGGATGGATCCCTTGCCGGAATAGTTGAAGGGGCCGGTTTCCTGAAGGCTGCCGGCATAGCTCCCTTTTGCCAGCTTCGCCTGCGTATCTCTCGCCATCGCAGCGGCCAGGTCCTTGGCTTCCGCTTCCACAAAGCCCTTCTCAACCTGGGCTCGGATGACGGCGAGCGGTGGCAGGGCTGCTGGTTTCCGCGCGCTCACCTTGAACAGGTAGACTCCGCGTCCCGTTTCCACCGGCCCTCCCAGTTCTCCCTGCTTGAGCATGAACGCCTTCTGGATCAGATTGGTTTCTCCGGCCAGCGCCGCAGGCGGATTCTTCAGGGAAAACATGGGGGTGTCCGAAACCGTCGTCTTGAGCATCCTGGCCGCTCCCTTCAGGTCGGCGGTCTTCAGGTTCTTGTTCAGCGCATCGGCCGCTTCCTCGTAGGCCAGCCTGGCAGCCTTGAATTTCAGCGCGTCAGCCCTGGCGCGGTCCCTGACCTCGTCGAAGGGAAGGATGCCGTCCTTGCCCTGGTAGCGGTCGATGTTCTTCTGGTAAAAGGTCTGGACTTCATCGTTGGTCACGGAAATCGAGCCGGCCACTTTTTCGGGAGTGAGCAATGCGTACGAGATGCTGATCTGTTCCGAGGTGCGGAATTCCTTTTCGTGCTGCTGGAGGTAGGCATTCAAGCCCTGGTCCGTGACCTTGACCCTGCTCCGGACATCGGCCGGCGAGTAGGATACGTAGGAAAGGTCGATGCGGTCATGCTCCTTGCGGAATGCCTGGAGGGCCTGGTCATCGCTTACCGAGACGCGCTCGGCCACTGCCTTGCGGGCCTTCATCATCAGGATTTCGTCCTTCTGCGCGGCCTCGAAAACCTGGGGGGTGACGCGGTTCATCCGCAGTATCTCTTCGTACTGCTGTTTGTCGAAAACGCCGTTTTTCTGGAAGACGGGGATCGCGGCGATAGCGGCGACAACCTCATCCTTGGACACCTTCAGACCCATCCGCTTGGCTTCCTGTTTCATGAGAGTGGTGCCGATCAGGCTCTTTATGACCATGTTGCGGATGCCCAGCTGCTTTTCCATGTCAGGAGTCAGGTGCTGGCCGTAAATCTGCTGGATGGAGTTCTTCGCCTGTTCGTACGCCCTGGAGTAGTCTTCGTAGGGAATCTTGTCGCCGTTCACTTTCAGCGCATAGGTTGAACCCTTGAAGCCTTCTTCGCCCTCGCCCCAGATCAGGAAGATGGTGCCTACGAAAGAGAGGACGATGACGATGAAAACACCTTTTATAATGATTGAAGACTTATACTTCCGCATGATACCAAGCATGGCCGGTCAGCTCCTGTTGTCGGATAAATTGATGAAATACAATACGTAACGGCTTGGCATAGTAATATAATCCGGTGGCAAAAGCAACCGGATTGTGTCCGTTTTTTCTTGCTACCCGCCATCGTTTTTGCTAACATTCACCCTTCAATGCGCTTGGAACCAGTCCAATCAAATGAGGAAGGGAACAGGGATGTTCAAGATATTCGACTATTTTTTCGGAATGTTTTCCAATGACCTGGCTATCGACCTGGGAACGGCAAACACCCTCGTCTACCTGAAGGGCAAGGGCATCGTCGTGCGGGAACCTTCCGTTGTCGCGGTACAGAAGGCTTATAGCGGTCAGCAAAAGGTGCTTGCCGTCGGCATGGAGGCGAAGAAAATGCTTGGCCGGACCCCCGGCAGCATCACCGCCATCCGTCCCATGAAGGACGGCGTCATCGCTGATTTCGACATCACCGAAGAGATGCTGCGCTACTTCATCCACAAGGTGCACAACCGCAAGACCCTGGTGAGGCCGCGCATCGTGATCTGCGTTCCTTCGGGGATCACCCAGGTTGAGAAGAGGGCGGTGAAGGAATCGGCGGAGTCGGCAGGCGCCCGCGAGGTTTATCTCATCGAGGAGCCCATGGCCGCGGCGATCGGCGCCGGCCTTCCCATCACCGAAGCGAGCGGCAACATGATCGTCGACATCGGCGGCGGCACGACCGAGGTTGCGGTCATTTCCCTCGCCGGCATCGTCTATACGAAATCGGTCCGCGTTGGCGGCGACAAGATGGACGAAGCCGTGGTCCAGTACATCAAGCGTAAGTACAACCTGTTGATCGGCGAGCGGATGGCCGAGCACATCAAGATCGAGATCGGCGAAGCCTACCCGGGCAATTCGGTGCTGACCATGGAAGTCAAGGGCCGGGACCTGGTGTCGGGCATACCGAAGACGACCGAGATCGACTCCAACGAAATCCGGGAGGCCCTTTCCGAGCCGGTCAACGCCATCGTTGAGGCCGTGCGCATCTGCCTTGAGCGCACTCCGCCCGAGCTGGCCGCGGATATCGTCGACAAGGGCATCGTGCTTGCCGGGGGCGGGGCGCTGCTGCGCAACCTGGATCTGCTGCTCAGGGAAGAGACCGGACTGCCGGTCGTCATTGCGGAAGATCCCCTTTCCTGCGTCGTCCTCGGTTCGGGAAAGGTTCTTGACGAGTTGAACCTTCTGCGCCGCGTCGCGATCACTTCGTAAGCGACCAGCTGACGAAAACCCCTGATGACGGCTTCGGTCTCACGGGTTTTTCCGACCGTTCCCGTTTTTGCTCTACGGCCGTGGAACCGGTAGTCTATCCATGCCGCATGTCCTGCCTGTATATGCCCGGTGCCGGAGACGGACGCTTCCCCGGGCCGGGGGTTCCTCCCGGCCCGGAATCACCCGTTCTTGCCGGGAATTTCCCGCCTGGCGCCGTCCGGTTTCCGCCACTGTCCAACGAGAGGTTTCAGATGACCGATAACAGGCTGCTTTCGTATTTCCAGGCGCACCGGGAAGTCATGATGGCCATTGAGCGGGAGCTCGCGTCCAGGATCGCCCTGGCGGCCGATGCCCTGGTCGCGGCATTCCGTAACGGGCGGAAAGTCCTGGTCATGGGAAACGGCGGCTCCGCCGCCGATGCCCAGCACCTGGCCGCGGAAATGGTGGGACGCTTCCGCCGGGAACGCAGGGCATTGCCGGCAATAGCCCTGACGACCGACACGTCGATACTCACGGCGGTAGGGAACGACTACGGATTTGACACGGTTTTCCGTCGCCAGGTCGAGGCTCTGGCCGTTGAAGGAGACGTGGTCATCGGCATCTCCACCAGCGGGGAATCCGCGAACGTGGCTTCAGCACTTGGGCTGGCGCGGGAGACCGGATGCCGCACCATCGGCCTTCTGGGAAAGAGCGGCGGGGTTATCGGGGGCATGGCGGATATCGATCTGACCGTTCCCCATCAGGACACGCCCCGCATTCAGGAAGGCCACATTTTCATTATCCATGTGCTGTGCGATCTGGTGGAACAGCGGTTATTCGGCCCGGAAGGGTGAAGTCGGCGGGTATGTCCAGTGTCGAATCCGGACAAGGCCCTTTTGCCATGGAACCGATTGAGGTTTTCACGTAACCGCCTGAGGCTTGCCCCAGGCTTTTTTCCAGGGAGTGACGATGGATCGTAGGAATGCGGAATCCGTTTTCGCCAGGGCGAGAAAGGTTAACGCTCTCATTGTCGGGGATTTGATGCTCGACGAGTATCTTTGGGGCAGGGCCGAACGAATTTCACCGGAAGCGCCGGTCCAGGTCGTGAACGTCCAACGTGAAGACCTGCGGTTGGGCGGCGCGGGGAACGTGGCGAACAACCTGGTTTCGTTCGGCTGCAAGGTTGCCATCTGCAGCGTCATCGGCGGGGACGAAAACGGCGCCAATCTCCGCAGGGTATTTTCCGGCAAAGGGGTGGACGTGCGGGGGGTGTTTGAAGATCCTTCCCGCATGACCACGAAGAAAACGCGGATCCTGGCTTCAAATCAGCAAATCGTGCGCATAGACCGGGAAACCCGCCAGGATATAACCGCGGAAAATGCGGCGAGCATCCTCCGGTTTGTCCGTGATCCGGGCAACCATTGGGACATTATCATCATTTCCGATTACGGCAAGGGAGTGTTGACGCATTCGCTCCTGGCCGGCTTGGTTGACGCGGGGCGCGAACGCGGGATTTGCGTCGTCGTCGATCCCAAAGGACAGGATTTCGCGAAATACCGGGGCGCAACGATCATCACCCCGAACAAGAAGGAAGCGGAACTGGCATCCCGCATTCCCATCGTGGATGAGGAGAGCCTCGGGACTGCCGCCCGGATACTGCTCGAGGCCGGCGGTTTTCAAGGCATTCTCGTCACCCGGAGCTACGAGGGGATGTCCCTGTTTCTCCAGGAGGGCGGCGTCACCCATATTCCGACGGTCGCCCGCGAGGTATACGATGTGACCGGCGCCGGCGATACGGTGGTTGCGATGCTGGGCCTCGGCCTGGCCTGCGGTCTCGATTTCCCTGATGCGTCCCGGCTGGCCAACGTGGCCGCGGGGATCGTCGTGGGTAAGGTCGGAACTTCCACGGTCCTTCCCGAGGAGGTCATCGGCTCCATGGGGCACGAGCACCCGGACAGCGACATCAAGATCAAGAACCTGGACGTCCTCGCCGCCATCATCGAGGAGGAGAAACGGAGAGGGAAACGGATCGCTTTCACCAACGGCTGCTTCGACCTGCTGCACGTGGGGCATGTGAAATATCTGCAGAAGGCCCGGACCTTCGGAGATCTCCTGGTGCTGGGACTCAACAGCGACGCGTCGGTGCGCCGCCTCAAGGGTGAGAAGCGCCCCCTCATTGGCCAGAACGAGCGGGCGAATATCCTTGCCGCCCTTGATTGCGTGGATTACGTGGTCATCTTCGACGAGGATACCCCGATGCACCTCCTGGAGATCCTCCGCCCCCACGTGCTGGTGAAGGGCGGGGACTACACTCCCGACCGGGTCGTGGGCAAGGATCTGCTGGAATCCTACGGCGGCAGGATCGAACTGGTTGAATTCGTGGACGGCAGGTCCACCACCAACATAATCGAGAAGATTCTTGAGAATTACAGCTGACAGCGCCCTGAGCATCCCGACACCGGAGGCAGGGCGGTGACCGGGCTCAGAAGAGCCGTTTTCCTGGACCGTGACGGCGTCGTCAATGAAGATACGGGATATCTATATCGCAAGGAAGACCTCCGGTTTCTGCCCGGGGTTCCCGAAGCGATCGGCATGCTGAACAGAGCCGGTTTTCTCGTGATTGTCGTCACCAACCAGTCCGGGGTCGCGCGGGGATTATACACGCTGGATGACGTCAGGAGACTCCACGATCACGTGGATACCGAGCTGGCGAGCCGCGGAAGCTGGATCGATGCATACTACGTATGCCCGCACCACCCCGATCACGGGCCGGACGGACGGGGCGTGGATTGCCGCTGCCGCAAACCCCATCCGGGTATGCTGCTGGAGGCGGCGGCTGATTTGTCGATCGATCTGTCCCGCTCGTTCATGGTGGGTGACAAGATCAGCGACGTGGAAGCCGGGCTGGCGGCCGGCTGCTTCGCCATTCTGGTGGGGAGGTCGGAGGATGAAACCGCGCGGGATGCCCGGAGCCGCGGGGCGGAATTGTGCCGGGATCTACTGGAAGCTGCGGCTGCGATTGCCGGGAATGCCGTTTGAGTATTTTGCCAAGGATTGACGTTCGGCCTCGTTTTTCCAGGCCTGCCGCTGTTCAAAAAAGTGTTTACGGAAAAATTGCTGAGGAGTGTTCATCCGGTAACTCCAGACAATAACTATGCAGTTTCCAGATCGGAAAAGCACCCTTTCCGGTTGGAAACCAAGGATGGGAACATGGCGATACGAAAAGGAATCATACTGGCGGGCGGGGCCGGGAGCAGGCTTTACCCCCTTACGCTCGTGGCCAGCAAACAGCTGCAGCCGGTGTATGACAAGCCGATGATCTATTACCCCCTGGCAACGCTGATGACCGCCGGGTTGCGGGACATACTCATCATCTCCACCCCCCTCGACACTCCCCGGTTCCAGGCGCTGCTCGGAGACGGGTCGAGATGGGGCATCCGGTTGAGCTACCAGGTGCAGCCCGAGCCCAGGGGGATTGCCCAGGCGTTTCTCGTCGGCGAGGAGTTCATCGCCAACGAGCCGGTCTGCCTTATCCTCGGGGACAACATATTCTACGGCAAGATCGGCCTTGACAAGGCTCTGGCGGCGTTCGATGCGGGAGCCAGGATATTCGGCTACTATGTCAACGACCCGGAACGTTACGGCGTGGTCGAGTTTGATGAGGCCGGGAGGGTCGTCAGCATAGAGGAAAAGCCGTCCAGCCCGAAAAGCCACTATGCAGTGCCGGGCCTGTACCTCTATGATGGAAAGGTGGTCGAACTCACCAGATCCCTGACGCCGTCCGCCAGGGGAGAGCTCGAGATTACCGACCTCAACCTGCGCTATCTGCACCTGGGGGAACTGGGCGTCGAACGCCTGGGGAGGGGAATTGCCTGGCTGGACACCGGCACCCACCAGAGCCTCCTCGAGGCGAGCCACTTCATCGGCACCCTGGAGGCTCGGCAGGGGCTGAAGATCGCCTGCCTGGAGGAAATTGCCTTCCGGCTCGGATTCATCGATGCCGCGGGCATGAGAAAAGCCATGGAAGAGACGCCGAAATCCGCTTATCGTGATTACATAGCCAGGGTCTTGTCGGAAGCGACCCTTCGGGAGGAGGTCTGAAATGGCGGATGAGCCGCTGGCATTCAAGCCGGGAAAGATACGGGATGTGGTGGTAATGACTCTGACCAAACACCTGGATGAGCGGGGCTGGCTGTCAGAGCTGTTCCGCAGTGACGAGCTGGAAGGCATCCCGGCGCCTGAAATGGCCTATGTTTCGATGACCGTTCCCGGCGTTGCCCGGGGGCCCCACGAACATGTGGAACAGACGGACTATTTCTGCTTCCTCGGCCCTGCGAACTTCAAGATCTATCTCTGGGACACCCGCCCCGGTTCGGAGACCCGCGGCATCCGGCAGATCGTCTATGCCGGCGCCGATTCCCCGAAAACCGTGGTCGTGCCTCCCGGTGTCGTCCATGCCTACAAGAACGTGGGAACCGCCAGCGGACTGGTGTTCAACGCGCCCGACCGCCTTTACGCCGGTGCGGGCAAAAAGCATCCGGTGGACGAAATCCGCCATGAAGACGTGCCGGACTCACCTTTCATTCTCGATTGACCCCGGGGGCATTTCGCGGTTCCCGGCGTCGACGGCGGGAGGCTTCCTTCCGCATATGGGATCATGATCGAATTTTTCAGAAAAAACCTTCTCCGCATCACGGCCGGTTGCATTCTGCTGGCGGCTTTGCTTTTCTATTCCCTGAACATCAGGCAAAAGGAGAGCACCAACTCGTTTGAGCGGGTGGTGCTGGGCATCACGGCGCCCATCGCCGAAGTGGTGTCCCGCGTGGATGCATTTTTTTCCGGGATATGGGACAATTACGTATTCCTTGTCGGCGTGCAAAAGGAAAACGTCAAATTGCGGGATACCGTCGGGAAGCTCAACACGAGGCTGATCAGTGACCGCGAGAACCTGCTGGAGAACGAACGCTTGAAGAAGCTTCTGCTACTGAAGGAGGCCATGGATTCCCCCACCATAGCAGCCTCGGTCATCGGTGAGGATGCCACGCCATGGTTCCGGACCGTCATCATCGACCGCGGTTCGGTGGACGGGATACGGGAGGGGATGCCGGTGGTGGCGTCGGCCGGAATAGTGGGGCGGATTGTCCGCCGGGCCGCTAACAGTTCCCGGCTCCTGCTCATAACCGACCATGCCAGCGCCGTGGCGGCCACCATCGAGCGTTCGCGGGCCAGGGGAGTGGTGAAGGGCAAGGGCGCCGGGCAGTGCTCGCTGGAGTTTTCAGAACGGGGCGAGGATGTGAAGGTCGGCGATATAGTGGTCACCTCAGGAATCGGCGGAGTGTTTCCCAAGGGAATCCCCATCGGTGAGGTCACCATGGTGAAAAAAGGCGAGTTCGGGATCTTTCAGACCGTCGAACTGCGCCCATTCGTTTCCATGTCACGCCTGGAAGAAGTCCTGGTGCTGGTGCACTGAATCCGATGCTCGCTTTTCTCAACACCATCGTCGTCGTCGTGGTAGGGATCATCTGTCAATACGTCCTGATTCCCGCCCATATCGCTGATCCATTCCGGCCCAATCTGCTGATCATTCTCGTCGTCTACATCGGTTTCCGCAGCGATTTCCGCGTCGGCGCCCTCTCTTCCTTTGTCCTCGGGCTGCTCAACGATTCGCTGAGCGGGATCAATTTCGGGTTGAGCGGGTTCACGTTCCTGTTCATTTTCTTCCTCTATCACGAAATCGCCGGCCGCCTCTATACCTGGAGCCGTCTGCTCATGCTGCTGGGTGCGTTCCTGGCCAGCGTCATACATGCCCTGCTGAGCCTGATTATTTTGCTGATCTTTTCCTCTTCCTCGGGGGTGTACGTGTCCATCCTCCAGTCGGTGCCTCTCCAGGGACTGGTCAATGCAGTTCTTTCGGCATGTCTTTTCAACGTGATACCGGTTACCGGCAGAAGGGAGCGGGCCGTATGACGGAACAGGCCATCGTACGAGACACCAGGGATTCCTCACCGCGTATTCGGAGCCTGATGATCGCTGTCACCGCGATAGTTTTCATCCTTCTCATGCGCTTGTGGTACCTGCAGATCGTCAAGACCGATGATTTCCGCAACATGTCGGAAAACAACCGGCTGCGGCTGGTGCCGGTCGCCTCGTCACGGGGCACGATCCTGGACCGCAACGGCCTCGTCCTCGTGGACAACAGCCCCTCGTACAGCGTCGCGGTCATCCCGCAGGAAGTTGCGGACAAGGATGCTCTGATCAACGGGCTGGCGCGCCTGCTTCAGGCCGACCCCGCCGAACTGGCGGACAAATGGGAGAAGGGGAGGAAGAGAAGCAAGTACCAGCCCATCATCCTGGCTTCGGGCATCAGCAGGGATCAGCTGGAGATTCTGGAAGAAAACAGGCTGTCCCTGCCGGGGCTCGACCTCCAGATGCACCCCATTCGGGAATATCCCCACGGGCTCCTGGCTTCGCACCTGTTCGGGCACCTGGGTGAAATGACCGAGCAGGAGATCGGCAACGAGAGGTTCAAGGGGTACAATCCCGGTGACTACGTGGGCAAGAGCGGCATCGAGCGGAACTGGGAGAAGGATCTGCATGGTGTGGACGGGGGCCGGCAGATAGAAGTTGATGCCATGGGACGCTTCCTTCGCACCGTTAGTGAAAGCAGTCCCACGACCGGCAACAGCCTCATGCTCACGATCGACCTTGAGATCCAGAAGCAGGCTGAAGCTGCTTTCGGCAAGCAGGCGGGCGCAGCGGTCGCGCTGGATGTGAACACCGGCGAGGTGCTGGCGTTCGTCAGCAATCCGAACTTCGACCCAGCGCTCTTTGCCGGCAAGCTCTCCTCGCGCCAGTGGAACGAGTACCTGGAAGACCTCCGTCACCCCCTGGAAAACAAGGCGCTGAAAGGTCAGTACCCTCCCGGCTCGACCTTCAAGATCGTAACGGCGCTGGCGGCGCTGGAAGAAGGAATCATCGACGAGAACACGACTATCAACTGTTCCGGATCCTACAAATACGGCAACCGGTCGTTCGGCTGCTGGAACAAGAGGGGGCACGGTGCGGTGAACCTGAAGAAGGCGTTCCGCGAATCCTGCGATGTCTACTTCTACAAGCTGGGCGAGCAGTTGGGAGTGGACAGGATTGCCGCCTATGCCAGAAGGCTCGGCTTGGGAGCGCCCCTGGGGATCGGACTGGAAAACGAGAAACCGGGGCTGATGCCCACCTCCGCCTGGAAGGAGAAGCGCTTCGGCAAGAAATGGCTCAAAGGCGAAACCCTTCCGGTCGCGATCGGCCAGGGGTATGTCCTGACGACTCCCATTCAGCTGGCTGCCATGACCGCCGCGGTTGCCAATGAAGGGACGATTTACCGGCCGCACCTGGTGAAACGGGTGATAAGCCCGGAGGGCAAGATCCTGCGCGAATTCGCTCCCGAGATCATCGGCAGGGCCGGTTTGCACAGCGAGAGCTACCGGCTGGTGAAAAAGGGCCTGTTTGCGGTTGTGAACGAGCCCGGTGGCACCGGCGGCATGGCCAGGCTCTACGAAGTCAGAGTCGCGGGAAAAACCGGGACATCCCAGGTGGTCAAGCTGCGGAACGGCAAGAACGTGGCCGGTTACCAGTATCGGGACCATGCCCTCTTTGTGGCATTTGCGCCATACGAGAAGCCCGAGATCGCGGTTGCGGTGGTGGTCGAACACGGCGCTCACGGTGGTTCCGCCGCGGCGCCTATCGCCGGCCGCATTCTGAAGACCTATTTCCAGGGAAAAGGTGTCATCAGGAAGCCCGTGCCCAGGAATACCGAATCAGCTTCCGAGCCCGGCAGCGATGAAGCAGACACTGAATCAGGGACACCACAAGTGGAGGATCAGCAGGCCAATGATTGATCGCCGACTGTTTACCAACTTCGACTGGGCGCTGCTGGCGCTCGTTCTGGTAATCGCGGGCGTAGGGATAGTGAATATAGCCAGCGCTACCGCGTCCTACAACATGGTGGGTACTCCCTATCCGGTCCGTCAGGTTTACTGGTTACTGATCGGGCTTTTCATTATGCTCATGGTATGCAGTATCGACTATCATCTTTTCGGCGATGTGTCCTACTGGTTTTATGCTGTTGCCGTGCTCCTGCTCTTGATCGTCCTGGCAATGGGGAAGAGTTCGATGGGGGCGAAGCGCTGGCTCTCTCTGGGGTTCTTCAGCTTCCAGCCGTCGGAGCTCATGAAAATCGTTATCGTGATGGTCTATGCCCGATACTTCAGCGCGTCCCCTCCCGTGGACGGGCTTTCCTTCAGGGGGTTGCTCTATCCCTTTCTCTTGCTGGGTGCGCCTGCGGTGCTGATCATGAAACAGCCCGATCTGGGGACCGCCATCCTGGTCGTGCTCATCGCATTTTCCATGATCGTGTTCGTCGGCATCAGGATCAAGACACTGCTGGCGCTGGTGCTGGCAGCCGTTCCCACAGTGTTTCTCAGCTGGCATTTCTATCTGCGCGACTACCAGAAGGAGCGGATACTGAATTTCCTTTCGCCGGAGCGGGACCCGCTCGGCAGCGGCTATCACATTATCCAGAGCAAGATTGCCGTGGGGTCGGGCGGGTTCCTCGGCAAGGGCTTTCTCCAGGGGACCCAGGCCCAGCTCCGTTTCCTTCCCGAACAGCATACGGACTTCGCCTTTTCCGTGTTCTCCGAGGAATGGGGCTTTGCCGGCTGTCTTCTCGTCCTCTGCCTCTATCTGGCACTGGTGCTGTGGGGGCTGGCCATCGCCCGCCGCTGCAATGACACGTTCGGCAGCCTCATGGCGGTCGGCGTGACTGCCATGCTTTTCTGGCACATCACCATCAATATCGGGATGGTGATCGGGCTCTTTCCCGTCGTCGGGGTGCCCCTCCCGCTGTTTTCCTACGGCGGGACTTCCATGATCACCTCCATGATCGGCCTGGGGATCCTGCTCAATATCAGGATGCGGCGCTTCATGTTCTGAGAGGCGACCCGGCGCGGACAGCCGAGTTCGCCAGGTCCGGAAACCAATCACTTTCCAGCGCGTTTTGTCGTCAGATTCGCGGGTTTCCGGATGGAAGCCGGTTAAAGGCCGATTCGTTGCCAAGGTTGCTATCTTGTTGAAATCCGGTATAATTTATCCGTTTGGAAAGGGGGCGGCTATGAGGGAAGCGTTGTTTTACGAAAAGTCCGACCGCTCTCGGGTCCGCTGTGGACTGTGCCGGTTCCGCTGCCTGATCGAGGACGGTCGCCGCGGTTTGTGCGGCGTCCGCGAGAACAGGGGCGGGGTCCTGTACTCGCTGGTGTACGGCAAGGCCGTTGCCGGTCAGGTGGACCCCATAGAGAAAAAACCTCTGTTCCACTATCTGCCGGGCAGCAGTTCCTATTCGGTTGCCACGGTCGGGTGCAATTTCCGCTGCCTGCATTGCCAGAACTACGGCATCGCCCATGCGGCTCATGGAGGGGGACCCATCCCGGGCTGCGACCTGTCCCCGGACCGGATTGTCGCCCAAGCGCTTGCGGCAGGTTGCGCGTCCATTTCCTACACCTACACGGAACCGACAGTTTTTTACGAGTATGCGTATGATACCGCGGTCCTGGCTCACCGCGCCGGCTTGCGGAATGTTTTCGTCACCAACGGCTACATCACCGAAGAGGCACTGGCCTTCATCCGGCCTTACCTGGATGCCGCCAACATCGATCTCAAGGGGTTCACCCCGGAATTCTACCGCGACACGGTGTCGGCTTCGCTTGAGGAAGTCTTGGATTCTATCCGGGCCTACAAGCGGATGGGCATCTGGATCGAACTGACTACCCTGATCATTCCCGGCCGCAACGATTCCGATGAGGAACTGGAGGCGATCGCACAGTTCATTGCCGACGAAGTCGGGGTCGGCACCCCCTGGCACGTGTCCAGGTTCTATCCGGCTTACAAGCTTGACGATGTGCGGCCCACCCCCGTCGCCACCCTGAGGAGAGCATATGAAATCGGCATTGCCGCGGGGTTGAAGTATGTCTACGAGGGGAACGTGCCGGGAGAAGGCGGGGAGAACACGTACTGCCCCGCATGCAGGAAAAAGGTGCTCGGGCGCTTCGGCTACACCATCGAATCCTGTTCGCTGCGGAACGGGAACTGTTCTTCGTGCGGTCATCCGATCGATGGGGTGTGGGAATGAGAGCGCCTGCGAGGGCAGGGCGGGGGCATGAAGTGGTTGCCGCCGCAGCCTTAAAATGGTATACATAAAAAAATATTTCATCCTGTCTCGAGGTTTATTTGAAGGTATCGTTCCTGCGCCGTTTTTGGGTCACTTTTTCCGCCAACGTCATAGGTTTCTACGCATCCATCATCAACCGCTTCCGCATCATCGGCGACGAAGGGATACCGATGTCCGGCGGCGTGCTCCTGGCGTCCAACCACATTTCCGCTTACGACACCATATTTCTCCCCTGGGCGCTTGTCCGGCGCTTCCCGATGCAGATGGTCTGGGCCCCGGCCAAAGAAGAGCTGTTCCGCAAGCCGTTCCAGCGCTGGCTCTACAGCTCATGGGGCGCGTTCCCGGTTCGGAGGGGGCGTGATGTGCGGGCGGGCAAGGCAATCAACGACCTTCTGGCGAGCCAGAAGGTGATGCTCTTCCCCGAAGGCACCAGGAACCGGCACGGCGTGCTGGGTAAGGGCAACCGGGGTGTGGGCAAGATCATCTACGACACCCGGCCGACCGTGATTCCCACTGCGCTCATCGGCCTGAACCGCTGGCGATTCCCGGGGGCGGGCCAGGAAGGGCGGGTCGTGTTCGGCGCGCCGCTGGATTTTTCCGACCTTTTCCAGCGGGAGGACTGCAAGGAGACCCATGTGCTGATCGTCGAACGGGTCATGGGCGCCATTGCCGGGCTCCTGAAGCGTGAAGGGGCGTATGTCCATGAAGGTTGAGCTGTTCAGCGACGGGGCGTGCAGCGGGAATCCCGGACCTGGCGGGTACGGCTGCATTCTCCGCTGCGGCGAAAAGACGAAAGAGATTTCCGGGGCAGCGCAGGAGACCACCAACAACCGGATGGAGATGACCGCCGCCATCGTCGGCCTCCAATCCCTGAAACGGCCGTGCGACGTGCTGATAACCACCGACTCCCAGTACCTGGTGAAGGGAATGACCGAGTGGATCGATGGCTGGGTGAAACGGGGATGGAAAAACAGCAAGAAGGAAGAGGTCCTCAACCGCGACCTCTGGGAGCGGCTGCTGGAGCTGTCCCGGGTTCACCGGGTGCAGTGGAGCTGGATCCGCGGCCACAACGGCCATCCGGAAAACGAGCGCTGCGACGAACTGGCCCGGCAGGCGATCCGGGACATGCTTGACAAGCGCGGCGCGTGAGGCGGCGGTGAATCAATTCATTATAGAAGTGTCCCAACAGGAGATAAGCCGGGAAAAAGAGAAAGCGCGGGAACTTCGCCGGACCAGGTGGTGGAAAAACCGTGTCGCCAGGGGAGTCTGCCACTATTGCGGGCGCACTTTCCCGCCCGAGGAGCTGACCATGGACCACCTGGTGCCCATAATCCGGGGCGGGAGAAGTACCCAGGGCAACGTGGTGCCGGCATGCAAGGATTGCAACAACAGGAAGGGATATCTTCTTCCCCTGGAGTGGGAGGAGTATCTGGAATCGGTGAGGAAGCACGATTGACGGGGGGAATCCTGGACGGGATCAAGGCGGTCATTTACGATTGCGACGGGGTGATGTTCGACTCGTTCGAGGCGAATTTCGTCTTCTATTCCAAGGTGGTGGAGCGCTTTGGCCTGCCCCCGCTGGATCGTTCCGACGCCGGAACCATGAGGCTCCTGCATACCTATTCCAGCAGGGATGTGCTGGCCACGCTGTTCAGCGGTGATTCGCGCGGCGAAGCGGCGCTCGGTTTTGCCGCCACCATAGACTATCGGGAGCTGCTGCCGTTCATGCGGATGGAAGAAGGCCTGTGTGAAACACTCGACATCCTGCGCCAAAGGTTCGATCTGGCGGTCTGCACCAATCGCTCCAATTCAATGGAAGCGCTCCTGGAGGATTTCGGCCTGGCGGGATACTTCAACTACGTCATGACGGCAGCCAAGGTCAGCAATCCCAAGCCCCATCCCGAACCGTTGCTCAGGATACTGGAACATTACGGCATCAGCCCGGGCCAGGCGGTCTTCGTGGGAGATTCCGAGCTCGACCGCCGGGCGGCCGATGCCGCGGGCGTCCCCTTCGTGGCGTACAAGTCGGATCTGCCTGCGTTCGCGCGCATCGGCCGGCACGAAGAGTTGCTGGAAATCTTAGGCAGCGGGCGATAGGCACAAGGCGTCAGAGCGCCTCGTCCGCTGTCGGCGGACAAGAAAATCAAACCCGAATGGGGAGTGTTATGATAAAGAGCATGACCGGTTACGGCAAGGCTGAGCGACAGCTGGGAAACGGCCGCATAGCCGTTGAAATGAGATCGGTCAACCACCGCTATGGCGAGATATCCGTCAAGTTGCCCCGCGCCCTGATCTGCTTCGAGAACGACGTGCGCAAGGCGGCATCGGAACGACTCAAGCGCGGAAAGATCGACATCTTCGTGCAACTGGACACAGTCGCTGCCTGCAGGCCGCCGGTGGTCAATATCCCCTTGGCAAAGGCCTACTTCGATGCCTTCAGCTCGCTCAGGGAAGAACTGGGCCTGGAGGAGCCCGTGCCGCTGTCCCTCATCGTAGCGCAAAAGGATGTTTTGACCGTGATGGAAGGCGACGATGCGGGAGCGGACATGCGGGAAGGCCTGCTTGCCGCGGTTGCGGACGCAGTGGAAGCACTGGAGGCAATGCGGCTGAGGGAAGGCGCGGAGCTTGCTCACGATTTGCGGACCAGGCGCGGTACCCTGGCGTCATTGGGGGAAAGAATCCAGGAACAGGCTCCCACGGTACCCCGCGAGTATGCCGAAAAACTGACGGCCCGCATTGCGCAGCTGGGTGTCGGCGCCATGCCCGATGAAAGCCGCATTGCCCAGGAAGTCGCGCTGATGGCCGACCGATGCGACATCACCGAGGAGCTCGTCCGTTTCGGCAGCCATCTGGTCCAGTTCGACGGCGCCCTGGCCTCGGGGGAACCGGTGGGGAGAAAGCTGGATTTCATCCTCCAGGAAATGGGCCGGGAGGTCAACACCATGGGATCCAAGGCCAACGATGGCGAGATCACCTCCTGCGTGGTGGCCATGAAGGCGGAGCTGGAGAAGATACGCGAGCAGATCCAGAACATTGAGTAGTTTCTGTTCGGAAAGGGTGCTTTTTCGCCCTGGCTGTGTCAATCTGCGAGATTGCCTGTGCGACATACTTGAAGTATGCCTCCGCGCAATCCCTAGATTTCCGTGCCAGAACAAAAAATCCCCTCTTTCCTCACCAGAAACCGACAGATGATTTTCCGGCCTTCGTGGCTGTGACACTTCGGCGTATTAGTCCCGGGGGATGGGGGAGCGGAGAATCAAGGGTGATCGGATAGTTGATTTTTCCAAAGAAAACAAGGGGGGAATTTGGACAAGGAAGGCATAATATACATCGTTTCCGCTCCTTCCGGAGCCGGCAAGACCTCCTTATGCAATGAATTAATTGACAGAATTCCCAACTTGCGGCATTCTGTCAGTTACACGACACGCCCGCCCCGTCCCGGTGAAAGGGACGGGGTCGATTATTTTTTCGTCTCAAGCGCGCGCTTCGACGAGATGGTGCGCGCAGGGGAGTTCGCCGAATGGGCCGAAGTCCACGGCAACCATTACGGAACTGCTCTGCGGACCCTTGAAGAGAACCGGGCCGCGGGCGTAAACCTGATTCTGGATATCGACTTCCAGGGCGCCCGCCAGTTGAAGTCCAGCTGCGGCGACGCCGTCTTCGTCTTCATCATGCCTCCTGATTTTAATGAATTGCGCCGCAGGCTGGAAGGGCGCAATTCGGACAGTTCCTCGGTCATCGAGGCGCGTTTGAAGGTGGCCTTGAGCGAGATGAAGGAATCGTCCTGGTATGATTACGTGGTTGTAAACGATGTGTTTTCCGATGCGCTGGATAAACTGAAATCCATTATCATTGCCGAACAGTGCAGGACTTCCCGGGTTTCCGCAACCGTGGAAGCGCTTTTGTCCGGCACTGTCTGATCCGGGCCGAAGATGCCCGGCATGAAAGGAGTTACTGAATATGGCACGGGTTACCGTTGAAGATTGTCTCAAGCAGGTTGAAAACCGTTTTCTGCTGGTCATGCTGGCTTCGAAGCGGGTCAAGCAGCTGTACAAGGGGTCCAAGTCCCTGATCGAGAACCGGGCCGCCAACAAGAACGTGGTTCTCGCGCTGCGCGAAGTTGCCGCCGGGAAGCTGCAGTACGAGTTGATTTCCCGCAAAAGCCGCTAATCACGGACGGTGAGAAGGGCGGGGCTGGAAGCGCCGCCCTTTTTGCATCCGCTCGTTTCCGCTGTATCCTTTTCATCAGACCGCACACTGTTTCCGGCTCATCACTATGATCAGGCTCAACGACATACTGGACAAAGTGTCCTCCTACAATCCCGGCGCTGATCTGGACGTCATAAGGCGGGCGTACGTCTTTTCCGCCAAGGTGCACCAGGGCCAGATACGCCTGTCCGGAGAGCCTTACCTGATCCACCCCATGGAAGTGTCCGCCATTCTCGCCGATCTGAAGCTCGACGTGCAGACGGTTGCGACCGGCCTGCTCCACGACACCCTCGAGGACACGCTCACCACCTATGAAGAGCTGGAAACCATCTTCGGCACCGAGATCGCGAACCTGGTGGACGGCGTCACCAAGATAAGCAAGATCTACTTCAAGACCAAGGAAGAGAGCCAGGCGGAAAACTTCCGCAAAATGCTCCTGGCCATGGCCAACGACATCAGGGTGATCCTGGTGAAGCTGGCCGACCGCCTGCACAACATGCGGACCCTCCAGTACCAGCCCGAGGTGAAGCAGCGCAGCATCGCCAGGGAAACGCAGGACATCTACGCCCCCATGGCCAACCGGCTCGGCATCTCCTGGATCAAGAGCGAGCTGGAGGACCTTTCCTTCCGCTACCTGTCGCCGGATCTCTACTACGACCTGGCTTCCAAGGTGGCGATGAAGAAGAAGGAGCGGGAGAGCTACGTTCACGAGGTCATGGAGATAATTTCCAAGAAGCTGGTCGAGCACGGAATACGGGGCGATGTCTCCGGCCGGAGCAAGCACCTTTACTCCATCCATAACAAGATGGAGAGCCGGAACGTGGACATCGACGAAATCTACGACCTCATGGCGATCCGGGTCCTGGTCGACGACATCCGCGCCTGCTACGAGGTCCTGGGCATCATCCACTCCACCTGGAAGCCCATACCGGGCCGCTTCAAGGACTACATCGCCATGCCCAAGAGCAACATGTACCAGTCGCTCCACACCACGGTGATCGGGCCTTACGGCGAGCGGATGGAAGTGCAGATACGGACCGCTGAAATGCACCGGGTCGCCGAGGCGGGCATCGCGGCCCACTGGAAATACAAGGAGGGCAAGGGATACGACGAAAAGGACGTGAAGCGTTTCGCCTGGCTCCGGCAGCTCCTGGAATGGCAGCAAGAGCTCCAGGATTCCCAGGAGTTCATGAACACGGTCAAGGTGGAGCTGTTCCCCGAGGAAGTCTATGTCTTCACTCCAAAAGGAGACGTGAAAGGCTTTCCCAAGGGCGCCACGCCCATCGACTTTGCCTACAGCGTCCACACGGATATCGGCCACCGCTGCGTCGGCGCCAAGGTGAACGGCAAGCTCGTTCCGCTCAAGTACGAGATGAAGACGGGAGACATCATCGAGGTCATCACGTCGCCCCATCACACGCCGAGCAAGGACTGGCTCAAGATCGTCAGGAGCACCCGGGCGCGCAACAAGATCCGCACCTGGATCAAGACCGAGGAGCGCAAGCGCAGCATCGTTCTCGGTCGCGAGATCTGCGAAAAGGAGTTCAGGCGCTACAGCCTCACCTTCGGCAAGCTCCAGAAGAGCGGGGAGCTGAAGCGCGTAGCGGTCGAATTCGGCTTTGTGGGCGAGGAAGACCTGATGGCGGCGGTCGGGTACGGCAAGCTGTCCTGCAACCAGATACTGGGCAAGCTGCTTTCCGAGGAAAAACTCGCCGAAACGCGGGAACAGAAGGAAACCAGGGTTTCAAAGGTGCTGGGGAGGCTGACCAAGAAATCGTCCAGCGCCATACAGATCAACGGTGTGGACGATGTGCTCGTCCGGTTCGGCAAGTGCTGCAACCCGGTTCCGGGTGACGAGATAGTCGGTTTCATCACCCGCGGCAGGGGGGTGACGGTTCACACGGCGGATTGCGCATTCGCCCTGGAGAGCGATCCGGAACGGCGGATCGACGTTACGTGGAACAGGGCCAAGCAGGCCGCGCTTCCGGTCAAGATACGGGTGAGCTGCCATGACCAGAAGGGTATCCTGGCCGGAATCGCCCAGGTCATCGCCAATTGCGAGGCGAACATATCCAGCGCCACCGTTCAGAGCACTCTGGACAAGAAGGGGATCAACCTTTTCGAAATCGACGTGACTGACCTTGATCACCTGAACCGGGTCATGAACAGCATCATGAAGGTGCAGGGAGTCATCAAGGTCGAGCGCTTGAAGAGTTGAGCAACATTCAGGAGGGTTTATGCCGAAGGTAACGGTAGCAACCGACCGGGCGCCGCAGGCGATCGGTCCCTATTCCCAGGGGGTCTGGGCAGGCGATTTCTTTTTCCTGTCCGGTCAGATCCCGCTCGATCCCGCTTCCGGCTCCCTCAAGGGGGATACCATCGCCGAGCAGACTGAACAGGTAATGGAGAATATTGCCGGTGTGCTGGCGGTCGCGGGCCTCGATTTCTCGAATGTGGTGAAGAGCACCATCTACCTGGTTGACCTGGCGGATTTCGCCATAGTCAACGAAATATACGGCAGGAGGTTTCCCTCTGCGCCTCCGGCACGTTCGACCGTGGAGGTGAAGGGACTGCCCCGCTCGGCTCTGGTGGAAATCGAAATGACGGCCTGGCGCGGGTGAACGAAAAAAGCCGCGGACAGGAATGTCGCAGCGGCTGTTTTCAGTGTGGTTCGGAAGCGCGGTGAGCGGTCTTCCCGGCAGAATCAGAGGGCCTTGGTCACCTTGCCGGAACGGATGCAGCGGGTGCAGACCTTGATGGTGGCGATGGAGCCGCCTTCCCTTACTGCCTTGATCTTCTGCAGGTTGGGATACCAGGTTTTGGAAGACTTGTTATTTGCATGGCTCACGTTATTGCCGTAGCTGGGACCTTTTCCACAAATGGCGCAGATTTTGGACATCTTTTCAAATCCTCCTTCGTAGGCTGAAGAAACTTTGTATACCAGATAGGGGCGGAATTTGCAAGACAATTTTATCGGGATCAAGGCCGCGGCGCCGGGGCCCCTGAAAGAGGGGAGCACGATATGGCACTGCTGAAAGGGTTCTGCGCGCTGCTTGTGCTGCTGGTATGCCTGGTCGTCATTCTTTTCATAGATTTTTCCTACCAGACCTTCTCCATGCGCCAGCGGCAGGTGAATACCGATGCCATCGTGGTCCTGGCCGGCGGGCGGGGCCGGGTCGAGGAGGGCATCAGGCTCTACCGGGCCGATCGCGCGCGCTGGCTGTTTCTCGTGGGCGTGGATCCGGCGGTGCGCAAAAGCGACCTGTTCAAGGAAAAACCGGGGGAGCGGGGAGGCGGGAACGTCCTTCTGGAAAGCGTGTCGCGCAACACCCTGGAAAACGCCATCCACGCCAGGGACCTCATCACGCGCAAGGATGTCAGGTCAGTGCTCCTCATAACGTCCCGCTACCACATGAAACGCGCCATCCTGCTCTTCAATTCGGTGCTGCCCAAGGATATAGCGGTCTATCCCTATCCGGTGGACAGCAGGAATCTGAAGGAGGAATGGTGGACCCACGAAGGGAGCTTCCGGCTGCTGTCCGGTGAATTCTACAAATACTGCCTTTTCAAGACGTTCTTCCTGTTCGCCCCCGGAGAGCTGAGGACGAACCGGGTGGATGTGACTGCCGGCCCATGAATGACGCGGCACGATTCTATTTGCCGGCCCGTTTCACCCGCCCCCTTTCCGGGATGCCGAAGGGCCGGGGAAGACGCTTCAGGTAGGAAACCAGGATATCGATGTCTGCCGGCCCGTCCGCCAGACCGGCCCCCTCCCGGAAAACGCTGAAACCGTCGCCTCCCGTGGCCAGGAAATTCACCGTGGCCACCGTGTAGTGACCTGACCTGTCAATGCTGATCCCGTCTTTTTTTACCTCGAGTACCGTTCCCGCCCGCCCCGGCCCGTTGTCGGTCCAGGCATAGGTCAGTCCGGAAGTCTGCAGCATCCTCGGGGACGCGGGGTCGGCCCACTGTTGAGCCAGAAGCCGGCACACCTGTTCACCGGTCAGTTGCATGGTCACCACCAGATTGCCGAAGGGGAGGACACTGAAGAGGTGCCCCCAGGTGACCTCGCCGGCGGCCAGGTCGGTGCGGAGGCCGCCCGGATTGATGAAGGCGAAATCGGTTCCGCGCTCCGCGCGCATGGCATCGGCCACCAGGTTGCCCAGATCCGATTCCCCGGACCTGTTCTGTGTCCTGGTGACGGCCCGGCCGGTGCTGCTGATCACCTTGTTGATGATCGGAGCGACTGCTTTTTCCGCTCCGGCGAGAATTTCGGCCGCCGCGGGGTCGGGAACCACCGCCGGTTTGCCGTCGGGGCTCTGTGCCCACGTGGTGGTGATGGATGCCGTTTTGCCCACTATGTCGCGGCTTGACGGATCGATCTCCAGGTCGATGTCGGCGAATGCGGTCCCGGCGGAATAGGCCTGGGTGACCAGGACTTCCCTGCCTGCGGCATTCCGGAGCAGGGCGTTGGTGAAACGGTGGGAATGGGCGGTCAGGACCACGTCCACTTCGCCGTCGAGGCGCGACACGATGTCCGTGACCGGTTTCATGTCGCCTTCACGGTCTTCCAGCGGCTTCAGCGGATCGGTTTTTCCCGGATAGGGCGGCTGGGAGCCGCCCTGGTGTATGAACGCCACGACGGCGTGCACGCCCTTTGCCTGCAGTTCGGGAATCAGGCCGTTGATGGCGCTTGCCTCATCGATGAACGATATCCCCTCGATGCCGGACGAAACTACTATGGAGGGTGTATTCCTGACTACCGCGCCAATAAATGCGATCGGGACGTCGTTCACGGTCTTTATGACATAGGGCGGCAGGAGGGTTCTGCCGGTGGCCTTGTCTGTGACATTGGCCGCCACATAGGGAAAACGCGCGCCGGGGTACGGGTTCTCCAGGAACGGCCCTTTTGGGTGGTTGCCGCCGTGGATGAGCCGGTTCAGCTCCGCGACTCCTTCGTCGAACTCGTGGTTGCCCGCTGTGGCCGCGATGTTGCAGCGGGGATGCAGGGGGTCCCGGCAGGATTCGTTGGCCAGCGAGTTGACGAACATTATGGCCGGCTCGTCCTGCAGCAGAGCCGAGACCGCCGGCGAGGCGCCGACCAGGTCGCCAACGCTGACGATAAAGCTTCTGTCCGCCATGCCCGACTGGGCTTTCTTCAGATATGCCGCAAGGACCGGCGCGCTCCCCGCCCGGTTGAATTCGCCCTTGCCGGCTGTTTTTCCCGCGCAGATCTGGCCGTGGAAATCGTTTATGGCCAGGACCTTGGCTTTGATGCCCGCCGTCGAATGGCCGGTCGAAGCACAGCCGCCCATGGCCATGACCTGAGATGAAAGTAGGGCGGCCAGCGCAAAACGACCGATTTTCGACATCGAATGTATCATGTCCGTCCCCCCGCTGCGCATTTCGGCAGTCGTAAAGACCGCATGTTCTCCCGGGATTTCCGGGATGCGCAATTCCTGCAATGAAAGTACATCGGCGTCTCATTTGCAAGCATTTTCCGCCCCGGCTTCATGTCCCGGCAACGAACCCCGGCTTGTTCGTGAGGCTTGGCAGCGTTCTGGATTCCCGGTGATCGCAGCATTCCGATGAAACAATCCCTCGAGATGGGAAGCATGGAAAACTGTTTTGACTTCAAAAATGGGCAGGAGTATATTTTTCTGGTCTTTGAGGCGCGAACTCCGCAATTGGATGCTGGCACAAACGCTCTGCTATCCAGTCGAGGCCGCATCTTGCCGTTCCGTAAGGGGAGGGGGCCATGCGAAAGCTTATTGCCGCACTCGTGGATCTGACGAATGAGATCCGTTCAGAATATTCATTTTCCCCGGAACACGATCCCGGTCTGGAGCGCCGCCTTTTCAGGCTCGTCTGTCTTACCTTATCCCTGCTGATATTTTTCGTTCTTATTCCCGCGAACGTCTTGCAGGGCTTTCCTCACCTGGTCAATGTTCCCATAGCGCTGTTCGGCGGAGTATCCTTCGTGCTGTACCTGGCCGCGCGGAAGGGGAAAAACCACGTCTGGATCCTGTTGGTCATGATGCTGGCAACCATCAACGTCACCTGGTTCCTGAACGGCGGCAATGAAGGGAGCGTGCCCTATTTCGTCCCCCCGGTCTGCATGTATCCCCTGATCGTCTTCCGCGGTTGGAAACGATGGCTCGTCGTGACGGCCATGGTCGCAAACGGATGCCTGCTGATTGCCCTGTCGCATGCCTGCCCGTGGCTCGTCATTCCGTATGAGAGCGCTTTTGCCAGAATCCTGGACCTGATGGTCGGCGTTATCGTAGGTTCCCTGAGCGTCATCCTGGTGCTCTGGGTGGTCCTCGCCACCTACCTGCGGGAGCAGGAACGCCTCAAGGTGCTGAACCTGAAACTGGAACGGGAAATAGACGGCCGCAGGCGAACGGATAATGATCTGCTCATGAGCAACCGGAACCTCGCCGCCACCGAAGAAATGCTGCGCAGGCAGCTCGATGAAACCATCGCCGCCCAGGATGCGCTCCGGCGGAGCGAAGAGCGTTACCGCCAGTTGGTCGAGCACGTAAATTGCATCATACTCAGGATGGCTCCATCGGGCGAGATAACCTTTGTCAACGAGTTCGCCGAAATGTTTTTCGGTTATGACCGGGAGGAACTGGTCGGCAGGAATATCGTCGACCTCATGGGCACGGGAACCGCTGCGAGCGGACTGCATGCCCTTGAGCCTCAGCCGCCCTGGTCTGCCTCCGGACCCTGCCGGTCATACGAAGAGGAAAGCGTAAGCAAGGACGGCAGGCGTGCCTGGATCGGCTGGTCGATGCAGCCGATCAGTACGTCCTCCGGCGAAATCAGCGAGATTCTCTGTGTCGGGCAGGACGTCACCGAGCGCCGTCAATTGCAGCTGCAGATCATGCAGCGCCAGAAGCTGGAAAGCATCGGCCTGCTTGCCGGAGGCATCGCCCACGACTTCAACAACCTGTTGACGCCGATCATGGGGGCCTCGGAACTGCTGATCTCTGCTGCCTCTCCTGGCGATCCGGTCTGCCGGCGCGCCACGACGATCCGTGACGCGTCCCGGAAGGCTGCCGAGCTGGTCAAGCAGATCCTGAGCTTCAGCAGCAGGCAGGCGGTCGATACGGCATGGCAGGATCTGAATGAAATCCTCGACAGCTTCATGGTGATCCTGCGCCGGACCATACGGGAAGACATCGAAATACGCTGCAATCCGTGCGCCACTGAGTGCCCGATACTGGTGAACCGCACCCAGATCGAGCAGATCATGCTGAACCTGGCGGTGAACGCCCAGGACGCCATTGACGGAGCCGGTGTGATCAGGATAGCGACCGGTCGCACGGCTCTGGAGAGCGGGCCGCTCGCCCTGGATTCGCCCGCCGGCTCCGGAAGCTTCATCGTGTTGACCTTCGAAGATAACGGCTGCGGAATTAATGAAGCCATCGCCAGCCAGATATTCGATCCCTTCTTTACCACGAAACCTGTCGGCAGAGGCACCGGCCTCGGCCTGTCGACGGTCTACGGGATCGTCAAGCAGCATGGAGGGCACATCGAGGTAGAGAGCCGGCTGGGGCGCGGGACCACTTTCCGCATCTTGCTGCCGGAGGCCCCGGCCCGGGAGACCGTCGGGACGCTGCCGGCCACTTCCTCCGGGACGGAGCGGGCCGCATCGGGCACCGTACTCCTGGTCGAAGACAATCCCATGGTGCTGGAAATCGCGCGGGAGCTCCTGGACAGCCTTGGTCTCGACGTCCTGGCGGCAGACACTCCCGAATCGGCCCTGTACCAGGCCCGAAAGCATCCGCTCCCCATCGATCTCCTCGTTTCGGATGTGGTCATGCCGCAGATGAACGGTCCGGAGCTCTACAAGCAGCTTCTCCACCAGCAGCCGGATGTAAAGGCGCTCTTCATGTCCGGCTATGCTACACAGGACGCGTTGTTCAGCGAAAACCCGGATCAGTCCTTCAACTTCATCGCCAAGCCGTTTTCCGCGGAATCTTTCCTCTCGAGCGTCAATCGGCTGATGACGTCATCCGCATGACGCGGAACTGGTGACAAGGTTAACCGGCTTCCACATAAACAGGTGAACCGTGCAAAGGTATTCCATATTCCTGACACCTTCCGAACCTGATTTCGCGTTCCTCGAAGCCCTGATCCGGGAATTGTGCGGGAAACATGGCGGTCATCCTTTCGAGCCCCACGTCACCCTTTATTCGGGTGATCTTCGCGATCTGGAGGCCCTGGAGAGGGTCGTGTCAGCGTCCATGCTCGGAGTACGGCCATTTGCCCTGGATGTCTGCAGGGTCGACTGCCGCGAGGGGTATTTCCGGAGCCTGTTCATCGACTTCGAAGAAAATCCGGTCCCGGCCGAGATGAATACGAGAATCCGGGGCGGGTTCGGTATTGAAGCCGGGTATGAGTTCTCTCCCCACTTGAGCCTTCTCTACAGCGATATGCCCTTGAGTGCCAAGAAGGCTCTGGCGGAAAACCTGGTTCTCGGCGTACCCCGGATACACTTCGACCGGGTCAAGATCGTTTCTCCCGGCAACCGGGAAGAGGGATGGCGCGACACGACGCAATGGCGGACCCTGTTTCATGTCGGGCTCGAAGATGATCGGGGTGGCGCGGACGGGTAATAATTTTTTCTCGAGGAGAACGCATGTTTTTGAAAAAACTTTTCGGCGGCGGCAAGGATTACAGCCATTACCTGGAAAAGGGGGACAAATACCTGGCTGACGAACGGTTCGCCGATGCGAGGAATGCGTATGGTGAAGCTCTGGAAAAGCTGGAGGCAAGCGGCGCGGCGGACCTTTCCCGGATCGAGGCGATACGGCGGAAAATCGCCCATACCGGCAACATGCTGGGCCGCCTGAACCTGACCGAGGCGGAACATGCCGTTTCCGCCGGCGATCGGAAAAAGGCCGGGGAGCATCTTCAGGTCATTCTGGACCTGGCGGATGACCCGACCCTCAGGGAAGATGCCCAAAGACTTCTGGAGGGCCTCGAATCCGGACCCCAGTCAGCGGGACAGGTTGATGAAGCACCGATTTGCGGCAGTTGCACCCAAGGAGATGAAGAAGAAGGCGATTACAGGCACTATGATCTGGAGGACACCATTGACGATGAAGACCGGGTGGCGCTCTATTTTCAGACACTTCCCGGAGACCTGCCCGACCGGTACGCCGCAATGGGGGAGGAATTCGCCCGGGGCTGCCTTCTGAACCTGGAAGGGAGCAGTGGAGAGGCTCTGCTGATATTCGAAAAGCTGTCCGCGAATGCGGATAACGACATTTTGGACTACGAAAAAGCGATAATCCATTTTCACGATGGCGATGCCGGAAAGTGCGAGGAACTCCTGCTCAGGGCAATTGGTCTGAATCCCGTGAATCCGCTCAGCAGCATCGGCCTTGTCCAGCTTTATGCCGAAACCGGGCGGGCGCCTGAAGCATTGCAGGTGGTTGCGCGGATGATAGAGAAAGATCTGGAACCGGACCAGGCCAGGTTGATGCAGGGGGAGTTGTATACCCTGCTGGAAGATGAGCCGAAAGCTGTCGAAAGCTATTCCCGGCTCCTCACCTCACCCAAGTACGCCAGGGAGGCGGTGGAACGGCTCGTGCCGCTCCTGCAGCGGCAGGGACGGACCGAAGAGGCGGCCAGGCTGGCGAAAAAATTCGCCAGGGGGCATTGATCCGTTGCTTGTCGCGTCCCGTGGCGCTGGCGCCCAAAATTCCACGATCCCATTGAATTCCATGACGTACGGCGGCAACTTGCGTTGGAGGTACTCATGATCATTTGGTACAGGAAATCCGTTGCCTTGTGGGCGGCGCTGGTCTTTTTCCTCGTCGTGCCGGTTTTCCCCCAGGTGCAGGCGAATCAGGCTCCGCCGGCTTCTGCCGCGGCAAGACAGCATGATCCTCCTTCCCCGGCGCAGCTCCCTTCATCGGCCAGATTATCGGAACACCTCTACGGTCTTCAGGGCCTGGAAAACGTGGGCAGAGTCACTCCGGAAATCTTCCGCGGTTCGCAACCGGCCAAAGCGGGGTATGCCACCCTGAAAAAAATGGGAATACGGACGGTGATCAACCTGCGGACATCCATGAGCGAAAGGCAGGATGTGGAGGCTGCCGGCATGCGTTCCATCGAAATTCCCCTCAGCACGTTCAACAATGGCGAAAGGGAGAAGGTCGACAAGGTAGTGGCACTGCTGTCCGACTCGGCGAACCAACCGGTTTTCGTGCATTGCCGGCAGGGGAGGGACCGGACCGGGATCGTGGTGGCGGCATACCGGATGAAGGTTCAGGGTTGGTCCCTTGCCGCCGCTGAAGAGGAGATGGACTCCTTCGGGTTCAATGACATCTGGGTGAATCTCCGGGGCTTCCTGCACCGGTATGCCGCCGGATTGGAGCGAACCGGCCGGACCGGGAAGGCAGCCGGAACACGTTGAATCATGTCTTTGAAAAAGACCTGCCAGGTTTCGAAAACCTGGCAGGTCTGTATCTCGCGACAAGCCTCTAACCGGCCGAACCGTCAAGATACATCCGTCTCCTGTCCGGGGGGAACTTTTCAATGGCATAGCGGAGCATGGTCCTGGGCATCTCCCGGCAGTGCTCCTTCAGAAATGATTCCTCCCTTTCGGGGTCCCGCTTGCCGACCTCGCGGAGCATCCACCCGGTCGCCTTGTGTATCAGGTCATGTTCGTCGCGCAGCAGAATCCTTGAAATTCTCAAAGTGTCTTCGTACTGATTACGGCGGATGAAATGGAACGTCGCAATGACAGCTATTCGTCGTTCCCAGAGGTTTGGTGAACCAGCCAGCCGATAGAGCGGTTCCCTGCTCCGCTCTTCGAGGAAAGCGCCCACGATTGGGGGCGCCGAGAGGTCGACGAGGTCCCAGTTGTTGACGAACTCCATGTTGTCCCGGTACAGATTGTAGATTTTTTCCCGGTCGGTGCGAGTGCCTTTCGAGAATTCCCTGACGCACACAAGGAGCGCGAACAGTCTTACCTCGTGGACCGCGGATTGCAGGAGCGGAACGACGTCCCAGGCCTTCACCGTTTTGAATTCGCGGGTCAGCTGTCTGACGTCGGGCACTCGAATTCCGAGGAATAGGTCGCCCTCGCCATATTCTCCCGGGCCGGTTTTGAAGAACCGTTTCAGGAATTCGGCCTTTTGCGGGTCGCCAAGTTCATGCAGTCGCATGAGAATATCAGTTGCAATCCCGGAAGTCATGGCATTTTGCCTCATTCCCTGCCGTGCAGTCACTCCAACTCGCTGCCGCTCTGGTTTTTCAGCCGGTTCAAGTCCCGCTGGTATGCTTTGGCGCTGTTGTAGCCGCGCTCGCCGAAGGGTCGCAGCTTGTCCAGCCAGCGCACGTAGAGCGCGGCAAGGGATCGTTCGCTGCCGTTGGCCGGGTCTGCTGCATCCAGAACCTCGAGAACGGAAAACTCGAAACTTCCGGCGCCGAATTGATCCAGGTCCTCCTGCAGTTCCCTGCTGAAGACGACCTTGCCCATGCGCAGCTGGAACAGCCTGCTGTTGCGGATCCCCTCCAGGTTGGTGGTGCTGCCCACGTAAATCCTGCCGTTGGCAGTGTTGCGGATCTGGTAGACGCCACTATCCGGCCGGCTCTGCTTGTGCATCCGTTTGGCCATGGAACGGACGGAACCCTGGTGAAATTTCGCCGTCTTGTCAGTTGCCGCTGAAGGAGAATGGACGGGTGTTGCCGCATCCTCCGTCGTGCCTTCCCGCCAGTAGCAAGCCTCGTCCCGCCTGATCAGTCCTTCATCCACCAGCAGGCGGCGGATGGCGCAGTAGTCGTCGAAAAGGGGCACGATGAGGCCGGTCACTTCCTGCTCGCTGTAGCGGCGGCCCGGCTCTAGCCGCAGTGCGAACTGCTCCAGGACGATGAGTCGTTTCTTGTGCTGGGCAGGGAGTTTTTCCAGCCTTCCATTCCGGAAGAAAGAGTCCAGAACCTTGCGCCGGTACGCTTCCATCCGTCCGTCCTGCAGCTCTTTCCCGGCAGGGGGCGCGGACACCAGTTCGCGCAGGGTCGTGTTGAAAATGTCGTCGTTGGTGCGGAATACGACGTAGTACTGCTCCTTGCTCCCGCTGACGAGCCCTGCCTTTTCCAGCTTGCGCAGGTGAAAGGAGACGGTCGACGGTGCAAGCCCGTGTCTCTGGGCAATCTCTTCGACGTATTGGGGACGTTCCAGCAGGGAACTGACGATGGCCAGGCGCGAGCGGTCCGCGAGGGCCTTCATGATGGCCAGGTTTTGGTCGGTATTCATTGGCGGCTCCTGATTCGATGGTTGTCGATGCAAAGTAACGGATCAGGATTTGCCTGTCAATCTATTTCTGCATGTGTCGAAATAAAAGCCTGCCAGGTTTTGAAAGCATGGCAGGCCCGGGTTCTCCGTTCCATCGCGGTCATAATACACCGCCAGATCACTGCAGCTATGACGTAACTATTCTTTTCACGCCAAGGAACAGCCCCATCTTGTAGTTCCGGTAGACACAATCGGAGTCCGCAAAACCGGCTTCCCGCAGCCAGCGGACCTGGTCATCCATGAACGCTTCCCTGTCGTAGGCGGTGCGACGTGCGATGCCGGACCGAATCTCCTCCCCGGGCGCCCCGGCGCGCCGCATTTTGTCGTACCAGTCCCTGCTGTAGAGTTTCTCCAGGTAGGGCGTCGGCCCCCTGATCAGGTCGACATTGATGAAGATCCCCGATTCACGGAGCGCTCCGTGAACCTTGCGGAACAGTTCCCGTTTCTCGTCATCGGACAGGTGGTGGATGGAAAGGCTGGATATGACCAGGTCGAAACTTCCCGTTTCCGGCAGGTTGCGGTAATCGTCCACCACGTAGCGGAATTGCTCCGGCATATCGCGGAATCTTTCCCGGGCCGTTTCCAGCATCTTGTCTGCCACGTCCCAGAGCACGAAATGACCGCGCGGGCACCTTTCCAGCACCTGCTGCGAAAAAAGCCCCGTGCCGGCGCCCAAGTCGAGGATGTTGACGGGTTCCTCAGGAAGGAAAGGTATCAGCTCCTTTGCCACGGCAAACAATTCGTCGTAACCGGGGACAGCTTTCCGTATCCATTCATCGTAATAGGCAACTGAGCTGTTGAACGCGTCATCGATAGACATTGCTGGTGCTCCTCATGGGAGGGGATTCCGGGCGGACGTTGCGCAAACCGCCGGTCAGTGGAGCTGTGTCCGTCCTTTGACATGTATCCCAGACCCGTTCCCATGGCAAGGACTTTTCCTCGGCATCACCTGATTCCCGGGCAGTTTTCCGCGAGCGAAACCGTGCGGCATGTTTCTTCGCGCTTGACAACCGCTCGGACTATGGTTATAAAACTGAAATCATTAATTGAATCCGGTCTAATGGAGGGGCGCTTACTGTGGCTGCGCCGGGATTCCCCGGCACCCAAGGCGGGATACCCATGAGCAGAATTGAAGACGCACTGAACAAAGCCCGGTGCATCCGGAGCATTTTCGAGCACAAGGAAAGCGCCGCCGTACCGCCCCGGGCAGATTACCGTGACAGCGGCATCAATGTCCTGGTCATCTCGGGTGACCGCACCATTTCCTGCCTGGTCAGGAACCTCCAGTCGCTTTCACAGGCAGAGGTCATCGTGTCGGACAACATCGCCCAGGGGATGAGAACGTTGCTGGAGCAGCGGCCCGTTGCAATCAATGATTACGAACTGCGCTTCACGGCGGTGATGCTTGACACGCTGTGCTGCTGTTACGGGAGAGAAAAGCAGGATATCCGCGTCGGCTGACACCGGTGAGGCTCCGTTTTCCCGGTTTCCACCCGCTGCTGAGCATGGCGTCAAAGGGACCGGTAATAGATCTCGTTTGGAATTCGCTGCATGTTGGGTTCCGCGATGGAGATGACGTCGGCCTCGTGGATCTTCCACTCCCCCCCTTCCTTCACCAGGTAGAAGGGCCTGCTCACGAACCGCGTGCCCATCCCCTCGACCTCGATCCCGAGTTTGGCCGATATGGAAACCCGCGACCGGCTGATGTACGTGACGGAGACATCCTGCAGCTGTTCCCAGCAGCAGGCCGGTTTCCGCCCGGAATGATTCATCTGGTCCGCGAAGGTGGCGAAGTCCGAGCGGGACGAAATCACAAGCCGGTCGTACAGGGCCTGGTAATTCCCGTCGCGCCATAGTTCGAGAATTTCTTCGAACCCCCGACGGGCCTCGGCCTTCACCTGTTCCTGGGCGACGTGGGCGTCAGCGGCCCATGCAGGGAAGGAGCAGAGGCCGAATGCCAGGGAGATTGCCAGAAGCAGGAACTTTTTCACGTGCGAGATCCTTCTCTGCCTGCCTGAAAAACAGGGCGCGGGCTATTCCGCCTTTTCCTCGATCCGGGGAAACAGCGGCTCGGCCTTGGTTATCCGGGCGCCGACCTGCAATCCGCCCCACGCAATCCCCGCCTCGGTGACCGGTTCCGTCCATCCCAGGTATTCAAGGCCCTTGCGGGCAGTGTCCGGCATGAAGGGCGAGAGGAGGTGGAAGACGATCCGCTGCGACTCCAGGATGTGGTACATGACCGTTGCCAGCCGCCCCTTGAGCTCCGGGTCCTTGGCGAGAGTCCAGGGCGCGGTTTCGTCGATGTACTTGTTTCCGGCCGAAATCACGTCCCACAGCGCCTGCAGGGCCTTGCTGAATGCCAGGTCGCCCAGGCAGGACTCCAGCACTCCCGGAAGGGACTCTGTTCTGGCCCGGAATGCGCTGTCCGTCTCGGATGGCGCCTCGGGCTCCTGGACCACGCCCTTGAAGTACTTGTTGATCATGGCCGTGGAGCGGTTCAGGAGGTTGCCCAGGTCGTTGGCCAGGTCGGAGTTGATGCGGTGGACCATGGCCGCGTGGGAGAAGTCGCCGTCGAGCCCGAAGGGGACCTCGCGCATCAGGAAGTAGCGGACCGCGTCAACGCCGTACCTGTCGACCAGCAGGTTCGGCTCGACCACGTTCTGCAGGCTCTTGCTCATCTTCTGGCCCTCGACTGTCCACCAGCCGTGGGCGAAAACCTTTTTCGGCAGCGGCAGGCCGGCCGCCATGAGGAACGTGGGCCAGTAGACGGCGTGGAACCGGAGGATGTCCTTGCCGATCAGGTGGGCGTCGGCGGGCCAGAACCGGGAAAAGTCCCCCGATTCATCCGGATAGCCAAGGGCGGTGATGTAGTTCGCCAGGGCGTCGAACCAGACGTAGATGACGTGGCGGTCGTTGCCCGGCACCGGTATGCCCCAGGTGAAGGACGTGCGGGAAACGGAGAGGTCGCGCAATCCCTCGCGGACGAAGGACAGGATCTCGTTGCGCCTGCTCTTCGGCTGGATGAAGTCGGGATTGGCCTCGATATGGGCCAGGAGCTGCTCCTGGTACTTGCTCATGCGGAAGAAGTAGGACTCCTCTTTCAGCTTCTCCGTGGGCCGGTTGCAGTCGGGGCACTTGAAATCGATGAGCTGGGTTTCGGTCCAGAAGGTTTCGCAGGGGGTGCAGTACCAGTCCTCGTATTCGCCCAGGTAAATGTCGCCCTGGGCCATGACCCGGGAGAAGATCTCGGACACGCCCTTCTTGTGCCGTTCCTGGGTGGTGCGGATAAAGTCGGTGTAGGAAATGTTCAGTTTCTCCCACAGGGCCTGGTATCTTTTGACCACGCGGTCCGCCAGCTCCAGCGGGGTTTCTCCCGCTGCGTTCGCGGCCTTCTCCACCTTCTGGCCGTGCTCGTCGGTGCCGGTGAGGAAGAACACTTCTCTCCCCTTGAGTTTCATGTAGCGGGCCAGGACATCCGCCGCCAGGGTGGTATAAGCATGCCCCAGGTGGGGAACGTCGTTCACATAGTAGATGGGTGTGGTCACGTAATAGGTATCGCTCATTGCCTCTCCTTTTTCGGAGCCGCGCTCCCGCTTCCGTCCGCCCGCGACTTGCCGGCCTGGGAGGAATCGTGGCGTGGGCGCCCCTTCTGGGTTTTCTTCGGTTTGGCTTCTTCGCCTTCCCTGGCGGGCTTCTTCTGCCGGTCCGCGCCCGGCTCGATCTGTATGTCGTCTCCGCTGACGGTGATTTCCTGCTGGTTATCGGTGCGTACCGTCACCGTACCATCGAGGATATTGAGTTTGACGACTTCGCCTTCCGCATCGCCGCACTTCACTCTCTTCCCGCATTTGGGAAGGCACTTGCGCAGGGTGCAGTAGGTCTCGAATTCATATGAAAGGCAGCATAAAAGACGACCGCACTGCCCGGAGATCTTGGTCGGGTTGAGGGCCAGGTTCTGCTCCTTGGCCATTTTGACCGATACCGGCTCGAATTCGCGCAGGAAGGAGGCGCAGCAAAGTTCCCTGCCGCATATCCCGATTCCGCCCACCATCCCGGCTTCGTCGCGGACGCCGATCTGCCGCATTTCGATGCGGGTGCGGAAGGCATGGGCAAGATCCTTCACCAGCTCGCGAAAATCGACGCGGCCGTCTGCCGTGAAATAGAAGACGGCCTTGCTGCCGTCGAACAGGTATTCGACCCTGACGAGCTTCATCTCCATGTTCCGCTCTTTGATGCGGTTCAGGCAGAAGTCGAAGGCTTCCTTTTCCTTTGCCCGGTTCCGTGCCGCGGATTCCAGGTCCTCGGGCCGGGCGTTCCTGAGCACGGTCTTGATCCCTTCGGGGAGGGACGCATCGTCGACTTCGACGGGAGGCTTGATCACCACGCCGATGCTTTTCCCGCGCTCGGTCTCAACGATTACTTTATCATTCGTTTCCAGTTGCAGGCCTCCAGTCAGGAAGTCATACAGCTTGCCTGCTGTCTGGAATTGTATTTTCACTGTTTTCGCCACTACTTCCTCCGGGGGGGCTCCCCCATCTCTTGGTGAAGCAAGGATGTACCTGCCGTCCAGATCCGGTGTCATGCTCCCTTGCCGCTGTGCTGCGCCTAGCCGTTTGCCTCCAGTTCCATGAAGAGTACCTCCAGGGCGAGGCGGGGATTGACGTTTCTCGCCAGGGCCTGTCCGGCAACCGTCAGGTGTTCCAGTTTGTCCAGTATCTGCCCGGTGGACAGCCGTTCCGCGATGTCCCTCACCAGCGGCAGCAGGTCGAGATTTGCCAACTCGCCGCTTCCTGCCCGGAAAAGGAGGATGTCGCGCCAGAAAAGCTTCAGCATGTCCACGGCGTCGATGGCCGTTTCCCGGTCGCGGGCATAATCCTCGGCAGTCTCCAGAAGCGGAAAAATGTCTCGGCAGGAGAGGCGCGAAGTACGCTCGAGGAGGGTCTTGCGCATCTGCAACCGGTCGGCGCCCGCGATCTCCCGCGCCCGTGCCAGGCTGCCGCCGGCCAGAGCGGCCGCCATCCGGGCCTGCTCGTCGCCCGTTCCCTCTTCCCGCAGCAGGGTGGCGACCGTCTCCGTGGCCAGGGGCGGGAAACGGAGGATCTGGCAACGCGAGCGGATGGTCGGCAGGATTCCTTCGCCGTGGGTCGTGAGCAGTATCAGCAGTGCGTCTCCGGGCGGCTCCTCAAGGGTCTTGAGGAAGGCGTTGCCCGATGCCGGGTTCATGCAGTCCGCGTCCTCTATGAGGCACGCTTTTTTCCGAGCCTGGTACGGACGGAGCGAAAGTTCCCGCTGCAGGTCGCGTATCTGGTCGACCTTGATGAAGGCGCCGTCGGGCTGGAGAATGCGGAGGTCGGGATGGTTCAGCCCCTTGACCCTGCGGCATGAGTCGCACTCGCCGCATCCGTCCGTTGCGCCGCAGAAAACCGCCTGAACCAGGGCGAGGGCCATATCCCGCAGGCAACCGGCGTCGATCCCCTCGAACAGGTAGGCGTGGGAGATCCGGTCGGCTTCGAGCGACCTTCTGAGCAGCGCGGTGATCCTGTCTTGTCCGGCTCTGCTGGAAAAGGGCATGGCGCTATCCCTTCGACAACCTGGACTGGATTTCAGCCGCGATCCCGGCGGCGGTTTCCCCGATGCCGCGGGTCGCGTCGAGAACCAGGAACCTGTGCGGCTCGGCTTCGGCCAGGCTGAGGTAGCCCTGGCGAACCGCGCGGTGGAACCTCAGGGACTCCTGCTCGAAGCGCTCCTCACGCGCCCCGGCGGAAGAGTTGATGCGTTCCATGGCCCGGGCCAGCCCTGTTTCCTCCGGGCAGTCCAGGAGCAGGGTCAGGTCCGGCCTGATCCCTCCGGTCGCGATCCCGTTCAGGCGGTCGATCAGTTCCCGGTCCAGGGATCTGCCGAAACCCTGGTAGGCGACCGTGGCATCGGTAAAGCGGTCGCAGATGACGATGCCGCCGGCCGCAAGGGCCGGGCGGATGACCTCTTCCACGTGTTGAGCCCTGGCCGCGGCATACAGCAGCAGTTCCGCCAGGGGCACCAGGGCGCGGTTTTCCGCGTCCAGCAGGATCGCCCGCACCTGGTCGGCGATGGCGCAGCCGCCCGGTTCCCGCGTCACGGTGACGTCATGGCCCCGCGACGTGAGAAATTCGGCGAGAAGGCGCACCTGGGTTGTCTTGCCGCACCCCTCGATGCCCTCGAAGGTTATGAAACAGGCCATTGGAGGCGCTCCGAATCCGTTCGTGATGAAATGCAAAATTATAGGGTAGGGGAGGAATATAATCAAGATAAAAACCCGGAAGGTCTGACATGCAGCCGGATATGCCGTGCGTATTGATAAAATGCCGACAAACCGCTATACTCCGATAACTGCACAACCGGACGGTCAATTCGCCCATCACTGGAGAGTTCCATATTTCATGAAAAACCGCAGGCAAGCGAACCACGATGCCCTCGAAACATCCCTCGACTATCACTTCACCGACCAGGCGCTTCTGCTCGAAGCGCTGACGCACCGTTCCTATGTGAACGAGTCCCGCGAGCGGGGGCTCAAGGACAACCAGCGGTTGGAGTTCTTCGGCGATTCCGTCCTGGGCCTCCTGGTCAGCCGCAGGCTGATGGAGCTGCTGCCGGACAGCGGGGAAGGAAATCTGTCGCGCATACGCGCATCTCTTGTGGACGAGGATACCCTTGCCGGCCTGGCCGGTGAAATCCGGCTGGGGGAATACCTGCGCCTGGGCCGGGGCGAGGACAAGACCGGCGGACGCAGCAAGAAATCGGTCCTGGCGGATGCTTTCGAGGCGCTGACGGCGGCAGTGTACCTGGACGGGGGGTTCGATGCTGCGGCAGCGTTCATTGACAGGTTTTTCGGGCCGCTGCTGGAGCGTAATGCCGGTGATGCCGTCTTCAGGGACTACAAGACCAGGATGCAGGAGCTGTCCCAGTCGCTTTTCGGCATCCCCCCCGTCTACGTCCACGAAGAGGCGGCCGGACCGGACCACGACCGGGTTTTTACCGCAACGGTGAGGATTGGGGAAGAACCTTTCGGCACGGGCAGCGGCAAAAGCAAGAAGGAGGCGGAACAGGCAGCTGCACAGGAGGGCATTCTGCGCCTGGAGCAGCGCCGCGCGGAACGGGAGACATGAAGACCCCGATCGTTCCGTTTTTCATTTCCCATCGCGGGTGCCCCCACCGGTGCGTTTTCTGCGACCAGGAAAAGATTTCCGGCGCCGGCGGGGCGCTTCCTCCGGCCGAACTGATTCTCGCCACGGTCCGCGAGTATCGCCGGTCCAGTGGCAGTCCGTCCGTGGAGGTCGCTTTTTTCGGCGGCAGCTTCACCAGTCTCCCCCACGATGCGCGGGAGAGACTCCTCATTCCGCTGCAACCGCTTCTTGCCTCCGGAGAGGTGAGCTCCATCCGGGTGTCCACCCGCCCGGACAGTGCGGATGCCGAAGTCATTGGGTATCTGCGCCGCATGGGCGTGCAGACCGTGGAGATCGGCATTCAGTCCATGGATGATGGTGTCCTGTCCCTGGCAGGGCGCGGCCATGACGCGGCGGCCGTGGAACGGGCATTCGCCTGCCTGAAGGAGCAGGGCATGCCGGTCGGCGCCCAGCTCATGCCGGGCCTTCCCGGCGACACCCCGGAAAAGTCCCTCGATTCCATGGCGCGGGTGCTGGAGTTGCAGCCGTGTTTCCTCCGCATCTACCCGGCCCTGGTGATAGCCGGGACCGAATTGGCGCGGCTCCATGCCAGCGGAACGTATCAGCCGTTGTCCCTCGGCCAGGCCGTGACCTTGTGCAAGGTCATGCTGCACCGTGCGCTTCTCGCCGGCATTCCGGTGATCCGCATGGGCCTCCAGCCTACCGGCGAACTGCAGAAGACGGGAACGATCCTGGCCGGACCCTGGCACCCTGCCTTCAGGCAGCTGGTGGAGGCGGAACTCTTCCACGACCTGGTTGCCGGGCTGCTCGACGGACAGGTCCCCGCAGGCCGGTGCGCAACCATCGCGTGCAACCCGTCCAGGGTCTCGGATGTGGTCGGCCAGGGACGGGCAAACATCCGGCGCATTCTCCGCGAAAAAGGGGTTCGCATAGAAGCGGTGCGCGGCGATCCCGCCTGTTCCTCCCATGAAGTCGCCGTGCTCCTGCCCGACGGGACCCGGCGCGGCGACCTGTTATCTGACCTCAAATACAGCACAAAGGATGCACGCTATGACTGAAAGTCTTTACCGGTCCGGATTCGTGACCATGATCGGCAGGCCCAACGTGGGGAAATCAACCCTCCTGAACCGCATCCTGGGCGAGAAGATCGTGATCACCTCCGACAAGCCCCAGACGACCCGCAACCGGATCCAGGGGATTCACACCCTGCCCGATGCCCAGATTGTCTTCATCGACACCCCCGGCATCCACCAGGCCCGCTCCCGGTTCAACCGCGCCATGATGGACGCGGCCCTTTCCTCGGTCAAGGGTGTGGACGCGGTGCTGCTGCTCATCGATGCCGTCGCCAGCGGCCTCACCAGGGACGATGTGCTTCTGGACATCATCAAGGGGGCCGATGCGCCGGTCATCCTGGCGGTGAACAAGATCGACCTGGTGGAGAAGGAAAAGCTCCTGGAGCTGATTGCTTTCCATTCTTCCCTGTATCCGTTCAAGGAGATCGTTCCCGTATCCGCGGCCACCGGGGACGGCGTGGCGTTGCTGGTCAGGCTGGTTTCGGATCTTCTTCCCGAAGGCGTGCCCTACTATCCGGACGATATCCTGACCGACGTGCCGGAGCGGTTCGTGGTGGCGGAGATGGTCAGGGAAAAGGTGTTCCGCTATACCCGGGACGAAATCCCCTATTCCACGGCGGTAACGGTGGACAGCTTTACCGAGCGCGCCGACGGGCTGGTCTCCATTTCCGCAACGATAATCGTGGAACGTGATTCCCAGAAGGGGATCATCATCGGCAGGAAGGGCGAGATGCTGAAGAAGATCGGCATGCGGGCGCGGGCCGACATCGAGCGGCTGCTGGACACGAGGGTTTTCCTCGAGCTGTTCGTCAGGGTCGACAAGGACTGGCGCGAAAGCGGCAGGGCGCTGAAGGAGCTGGGGTACGAGTGAGCCGGGCTTCCCGGTTCAGGATGCCCGGAATCCCTTGCCGGACTTGACGTCACGGAGTATTTTCGGTATCCCGAAACACACTCCGCGGACCTCCCGGGTGCTTCCTGCCGCTCTGCCGGTGCTCATGCAGAAACTCTTCAGCAGCCTTGCCGCGCCGGGTTCTTTCACGTCCACGATTTCCACGTTTTCAAGCTTCCATGCTCGACGTACCTTTTCCAGGCACGTGTGGCGGACCACCCAGAGATGGACCGGCCCGTCCAGCGCCAGCAGGGGCGGGAGACAGGGCGCCCAACCTTCTTTCCGGATTTCAAGCGGTCCCACTTCATCCACGATCACCACGTCCGCGCCTGCGCAGTTTCCGATGGAAAGGGCCTTTTCACCGGCGGCGAGTCCTTCTTCGAAGAAGACGAACGGGGTCGGCCCTCGTGATCCGGCTTCCGCCTTGCGCCTGCAGAGGGGGGTAAAATCGCCGCTCTTCAGATCCAGGAGATTGAAGCCGCTGCGCATGCCGTTTTCCCACAGGCCGTCGGCGATGATCCCGGCGACCCTGAGAAGTTCTTTGCGCAGGGAGCGAAGGAGCGCGAACAGCATGGTTGATTTTCCGCTCCGGCATGCGCCGGTCAGGATGATGATCCGGGGCGGATTGACGGATGAGACGTTCATTTTCTGGACCTTGTTGCCGGTTCTATTCCGGCAGGCTTCTGGTGGTGCTTCACACCCTGAGCGACGCGCAGGCAGGGACCGTCCGGTTTGACTGCCCGGATTCCGGCACTGATGCCTGCGCCGTGATTTACCGATGTCTTCGAAAAAAAGGGGTTGCCGGCATGGCGTCAACCGGCAACCCAACTTACCCTCAGGAGGCGGAAAAGGACCCAACGATGCGGGCTTCGTTGAGCCTGGCTGGCAGGGGACGAAGTGGGCGCACGTAGTGTGCCGTCAGTTGTTTTGCCGGATTTTCCGGCATGTTACCGGCGGCAAGAAAAAAGGCCGGCGGATATAAACACCCGCCGGCCTTCGAAGACCTTCGTGTTTACTCCTTTCCAAGCGCGGGAGGCGATGCTGTTTCCGGCGGCGCCCACAGCCCGGTTCCCATAGCGAAAGCCTTAGGGAATGCGGGTCGGAGTAGTTTGTTCCTGATTGTTTTGTTTCGTTATATAAATAAATGCCGAACGGATGTCAAGAAAAAATATGCAGCTCGTGAACAATTTCATCCCCAAAATCGGCGGAAAGGCTGTTGCCGGTCCGGAACTGAACTGCCGCCCTGGTTTTCATCGAGAAGACGGCGGAGATCGTGAAATGATGATCGGGTTGCGGCCCGGTGACCGGCGTCACCGGGTGCGGCCATTGGATTGTTGTAAACTATGGCGCAATGTGTTACACAGAAACGTTGCGAAATTTATATGGAAAGAATGCAAATAACGGAGTTTCGACCAGATGATGCCAATCCGGTTTGCCTGGATTGGCATTATGTGCGGTTTCCGGCTGGAAACGTGATCGGTACGTTTATTTCTATCGGTAATTAAAGTACATGAGACCAATAGTTGCCATCGTGGGAAGGCCCAATGTGGGCAAGTCGACCCTGTTCAACCGGCTCCTGGGCCAGCGCAGGGCAATCGTAGACGACATGCCGGGCGTCACCAGGGACCGGAACTACGGCCAGGTGGACCGGTACGGGGCGCCCTTCACCCTGATCGACACGGGCGGATTCGAGCCGGCCAGCGAGGACCGTCTGCTGCAGCAGATGCGCGAGCAGTCCCAGCTGGCCATGGAAGAGGCGGACGTCATTCTGTTCGTCATGGATGCCAGGGAAGGCCTGACCCCCGCGGATCAGGAAGTCGCGGGAATGCTGCGCCGGGTGGACAAGCCGGTCTTTTTCCTGATCAACAAGGTGGAAGGGGAAAAGCAGGAGGCGGGGCTGGGGGAATTCTACTCCCTGGGGATCGAGCGTTTCTACCCGGTTTCGGCGGAGCACAACCGGGGGATCGACGACCTGATGGAGGATGTGACCGCGACCTTTCCCGGGAAGAGCGGCGGCGACGAGGAAGAAAACATCACCCGGATCGCGGTGGTCGGCAGGCCCAACGTCGGCAAGTCGTCGCTGGTCAACCGTCTGCTCGGTTTCGAGCGCGTGGTGGCCAACCCGGTGCCCGGCACCACGCGCGACTCGGTGGACAGCTACTTCACCTGCAACCGGAAGCGTTACCTGCTGATCGACACCGCGGGCATCCGGCGCAAGGGGAAAATCAGCCTCAAGATAGAGAAGTACAGCGCCGTGGATGCGCTGCGGAGCATCGAGCGGGCCGATGTGGCGCTGATCGTCATCAACGCCGAGGAGGGGGTGACCGAGCAGGACGCCCGGATCGCCGGCTATGCCTGCGAGGCAGGCCGGGCCTGCATCCTGGTGGTCAACAAGTGGGACCTGCCGGAAAAAGACAACGCCACCTTGGGCAGGTTCGTGGACCGGCTCAGGACCGACCTCAAGTATCTCTCCTATGCGCCGATACTATTCGTGTCCGCCATGACCGGCCAGCGGACCGGAAAGATCATGCAGGCAGTGGAAGAGGTCATGTCCCAGTATTCGAGGAGGGTGACCACGTCGGAGCTCAACCGGGTCTTCAAGGAAGCGGTTGCCGCCCATCATCACCCACTCCACCAGGGGCGGCGCGTGAAGTTTTACTACACGACCCAGGTCGGCTCTTCTCCGCCGACGTTCGCGGTCTTCACCAATTGCCCCGAGGGGATCACCGAGGCGTACGAACGCTTTCTTGCCAACAGGTTGCGCGAAGCTTTCGGTTTCTCCGGCACGCCGCTCCGATTTCTGTTCAAGGGGAGGGAGCGCTGAAGGGAGCAAAACTCTTTACTTGCCGGAGCGTATGGTTTATGCTTTGCCTGCCCGAACAGGGCCGTCATGCCGGGAATAACAGGAGGTTTTCCCCGCGGCGATATTCATCCGGGAAGGTATTCGGACCCTAGGTATGGAGCAGTCGGCATCCGCACGGACAGCGTGCGCGGAAAACGGGCTTGTGATACGCCAGACCTGGATTTCGCCTGAACCCACAGGAGTCTTTGCATCATGAGCCTCGTAGGCAATCTCGAAGATCTGGGGCTTGGCGAGATTCTTCAGATCGTCAGCCTGAGCAGGAAGTCCGGCGTGCTTTCCCTTTTCAGCAAGGGGAGAGAGGGGAAGATCATTTTTCGCCAGGGCCAGGTCATCCAGGCGGCCATGGACGGTCCCCGCAGGCACCTGGGCGAAACCCTGCTGAAAAAAGGCGTGATCGATGAGAACACGCTGCGCAAGGCGCTCTCCATCCAGGCCGGGGAGGGCGCGGGCGAACGCCTGGGAGACATACTGTCCCAGCGGTTCGCGGTCGATGTCGAAACGATCGAGGATATCGTCAGGGACCAGATAGAGCGGGTGGTGTACTCACTGTTTTCCTGGGATGAAGGCTCGTTCGACTTCGAACTTCGCGAAGACATCGAAACGCTGCAACTGCCTGAGCGGGATCCGTACCAGTATTTCCTGGAGCGGGGCATGAACCCCCAGTTCCTGGCCATCGAAGGGTCGCGCATTCTCGACGAGACCCGCCACCGGGGGGAGCAGGAAGGGGCCGGGGGGGGCGACGGGAGCGCCGAAGTCGCCGACGGCTGCGACATCGCTTTCGACCTGATGCAGAGCGACGCGCCTGGGGAGGCGCCGGCCGCGGAAGCTCCGGATGAAGAGCGCATGGCGGTGGTCGCGGATGACGATGAAGATGTCCGCGCCGCGATCGTGTCCATACTTTCCGGCCTCGGCTACCAGGTCCACGATTTCGGCAAGACGGAGGATGCACTTATCCAGCTGGACTTTCTCTACCGGGACGGCCACCGGCCGGCGGTTCTGGTGGACCTGATCATGCCGCGGATGGACGGATCGGGCATACTGGGGGGGCTGGAGCTGCTCGAGCTGATCCACGACAACTACGAAGGCCTCAATGTCATGGTCCTGGCCGACCATGATGCCGGAACCGCGGAGCAGAAGGTGCGGGAAAAGGGCTATCCCCTTCTTTCCAAACCGCGGAAAAACCAGCTGGCGGATCAAGGAGTGGTCGGCGTTTTCACGGAAAGGCTCACGACCCGGCTTGAACAGCATGGCCGGCCGGACGAAGGCCCCTCTGTCACGGAAACCATAAATATCGGCGACGAGCTCTTCCGGGAGATCGGCGAGGATTTCGTGCCCCTGGCGCCGTCCCCGGACCACGACCTGGGAATGGCGCAGCTCCGCGGCATGCTGGAGGAGCTGAACAACCCGTCCCTGGGCAACGACATCATCCTGCTGGTGCTTCGCTTTGCAGCCGAATTCATGAACCGGGCCGTGATTTTCACGGTCAGGGACGATGAAGTCCGTGGATTGGGCCAGTTCGGGATCATCGACCCGGACGGTCTTGCCGACGCCCGCGTGCGGGATCTCCGTTTCCCGGCTTACGGGGAGCCGCTCTTCAACCGTGTGATCAAGTCCAGGATGGCCGGCAAGTCGTCCCCTGACGGCAGTTCGTGGAACCGGTATCTGCTGGACCAGCTCGGCGGCGGCTCGCCCCTGGAGATGTTCGTGGGGCCGATCGTCAGCGAGGGAAAAGTGGTGGCCCTTCTCTATGGCGACAATGTCCCGGAGAGGAGAGGAATCGGGCTGACCGATTCCCTGGAAATTTTCCTTTCCCAGGCGGGGCTTGCGATGGAAAAAGCCCTGCTGCAGCGGAAACTGAGCGAAAGGGGCAGTGAGGGAACGTGAAGAAAATACTGGTAACCGAAGACTCCCCCACCATGCGATCCTTGCTGGTTGCCGCCATAGAGGCCATGGACGGATATCGCGTCATCGAGGCGTCGAGCGGATTCGACGCGCTCCGCCTTTTGCCGCGCGAGCGCGTGGACCTGATCATTACCGATATCAACATGCCTGACATAAACGGGCTGGAGCTCATCAGCTATGTAAGGGACAACCCCAATTACAGTTCCATCCCCCTGTTCATACTATCCACGGAGGGAAGCGACAGGGACCGTGAGCGGGGCTTGAGCCTGGGTGCGGACGAGTATCTGGTCAAGCCGTTTCAGCCCGAGAGACTGCAGCAGCTGATTCGGGCGTATATCGGCTAGCGCGGGCGGCTGGACGTGTTCCGGAGCGGGGAATGATGGAGATTGACGAACCCAAAGGAAAAGCGGTCAGGGACTTCCTGGCGGAAGCCGAAGAGATCCTCGACCAGATGAGCAGGGACATCCTTGCCCTGGGAGATTCCGCGGACCGGGAAGAGTTCGACCCGGATACGGTCAACTCCATCTTCCGCAGCGCCCATTCCCTGAAGGGGCTGGCGGGAATGTTCGGCTTCGGGGACATCGCCGAACTGTCCCACACGCTCGAGAGCCTGCTCGACTGTCTCCGCCTCGGCAAGGTGCCGCTGGAGCGCGCTTCCCTCGGCGTGCTGTCCGAAGCGGCCGAGATGCTCGGTCTTCTGATCCGCTCCCTGGAATCGGGTGCGGAAGCGCCCCCGGGCTTTGCCGGCGTCCTGGACCGGATTGCCGGCTGCATTTCCTCGGCGCGGCGGGAGGCGGTCCCCCTGTCCCCGCGGGACCTGGGCATCACCGACAAGATCCTCCAGTCCCTCACGGAGTACGAGGATCACCGGCTGAGAGAGAACATCGCCCGGGGCAAGAGCCTTTTCCTGATCCATGCCGTCTATTCCCTCGACACCTTCGACCGCGAACTCGGCGAGCTCCTGGATTTCCTGAAGGAACTGGGCGAGGTCATCAGCACCCTGCCGAGCGCCGAAGGTGGCCTGGAGAGCAGCATCGGCTTCGACATCCTGGTGGGAACCGGCAGGGGCCGGGACGAGCTGGATTGCCTCAATGGACTGGAGGGGATTTCGTTCACCGCCCTGGAGCGTTGCGCGCCCGGGGCCGCGCGTTCGGAGGCCTGCACGGAAACGGAAAGCGCGGGACGGAAGGCAGGGGAACTCTCCGGCGAAAGCGCGGCGGAAAGCGCCGCCCCGGCGGCCGCAGGCGCTGCGTCCCCTTCCGCGCGCAGCCTGTCACGGACCATGAGGGTCGACATAGCGAAGCTCGACGAGTTGATGAACATCGTCGGAGAACTCATCATTTCCCATGGGACGGTGGAAGCCATATCCTCCAGGATGCGCGGGCAGGGTTTTTCCGGGCTCGCGATCGAACTGGCGAAGGCTTCCAAGGGAATGGAACGGAAGCTCACGGAACTCCAGCAGCGGGTGATGGAAGTCCGGATGATTCCCGTCGGCCAGCTCTTCGAGCGGATGTCCCGAATCGTGCGCAAAATCTGCCGGGAACAGGGCAAGAAGATCGAGCTGCGCATGTCCGGCGCCGACACCGAACTGGACAAGATGATCATGGAGGACATCGCGGATCCCCTGATGCACATTATCCGCAATTCCATCGACCACGGCATCGAACCCCCGGGCGTGAGGGTGGAACGTGGCAAGCCGGAACAAGGGTCCATCAGGCTGTCCGCCTTCCAGAAGGGCAATCACGTGGTCATCGAGGTGGAGGACGACGGCAGGGGGATCGACCCCGGCAGGATACTGGACAAAGCGCTGGAACTGGGGATTGTGGACAGTGCGGAGGGGATTACGCCCAGGGAAGCCCTCTCGCTGGTGTTCCTCCCCGGGTTTTCCACCGCCGACCAGGTGAGCGACGTGTCGGGCCGCGGTGTCGGCATGGACGTGGTAAAGAACAACATCTCAGCGGTTTCCGGTACGGTCGATATCGAAAGCGTCCCCGGCGAGGGAAGCAAGGTCGTCATCACCCTGCCCATCACCCTGGCGATCATCAAGGCGCTGGTGGTCAGATCCTCCAGCCGCTGTTTCGCCATTCCCGTGACCTCGGTGCGGGAGACCCTTTCTCTCGAAGGGGTGGAGATCCGGACGGTTGAGCGCAACAGGGTGATCCAGCTCCGTGAGAGCACGCTGCCGCTTCTTGCGTTGGAGCGATTTTTCGACCTGGAAGCCTCGGCGGGGTCACCGGAGAGCCCCTTCGCCGTCGTGGTGGGAGACCCGGAGAAACGGATCGGGATCGTGGTCGACGATCTGCTGGGCCAGCAGGACCTGGTAATAAAGTCGCTGGGGAGCATGTTCAAGGGGGTGGGCGGAATTGCCGGTGCAGCCGACCTCGGAGACCAGAGCACCATCCTTGTCCTGGATGTGAGCGGCATAGTGGCCGAGGCGATGAGAGGAACGGCATAGCATGTACAAGGGGTTTTACGGCCTGGGGGAAAAGCCGTTCAGCAAGACCCCGGACCCGCGGTTCCTCTACCTCAGCGGGGGGCACGAAGAGGCCCTGGCCCGGTTGCAGTACGCTGTGGAGGAGCGTGAGCTGGCGCTCCTGACCGGGGGCATCGGCAGCGGCAAGACCACCCTGTCCCGGGCCTTGATGGACAGCATGGGGGACAGGTACCGGTTCTGTTTCATTTTCAACCCGATCCTGACGCCGGTGGAGTTTCTCCGGGTCCTGGCCTGGAGCATGGGCGTGGAGTCCCCTCCGGCGGCAAAGGACGACCTGCTCAGGGAACTGACCGGTCAGATGTACCGCTGCCATGCCGACGGAATCGTGCCGGTGGTCGTGGTTGACGAGGCGCAGATGATCCCGGGCCGGGACGTGTTCGACGAGATCCGGCTCTTGACCAACTACCAGTTGGACGACGGCAACCTGCTGGCCGTGATCCTCATGGGCCAGCCGGAGCTGCGGCGCAAGCTGGCGGATCCGGTCTACGAGCCCCTCTGCCAGAGGATCGGCATCCACTACCACCTGGGGCCGCTCAGCCTGGAGGAAACGCTGGAATACGTGGATTTCCGCATCGGCGTCGCCGGGGGGGCGCCCGGCCTGTTTTCCCCCGATGCGGTCCTGAGGATGCACGAGCTGACCGGCGGCGTGCCGCGCAGGCTCAACAGCCTGGCAACCGCTGCCCTGCTCGAGGGATTCGCCCGGGACGTGACCCTGATCGAGGGGGAGATCATCGACGCACTGGCGGGAGAGCTGGACGTTCAAGGTACGGGATCGGCACATGATGAAACTTGCTGAAATACGGAAAAAGGCGCAGCTGCAACGGACAGGCGCCGATAGCCTTCCGGCGCGGGAAGAAGAGGTTTCCCCCGCAACCGGGATTCCCGTCGTGGAGCCGGCCGGACAGCCTGCCGCGGTCGTGGAGGCCGAGCCTTTGCCTGTACTGCCGTGCGAAGCGGCTCCCGCGGAAACTCCCGACCGGGGGGACCGGCAGGAACAGGAGCGGCCCTTCGACCCGCAGGCGCTCATCCTGGCGGGCAGGCTTTCCGCCGGCTCGGCCGCGGCTTTTTCCCAGGCTGCCGAGATCCGGACCGCGGATGACGCGGAAGGGTTGGAGAAATACCTCAGCTTCCGGGTGGCGGATGAGGAATACGGCGTGAGCCTCATGGACATCCGCGAGATCATCAAGGCCAGGTCGGTTACGGAAGTGCCGCGCATGCCGCGTTTCGTCGCCGGGGTACTGTCGCTCAGGGGCACGATCATACCCGTTTTCGATCTCCGCTTGAGGCTGGGGTTCGAACCGGGCGAACCGACCGGGCTCGAAAGAATAATCATCATCAAGGGCGCCGAAGGGGGGAGCGGGCTGCTGGTGGATGAAGTCAACCAGGTGGTCGGCCTCCAGCCGTCAGCCATTACCGATGCGCCGCAGGTCCTGGAAGGAGTCGACCGGGAGTTCGTCAGGGGGATCGGCCGCCAGGGAGGACGGATGCTCATCCTGCTGGATCTGGCCAAGGTGCTGGAGGTTTCCCTGCTCTGATGGCAGACGGGGCAGCGTTTCATTCGTCGGGGAGGGGTTAGGGTTGGAGCTGGAGATCCACGAACTCAAGATCGTCTGTTTCAAACTGGGTGGGGAGACGTTCGCCGTCGACATCATGCGCGTGCGTGAGATCATCAAGCCGCTCAGGCTGTCGCGGCTTCCGGAAGCGCCGGCATTCGTGGAAGGGGTCATCAACCTGCGCGGCGCTGTGATCCCGGTGCTTGACCTGCGGAAGAGATTCTGCATGCAGGAGCCCCTGGACCCCACGAACCACCGGTTGCTGATCGTCATGATCGGCCGCCGCCCGGTCGGGTTGGCCGTGGACGCGGTTACCGAGGTCGTGACCGTTGCCGTGAACGATATCCGGCCCCCGCCCGAAGCCGTGAAGTTCGGTGGCCGGCGGTACCTTCTTGGCGTCTGCCTGGTCAGGCAGACATTCGTGATGCTGGTGAATCCGGATTCTCTGCTCGACAGCAGGGAATCGGACGGTTTGCTCGAATTCATGATGAGCGGGCCTCAGATCTGATCCCTGCCGGAGGCGGAGTTTTTCGTCATGGCGAACGGAACAGGGGATGCTGGAGAGCACATGCTGGTTGGATGCCCCAAATGCAGGACAAGATACCTGCTGGACGATTCGAAGATAACGGCTGAACGCATGGTTCTGCGTTGCAGCCGCTGCACCGCGGCTTTTCGCATTTCCGGATTGCAGCCGGCCCGTCCGTTGCCGCCGGTCAGCGCGGATGCGGCTCCCGGCGCACGGAAGGCAACGGTCCTGGTGGCGAACGAGAGCCCGGATTTCTGTGCATCGGTGGCACAGGCGCTGGCGTCCGAGCCTTTCAGCGTCATCTGCTGCCATGACGGCCAGGTTGCCCTGAACCTGATCGAAGAGCGCCTTCCGGATGTGGTGCTGGTGGATGTTGCGTTGCCGACCGTTTACGGATTCGAGATCTGCGACAGGGTTCGGAACAATCCCGCTCTCGCCGGCGTGAAAACGATCCTGCTCGCCTCGATTTACGACAAGACCCGCTACAAGAGGGAGCCGAAAGCCCTCTACGGCGCCGACGACTACATCGAAAAGCATCATATCCCCGATAGCCTGGCAGCCAAGATTTCCCGGCTGGTTTTCGGCCAGAGCGCGCTGGACCCGTCCGCTGAAGACACCGGCGGCCCAGGGGGCGAATGCGAGGCTGCCGGCGAGGAAATCCCGGAGCGGGAAATGGAGGAGAAGAATTCCCTCTGCGAGGACATTCGCAGGGACGAGGAACTCAACACCAGCGTCGATGCCGGGCAGTCCGAGCCCGAGTCCATCGTCAAGGCGAGGCGGCTGGCCAGGATCATCGTCACCGATATCGTCCTCTACAACCAGAAAAAGGTTGACGAAGGCATCAGGAACGGCACGTTCCACGATCTCCTGGCAGACGATATCCGGGAGGGGCGCCGCCTTTACCGGGAGCGTTTCCCCGAAGCAACCGGCCAGGGAACTTCCTACCTTGAGGATGCATTCGAGGAGTTCATTGCCAGGAAACGGCAGGAACTGGCGGTGGGGAGGACTGACAGGCCATGACCAGCGAGCGAACCGCACTCGACCTCACCCGCGCCGTTGCGGACCTCTCCTCACCCGACGAGGAAACACGCCGCTGCGCGGTCATAGCCGTTGCCGCCGGCCCCCTCGCCCTGGTCCGGGCACATCTGTTCCAGGCCATGGGCGACCGGAGCTGGCGCGTGAGGAAGGAGGCGGTCGAGGGCTTCCTGGCCGCGGCCGGAGCGGGTGAATACGCCGGGGAGGTGTTCGAGCTTCTCAGGTCGCAGGACAATGCCGGGTTGCGGAGCTCCGCAGTTGAGACGCTGGTCCGGCTGGGACGGGACTCGGCCCCCTTGCTCCGGGCCCGGGCTCACGACGGGGACGCTGACGTGCGCAAGTTCGTGGTCGATATACTCGGCGATATCGGTGACGAGTCGTCCCTGCCGACGCTCATCGATGCTCTTGGGGACGATGACCCCAATGTCATGGTTTCGGCAGCAGAAAACCTGGGCAAGGTGGGATGCCCCGCAGCCGTGGCGCCGCTTCTGGCCGCTTTGCGCAGGCCGGACCTGAGCCTGAGGTTCACGGTGCTGGAGGCTTTGGGACGTATCGGCCGGCCGGTGCCGATGGAGGCAGTTTCACCCTTTCTGGAGGACCCGCTCCTGAAGAAGGCGGTCTTCGAGTGCCTTGGAGCCGTCGGCGCGCTGGAAGCCGTTCCCGTTCTGGTCCAGGGGCTCGCCGAACCGTCAAGGGGATGCCGCGAAGCAGCCGTCAGGGGGTTGATGGCGGTAAGGGAGCGGCTGCCCGCCGACACGGTCGACGATGCCGTTGACGCCCGGCTGCGCAGGCTCGTGGGAACTCCGGTGGTCAAGAGCCTGCTCAGCCTCCTGGACAGCCCGGACGTTCCGTTGCACCGGCTTGTCATCGGACTCCTGGGACTGATCGGCGACGAGTCCGCGGCGGGCCAGGTTCTGCATGCGTGCCGGAACGAGCAGCTGCTTCCCGATTGCCTGCTGGCGTTGCGCGCCATGGGCGCCGGCACTGAAGCGCTCCTCAATGAAGAATACCTTCGGGCGGATGAGGGTGAAAGGTTCACGATCCTCTCCCTCTGCAGGGATCTCGGTCTTGCCGGCTGCCGGTCGATCATCCGCTCCGGAATGGCCGACACCGTCCCGCAGGTCAGGGAGGCCGCGGTCCGCGCGGCCGGCAGTATCGGGCTGGTGGAACTGGTGCCGGACATGGCGTTGATGCTGGACGATTTCGAACAGGACGTGAGAACCGCGGCCGTGCAATCCATGGAGCTGCTTGCGGCGACAGGGGATACCGCGGTCGCGCACGAGGCCGCTCTGCTGTCCGATCAGCCGGAGGCGGAAAAAAGATGTTATGCCGCGGTACTCTTCGGCATACTTCGCAACGGGGCGCGGCTGGCGCTGCTGATGAAAGACGCGGACGACCAGGTGCGGAAGGCCGCGGTTGAGGGATGCGCCGGCCTCGCCGATGACGGCGCCGTGCATCATCTCACCCTGGCGCTTACGGATGAGAACCCGGAGGTCAGGATTGCCGCGGCGGAGGCCCTTGGCGAATCGAAACGGGATGACGTCCTGGAACCGTTGCTGCTGGTTGCCCGGGATCCTGATCCGTGGGTCCGGAGCGCGGGCCTCAGGAGCCTGGGAAGGATCGGCGGCAAACCGGTGCTGGCCGAACTGGAGAACGCCCTGAAGGCGGGGAGCGGCCTGGTGACGCTGGCCGCACTGGACGCGCTCGGCAACCTGAACAGTGAGCGATCCCGTGACCTGATCCGTGAAGCCCTGAAGAGCAGCGATTGCGATGTGGCTTCGGCAGCCTTCCGGATCCTCGCGGAACAGGATGATCCGTGGCTCGACGAGCAGGGAGGGATGCTGTGCAGCCACCCCCATTGGGGCATAAGGAGCGCCTTTGCCGAGCTGCTTGTCCGGCGGCACGGGCGGAATGCGCTTCCCGGACTGGAGCGTGCGCTCAGGAACGAAAACGACGAGCTCGTCAAGGCCCGGATCGCGCAGTTACTGGAAACGCTCCGATGATTCCGAAGAATGAGCCGGCAGCCTGCATGTCCGAGGAGGAGTATCGCCTCATCCGTGACCTGATCCACGGGCACTGCGGCCTGTATTTCGACAGCGAAGCCAGATACCTGCTGGAGAAGCGGCTGGCCGGCCGGCTTGTCGTTCACAAGCTTGAAAGCTTCAGGGATTACTACCTGTTTCTCAAGTACGGCCGTGACCGGGAGCAGGAGCTTTCGGACATCATGGACGTGCTCACGACCAATGAAACCTACTTCTTCCGCGAAGAATTCCAGCTGGATGCCTTTTCCCAGGAGATCCTGCCGGAACTCAGGGCGGAAAAGGAGAAACGGGGAGACCGCACCCTGCGCATCTGGAGCGCCGGCTGCTCAACCGGGGAGGAGCCGTACACCATTGCCATGCTGGTCCTCGAGGCGCGGGTTTTCCATGGATGGAAGGTGGAGATCATCGGCACCGACATCAGCCAGCGGGTGATCCAGCATGCCAGAAAGGGGATTTACGGCAAATCCTCTTTCAGAACCACCCATGAGGGGCGCGTGCGCCGCTTCTTCCTGGAGCAGGACGGCCTGTACCGGATCAAGGACGACGTGAGGGAACTGGTCACCATCAGCCATCTGAACCTGCTGGATGAGGACCGGATGATCCTGCTCGGGAAGATGGACATCGTTTTCTGCCGCAACGTGATCATCTATTTCGACCAGGTGGCGAAGAAAAGAGTCGTCGAATCGTTTTACCGCGCCCTCAGGGAGGGGGGGTATCTGCTTCTCGGGCATTCGGAGTCGCTCCTGAACACCACGACCGCTTTCGCTCTCAGGCATCTGAAAAACGACATGGTCTACCGCAAGCCGTTGAGCGGCTGTGCCGGGGGAGGCGCGCGTTGACGACGATCCGGGTGCTGGTGGTCGACGATTCCGCCTTCAACAGGAGGACCATATCCAGGATTCTGGAAGGGATTCCCGGGGTCGAGGTGGCCGGGTATGCCGTCGACGGCGAAGAGGGGGTACGGCGGTTCCTGGAGCTGAAGCCCGACCTGGTGACGCTCGATCTGGAGATGCCGCGGATGGACGGCTTCACCCTCCTGCGCATCATCATGAAGAATCGCCCGGTACCGGTCATCGTGGTCAGCTCCCTCGGCGGGGACGAGCGGGTCTTCAGGGCGCTGGAACTGGGAGCCGTCGACTTCATACTCAAACCCACAGCCGATCCCTCGGACGCGCTCAATACGATACGTGACGATCTTACGGAAAAGGTCCTCGGCGTCTTCAATCTCAACATGTCCTGCATCAGGAAGAGGGGGGAATCGACTCCCGATGCCGGGGCAAAAAAACCGCGTCCCGGTATCGCGCGGCTGGTGGGCAGGAAGGGAGCTGTTTCCCTGCTGGCAATCGGCGCTTCGACCGGTGGACCTCCGGCGTTGCAGGCCATTTTCGAGGAACTCCCCGGCGACCTGCCTTTTTCCGTCGTGGTTTCCCAGCACATGCCGGCCGGGTTCACCCGGGCCTTCGCCGACAGGCTGAACAGGATAGCGGCATTTTCCGTCACCGAGGCGAGCGACGGCGATCTGGTGCGGCCCGGGACGGCATTGATAGCGCCGGGTGGCAGGAACATGGTTTTCCAGCAGTCCGAGGGCGGGATCAGGGTGCGCCTTCTGGAGCCCCACTCGTCCGATCACTGCATACCATCCGTTGACAGGATGTTCCAGTCATGTGCCGAGATCTACGGCCCGCACATGATCGGCGTCGTCCTGACCGGCATGGGCAGCGACGGCAGCCTGGGGGTACGGGCGATCAAGGAAGCCGGTGGACAGGTCGTTTCCGAATCGGAGGAAACGGCGGTGATATTCGGGATGCCGCGGGCGGCCATTGCCACCGGCATGGTGGATGCAATAGTGCCACTGGAAAAGATTTCCGAAGAAATCATGAACCGCTGCGGTGCGGGCGGGGACAGATCCTGAGAGGAGCGCGCAATGGCGATTGACGAGGAAAAGGGCTTTTCGGGAAGGGCTGAGGAATTCCTTCAGCTTTTCAAGAAAGGGGCCGAGTTTAGCCAGGAGCTTTTGAAAGAGAATGAACTGCTCCGCTACCGCCTGGTTCAACTGGAAGAGCGGCTGAGAACACGAGGCGGCAGCGGGGCGCAGTCGGACCCGTGCCCGGATAACAGGCTTTCACAGCGGATTGCCGAACTGGAAAGCGAAAAGCAGCATCTCCTGGAGCAGATGGCCAGCGTGGAGCGGGAAAACCAGGATTTCGCCACCCGCTACGTGGAAATCGAATCGGAGAACAACAATCTGGCCAATCTCTACATAGCCAGTTTCCAGCTCCATTCGACCCTCGACTTCCGGGAAGTGCTGCAGATCATCATAGAGATTATCATAAATCTCATCGGCGCGGAGGAATTCGCCCTCCTGCTCCTTGACGAAAAGACCCAGGAGCTCAACGCGGTCGCCACGGAGGGGATCGCCCGCGAAGACATACCGCCGGTCAAGCTGGGGGAAGGCGTGATCGGCGAAGTCGCTGAAACGGGTGAAAGCCATTTCGTTGCGGATGTGGCTGCCTACCAGCGGGACATCGCGGATCCCATGGCGTGCATTCCGTTGAAAATCAAGGATCATGTCATCGGAATCATCGTCATCTACAAACTGTTGATTCAGAAGAAGGAATTCGCTCCGGTGGACTTTGAGCTGTTCACGCTGCTGGCGGGGCATGCTGCGACCGCCATCTTCAGTTCCCGGCTCTATTCGGAGTCGGAACGCAAGCTTTCCACCATCCAGGGTTTTCTCGAACTGCTTACCAAGTAGTATTTGTTATGAAGGAGATACTGCCATGCCGGTTCACAATATTCTGATCGTTGAGGACTCTCCGACCATGAGGCAGCTGATAGCGTTCGCCCTCAAGCGGCTTCCCGGAGTCCGGACCGTAGAGGCGAGTGATGGTGTCGACGGGCTGAAGAAACTGTCAACCGCGAAGTTCGACCTCATATTCACCGATATCAACATGCCCATCATGGACGGCCTGAAACTGGTGAGCCTGGTCAGGAGCGATGCCAATTACCGGGCGACGCCCATTGTCGTGATCACCACCGAAGGAGCCCGGGAAGACCGGGAACGGGCACTGGCCCTCGGCGCCGATGACTATATAACCAAGCCGATCCAGGCCAACCGGATCCTGGAACTGGCCAGGTCTTTCCTGAAGGCGACCTGAAAAGCCTGATCGATCCGTCCCGGAGATGCGATCCCTTGTAAGCATGGACAAGGCGCATCATGGCGACATCTCCGCCCCGGGGGAACGGGGCGGCCCGGGAATGCCGCGGCAGGGTTGACGCTTGCCCCGGATCGAAATACTACTCACCTTATCCGTCACGAACGGGTGAAATGCCTGCATCGCCTGTTCCGGCCCTGCAATATGGAGGTTTAGCAACGTGGACGAGAGATACATACCGAAGGATGTAGAGGATAAATGGCAACGCTTCTGGGAGGAGGGGGCAGCGTTCCGCGCCTGCGCGGACGCCGGCGGCGAAAAATATTACCTGCTCGAAATGTTTCCCTATCCGTCCGGAAGGATTCACATGGGACACGTGCGCAACTATTCCATCGGCGACGTCCTGGCCCGCTTCATGAGGATGCGGGGCCGCAACGTGCTCCATCCCATGGGGTGGGATGCGTTCGGCATGCCGGCCGAAAACGCGGCCATCAAGCACCGGAGCCATCCGGCAACCTGGACGTATGAAAATATCGAGTACATGAGGAGCCAGCTGAAGAAGCTGGGATTTTCCTACGACTGGGACCGCGAACTGGCCACCTGCCACGTGGGATACTACAAATGGGAGCAGCGCATTTTCCTGGAGATGTACCGGAAGGGGCTGGTATACAAGAAGAACTCCTTCGTCAACTGGTGTCCGAAATGCGAGACGGTGCTCGCCAATGAGCAGGTGGAGGACGGCTGCTGCTGGCGCTGCGACAGCAGCGTGGAACAGCGGGAGCTGGACCAGTGGTTCTTCCGCATCACCGATTATGCCGAGGAGCTCCTGGAGTACACCTACCGCCTGCCGGGATGGCCTGAAAGGGTCCTCACCATGCAGCGCAACTGGATCGGCAAGAGCCTGGGCTGCGAGATAGACTTCCCGCTCGAAGGCAGGGACGCGGCGATCCGGGTTTACACCACCCGCCAGGACACCCTGTACGGCGCCACTTTCATGTCGCTGGCACCCGAGCACCCGCTTGCCCTGGAACTGACCACCCCGGGCAGGAGGGAAGAAGTCGCCGCTTTCGTGGACCGGGTCAAGCGCACCGACAAGACGAAGCGCACCGCGGACGAGATGGAGAAGGAAGGGGTGTTCACCGGGTCGTACTGCCTGAACCCGGTGACCGGCCGCCGCATGCCTGTGTATCTGGCCAATTTCGTACTGCCCGAATACGGCACCGGTGCGGTCATGGCGGTGCCGACCCACGACCAGCGTGATTTCGAGTTTGCCCGGAAATACGGCCTTTCCCTGGTGGTGGTCATCCAGCCCGAAGGGGAAAGCCTCGATCCGGAAACCATGGAAGCGGCGTTCACCGGGGAAGGGATCATGGTCAACTCGGCCGCGTTCGACGGGCTGAAGAGCGCTGCTGCCAAGGACCTGATCGCGGACTACCTTGAGCGCGAGGGGATCGGCAAGAAGACGGTGAACTACCGCCTCCGCGACTGGGGCATCTCCCGCCAGCGCTACTGGGGGAACCCCATTCCCGTCATCTACTGCGAACGGTGCGGTGTGGTTCCCGTGCCCGATGAGGATCTGCCGGTCCTCCTTCCCATGGATGCCACGTTCACCGGCGAAGGGGGGAACCCCCTGGCCAGGATCGAGTCGTTCGTGAACGTGCCCTGTCCTGAATGCGGCGGTCCCGCCCGTCGCGAGACCGATACCATGGACACTTTCGTGGAGTCCTCCTGGTACTTCCTCCGCTACTGCTGCCCGCGGTATGAGGACGGGCCGCTGGACCGCAAAGAGGCGGAATACTGGATGTCGGTCGACCAGTACATCGGCGGGATCGAGCACGCCGTCCTCCACCTCCTCTATGCCCGCTTCTTCACCAAGGCGCTCCGCGATCTGGGCTATGTGGACATCGATGAGCCGTTCACCAATCTCCTGACCCAGGGGATGGTCATCAAGGATGGGGCGAAGATGAGCAAGTCGAAGGGCAACGTGGTGGATCCGGATGCCCTGATCGGCACATACGGCGCGGATACCGCGCGCCTGTTCTCTCTGTTCGCCTCCCCGCCGGAGCGGGACCTGGACTGGAGCGACCAGGGGGTCGAGGGGAGCTACCGATTCCTCAACCGCGTGTGGAAAATGGTCGGCGAGATCGCGCCCCTGGTGCTTGGAGCCGGGCCTGTCGACGTTTCCGCCCTCGACGAGTCGGGAGCGGCCTTGCGCCGGACGGCCCACAAGACCATAAAAAAGGTGACCGAGGATATCGAGGACCGCTTCCACTTCAATACCGCTATCGCCGCCATAATGGAACTGGTCAACGCTATCACCTCTTTTGAGGGAAAGAAAGACCCCGGTTGCGCTCCCGTGCTCAGGGAAGCTGTGGAGAGCGTGGTGCTGCTGCTTGCGCCGTTCGTGCCCCACATTGTCGAGGAACTCTGGGACGGGCTGGGACATGCGGGGGGGATAAACGCGGCGTCCTGGCCTGCCTGGGACGAATCCGCCCTGGTCGAGGATGAGATCACCATCGTCGTGCAGGTCAACGGCAAGCTTCGCGGCAAGGTCGGCGTGGCGGCCGGCGCGGGGGAGGATGAGGTGAAGGCTGCGGCCCTGGCGGATGAAAAGGTGCTGGCCCACACGGAGGGCAAAACGGTCAGGAAGATCGTGTATGTTCCGGGCAAGCTGCTGAATATCGTGGTCGGCTGAGCGCCGACGGTCCCGGCCTTTACGTGAAAGGAGTCGTCCTTGCAGAGAACAACGGCATTTTTTTTACTGGCCCTGCTGTGCCTGGTGGTTTCGGCCTGTGGCTACCGCCCCCTGGGGCGCGACATGGCGTCGCGCTTCGGCGAGGGGGAAACCATAAGCATTCCCGTTTTCGCCAACAAGACCTTCAAATCCAACCTGGAGAATGTCCTGCTCAACGATTTGATCGACGAATTCGCGAAGCGGAAAAGGCCGCAGCTCGGTAGGGGAGAGGGGACCGACTATACCCTGACCGGCGAGGTCCTGTCCTATAACAGGAACGAAGTTTCCTATTCCGGCTCGGACACGGTCAAGGAGTACCGGGCTACCATGGTCATTTCGGCCACCCTCCGCAGGAACAGTACCCGCAACGTCATCTGGAAGGGTGAACTGTCCTGGAGCCAGGATTACCCGGCCAGTTCGAATCTCTCCCTCCTGCAGAACAACGAAGATGCAGCCATCCGGGAGATCAGCCAGAGGCTGGCGCAGCAGTTATATCTGAAGATGGCGGAAGATTTCTAGCAGGCTGATGAAAAACTGTTGCGGAGGCCGTCTGCGGCGTTGCGCGGTGCTCACACCCTCGCCTATCTAAGTGATATGTCTCGGGTGCTGCGCTCCGGGCGCCTTGCATCCGTCCTTCCTTACGATGTTTTTCAGCAGCCTGCCTGCCGGATCCTGCAAGGTGATGAGCGTTTAGACGATGAAATACCAGGAACTGATGCATGCTTTGGACAAGGGCGAAATGCGGCCCCTCCTCTACCTCTACGGGGACGAACCGTACCTGATGGGGAAGGCTGTCCGGCGGCTTCTTGATACCCTGGTGCCCCCTGATCTGCGGGACTTCAACCTTGAGGTCTTTTACGGCAACGAGAGCGGCGGCGGCCGGATCGCCGAGGCTGCCGCCACGCTGCCGATGTTCGCGGAGTGGCGCGTGGTGCTGGTGAAAAAGGCGGATGCGCTGCCCGCGGCCTCCCTGGAAGAACTTGCCGGTTACCTTGACAATCCGTCTCCCTCGACCTGCCTGGTGTTCCTGGGCGAGAAGATCGACCAGCGGAAGAAATTCTTTGCCGAATTCAAGAAGCGGGGAGACCTGGTGGAGTGCAAGCGACTCTACGAGAACCAGCTCGGTTCCTTCATCAAGGCCGAGGCGGCGGCTTGCGGCAAGAGGATCGAAGGCGCAGCCGCGGAAATGCTGGTCTACCTGGTGGGGAACAACCTCCAGGAGATCGTTTCTGAAGTGGAGAAGGCAGCGCTCTATGCGGGGGAACGGGATACGGTCACCGCGGCCGATATCCGAGAGATCGCATCGGACACCAGGGTGAACAGCGTGTTCGAGCTTGCCGATTCCCTGGGCGGGAAGAAAATCGACCGGGCGCTCCGGAGCCTGGACACCCTTCTGGAGGGTGGTGAGGCTCCGCTCCTGGTCCTGGCCATGATAACCCGCCATTTCCGGCAGTTGTGGAAAGTCAGGGAGCTGCTGGACCGGAATACCCCGCCCCGGGACATCGGCAAAGCGGCAGGAATCAATCCGTACTTCCTCCAGGGCATCATTCCCCAGGCGCGAAACTATGAGCCCGGCGAACTGCGGCGGCTGTTCGGGAAAGTTTTCCAGGTCGACCTGGCGCTCAAGACGGGCCGCGTGAAACCCCGGATCGTGCTGGAGCGGCTGCTTATGGATGCCTGTGGGAAACTGTAGGTGCGAAGGTTTGCTGTTCCTGGAAAGAAAGGTTTACCTTCATTTCGTGGATAGTTCCGAAGAATATCTCTCTCTATTTAGGGAGAGGGAAGCTCGGAGCGCCCGGTTAGGGAGAAAAGAGGACAAAAAAAGGACCCGAGTTCGGGTCCTTTTTCATTCTTTCTGTCGTTACGGTCCGGCCCAGCCCTAGAGGCATCGGCCAACCGCGCGGCCAGTCCGCTATGCCAGGGTGTTGACCAGCTTGTTCAGCCTGGATACGTTGCGGGAGGCGTTGGCTTTGTGGATGACTCCCTTGGATGCCGCGGAATCGATTACCGGTATGGCGGCTTCGAGGGACTCCTTCGCCAGGGTCACGTCCTTCGCGGCGACCGCTTCACGGACGCGCTTTATGAAAGTCCGCAGCGTGGAGCGGACATGCTTGTTCCGTTCGTTTCTCTTGATGTTCTGCTTGATTCGCTTCAGGGCCGACTTGTGATGAGCCAAACTGCACCTCCCTCATATCTTCAACGGTTGCTTGATTTTCGAAAGATAATTCTTTATCACTTGTCAGTGCCCCCTGTCAAGGGAAATTTGCCTTCTGTTCCGGAAAGCACGGGAGCTGTCCTGCGCTTCCTGCAGCGTCACTGGAATGCTTCGTCACGGGAAAGCTATTGACTATGGTGCAGCAAATTGCGTACTATTTCAAGATTAATCACCAGAGGAGCCGAAGTGCGGGGCGCAAAGAAACTCTATATTGAAACGTTCGGTTGCCAGATGAATGTCAACGACTCGGAAACCATGGTCACGCTCCTTCGGGAACTGGACTACGAGCCGGTGGACAACCCTGCCTCCGCGGATCTCATAATCCTGAACACTTGCAGCATCCGGGCCAAGGCGGAGCAGAAGGTGTTCAGCGAGTTGGGGCGGATGAAACGGTTCAAGGCGCGCAGCAAGCAGGTCATCCTGGGGCTGGGAGGCTGCATCGCCCAGCAGCAGGGAGAAAAGCTCCTGCGCCGCGTCCCCTACCTGGACCTGGTGTTCGGCACCCATTCCCTGCATCTGCTTCCCGAAATGGTGCGCGCCGCTGAAAAGGGGGAACGGCCGGCACAGAACGATTTTCTGGACCCGGAGGCCCGGCTCGACCTCTTTCCGCGCAAGGACGTGGATGGCGGCGTGACGCGCTTCGTAACGGTCATGCAGGGCTGCGACAATTTCTGCTCCTACTGCATCGTCCCCTATGTCCGCGGCAGGGAAGTGAGCCGCCGTTCCGGCGACATACTCCGCGAGATCAGGGAGATGGCCGAGGCGGGCGTGAAGGAGGTGACCCTCCTGGGGCAGAACGTCAATTCCTACGGCTTGAAAAGCGCGGATGAGCCTGATTTTGCGGCACTGCTCAGGAGCGTTGCGGCAATTGACGGTATAGAGCGTATCAGATTCACCACTTCCCATCCCAAGGACATGTCGCCGTCCCTGGTTTCGTGCTTTGCAGAGCTGCCCAAACTGTGCAGCCATATCCATCTCCCCGCCCAGTCGGGAAGCGACCGGGTACTGGAACGGATGAACCGGGGCTACGACCGGGAGGATTACCTGGTCAGGATCGGCGCGCTGAAGGCTGCCCGGCCCGAAATCCTGATCACCGGGGACATGATCGTGGGATTCCCGGGCGAAACCGAAGAGGATTTCCGGGCGACCCTGTCGCTCATGGAGGAAGTGCGCTATGCCGACCTCTTTTCCTTCGCTTTCTCCGCCCGGCCGGAAACGGAAGCGGCCCGTTATCCGGATGACCTGACCCGACGGGAAAAGCAGGAGCGCCTCGACCGCCTGCAGTCCCTGCAGCGTTCAATGACCATGGAGATGAGCCGCAGCCTCGTGGGCACTGTCCAGGAGGTTCTGGTGGAGGGGACCAGCAAGCGGGGGGGGCAGCTTTTCGGCAGAACCTCCGGCAACCGGATCGTCAATTTCCCCGGCGACGGGTTGCCTGCGGGCAGCCTGGTCCGGGTCAGGATTGCTGAGGCGATGCCCAACTCGCTCCTGGGAGGGATGGCATGACAGTTCGCAGAAAAGGTTTGAAAAGAAAAGGGCGGGAGGTGTACCGGGAAATGACGGTGCACGGCTTCGCGCTCGATTCCATCGCCCAGATTCCGCTGGTGCTTCTGAAGGACGAAGAAGGGAAAATCACGCTTCCCATCTGGATCAATTCCATGGAAGCGGTGACCGTCGCTGCCGAGCTGATCAACCGTGACGCCATCGCCCAGAGCGGTACGCGGGACCTCATGTCGCTACTGCTTGACCAGTTGCAGATGTCCCTCGACCGGATAACCATAGAAGGGTTGAGCGAGACCCGTTTCGATGCATTCGTGCAGTTTGTGCGCGCGGGGGAAAGCATCCGCGTCAAGGTGCGTTCCTGCGATGCTGTCGTGATGGCCCTGAAGTACTCCATGCCGATTCAGGTGGCCGAAGATGTGTTCGAGCAGGCTTCCATGCTGGACGTGGGCGAAGAGCACGGCTTCGGCGACAACGCTGCCGGGCGTTTCGTGGATTTCCTGGAGAGCCTGGATCCGAAGGAGATGGGCAAATACCCAATTTAACGGAGTTATTACATGCGTGAAGAATCATTCCAGTTTTTGAAATCCCTGGTGGAGGCGCCGAGCCCGTCCGGCTTCGAGCAGCCGGCCCAGCGGGTGTTCCGTGAATATGTCAAACCTTTTTCCCAGGTCGAAGGCGACGTCATGGGGAACTCCATCGCCCGGGTGAAAGGCGCTGCCGAACCAAGGGCCAGGGTGATGCTGGTGGGGCACTCGGACGAGATCGGCCTGCTGGTGCGCTTCATTGACGACAACGGCTTCATCTTCTTCGGCGCCGTCGGCGGGGTCGACCCGCAGATCACCCAGGGGATGCGGGTGGCGGTCCACGGCAGGAACGGCACGGTGCCCGGAGTCATCGGCAAGAAGCCGATCCATCTCATCGAGCCCAAGGACCGGGAAACGGTAATCAAGCTGGACGCCCAGTACATCGACATCGGCGCGGCCTCGAAAAAAGAGGCCGAGCAGCTGGTGCGCATCGGCGACCCGGTGACGTTCCACGTAGGGTTGGAGCGGCTTGCGGGCGACCGGGTGGCGTCCCGGGGGTTCGACGACAAGGCCGGCAGTTTCATCGTGGCTGAAGTGCTCCGAGCGGTTTTCGAGGCCGGGAAGGAGTTACCGGTCGAACTGTACGGGGTATCCTCGGTCCAGGAGGAAATCGGCTTGCGGGGCGGCACCACCAGCAGCTATGCGGTGAAGCCGGACATCGGCATCTGCGTCGAGGTGGACTTCGCCACTGACCAGCCTGACCTGGACAAGAAGCAGAACGGCGACGTGGGCCTGGGCAAGGGGCCCATCGTGCCGCGGGGCGCCAACATCAACCCGGCGCTGTTCGACCTGCTGATCGACACGGCGGAAAAGGAAAACATACCGGTGCAGGTGACCGGCATTCCACGCGCGACCGGAACGGATGCCAACGTGATGCAGATCAGCAGGAAAGGGGTGGCCACGGCCCTGGTGAAGATACCGCTCCGTTACATGCATACGCCGGTGGAAGTCCTGTCGTTGTCCGATCTGGAGAATGCGGTACGCCTCATCACCGCGACGGTTTACCGGATAGAGACAAGGGAAGCCTACATCCCGTTCTGATTAATATCCGCCAACTTCGGGCGTGCCGTTAATTTGCCCATCCCTTCTGAAACCCTTTTAACTTGACTTCGCAAACCGCGTGTAATATGTCTGGTTATCACACTTTTTTTCAGATCCAAAGGAGTGAGTGATGTCAGAAAATACCATTCAGGAGGCTTTGACCTTCGACGATGTGCTCCTCGTGCCCGCCTATTCGGATGTGCTGCCGTTGGAGGTTGATCTTTCGTCCTGCATATCGAAGGATATCCCCCTGAACATTCCGTTGATAAGCGCCGCCATGGATACCGTCACCGAGTCGCGGACCGCGATCTGCATGGCTCGTGAGGGTGGGATGGGGATCATCCACAAGAACCTTTCCATCGAGGCCCAGGCCCTGGAGGTGGACAAGGTAAAGAAGAGCGAATCAGGGATGATCGTGGATCCCATCACCATGCGGCCGCAACAGAAAATCCGCGAGGCCCTCGACCTCATGGAGCAGTACCGGATTTCAGGTGTGCCGATCATAAAGAGCAACGGCAAGCTGGTGGGCATCCTCACCAACCGCGACCTCCGATTCGAAACCGACCTGGATCTGCCCATCTCGGCACGGATGACGAAGCGGAACCTGGTTACGGTCCCTGTGGGGACCACGCTGGAAGAAGCCAAGGAACACCTGAAGCGCACCAGGGTCGAGAAGCTCCTGGTTGTGGACGATGAGCGGAATCTCAAGGGCCTGATCACCATCAAGGACATAGAGAAGGTCAGGAAGTATCCCAACGCCTGCAAAGACAGCCTGGGCCGTCTCCGGGTCGGGGCCGCCGTCGGCCCGTCTGCGGACATGGAAGCCCGGGCCGATGCTCTTATCAAGGCAGGGGCCGACCTGATCGTGGTCGACACGGCTCACGGTTTCTCCCAGATGGTGATCGACGCAGTCAGGACCATCAAGCAGAAATTCCCCGGTGTCACCCTGGTGGCCGGGAACATTGCCACCGCCGAGGCTACCGAGGCCCTCATAACCGCCGGCGTCGACGCAGTCAAGGTTGGCATTGGCCCCGGTTCCATCTGCACGACCAGGGTCGTGGCCGGCGTCGGTGTTCCCCAGATAACCGCCATCAGCGAGTGTGCCAGAGTGGCCCGGCAATACAACATTCCGGTAATTGCCGACGGCGGGGTGAAGTATTCCGGTGACATCACCAAGGCGATCGCCGCGGGTGCGGACGTGGTCATGATCGGGTCGCTGTTCGCCGGAACCGAAGAGTCTCCCGGTGACACCATTCTCTTCCAGGGCCGCGCCTATAAGACCTACCGCGGCATGGGCTCCATCGGCGCCATGAAGGAGGGGAGCAAGGACCGCTACTTCCAGGCCGAAGTCGAGGTGGAGACCAAGCTGGTCCCCGAGGGGATCGAGGGCAGGGTGCCCATGCGCGGCCCCCTTTCCGCGACCATCCACCAGCTCATGGGCGGGCTGCGGGCAGGCATGGGCTATACCGGTTGCCGCACCATCAAGGAACTGCAGCAGAAGCGGCGCTTCGTGCGCATCACCGGCGCGGGGCTCAAGGAGTCCCATGTCCATGACGTCATCATCACCAAGGAAGCGCCCAATTACCGGGTAGAGAACTGACCATGACAGCTGATATTCACAGCGAGAAGATACTCATCCTCGATTTCGGCTCCCAGGTGACCCAGCTCATCGCGCGCCGGGTCAGGGAGCAGAGCGTCTACTGCGAGATCCATCCCTACAACATGTCCCTGGACAAGATCAGGGAGTACGGCCCCAAAGGGATCATCCTCTCCGGCGGTCCCTCCAGCGTCTACGACAGCGACGCCCCACATTCGGATCCGGGAATCTACGGCCTGGGCATCCCGGTCCTGGGCATCTGCTACGGCATGCAGCTCATGACCCACCAGCTGGGGGGCAAGGTGGAGCGCTCGGACAAGCGGGAGTACGGCCGGGCCATGATGGCCCTGGATGACGTCGAGGACCTTTTTTCCGGCTTCGGCGACAAGGCCGAAGTGTGGATGTCCCACGGTGACCGCATCGAGGCCATGCCGGGCGGGTTTTCCCGCATCGCCCACACCGAGCACTGTCCTGTTGCGGCCATGAAGGACGGCTTACGCCGCTTCTTCGGGGTCCAGTTCCATCCCGAGGTGGTCCACACCCCGCGGGGCGAGGAGATGCTGGGCAACTTCCTGTTTGCGGTATGTGACTGCCGGCCGACCTGGACCATGGCCAGCTTCATCGAGACCGAATGCGAGGACATCCGCCGCAAGGTGGGTGACGGCCAGGTCATCTGCGGCCTGTCCGGCGGCGTGGACTCGTCCGTCGTCGCGGTCCTCATCAACCGGGCCATCGGCGACCAGCTCACCTGCGTGTTCGTCAACAACGGCCTGCTGCGGAAAGGGGAGGCCGAGAAGGTCGTCAACCTCTTCAGCAAGCACTTCAGGATAAACTTGAAGTACGTCGATGCAACCGACCGTTTCCTGGACAAGCTCAAAGGCGTTACCGATCCGGAGCAGAAGCGGAAGATCATCGGTAACGAGTTCATCTACCTGTTCGAGGAAGAGGCCAAGAAGTTGGGCAGGGTGGATTACCTGGCCCAGGGAACCCTCTACCCGGATGTCATCGAGTCCGTATCCACCAAGGGGCCGTCGGCGGTTATCAAGAGCCACCACAACGTGGGCGGGCTGCCGGAGAAGATGAACCTGAAACTCCTGGAGCCCGTGCGCGAGCTGTTCAAGGACGAGGTACGGCTCCTGGGCCGCGAACTGGGCATGCCCGACGAGGTGATCCACCGCCAGCCGTTCCCCGGCCCCGGCCTGGCGATCCGCTGCATCGGCGAGGTGACCGCGGAGCGGCTGGAGATCCTCAGGGAAGCGGACGCCGTGGTCCTGGAAGAGATCCGCAAAGCGGGGCTGTACCGGGATATCTGGCAGTCATTCGCCGTGCTCCTGCCGGTGCGGACGGTCGGCGTCATGGGCGACGCCCGAACCTACGACTACACGATCGCCCTCAGGGCCGTGAACTCGCTGGACGGCATGACCGCCGACTGGGTCAAGCTCCCCTACGAGGTGCTGGGCGCCATTTCCTCCCGCATCATCAACGAGGTCAAGGGAGTCAACCGGGTGGTGTACGACATCAGCCAGAAGCCGCCCTCAACCATCGAGTGGGAGTGAAAAGGGCAGGCACAAGGCACAAGATGACAGGTGATTTAAGGCAAGAGGCTGATAACCAGACGCTGTTTCTGGGAGGAACTTGAAATGCCGGAGGTGAGGGGAGCAACCTTCGCCTCCGGTTTTTCTGTTCGGGACTATCCCCGGGAAAAGGCGACATTCAGAAGCTGTTTCCATAATACCCTCGCCATCAAGGGAGAGGGTGGGCGCAGCCCGGGTGAGGAGGGCGAAATCCTGGCAGCGCTCTGTAATTTCAGACGACATTCTATGGGGGATTAGATACGTATCCATGATTCCAATCCAACTCATAATTTTCGACCTGGACGGGACCCTCATCGATTCCCTGGAAGACCTGGCAGCCGCCACCAACCACATGCTCACCTCCCTGGGGAGGAAGCCGGCTGGCTTGGAGCAGGTGCGCGGGTACGTGGGCCAGGGGGCGCGGCGGTTGGTGGCAAAGGCCATGCCCACTGCCACGATTGAGGAAGTCGAAATCGGGATCAACCTCTTTCTCACCTACAACGAGGCGCACATCGTCGACCGGACCAGTCTCTACCCGGGAGCCATGGAAACCCTTGCCGAGCTCAGGGACAGGGGGATGACCATGGCGGTGGTGTCGAACAAGAACGTCGCGCTGTGCCGCAAGGTGCTCTCGACCCTCGATGCCGATGGCTACTTTGCCGCGATCATCGGCGCGGATTCCCTGGCGCTCCGCAAACCTTCTCCCGAACCGCTCCTCATGGTGCTCCGCGAACTTGGCATGGCTGCCGACAGCGCGCTCATGGTGGGTGACAGCATCAACGACATCGCCGCGGGCAATGCCGCCGGGATTGCCACGGTCGGCTGCACCTTCGGCTACGGTGACTTTGCAGAGCTGGAGAACGCTACCTGGAAAATAGACTCGATCGGCGAACTGCTCAAGCTTCCGGTTTTGCAGGACAGGGCATGAGAAGGATCGTGCTCGCCTCCACATCGCCGTTCCGCAGGGAATTGATGGAGCGGCTCGGCATCCCCTTCGAGACGGCGGAGCCGCTTTTCGAGGAGCATGTGGACCAGGGCGAGGAACCGGAGGAACTGGTGAAGCGCCTTGCCCTGGGCAAGGCCATGTCCCTGGCCAAATCCTATCCGGATACGCTCATCATAGGTTCGGACCAGGTGTTCGTGGCCCGGGGTGCGGTCATCGGCAAGCCGGGCAGCGTGGAGCGCGCGCGGGAGCAGCTGCGCCTGATGTCCGGCGGGACTCATACCTTCCACACCGGCCTGGCAGTGGTGGATACGGCGTCCGGAGAAACACACACCGTGTCCGTCCCGTTCACCGTGACCCTTCGGGAACTGGCTGATGGGGAAATCGACGAATACATCCGGCGCGACGATCCCCTGTGCTGTGCCGGCTCGTTCAAGATCGAAGGCCTGGGGATCGCCCTCATGGAAAGGCTCGAAGGAGTTGACTTCACCTCCCTCATCGGCCTGCCCCTCATTTCGCTGGTAACGATCCTCCGGAAGCTGGGCGTGAATCCGCTCGCTCCCTGACCCCGCGCAGGTTTTTTTCCCCAACGTTCTCTCCCCCCTTCAAGAAAGGGGGCAGGGGGGATTTCCCGACCATGGCTGCCGACCCCATCAAAAATCTCCTGCTGGATGAACGCATCCGCCTGGTGACGGAACTGGCCGACACGTTCCGCGTACCGGCGTACCTGGTTGGCGGTTCCCTTCGCGATGCCGTAATGGGACGGCCAGTGCGAGACTACGATTTCGCCCTTGGCGGCGCGGTCTGCGGACTGCCGAAGGAATTCGCCGCCAGGAACGGGGGTAAATTCTTCTGGCTCGACCGGGAGCGGGAGCAGTCCAGGGTGGTGATCGGCGGTGATGGGGAACGCCTGACCTTTGATTTCGGCCCGCTCCGTGGGAGCGGGATAGACGAGGATCTCCGCCTGCGGGATTTCACGGTCAATGCCCTGGCACTTTCCCTCGTGCAAGGCGAAGCTCATCTCATCGATTCCCTGGGTGGCCTGGACGACATCCGCACCGGCACCGTGCGGATGTGTGGACCGGAAGCCTTTGTCGACGACCCGCTGCGGATGCTGCGGGCGTTCCGTTTTGCCGCCACCCTTGGCTTCAATGTTGACGACCGCACTCTTGTTGCAATAAAAGCTGATCCAACGCTCCTTGACCGGGTCGCCGGCGAGCGGATCAGTGACGAATTCTTCCTCATCCTCGGCGCTCCGGAAGTGGGGCACTCACTTGAGGGTCTTCACCAGTCCGGATTGCTTTCCCGGATCATCCCGGAATTACCCGACCCCTCGACGGGAATCGCCCTGGCCGCGTCGATAGAGCGGGTGGCAGGGGAGATCGACCGACTCTTCCCCGAAGACGGCCCGTTGCTACCGGATCACCTCCAACGGCCGCTGGAAGGGGATATCCCGGTCCTGTCGCTGGTCAAGCTGGCTGCGCTTCTTGCGGGGAACGGCTGGAACCGGCTGGTCGAGGCTGCAGTTTTCCGGTTGAAGCTGGGGAACAAGGCACGAGATGCATTGCGTACCCTGTGCGGATGTCTTGACGGCTTTCCCGCCGTGACCGGGGATAGTTTGGCGGAGCGGCCCTGCTACCGCTTCTTCCGCGACCGGCAGCCTGTCGGCGCCGAATTGCTGCTCCTGCCCCTGGCGTCGGGTATGATTTCCCGTGAACTTGCCGAGCAGATGGTTTCCTTCTACTTTCATCGTTACCGTCCCGAAGACAGGGATCTCCTCTTGTCCGGGGACGAGGTGATGGTATTGCTTCATATGCCACAGGGGCTGGACCTCGGCCGTCAAATGGAGCGCCTCCGCGAGGCGGAAAGCCTGGGCCTGGTGGCTACGGCTGAAGAGGCGCGGGCGTTCCTCCTGAAAAACAAGTTGACAAAACAGGGGCCAATAGGCTAAATAAACGGTCTACGCGGGAATAACTCAGTGGTAGAGTGTCAGCTTCCCAAGCTGAAGGTCGCGGGTTCGAATCCCGTTTCCCGCTCCAGAAAAATCAAGGACTTAACCGACGCTGGTTAAGTCCTTTTTTGTTGTGTTGGTTCTTTTGTTTCCGTTTTTGTTTCTGTTTGGCAGGAAAGACGCCCTGAAAAATTATGTAATAACCTGAATGTTTTTGAAACCACGAATCCCTCAAGAGATATTCTCTCTTTCTCTGTTGCCTCCACTTGCCAATACGTTCTGCACCCTTGAATGCTTGCTTATCTATATAGTCCCTGTCTGGTAAAAATTCTTGACACAAAAATATTTCTTCTTTATCTTGATAAAGATTTTCAATTTCAGATGCGTTGTGTGGTTGCTGCAGAAGTGTTCATAACTCTCTGGACTCATATATAACCATAAAGCGCACCATATCCGGCAAAGAGTGGGTAGTTCTCTCGACACTCCCCCAATGTGCTGAACGGCTTCTTCCTTTCCCCGCTTTGAAGGCACGTAAAAGGTCAGCGAAAATCTGTCGTGAATGTCACTGTCAACTTTAATTAATTATGCAATGCAATTGATAATGAAATTCACTTGCACTTATCGTGTTGGGTGAAAGTAAGCGATAAGCGTAGCAAGGACACACGATATACCGGTACACATGACCAAGTCAGTATATCTTTCCTCTCGGGAACTGTTTGAGCTGACAGTTGATCAAAAACAATGGAGAGACGAAAGATGCTCAAGAAGAGTTCTTGCGCTGCCTAAATTTTCCTGAGTGTCGATAGATGGAGACGCAGCGGCCACACAAAATCCGGAGGGAGAGAAAGGGGGCATCCACTCTGTTAAAGAAGGTGCTATCGGCTGTCGATAGAAGAACAAAAGAATGAATTATTGTTAACAATTTGGACACGATATAACAAAGGAGGAATTATATGCATTTTCGTAGAATATTGGCCAGTTTCATTCTCATGGGATTTTCCCTCGCGTGCAATCCAGTTTTGGCCGAAGAAACCAAAAATGAAGTAAAGAAGATTCAGGATAACTCATTTCTGCTTGAAGAGGCTTACAACCAGGAACCGGGGGTGGTCCAGCATATTCAGTCGTTCCAGTATATGAAGGGAGATAAGTGGTTGTATAACTTCACACAGGAGTGGCCTGTGCCGAAAGAGACTCACCAGTTTTCATACACGATCCCTTTGATGAAGCTGGAAGCCCCTGATCGAAACTCCGGCCTAGGCGACATTCTGCTGAATTACCGCTACCAAGCCGTTCAGAAAGAGCATATTGCCGTTGCCCCAAGATTTTCCCTTGTTCTCCCAACCGGAGATTATAAAAAAGGACTTGGCACTGGCACGGTTGGCTATCAGGTAAACATTCCTGTGAGCGTCGAACTGAACGATAATTTCGTTACCCACTGGAACCTGGGGTGGACCTTCACTCCCAACAGCAAGAATGAGATCGGTGAAAAAGCCGATACCATTGCCACCAATTACGGAGCCAGTCTTATCTATTTGGCGTCGGAAAACTTTAATCTGATGCTGGAGGCAGCAGGGAACGCTGGCCAGAAGGTAGTCGGGCAGGGTGTAACCGCTGAGGACAATACATTGTTCATCAACCCCGGCATGAGGTTCGCCATCAATTGTGCATCAGGTTTACAAATCGTGCCCGGTATTTCCTTCCCAATTGGAATTGGACCGTCCAAAGGCGAATATGGCGTGCTGACATATCTTTCCTTTGAACATTCGTTGTTTTAAGCAATTGCACAAGTTTTGTGCCACAAATGTAGTGGCACAAAACTTGGTTTAAGGGATTATTACTGCAATGTCTATTGACATCTGCGTAGCGCTTGATTTACGATACAATAAGTTTATGCGAAAACTAATCCCTCTGAAATTCGTTTCACAACTCCTGCTCGTGATCATGTTGATCGTGGCGGTAAATGGCGTGCATGAAAGTGCACATGCCATGCAGGATAATGTCAAGGCATCGAGCGATCAAACATCGCTCTCGCAGATTTCCGCACCGCACCAGTGTCCCTGCACGCCGCCAGCAGATCATAAAGACTACGATGGCTGCGATACCTGCGTTAACTGTGCATGTCACGCACCATTAAGTGTTCAACCGCTGGTGCTGAATTACAACCCCAGTATTTTGAGTTTGCGCTTTTCCGACCCGTACCAGTATCTTCCTGAAGTCTTTCTTTCCAAGTTTATCCCCCCCCAAATCCTGGCCTAAAACACTACGCAGGGAGTAGTTCGTTCTGATTAAGGGACAACTGTATCTTCTCTCCTTGTCGTAGTGCGTCCAAAATCGTTGTACCCCCCCATTACCACAACTGCATAAAAGGAGGTTATTCCATTGGGAACAACTGTATTCACACGTGGAGCCCTGCTCCTAGTGTCAATTGTCGCCGGACTGTCGTCTATCCCTGTCTGGGCAACCGATTTACCACTGTCACTGCCCCAGGTAATCGAGTATTCGCAGCAGAACAATGGCGATCTTAAAGCCTTTCGTGAAGAAAAAGGTATCCGTGACGCTGGTAAGGTCCGGGCTGGTCTCCTGCCGAACCCGACTCTCGATCTCGAAGCAGGAACCGGTGCTTTGACCGGCAGCAGTAACGAAAACAGTCTGGCACTTGGACTGTCTCAGGAGTTTTTCCTTGCGGGCAAGAGGGACAAGCGTCTCACCATTGCCGAGCGTGAACTGGATATCTACCGCTGGCAGCTGGCGGATCGGGAGCGGCTGCTCCGTGACGAAGTAAAGACTGCATTTTACGATACGGTGCTGGCCAAGGAGCGGTTGGCCCTCACTGATCGCTCCATTGGCCTTAATCGGCAACTTCTCGACGTGACAAAAGAACGTCTGGCTGCCGGGGATATCCCGGAACTGGAGATGAATCTGGTCAAGGTCGAACTCGCACGGAGTGAAGGGGCCAGGATCGAGGTAGCAAAGGCCATGCTGCAAAGCCAAGCCAGACTCTGGGCCTTGATGGGGCTATCGTCCGGCAACCAGCCGGCAATCGAAGGAAAGTTGGAGTCGGGCGCCCCTGTGGCAAAGTCGCTTGCTGACCTGAAACAGCTGGCACATGGCAATCGTCCGGATATCAAGGCCTTGGAAGCGGAAAAAGGTCGAGGGGATGCCGATGTTATTCTTGCCGAAGCAGAACGTACTCCCAACCTCACGGCGGGCCTGGTGCTCAGACGTGACACGACATCAATGGAAATTGGCGGCGTTGAAGGAAAAGACACTGCCTATACCATTGGCGTCAGACTCTCGATGCCCATTCCCGTATTTGACCGGAATCAGGCCGGCATTCAGGAGGCCAGGGCTAAGAAAAACAGCAGTGAGACTCGCCTGACCGCTGCCACCAGAACGATGGAGCGGGAGATTGAGACCGCCTACGCATCCCTCCAGAATGCCACGTCGGTACTGGCCCTTTATAAGGCCAACATCATTCCCCAGCTTGAGGAAAACCTGAAACTGACCCAAGAGGCCTATCGCCTTGGCGAAGTAAGTATCCTTTCGGTCATTCAGGAACAGAAAAAATTCTTCGAGGTTAACGACGGCTACCTGACCGCGCTCCATGACCGGCAGACAGCCCTGGTGAAGCTCGAATCGGTTACCGCATCAGAACTTACCGGAGGTGAGAAGTGAAGAAAAAGGCAATACTCATAGCGTTGATCCTGGCCGTAGCCGTTGGCGGCGGACTCTACTACCGCACCACGCAGACCAAGGGTGGTGCAGAACAGGCTGAGCATAAAGAAGCCGGTCCTAAAGAGGAGAAGGCCGGCGGCCATGATGAGCATAAGGGCGAAAAGGGTGGCCATGACGAGCATGGCGAAGAAGGTAAGGTCAAAATGACTGCCGAACTGCAAAAGCAGAATGGTGTTGTGGTCGGACCGGCGAAGCAGCAGCGATTGGCCGGTGTCATCAGCGCCACCGGCAAGGTGGAGGCCAATGCCGACAAGATCGCCCATGTCTCCCCGCGCATCTCCGGCAAAATTGTAGCTGTCAAGTCTTCCCTTGGGGACAGTATTGCTGCCGGTCAAGTGCTGGCCATCCTGGACAGTGTCGAACTGGGAGAAGCCCTCAGCCGCTATCACCAGTCGAAAACCAAACTGGCTCTGGCTCAGGCCAACATGGAACGGGTCAAGGCTCTGGTTGAGAAAAAGATTGCGGCCCGTAAGGATATCCTTCAGGCCGAGACCGACTACAAGACTGCCCAGACCGAACTGCACACCGACGAAGAGCGGCTGTCGCTCTTCGGAGTGAATCTTTCAGACGTCAAGGGTGATGACCACAAAAAGCCGCTCCTGCCGGTGCGTTCCCCCATTTCGGGGATCATCACAGAAAAACACGCCATTGTCGGAGAACTGTCAGACCCCTCCAAAAGCCTTTACACCATCGCCGACCTCTCCTCGGTCTGGGTGGTGGTGGATATCAACGAAAAGGACCTGGCCAAGATTCACCGCGGCCAGACAGCCTCAGTCGCTGTTGGTGCATTTCCCGACCTGAAGCTGAAGGGACGGATCACTTACATTGCTGACCTAGTGGACCAGAACACCCGTACCGTGAAGGCGCGCATCGAAGTACCTAATGCGGGCCGGAAGTTGAAGCCGGAAATGTTTGCCACGATAGAGCTGGCGCTTGCAGCCGACGCACCACCGGTACTGGCGGTGCCTGAAGATGCTCTCCAGGACCTGGACGGCAAGAAGGTGGTCTTTGTCGCGGAGAAAAAGGACGAATTCGCCGCGCGCCCAGTTCAGACCGGTCGAGCAGCCGGCGGTATGGTTGAAATCGTTTCCGGCCTGAAAGAGGCGGAACAATATGCGGTTAAGGGGTCCTTCATTCTTAAGTCGGAAATCAAAAAGAGTGAAATGAAGGATGAGCATTGAAGCCGACACATGACAGTAACTCATAAAATATAACGGAAGCGAGGTTCCGATGCTTGAAAAACTAATTGCCTATACATTACGGCAGAAGGGGATGGTCATCTTCCTGGCACTCCTGATCATCACCTTCGGCCTCTATTCCTATGTCAAACTGCCGATCGACGCCTTTCCGGACGTCACCAACATTCAGGTGGAGGTGGTGAGCCATGCAGACGGCTTGTCGGCCATTGAGATCGAGCGCAACGTCACCTATCCGATAGAGATGTCTATGCGCGGCCTGCCGGGGATCGAGCAGATGCGCTCGGTCACCAAGTTCGGCCTGTCCATTGTCACTATTGTTTTCAAGGACGATGTGGACATCTATTTTGCCCGGCAGTTGGTGTTCGAGCGGCTGGCCGAGGCGCGGGAGAAGGTGCCGAAAGGGGTCGAGGTGGCCATGGGCCCCATTGGTACTGCCATGGGGGAGATTTACCAGTACAACCTGGAAGGGAAGATGCCGGATGATCCGCAAGCCAAGCGTGCCTACCTTACCAACCTGCGCACCATCCAGGAGTGGATCGTTACCCCGCAACTGAAGAGCGTGGCCGGGGTTAACGAGATCAACTCCTACGGCGGCTACTTCAAGCAGTACCAGGTGCTGGTCGAGCCGGAGAAACTAGTTAAATACGGCGTTACCGTTGACGACGTGTACACGGCCGTCGGTAACAACAACGAGAACGTGGGTGGCAACTTGCTTGAACGGGGCACCGACCAATACATAGTCCGTGGTGTCGGTCTGATCAAGGATACAAGTGATATCGGTAACATCGTGCTCAAGTCGGCCGGAGGGACTCCAACCTATGTCCGTGACGTGGCCCAGGTCTCGGTCGGCGAGGCGGTGCGCATGGGCGCCGCCATGAAGAATGGCAAGGATGAGTGTGTCGGTGGCATCGTCATGATGCTGCGGGGCGAGAATAGCCGCGACGTGGTGCGCCGGGTGGCGGCGAAAGTGAAAGAGATCAACGAGAACAATGTCCTGCCGGAAGGGGTCAAGATAGTTCCCTACTATGACCGGAGTGACATCGTCAAGGCGAGCGTCGGCACGGTTAACAAGGCGCTGATTGAAGGATCGATTCTTGTCTTGATCGTGCTTTACCTGCTCCTGAACAGCATCCGGGGAAGCATCGTCGTGCTCATCGCCCTGCCGTTGTCGCTTCTGGCTACCTTCATCGTCATGAAACTGACCGGCATCACCGCTAACCTGATGTCCCTTGGCGGCCTGGCCATCTCCATAGGCATGATCATCGACACAACCATCATCCAAGTGGAGAACGTACAGCGGCATTTGAGTGAAGAGGGTGAACGCCATCCCAAGCTGATGACGGTCTTGAAGGCGGTCATGGAAGTACGTAAACCGAGTATCTTCGGCGAACTGATCATTGCCATTACCTTCATACCGATCCTGGCTCTGGAAGGGATCGAAGGAAAGATGTTCGGCCCGCTTGCCATCACTGTGACCATTGCGCTGCTTGCATCTCTGTTTCTCTCGATCTTCATCATCCCGGTTCTTTGCATTCTTTTCCTGAAGCCGCATCCGGAAAAGGAAAGTTACATCATGAAGCATGCAAACCGGCTCTACCAGCCACTACTTAACTTTGCCATGAACAAGAAGCGGGTTGTTTTGGGAGTGGCCGGCGCACTGCTGGTTGCTTCGCTCTTCATGGTGACCCGACTGGGGACCGAGTTCATTCCGATCATGGATGAAGGGGCTTTTGACATGGACGTTTCTATGCTCCCCGGTGTTTCCCTGGACAAGGCGCTTGAGGTCAACAAGCGAGCCGCAGCCAAGCTGATGGAGTTCCCCGAACTGGATACGGTCGTCGGGCGGACCGGCCAGACCGGAGTGGCCCTAGACACCAGAGGTTCGGACAAGACCGGTTATGTTGGAATTTTCAAGCCGAAGAGCGAATGGAAGCGAGACATTACCAAGGAGGAAGTTACCAACCAGATGCGTAAGGCGTTGGAGTCGATTGCCGGGATTACGGTCGGTTTCAGCCAGCCGATCCAGTGCCGCATCGACGAACTGGTGGCTGGCACCCGGGCGCAGCTGATCGTCAAGCTCTTTGGAGAAGACATCAATGTGCTCAGCGATAAATCTCAAGAGATTGCCAAGGTACTCTCCACCGTCAAAGGTGGAACAGACCTGAATGCCGAGAAAGTCTCGGGTCAGCCATATCTGACGGTCAATATAGACCGGTCAAAGATCGCCCGCTACGGCCTCAACATCAGCGACGTGCAGAAGGTGATCGAAATCGCCGTGGCCGGCAAGGCGGCATCCCAGTTGTACGAGGAGAACCGCAGCTTCCCCATTACGGTCAGGCTGCCAGAGGAGAAACGCAACTCCCTCGATGCGGTCAAGAACCTGCTGATCACCACTAAGACCGGTGTGAACGTTCCTCTGGAGCAGTTGGCCGACGTGAAGATGATCGAAGGACCGGCTCAAATCAGCCGCCAGGACGGGGTACGGCGTATAGGTATCGAAATGAATATTACCGGTCGGGATATCGGCAGCTTTGTTGCCGAGGCCAAACAGAAGATCAAGGAGCAGGTCAAACTTCCGCCCGGTTATTACCTCACCTGGGGTGGCCAGTTCGAAAACCAGCAGCGGGCCATGAACCGGCTCATGATTATCGGGCCGGTAGCAATCGGTATGATCCTGCTACTCCTCTACGTAACCTTCCGATCGATCCGGCTGGCCCTGCTGGTTATCTCCAACCTTCCGTTCGCCCTGATCGGCGGTGTCTTTTCCTTGTTCATCTCTGGCCAGTACCTGTCCGTGCCGGCGTCGGTCGGTTTCGTGGTCTTGTTTGGAGTCGCTGTTTTGAACGGTCTGGTACTGGTGTCGCGTATTTCACAGCTGCGTGACGATGGTATGGAACTGAATGAAGCCATCAGGAAGGGGGCTGCAGACCGTCTGCGACCTGTGTTAATGACCGCATCCATCGCCATCTTCAGCCTGATCCCCATGCTCCTGGCCAGTGGTACTGGTTCGGAGATTCAGAAGCCACTGGCAACGGTCGTCGTTGGCGGCTTGGTAACCTCAACTCTGCTGACGCTGCTTATTATCCCCTCTGTCTACAGCTGGTTCGAGAAGCGTAAAGCAGATGAGGAGATGTAGCGCTCTAAACTAACTTCGAAAGGAGAATGCGATGAAAGAAATAAAAGCAATTATCAGGCCGGCAAAATTTCGGGATGTAGCCGAGGAACTTCATGCCATTGACGGATTGCCTGGAGTGACAGTCTCTGAAATCAAGGGGTTTGGCAAGGGTAAAGCACGGAATGCCAAGGACAAGATCCTTTACGAAATGGTGGAGTTCATCCCTCGCGTAAAACTGGAGGTCGTAGTGGATGATGGAATGGTGGATGAAGTCGTCAACGTGATCCAGAAGTACGCCCATACTGGCAACACGGGTGATGGAAAGATATTCGTTTCCACCATCGACGACGTTGTGAAGATCAGGACGAATGAACGAGGCAAGGACGCGATTTGATCACACGCATTCCTGAAGCAAACGTGCAACCTAATCAAGAAAGGAGCTGCGTTATGAAGAAGTTATGTCTTTTGATAATGGCAATTTCACTGTTGAGCGGCTGCGCCGAAAGTTCTGCATTGATCAAGGCAAACAGCACTAGTTTACGTACCGATGTCTTTGAGGAACTGACTAACGGTGCGACTACGCCGCAAGGGTATGTTGATTTGCGCGTAACAGCCACACTCAAAACTCACAAACCAGGCATTTTTTCCGCAAAAGATATTCACGGAACTCCGGATTACAAGCTGTTGTTGAATGTTGATGGTCAGGCTGTGTTGTTACAGGGCACTTTGCAGAAGGAAAACAGTGAGCCTATGAAACTGGTGGACCCGGAAGCTGGTGATGGCATCAGGTACCGCTTCAGCAAGAATATCCGTCTGAAAACCGGTTCCCACAAGCTGGTCGTTGCGCTTCCCGACGATGAAGTTGCCGTTGCGAGGGAAATTACACTGAAAGAGGGCGATTACAACACTCTGGTGGTGGAGCCAATTTACAGCACAAAGCCAGGCAAGAGACAGCCAGGAACTTACAGCACTACCAATTTCAGGGAAGGCGTCAGGTCGATCAGGCTGACTCTGAACAATAAGGAATTGTAGATCGTCATTTTTCACAACAAAACTGAATAAGTAACCCTAATGAGCAGGTTAATAGTCCTGAGCATGACGTTAAAAGGATTAAGGAGTAAATGAGCACCCACTGGGAGTAATTCACATGGTGGCCAAATGCCACCATAGATGCGTCGCATTTTTCATGGATGAGCGGATCGCTCGCCTGAAGCGATGTAACGTACATCAGAGGAAGGAGATTCAATTATGAAATGCCCTGTCTGTACAACCGTTAACTTGGTAATGTCCGAACGCCAAGGAGTAGAAATCGATTATTGCCCTGAGTGCCGCGGCGTATGGCTTGACCGGGGAGAACTCGACAAGATCATTGAACGTTCAGCCTCTCAAGAAACAACAGCCGTACCAATGGGACAATCTGATCACTCACCGAGTTACCAGCCCCAGCAGGATAACTATGGTCATGGTCGCGAGCACGGAAATCGACACAGTTACGGGGATGGCTACAAACCGTACAGGAAGAAGTCATTTCTTGCGGAATTATTTGATTAAAAGATTTCAGACAATAATGATCTTAACCTTCTCCATGCGAAACAATGGAGAAATAACCTCAAGGAGGCCAATCCATGAAAAAGCTTATCGTGACAGTATGTGCAGTTGGTGTGGTTTTGGGAGCAGCACAGGTTTTCGCAATAACAACTACTGAAGGCAAAAATGATTGTCTGCTCTACGGAAAGAACTGTCCTAAAGAATTAGACAGCATACAGGAGCGAATCGCGAAATTAAAAATTGAAATTGCCAAAGGTGAAAAAGTCTACACCAAAAATGAACTGAATAAGCTTGAGCGTATGCTGAAAGATGACAGTCAGACGATGCGGGTACTGAACAAGCCTGGAAGATAACTCAGAGCAAACTTCAGTCCTGAGCATGACGTTAAAAGGCTCAAGGTGCAACAAATGATCGCCCACTGGGAGTGATTCACATGGTGCTGGATGTCTATGCCAATGCCGCAAAAAAAAATGTAACCATAACAGTAGCGTCAGTCCTTGCTTGCCTATTTCTGTATGTAGCCAATGTGCATTCAAATGACAAAGGAAGCAGTGTTGGAAATGCAGACAAAACCTTTGACAGAGTTTTTCTTCAATCAATCAAGAATTTGATGCTCTTAGAACGGATAGTCAAACTGGTTGGTGTCCCTCCTGTCAAAGTTGGTGAAGCATCTCTGAAGGTTCCTGGGGAGAAATACCACTGGAGTGGCAGGGAAGGCAGTTCATTCAATGTCAGGGTGAGTTCTGGGAAAATTATCGATGCCAATATTGTAACGACTGAAGGTCAAATCATAGAGTTAGGAAGCGATGGAGAACTTATCGAGTTCGGAAAGTGATTTTCATTGACCGTGGAGGTGAACATGAGATGCCACTGGTTCTATAAACTTTTGCTGGTTTTCTGTTTGCTGGCTTTGAGGGACAGCTCGTTCGCCTTGGAAGAGAAAACGGTGAATGGGACGATTGTCCATGACAGTACAAATCCAAAATTTGTCTTCAATTTTGTTGAGGATGTCCTGTCTCTTCTGCCAACCGATATGGTCCAGATGCTGGAGCCCTATCAAGAAGCATTGAAGCGAGAGGCAAACTTCGTTATCCGCGATGATTACTGGCGCAGGAAAGTTATCGGGAAGGATGATTTCAGAACTCGACTTGAAGCTATTTCAACAGGTGATGGTAATGAGCTTGCCAGTCAACTTGGTGGAACGGTCAAGAATATCTTCGAAATTGCCCTCCGGCCAAATTCATCCGACATAATGGGTGATGGATTGAAAAAAAATATGCGGGAGGCGCCAACCCGCTGGAAGAACGGGAAATATTTAGTCAATTACGAAGGATATAAGGGACAGTCAATAGATTCGATACTTGGCAATCTGTATGACTATAACATGCGAGATAAAACAAACTTGTATCCTGATCTTGTCAGAACCACCGCAGACTTGTGGAGCGCCATCTGGCAAAGAAACGGTGGGAAGATGCAGTTGGTGGTGAAGACATTCGTGAGAAAACCAGCTGATATCAATTTCAGGAAAAACCCTGGCTTTAATTATACTCCAACGCCACGGAGATAGCGATAAAAGCAATGAGAGCAACGTTTTTGAAAATATTGTGTTTGTTTATCATCTGCCTGGTAATCAATATTCAGGCATTTGCCAGTGTTCTTCCTCATACATCAAGCAGACATGTTAACCAGACAACGTACGAAGCCGCGAGTCAGCCATGCAAAAGTTGTCCATGCGATAAAGATCAGGGGAATAATGGCTGCGATCCATCCTGTGCCTGTTGTTTCGACTCTGTATTTACACTGCCCGCCACAATGACTCCAGTTACTTTGTCGGTCGTGGGTGTTTATGGTGCCGCGGAACCATTTTTGCTTATGCCCCAGGTCTTCCTCTCTATATTTGTCCCCCCACAAAATCGTTCCTTGGCTGCGTACGCATGAGATATGGCGTTATCAGTGTCATACCCTGTTCTGGATGCTTTTGCATAAGGATGGGAATTGCACACGGTACCGGTTACGGCATCTGCCTAGCAGTTCCGCATCAGGTATCCGTCACTATCAATCAAGGAGCTTCGTCGTGACTATGAAGGAAAAAACGCAATCTCAGTCATTTTGGGATTTTTTCTGCTCGCTCAAATTAACAATGTTTTTGCTGATTACCCTGGCGATTATCTCAGTCATCGGGACAGTCATCCCCCAGGGCACACCACCACCTGAGTACCTACAGACCATCAGCCAGAATAAGTTCAAGCTTTACAAGACGCTTGGGTTCTTCGACATGTATCACTCCTGGTGGTTCATGCTGCTGCTCATATTGTTGTCAGTGAATCTCATTGCCTGTTCCATCAAACGTCTTCCCTATATCTGGAAAACAATCACTCGACCGACACTGGTCATGGACGACGATCTTGCACGGAGCCTGTCAAACCTGACAACCATTGAAACCTGCGGGGATACGCGAACGCTCAGGGATCGGCTAGCCACAGTACTGACGACTGAATTTGCCCCTCCGGTCACAACGAAAGACAATGGAACGATTTACCTGTTTGCCCAGAAGACCCCCTGGTCCCGGCTGGCGGTTTATGTTGTTCATCTGAGTATTCTGGTCATATTTCTCGGTGCAATCATCGGCTCGCTGTTCGGATATAAAGGGTTTGTCAATATCCCCGAGGGGGAAAGCGTCGCCAAGGTCATGTCCCGTTCCGAAAAGGAAATAGATCTCGGTTTTGCGGTGCGCTGCGAGAAATTCAGTGTCACCAATTATCCCAACGGTGCCCCCAAGGAATTCAAAAGCATCCTGACTGTGTTGGAGAATGGCCAGCCAGTCTCCGGTTACAACCGAGTACCGGTTATCGTCAACGATCCTTTGACCTACAAGGGCATCACCTTCTATCAGTCCAGTTACGGCAAATTGGGAGAACATAAATTTGTCCTCAGCGAACCGGATGGAAGCAATCCGCAGCCACTCAATATCCAGAGCAGCGGCTCGGCACGCCTGCCTGACGGCAGCGGCATCTGCCTTCAGGAAACAACTCCGGACATATCCCAATTCATGCCGGGGCTGCGTGGCCCTGCGGCTCAAGTGGAGGTGCATCTGGCTAGCGGCGGGAACAAGACTTTCATTGTCTATGCCGACAATCCGGCCATGAACCGACAGAATCTCTCCTACACCGGGGGGAAGCTGTTGCAGTACAAAGGTGGTGAGGAGTTCATGTATACCGGCTTGCAAGTGGCAAAGGACCCCGGGGTCTGGGTGGTGTGGGTTGGTTGCATTCTCATGGTGGTTGGGATTTACGTCGCCTTTTTTATGGCCCACCGACGCATCTGGATACGTATCGAAACTGGGAGTGTAACCATCGGGGGCAATACCAGCAAGAATCAGGGAAGCTTCCAACTTTTCATGGAGCAACTGGTGACAAAGATAAGAAAGCAGCTTCCCGGGGAGGGTGAAAAATGACCAGTTCCGTCATGTTCAATATAGCCACATTTTTGTATCTCGCTTCCATGTTGGCGTTTTTTGCCGCAATGGTAAACCGCACCAAGCCTTTTTTCGGAACGGCCGGAAATTTCATTGCAGTGAGTGGACTGCTGTTGCAGACCATTGCCATCGGCCTACGCTGGAAGGAGTCCTATTCGATGGGGATCGGTCATGCGCCGCTCTCGAATCTCTACGAATCGGTCGTCTTCTTCTCATGGACGATTGTACTCATCTATATTCTGCTGGATCTTAAGTACAAGTACCGGATTATCGGTGCCTTCGTTATGCCTTTCGCCCTGATGGGAATGGCGTGGGCTCAACTGGGACTGCGCAGCGGCATCGAGCCGCTGGTGCCGGCTCTGCAGAGCAACTGGCTCCTTTACCACGTGATCACCTGCTTTCTGGGATATGCAGCCTTTGCCGTTGCTTGCGGTATTTCCATAATGTATTTGATCAGGGATCGTCACGAGCGGGCTACCTCAGAAGGAGACCAAAGTATCGTTACCACCTTTCCTCCAAGCAGGATATTGGACGAATTAAACTATAAGTCGATCATGATTGGGTTTCCGCTCCTGACACTTGGAATCGTTACCGGTGCGGCCTGGGCCAATTATGCTTGGGGCACCTACTGGAGTTGGGACCCGAAAGAAACCTGGTCGCTCATCGTCTGGTTTGTTTACGCAGCGTTCCTCCATGCTCGCATCACGCGCGGTTGGGCCGGGCGACGAGCAGCGTGGCTGTCCATTACCGGATTTGCTGCCACCATCTTCTGTTATCTCGGAGTGAATCTACTTCTATCCGGACTTCACAGCTACGGTGGGTAACGTTAAACCGATGATATGATGCACGAATTGTCCTGAGCAGGACATAAAAAGGCTCGTTGAAAATTTGCTGAACAAAAAAGGACAACTAGATGACTCCTCCGCACGCAACCCTTGAATTAAATATTACCGGATTGGATTGTCCCAGCTGTGCCAACCACCTGGAAAGTATCTTGAAAGGCACTACAGGTGTAATCAAAGTAACGCTGCTTGCGGAGCGGGCAGCCATCATTCTTTACGACCAGACGAAAACGACGCCAGACCAAATCCGAGGCGGTATAGAGGCGGCTGGATATTCCGTTGTCTCTGGAGAAACAGAAGCCGGGATCGAGGCGGCACCAGCAACACCGGAAATACGGGCTGGCTCTGTTGTTGGTCGCCAGGATCAACTGTACATAGACAATATGGACTGCCCCACTGAAGAGGCACTGATACGCAACAAGTTGAAGGGATTCCCCGGAGTCACCAGCCTTGAATTCAACCTTTTGCAGAGAAAACTGATTATTACCCACACCCTGCCATCTTTGGATTCGGTGATCGTTGTCCTTAAAACCATTGGCATGACTGTTGGTAAAGCAGAGGCTAGGGAGGAGTTGCCACAGCAGCAAAAGACCAACTGGCTGCCTTTGGTTGTTTCTGGAATTGCCGCGCTGAGCGCCGAAATTATCGAGATGTTGAGCACAGGGCACCACTGGCTGACGCTGGTCCTGGCGCTTGTCGCCATTATGACGGGTGGCCTGGAGACCTACAAGAAGGGATGGATCGCGCTACGCAACCGCAATCTGAACATGAACGCGCTCATGTCCATTGCAGTAACCGGTGCGTTGGGCATCGGCCAGTGGCCGGAAGCAGCGATGGTAATTTTTCTCTTTGCCTTAGCTGAGTTGATTGAACTCAAGTCCATTGACCGTGCCCGTAATGCCATCAGGGGATTGATGGCCATGACTCCTGAGACTGCAACGGTTCAGCGGCCCGACGGTACTTGGAGTGAAGTGCCGGCAGGGAATGTTGCGCTTGAGAGCATCGTTCGTGTCAGGCCGGGCGAACGTATTGCACTGGACGGACTTGTGGTCGAGGGGCGTTCGACGGTCGATCAGGCCCCGATTACCGGCGAGAGCTTACCGGTGGAGAAGGGACCGACAGATCCTGTCTTCGCTGGCACGATCAATCAGGCTGGATCGTTTCAGTTCAGAGTCACGGCATCGGCAACCGATTCAACGCTGGCTCGTATCATACATGCGGTCGAAGCGGCACAAGGAAGCCGTGCCCCAACTCAACGTTTCGTTGATCAGTTTGCCCGTATCTACACCCCGCTAGTGTTTGCCATTGCATTGCTGGTGGCCGTTGTTCCACCACTTATGTTTGGCGGTGTATGGCAGGATTGGCTCTACAAGGCGCTGGTGCTGCTGGTCATAGCCTGTCCCTGTGCCTTGGTGATTTCCACGCCTGTCACCATTGTCAGTGGACTGGCATCGGCAGCACGGCACGGCATCCTGATCAAGGGAGGCGCTTATCTGGAGGATGGACGGAAACTTACCTGGTTGGCATTGGATAAAACCGGAACCATTACGCATGGGAAGCCGGCTCAGACAGATTTTGAGGCTCTTGGCAACATTAATCAGGATGAGGTTCGCTGTATTGCTGCGAGCCTCGCCGGCCGTTCCGATCATCCAGTGTCCCATGCCATTCACGTTGCCGCTGAGGCAGAAGGTGTTGAGCGGCGAGAGGTTACAGAGTTTTCCGCACTAGCAGGCCGAGGCGTCATTGGTCGCGTAGGTGAACGCATGTATTTTTTGGGAAACCCTCGTTTGATGACTGAAAACGGCTTCCGTGATGCAGGGTTGTCTGCCCAAGTCGATCGTCTTGAGCGCCAGGGGAAAAGTGTTGTTCTGTTGTCAAATGTCGAAAAGCCGCTTGCCATCTTCGGAGTTGCCGACACCATAAAAGAGACGAGCCGTGAGGCCATTGCCGAGCTGCACCGGCTCGGTGTGCGCACCATGATGCTTTCCGGTGATAATCAGCATACGGCTGATGCAATCGCCAATGAAGTGGACATTGATGAAGTCAGGGCCAATCTTCTGCCTGCAGACAAACTGAAAGTTATAGAGACGTTTCAGGGCAATGGCGGAACTATCGGCATGGTTGGCGACGGCATCAACGACGCTCCGGCACTAGCCCGTGCCGATATCGGCTTTGCCATGGGTGCTGCTGGCACAGACACCGCCATAGAAACTGCCGATGTGGCGTTGATGGATGATGATTTGCGGAAGGTGGCGCTTTTCGTGCGGCTTTCTAGGACTACATCGGCAATATTGAAGCAGAATATTACCCTGGCCTTGGGGATAAAGGCAGTTTTTCTCGGGCTTACGATAATGGGCCACTCCACCATGTGGATGGCAGTTTTTGCCGATATGGGGGCGAGTCTCATCGTCGTGGGTAATGGTCTGCGTTTGCTGCGTAAATGACAGGCATTTTCGCCAGTCAGAATTCCAATGGAAAACTGCCACAGTGCAAAGGGCATCTGGTGTTATGAGATGAAATATATCCTGTTAGTTGACGATGACAAAGATTATCTACGGCTGTTCGGAAATTTTCTCCAACAAGAAGGCTTTTCAGTTAAATGTGCGGCCAACGGCGATGAAGCACTTTCGATACTGAAAGAATTTACCGTTCATCTGATGATCACTGATCTAAATATGCCGAATATGAGTGGAATCGAATTAGCCAAGAAGGCATTGATAATAATGCCATTCATGCCAGTAATTTTGCACACTGGTGATATATCACCGGAAATTTCCTTGCTGTCAGAGGTGGTTGGGATTTCCAGGGTTCTGGCCAAGCCTGTAAACCCAGGTGCAATGTTGGAGGCGATAATAAATGAATTACGCGAAATTTGACATTCATATCGTTGCTGTGATCGCGCCACCTGCGGCTGTGTTGTACGATTTTGCAGCTCCAACGGGGATTTAATGCGGCTCCATCTATTTCGAACAATTTGTGTGCTGCTGCTGCTCTCTTTCGGGATGATGTTTTCCGGAGTTGCTCTCATTGCTACGGCCGAGTCTTCGACACCGATTGGGGCAGTCAAAAATAATCATTGCAATCCCGACGGGGCGCAGAGTTGTCCGCTCCCTTGCACCACTCCCGTCTGTCCATTATGTGTGTGTGCTATTGCCGACACTGCTCAACCGGTTGAGATGCAGACTATCTTCCACATAGTTGCATTTGAATTTCCGGATGTTGTGCAGTTGATTCCAGATCCATATGTGATCGAGATTTTTCATCCTCCGAGACTTGTAAAGTGCTTACCCGACGTTCTTGAGATCGTTTAGCTCAACGAAATCAGAGTTATTACTACTTTCAAGGAGAATTCGATGAAAAACAAAGTTATGGCATTAATGCTAGTCGCAGCAGTATTGGCTTTTAGTAGCGTGGCGTTTGCCGAGTCCGGTCAGGTAAGCGTGAAGGCTATCAGTGCCGATACGTTGAATAAATTCAGGCAACAGACGGTTGATTTAAGGGCGCAGCTTAAAGACAAGGATCTGGAGCTGCGTGGACTCTATGCTTATGATGGCATTGATATGCGGCGAGTCGATGAACTTGAAGGGGATATAAAGGAAATCAAAGCGAAGTTAAGGTCTGTTGCTGTGAGCATGAATCTTGAACCGTGTAACTGTCTGTAGCCATAAGTAAACCGGTGAGAGGGAACTCCGGTTCCCTCTCACGCAGTCTCAGCTGGCATTGAATATTCTGAATGTTCATTCGTGGCATTCATATCATTATATTGAGGCGGATCGAGAGGTTGATGATTTTAGAAAAATTTGAGAGGTGGATTAAATGACAATGAAAATGAATCTGGGCATGGCAGGAGCGGTTTTCATGCTCTGTATTGTTGCGAGTGGTTGTGCAAATAACCGGGATCTTATTGCCAAGACTTCGACTGCGACCAGGAGCGATGTCTTTACCGAGGTAGTCAACTCAGACGTCCAAGCTGGAAAGGCCATAATCGACTTCTCCTTTGCGGTTAAGAGCAATTCCTACTATCTCATGGGGACGTACGGCAAGCATACGGTCCCACCATACCGTGTGCTCCTCAATATCTGTGGACAGGTAACGGTACTTGAAGCTGAACCTATCCTAGAGGATATAGGCCCGGTTGATTCAAAAGTGCCGGAGAGCGGCACCGGTTGGAAATATCAGTTCAGCAAGCAGATTGCTCTTGCACCAGGAAAGCATAGGGTGACCATAGCACTTCCGATTGATGATGTGATTGTTGAACGTGAAATCGAGCTCCGTCCCGGTATTAATAAGGTTATCGTTACGCCGGTGTACAATAGGAAAATGCTTCGCCCATATAAAGGGGAAAACTTTACTGCAGGGGTAAAGACGGTGGATGTAACAGTTAATTAAGCAATCGTCATTGCTAAAACGAAGATACATATTGGTTACAGTGATGAACCTACTGAAACGATAAGTCACCGTCAGCAGATTCACACATGAACTAACTTCCGTTTACTGGTAAGGCCTCGCACTGAAGTTAAGTGCTGGTAAAGCCGGTCCTTGGGGATTACTCCCCAGCGACCGGCTTTTTTTTTGTTTGTTTATGAGAGGAACTATGCCACTAGAATTTCATGATGACCTGAAAAAAATCGTAATTTCCTACTTAAGAAGGACAGGGCAGGGTGTATCTTGTGTCGACGGTACTTACGCATTAGGTAAGGGAAAGGTGAATATCCCTATCCTTGAAAGTGCGTATCGTGACCGAGCAATCGATATTTCAATCGATGGCTCAATCAGAATCTGTCACGAGAGTATCCCTTCTGGTTTAGATATCCCACGAATACGTCGACGAATTGAAGAACATTTGAGAACCTCTTCCACTCCGGGAGACATAATACGTCTAGCTGTGGAGCTAGGAGTCAAACTGCGCTGACAAGTGACAACGTCAACTCGATGCACCTCTATTTCAAGATGCAGTCTAGAACTGAACTGCTGTCAACTGACGTTGTTGCTATTATTCTTTCTGGCAGTGCTTTTTCAATATCAATTTTCTCAGGAGGAAACGCAATATTAGATGATGGCAGTTCTATAACCTTTCGTTCCATTAGAAGAAGCACCTGATTTCCCTTTTCTGTTGATAGAAAATGCTTCAGAGCTTCATGCGTAAATGCCGCCTGCTTTCTGTTTTTGCGTAAACGATCAAAAGCGTCGATTATTGCTGGATCATAGGTAGCAAGCTTGACGGAGTAATGGGGCATAACTACACCCCCTTGCCAAAGGCGAGAGTCTGAAACCCTCTTGCATTGGCATATTCTGGTTCTGGCAGCACAATCACTTCGATATTTCTGGCAGGTAATTCGTTTTTCAGAAAAGCTGCCCCGCCTCCAAATAGCAGGACACGATCAAAATCCGCGTGCATGCCGACATGGGCCTGCAATTCCCCCTGAATATCTCTTATGATGTGCTCGATGTAGGCAAGGCCTGCCTCTTGGATCTCTTTGGTAACGTCATGACGCTCGAAACCATATTGCAGGTATCCTTTTTCGATCAGAAATGCAATTTCGACCGGAGTAAAAGTTCCCGAAGGCGCCAGATTCTTGATACGAGGTAGGAGGAAACTGGTTGCCATCTGATGGACGCCGCGCTTGTTGAGCGTTTTGCCGTGTATGATCTGCTTCCTTTGCGGTGAGAACAGAGTGAAGATGATGGTGTTAAATCCGATGTCAATACCGAGCACATTTCCAGAGGGACGTTCCGGTAGGCCGTCCAGATAGTCTCTCAGACCTCCCAGACCTTGTGGGAAAATGCCAACATCCTTGATCTGCCCCCCGGTCAATGATTTTGCCAAAGTGGGAACCGTTCCCCCAGGTTTGTGTTGTTCTTGCCAATAGGAATATGGAAGCCCGACGGCAAGAAATATATCCCCTTCAGCCGCGGCCTGTTTTTGGCACTGCTCGACAAATACCGGATAATAGCGAACCAGTTCTTCCATTGTTTTCAGATACGAAGATCCGGAAGCCATCAGGGATTCTTCACCAATCAGCAGATTGTCACCGTTGTAACTGAACGCAGAGATAATCCTTCCCTTGCGTTCCCCATAGATCCACTTGGCTGAAGAAAACCCGAGATCACAGACCAGCACATTCATATCCACCTCCAGATTTTATGTTTGAGGCGTTTGCCTCTATATTTAATATCTATATGGGGGGCAGGTTGCGGTGGCGAAATCGGTGCTTAAAATGGCTGACATTTGGAGCCAAGTCGTTATTGCGGCATTAATGGGTGCGAAAAGGTCGACATGAAGTAGTCAATTTGTGATTGCTCCAGGGAAGGTGGCAAAAACGGCACCATCAATGGGGCATGCCACTCTTCACCGGATTAGCAACCAGGTGATCCAGCCTCATGATATACTCATGCAGCCGATACGCGGATTTTATGGCGTAGAACGCACTGTCCCAGTCATTTCCTCCTGCTTCGATATCAGGGCACCCCGGAACGGTAGCAAGGAAGGTTCTACGCTCCACATCCCAGTCGATTCTGAGTGAGGCTGGCTGCGAAGGATTCACCCTCCTTGTTTTTTGGGATCTCCTGTTGCCACCAAACATGCTGGAATAGACATCCGGAAAATCTCTCTGTAATGCTGTGTGAGTTGCGGTTGCTTCAGTGCTATTGGGCGCGGACTTAAGATCTTCCGCCGCAGAGCACGGGGCCAGTTTCCACCCGAGGCACCAGCGGCCAAACGAGAATCCTTTTTTCCGGAATGCCGCCAGTACCCTGGGATCAACATCGTATTGACGCCGATAATCGTGTCTGGCCATGGGTGCAATATGACCAGTATCCCGCAGCAAGCTGTGAACAAATTCGACACTGGTCTTTCTGAGAGCCCGGGTGATCTCCATAACGCTGTAGCCGAGGGAATATGCCCCGATGATCCTGTTGTTGAGAGTTTCTTCCAAGTCATCAGCTTTCATATGATGCCCCTTGTGTAATACAAACTTTTCTATAAAGACTTTTCTCAGAAAAGTTTGTTATTTGGAATTTTTGACAGATTTTTCCGTGCAACTGGGTGACTTTTGTTCAAGATCGGCCAAGGCAAGAAAACGTTTCCGAGATTCTCCTCTTGAACTCCGCAGCATGTTGTAAGCGATCTGGCGAATACGCTTGATTTTGAATTCAGGGTAATCGGTGTGGAAATACTCCCGAATTCGCTCTGCAACTTCCTTTACCGATACTCGTGACTTCTTTTTGAACTTGTCAGGGAGATAGGAATTAAGAATGTAGCGCTCAATCTTGCCAAAATCGGGAAATGCCAACATAAGTGCTCTCTTGTCAGGCTTGAAGGTCTTGTTCATTTGGGCTACATACCATTCGCTCGACCAGATCTGGCAGAGGATTGACAAGGCATATTGATCCATTTCGGACAACGGTATGGAAATCAGGCCATCGTCAACCAGTCGTTTCAGAACTTTCAACGATACCGGCCGAAATTTCTCTGTTGCTTCATTCAGGTTCATCAGAGACCTCCTATTCCGTTTTGAAGCGCTTGGGGTCTATGGTGCCGTTCTTTACATTCGTTTTGACCCGTTCCAGAGCCCGGTTTATGACGTCGCGAACATTTGACACAACGCAACCGAGACGTTCGGCAATTTCATAATTGGAAAGCTTCCCTTCTTCGCCGATTCCCAGTGATAGGTAGAGAACCTGTTGCTCCTTTTGTGTGAGCAGATGATAAATCGAATCATATATGCCCTCGATGTCCGGCTCCGTCAGTCTTGCTTTGGCACGATTTCCGGTGATCCAGGTGAGATCATCGGTGCAAAGATGCGACGGAATCGAGTTCGAGCCATGGGTCAGCATATCGGGACATGGAGTGGTAACACTGATCTGGCACCGGAATATCGTCCAGAATGCGGCCTCAAATCGAATGTTCTTCTTCTCGCTGCGTACTGCCGCAATCATTGCGGCTTCAAACGCATCCTGCATGAAGTCACGTTCTTCATAAGGAGAATACTTGCGGTATTTGGATATATAACCCTTGATTACTGCCTCATTCTCCTTGACCCAGGCTGCCGCGTGATTAAAGTCCATGTCACTCTCCGAGTAATAAAAAAGCCGGCCACGGAGTCGTGCTCCGATGACCGGCTTTGCCAATGCTCCACGTAGTGAGAGCCTGGCCGTGCCAGATTGTTTTATTTGATTAAATGACCCCCGTTATGATGAGGGCCACGCTCTGACATGCTCGTGAGGCGTTTCGGGGGGAATTGAATCAGCGGGGACTTCAACCTGATTCGAGGACTTGCTTTAATGCGGATGATTGCCTAGCCGGTGATCTCTTCCAGGCGATTTCTGACTCTTCTGAGTTGCTTCATTGTCGTTGTGCTTCATCCGGATATGCGCAGTTCATCGATATTCCTTCCCGTCAATTCGATTGCCTCTTATTGGTTAAAAATTGGTTAAAGACTGGTTAGCATGGTGTTGATAACTCTGTAACAAGCCGAATGTTTTGAAAGAAGTTGATCTTAACAGTCGGACATAAGTCATTAGTTGGTCGGTCTAAAGTCAATATTCGGGTCGGCCAAAAGTCAGTACCGGTCGGCCAAAGGTCAATAGTGAGTCGGTCATGAGTCAATGCGTGGTCGGTCATAGGTCAATATCTCCGGGTAACCACAACAAGCTCCCCCTTCAATTCCCAACCTTCCAGAAATCCAACCTCTCTGAGCAGACAGAGGGCTTTCTTCAATTCCGCCTTGAAGTGCTTTGCTTTCATTCCGGAACCACACAGTTTCAATAGAGTTTCAACCTTGACCGGATAGGGCTTGCGGTGGCTGGCCCAGTAACCGAACAACTTCGAAGCAATTCCATCCGGCAAAGAGCGTCTTGTGTCCCACGCCATCCTGGTCAGAAATTCCTCGTCGAACAGCAACTGCATTTCCTTCCCAACCCAGACCTGCCAACGAGAGAGATTTTCGTTGTGCTCATTCCTCGATAGGAATTTCTGGATCAGTGAAATACTGATGAAGCATTGCAGCCGCTTCGACTGGATGCGCAACGCAGTGGCTTGCATGCGGCTGAGGCAGGTCCTCAGCCTTTCGTAGTTCTGTCCCTTAATGGGCCAGCCAAGGGCTTTGATGAATGAGTAAGGGGTAAACTCGACACATTCTCCGAGCGGGCTCTTCTTGGTCAGATGCATGAGGTGCATCCAGACGAGCTCATCATCTTGGCGCAGCTCTTCGCCGCGATAGATGACTTGGCCATCACCAATCACGGCAATTTCTGCCTCCTTCATGAACACCCGGGAGACATTACGGTTGCGGCAGTTGAAGAGCGCTGAACGCAGAATCTCGTTCGGCATTGCTCTTTGCCCATCTGGCCATTCGGGGAGGTACTTCGGCTTGGCGGCAATACTTGCCAATATCTGCTCGAAGGAATCAGGAACATTGGCGTCTTTAGAGTCTGTAAACAGCAGAGGCTGTGAGATGTCATGCAACCGGGACCTCCCGAAATAACGACTTTTTGATAGGCCGGTTTGCCTCACTCACTTTTCCTAGCCTCAAGCCAAGACTCCAGGTCCTCTCGGCGCCAACGTTTGCATCCCATCAGAACAACCGGTTTGGGAAAGTTCTGGTATCTCAGCATTCTCCAGAGTGTTGCTCTCGATACGTTCATGATCTCCATCAGGTCACGTTGTCTCAGAAGTGCTTCCATTGCCTTTCCTCCAATCACGAAGTTTCTCCCTGTCTAATAATCTATGGGGGGGGCAGGTTAAGCCGAACCATTACAAGTGAAACTTGCTTATCGATCTAAATTCATTGTGTTTTTATTGATATGATTTCGCCTGTAGTGACCTCAGCTTCTTTTCCCCCCGGGTTCGCTAATCAACCTGCCCCCCCTATAGATTATGTGAATGAAGCACATTCCTTCAGGAGGCTGTACCCCTTGATGAAATCGCTCAGCATCACCGCACTGGCGTTGATTCTTCCTCTGGCTACCCATGCCGAAGAGATCCGCCAGCGACCATTCAGCTATTCGATCGACGCAGCTGTTGCCCAGCAGGATGACCAGTTCGTCGTCTGTTCCTACTGTCAGGATCACAAGCTCACCCTCCAGCCGGTGAAGCCCATGCTCGCCATGCGGCTTTCCGAACCGGCCAAGCCAGAGGCTCAAGTCGTGCTTAAGGCTAAGCGTGTCCAGCTATCAACCGAGGCCATTGAGACAGACAAGCAAGTCGCAACAGTGCAGTTCGATTTCGACAGCGAACAGCTGTCACGTCACGAGCGATTGAGATTCGATGGGCTGTTGGCGGGATTGTCGAAGCAGAGCACGTTCGGATTGAAGGGCTATACCTGCACGATTGGGACGAATGACTACAACGAAAAGTTGTCGATCAGGAGAGCGAATCACGTAGCAGGGATAATGAAATCTAATGGTTTTAATGTGGTGACTGTGGAGGGAAAAGGCAAGTGCTGCCCTGTTTCGACTGACAAACGCCTGAACCGGCGCGTGGAAATCGTGGAACATCAAAAGGAGGAGAAGTGAAGCTCATTAACGGAAGGACCATGACGGTTGGCGGATTGATGCTGCTTCTTGTCGCGGTCGCGGGGTTCTCCATGGCGAACGACGACGTGAAGACGGAGAAAGAGAATTTGATGAAGAGTTTCCCGAACCTGAAAATCGACAATTTCAGAGAATCACCGCTCAAAGGACTCTACGAGATCACCGCAGGTGAGCAGGTGTTCTACTTCAGCCCTGAAGGATATCTCTTCTTCGGGGAGATCTGGTCCAAGGACGGCAAGAACCTGACCGCCGAAATACGGGAAAAGGTTGTCGCAGAACGAATCAATGGCCTCCCCCTCGAAAAGGCGCTGAAAATCGGTAATGGCCCGAAAAAGGTCATCGAGTTCACCGACCCCGACTGTCCTTATTGCCGCAAGGTGGACAGCTTCCTTGAAAAGCGCACCGATGTGACGCGCTACATCTATTTCGTCCCGCTCCGCAGAATTCATCCCGACGCAGAAAAAAAGGCCCGTTACATACTGTCCCAGCCTGACAGGGACAAATCTTTCCATGATGTCTTTGCAGGTCAACTGGATGGCAAACCGATTGCCATCGCCGACGGCGTGCAGCAACAGCAGCTGGAGGAGATGGAAAAAATTGCGGCTGGGATTGGGGTCCGGGGAACACCGGCACTCTGGATCGAAGGTGCTCACGTGAATGGTGCGGACATCCAACGGATATCCGGGCTGCTGGACAAGGGAAAGGAGGTGAGCAAGCCGCAATCGCACTGATTCTGTACCACTGTCACCGCAGCACCATCACGTAACCAGCACAAAGGAGAAATGAATGCAGAAACGGAAACTACTTCTGATGACCGCCGTCGCCATGATCGTGACCCTGGTGGCATCGCAGGCCATGGCCCTCGTTGCCCCGGTAGCCGGTTCCTTCGGTTTCGAGGCCTACGACTTCTTCATCAACAACATCCTCAAAGGTCCCTTTGGCGCAATTGCCGGCGTCCTGTCGATCATTGCCGGCGTCGTCGTCATGATCCAGCAAAAGATGGTCCCGGCAGTTCTCTGCATCCTGGGAGGGGTACTTGTCATCAACTCGGACAAGATCGTCACCTCGCTCGGGATGATCATCTGAACACAACGGGGGGCGAAAGCCCCCCTCACCACCTTTGTGAACGGAGCCGGATGTGACCCGCAAGTTTCCCCAATATCTGACCCAGCCGTTCCAGGTTCTCTGGTTTGAGCCCGATGATCTGGCGATTATGACGGCCAGCTTCATCCTGGCTCAGCAGTTCGGCGGGTGGCTCTGGCTGACAATGATCATCGTTCCGTGGGCATACAGCCGCTTCAAGCGACAGTACCCGCGAGGCTTCCTGCGACATGCGCTCTATTTTCTCGGCTTGGCACCAATGAAGGGGTACCCGCAGTTTTTCGATAAGGATTTTCTGGAATGACCACCACAGAGGGAGCAAAGAAGTGAACCTCGATATTTTCCTGCAGAAGAGTTCCAACATCTTCGCCGAGAACCGGTTGCTAAAGTTCGTTGTTGTGGCGCTCGGCATCGCCGTCGTCATTAACACCGCCGGCCTGTTCATGGCGTTGAACAGCCAGCGGGTCATCCTCGTGCCTCCGGTCATCAACTCAAAGATCTCAATTTCCGGCGATAAGGCCTCTGACGAGTACCTCAAGGAATTTGCCCGTTACATCCTGAACCTGGCCCTGACCTACAACCCGGTCAATGCCCGGTCGCAGTTCAGCGAACTGCTTGCCGTCTACGATCCCGCCCAGTTCCAGACATCGCGGAAAGAGCTGTATGAGCTGGCCGACAAAATTGAAAACACCAAGGCCTCCAGCGCCTTTTACATCCAGTCGATCATCAACGACACCGAAAAGCGCCGGCTCGAAGTCACCGGCACCAAGAAGACCTACATGGTGGACCAGAAGGCAGAGGACACCCTGAAGGTCTATCTCATCGACTACCGCATAGAAAACGGAAAATTCATCCTGGTCCGCCTCTACGAGAAGCCGGCCCAAGGCGAAAGCAAGGGGGCATGATGCGCAGCACGGTTGTGTTACTGGCCGCATTGCTGGTTCCGGCAATACTCCACGCGGCTGATCAATCCGCAATTCAGAAAAAGAGAACCACCGATGACCAGGTTATGGAGAAACCGGTCGAAAGTGAATTCCCTACAGTGGTGCTGCCGGAGGCGACGACTACCATTCGCCTGTCAAGTTCGGACATGAACCGGATTTCCTGTCCGGCCGAGATCCGCGAGGCGCTCACCTCCACGGAAAAGGGGGTCACCATCAAGATCACCGGCAAGGATGCCTTCGTGAAATTCAGGGTCACGAAGAAAGGTGACAAGCTTTCATATTCAACCACACCAACCGAGCTGTATGTCGTCTGCGGCGAGGAAACCTTCAGCATGATCGCTTTTCCCCAGAGGGTTCCTTCCCAAACCATCCGTCTGTCGTCAGGCCGGGAGCGCAAGATCAAGGAGAACCTCTCGCTCTATGCCGGGCTGCCCTTCGAGAAGAAGCTGCTTCGCGCCATTCGGGACGTCTATACCGAGAACATACCCGATTCCTACTCCGTGTTTCGCAAGAACAAGCGGTTTTCCATATTCAGGGAAATTGCCCTGACGCTGAAACGCACAGTGGATATCGAGGGCGAAGGGCTCCGGATCAAGGAGTACGAGGCGAATCTGCGGGGGGAACCGTCTGAGTTCAGGATGAACGAGAAGATGTTCCTGAGAACGGAACTGGCGGAAAACCCGGTGGCTGTCGCACTCGAACGACACATCCTGCGTCAGGGGGATAGCTCAAGGATCTTTGTGGTGGAGCAGCGTGCGGAGAAACAGGAAAGCCGGAAGCTGGCCGGCGAGCTGCCGGTCATGGATCATTCCGCTTCCAGCCAGAAGGCAAAGCTGGACACGGCCCAGAAACCGCAACCGGCACCGGCTGACCAGGAGGCGGATGATGAAAAATAAGCTGCTGTCTTACTGGAACGGCCTGACCGGCAACCAGAGGCGACTGTTGGTCTGGGGGGGCGGTGTAGCCATTTTCGGTTTGACTTTCGTGCTCGGGAGCATGGCCATGAACCGCGGCAAGTCGTCTCAACCGGTGAGGAGCACAAAGCAGGCACCGTTGAGCATCGAGCCGAAGCTTCTGGAGAAGTCGCAGTACCTTGAAAGCCAGAAGGAAATTGCTAAACGGGACGACAAGGTTGCCGAACTTCAGCAAAAGCTCGATGAAATCACCAGGGAGAAAAAGGGAGATACGCCGGCTGGGCCAGCGATGCAGCCGGGAGCGTCGTCTCCCGCAGCTGTTGATACCCGCATTGCCGCATCTGCTCAGGGGCAGACGCAAAAGGCTGGTTCGGGGCGATCAATGCTGGCAAAACAGCCGTTACCGCCACCACCAATTCCGCAGACCAGTTCCATTCCGCTGCCGCCTCCTCCCACGTCAGCGCAGGCGATGTCAGCCGGGCAGCCGGTATCACCCCCCGAGACCGAAATTGGCGACATTGCCGTCGTGTTGTCACCCGGGGCGGGAAAGCAGGCAAAGGCCGAAACGGAGGATAAAAAAAAAGACGCAGTAGGTTCAGTTTATCTGCCGCCTTCCTTTATGGAGGCGACCCTGTTGAGTGGTCTGGACGCTCCGACCACTTCGGCAGCCAAAGGTAACCCGGTGCCGGTGTTGCTCAGGGTCAAGACTCCGGCGGTTCTCCCCAACAGCGTGAAAGCCAACCTCAAGGGGTGCTTCGTCATCGCTGACGGCAAGGGGAACCTGGCTACCGAACGGGCCGAATTGCTACTGGTCTCACTGTCATGCCTCGACCGTAAGGGGCAGGCCGTGGTTGACCAGAAGGTCAAGGGATTTGTCGTCGACGCAGATGGCAAGATCGGCTTACGGGGACGGGTCGTGGCCAAGATGGGTTCAATGATTGCGAGAAGCATGCTGGCCGGTTTCTTCGGCGGTGCCGGTGACGCTATCAAGGCGTCGGCGACAACTTTGGCCGTCAGTCCTCTCGGCACCACCCAGACCGTAGATCCAAAGGATATAGCCATGTCAGGCGCCGGATCAGGGCTGTCGAGCGGCTTCAAAGAGATCCAGAAGTTCTACATGGAACTGGCCAAGCAGACCATGCCGGTCATCGAGGTAGGCGCCACGAAGCCGGTGACGTTGGTCATCAGCGAGGGGATCAACCTGGAAATCAAAAAGATCGCCAAGGGAGGCGGAAAGTGAAGAGAACACTGGCTCTGGCGGGAATGCTGCTCATGAGCGGCTGTGCCCTGCTCAATCCTTACGAAAGCAATTTCAGTTGCCCGGAGAGTTACAACGGCAAATGTGTCTCCGTCCAGACGGCCTACAGCGAATCATCAGGCGGCGTTGCCAAAACAAAGGATGCGGGTAGCGATCAACTCCATGAGAACTGCGAGCCAGAGTCCGATAATTTCGGCGCCTGCACCGAAAGCAGGAAGGAATCGGTTGGAACCACTCCAGCGTCGAAAGAAAACGGAGCCTTGACGAAATACCGTGCCGCACTCTTCGACAAATTTACCGGTCTCCTCAAGGAGCCGGTCACGCCGGTCGTTGCCCCCCCAAAAACCATGCGGGTGCTGCTGCTTCCCTATACCGGGCAGGACAATGAGTTCTACATGCTGCGCTACGTTTACTTCTTCGTAGACGAACCGCGCTGGCTCCTGGGCGACACCGTGTCGTCCGGTGAGGAGGAATAGCGCAATGGGGATCATGTCCGGTCTATTCGGAAAGGACGGCGGCATTGCCAAGGGAGAGCTGGAACAGATATCCCGTCGGGAGAAGTTCTCCGATTACCTCCCCTGGATCGCCTACGATGACAGGAAAAATATCTACCTCAACACCGACAACACCTTCGGGATGATGTGGGAGTGCGCTCCCCTGGCATTCGCCTCCGAAACGAGCATTAAAACCCTGGAGGGAATCTTTCGCGTCAACCTGCCGGAAGGTTCGGTCATGCAGTTCATCCTGTTTGCCGACCCATTTGTCGAACCGATTGTCAATGCCTATGGGGCTCAGAAGACGCGCAGCAGCAAGCTGGTCCACGATGTCTCCGACAATGTCATGCGGTTCTTCCAGGAGGGGGTGGAGGGTCTCGGCTGCCTGAGCGGAATTCCGGTGCGCACCTTCCGGATGTTCTTCACCGTGAAGTTCCCGGTCAAGGAGATCGGCCATGTGAACCTGGACGAAGTGTTCGGCACCATTCAGGAAGTGCTGCGCGGTGCCGGCCTCGCCCCGGTCGTGTTGGAACCGGGACATCTGCTGGACTGGCTGCGGCGGATGCTGAACGAAGATCCGTCCAGCAATTCGACCCACTATGATGACCGGAACATCATCCGCAAACAGGTGCTGCTCGGAACGAAGATCGAAAAGCGCTTTACCTCGCTCCGCTTCGACAACAGACACTTCCGCTGTGTTACCCCCAAATCGTTCCCCCTGAATGGCGACCCGATCCAGACCAACCAGCTCTTCGGCGGGATCATGGGGATGGCGACCGACTCCGATCAGATCCGGACGCCGTTCTTCTTCACCCTCAACATTCTTTTGCGTAACCAGAAGAACAAGCTTCACACCAAGTGCAACCTGGTCCTGCAGCAGCAGGGGGTGGGCAGCTTCGCCCCATCGCTGGCTCGCAAGAAAGACGAATACCTCTGGGCCGTGGATGAACTGGAACGGGGTACCAAGTTCTACCGGATCATCCCGATCATGTGGGTCTACGGCAGCGACGAGTGGCTGGTGAACGAATCCGTCACCCGGGCCAAACGGGTCTGGGAAGGGCAGGGGTACGTCATGCAGGAAGACAAGGGGATTCTCCCCATCCTGTTCATTTCGTCACTGCCATTCGGCCTTTACGACAACGGCAGCAACATCGACACCCTTGATCGTGACCACATCATGCCGGTTGACAGCATCGCCGTGACTCTGCCGATCCAGGGGGATTTCTCGGGGCTAGGCAAGCCGGTTATGCTTTTTGCCGGGCGGAAAGGGAATCTGTTCGGCCTCGACATTTTCAACAAGGGGGTCAACAACCACAACGCCATGGTCTGCGCCTCCAGCGGCGCCGGGAAAAGCTTCTTCATCAATTACCTGGTCTACAACTACTTTGCCATGAACTCCAAGATCAGGATCATCGACATCGGCGGCTCCTACAAGAAGATGACCAAGCTGTTCGGAGCCCGCTACCTGGACTTCAGCGAGGACTCCCAGGTCTGCCTTAACCCCTTCACCAACATCATAGACCCCGAATACGACATTCCGGTCATTGCCCCCATCGTTGCCCAGATGGTCTTCTCCACCGGCAAGACCATCCCCAGTGAAACTGAGATGACCCTCATCAAAGGGGCCGTGCGGTGGGCCTGGCAACAGGAGGGGAATGACGCCGGCATCGACACGGTCTACGAGTATCTGGCCAACTTCGAGCGCTATTCCTCTGAAGGGGGCGAGATCAAAGAGGCCGCTTCCCGACTGGCCTTCAACCTTGCCGATTTCCGGAGCGACGGGGCCTTTGGCCGCTTCTTCAACGGCAAGAGCAGCCTCGACATCTCGAACGACGAGTTCGTGGTGCTGGAGCTGGAGCATCTCAAGTCCCGCAAGGAGTTATTCCGGGTCGTTACCCTCCAGGTGATCAATGCCGTCACCCAGGACCTCTACCTCTCCGACAAGTCGGACCAGCGCCTGATCGTTTTTGACGAGGCGTGGCAATTCCTCGGCGAGAGTTCGACTCTGAAGGAGGTCATCGAGGAGGGGTATCGCCGGGCCAGAAAATACGGTGGGAGCTTCACCATAATCACCCAGTCGGTGCTCGACATGAAACTGTTCGGTGGGGTCGGCGACGTGATCAGGAACAACTCCGCCTTCAAGTTCTTCCTGGAATCGTCGGACTTCGAGAAGGCCCTGGATGAAAAGCTCCTCGACTACGATGACTTCACCATGCGGATTCTGAAGTCCACCAAGAGCAACAAACCCAAGTATTCGGAGATCTTCATGGACACCCCATTCGGCACCGGCGTCGGCAGGCTGGCGGTCGATCCGTTCTCCTATTACGTATTCACGTCCGATGCGAGCGAGATCGCGGAAATAGAGGCAATGGTGGATGGCGGAATGAGTTATGAGGATGCGATCCGTGAGATGGTCAAGAAATACCGCAGCTAGCCTGACCATGGCTATGGCGCTCGTGAGCTCGAATGCACTGGCCGTTGACGGGAAGACCGCCGGCCAAAGCGCCGGTCAGACGGTTCTCTCCCGGTTCGGCACCAAAAGCGGCGTCAACAGTAACATCTCGATGCCGATGACCAACTCCTCGAACCTCATGCAGACCGTCAATGGCGACACCAGCTTCCCGGCGACCCTGAACGCCCCCTCATCGGCAAAGTTCCTGGAGGTAATGATCCAACCGTCGGGCACCGGCGACCTGCAGCAGGTCATCGTCAGCCAGGATCTCAATACCGATGGCGCCATCGACAATGTCCATACCGTTCCGGCGCTCGTTTCAGGAGTCTGCGCCAACGGCTTCATCTCCTGCACTGCCGGCAGCTGGTCGAACTGCAAATACTACACGTGGGCAGCCGATGCCGATGGCCGCGTTACCGAAGCGCCGGCCTCCATCACCGACCTGGGGGGCTGCTACTGCATCAACAGCAGCTGCGGCAGCAACCTGGTCTGGGTGAACAGCGCCATCGTGCTCAAGGACATCGGCGGCGGGATCGTCAACGCCGTCCATACCAGCAACACCCAGTTCACCATCACCAACGTCGCCACCGACATCACCACCATCACCTACTACGGACAGGTGACTACCCAGACGAACAACTCCGCGGCAAGTGTCTCAGCCTTTGCTTCATCACCGACTGTCTCCACCCTGTCGAGTTACTACACCAACTGGCCACAACTGACTGCCGCACGGGATTCTGCCGCCATCGCCCAGTCTTCTGATCCCAGCAGTTTTTACTATCTGATTTCCAACTCAGGAGCGGCACGACAGGCGCAGGGCAAATCAAGCAGCTGCACCGTCGACCGGGCTGGCCGTGTCGATACCACCGTCAAATCCTTCAATGACTCGAGGAACAGTTCGCTTTGCACTGACCACTTGGTCTACATACGGGTTCACAAGGTCGATGACCTGACCTACCAGCTGGAATATCTGGACACCGGTCCGGGCGGGCCGGGGGCGGCCCACAACAACTGCGGGGGCAGTCCCGGAGGGGATGGCTGGCATGTGGTCAAGGCCGTGACCGTTTCGACCCCGGACCCGGCCAAGCTCGGTCAGCTCATGTCCGCCACATTCAACATGAACAACATGAGTGGCGGCGGCTGCAATTCCGCTTCGGCCTCGGTGGACGGGATCATCAACGGCTTCGATACCTCTGTGCAGACCGGCATCGTCTGCCCGGCCAAGGGGGCCCAGGGGGTGTCGTTCGACTGGAGCTATTTCTTCGACTTCAAGGAAGATACCTACACGGAAGGGGTTGAAGACAAATGTGCAGCCCTGGCCAACGACCCGGACTGCCGACTTAAGGAAGAGGATATTGACGGTGTCGTGACCTACCAGAACTTCAATCCGACCGGTTTTAATCCGCTCCCGTCCTGCAAGAACTTTACTGGTCAGGTGGGTACCAACAAGATCTGCCGGGACTGGTGGCACAAGAAGCGCACCTATGTCTGCGGCAGCACGCAATACGACTTCTCCGACGTGGCGACCCGCTTCGGGCAGGTGGTTTCATCCGCCAGCGACAATACCTCGAACCTGACCTTCCAGGACCCGCGTCTCGGCCCCACCGGTTGGGCCATAGCCAATGGCAGCATCAATCTGCCGCAACGTGACCCTGCTTCGGAATGCGAAGTGGCTTGCAAGACCCGCATCGCCAAGAACGACACCCAGGTAACGACGACCGGGACGGTCAATGACATGCGGGTTCCCGCCCAGTCCTACGACATCTTCTACAAAACCTGCATCAACAGCAGCTGTCCTGCTGACCCGGGCGAAGAAATCGTCATTGATTGCCAGTGCATCAACGAGTTTGCCGAGGCTGCCACGGTGATCCAGACACTCAGACTGTCCGGCAAGGACAACATCTGTTCCAGCGGCCAGAAACAGCCGATGCAGTCGAGGTAAGACCAGATGCTATTCCGCATTGCCTATTCAGTTCTTTATGCCGTTCTTCTGCTTTCCCTCTCCGGGATAACCAGCACCGCACAGGCTGTTGTCAGTTGCCAGGATGTGATCTCGACTGCAACCACCTATCGCTATATCGACGCCCTGACGTTTTTCACCGAATTCAACGGCAAGACCTACGCCATCGCCAATTCAGCCGTCAGCGGCAGCCAGTCGCTTCCCGACATCTATTTCGACTTCTCGGCGAACATCAGCCGGGAGTATCTGATGACCGGTACCGACACCGCATCGCTCAAGAGAATGCTGTCTCTCGGGCAGTTCGGGGCGGCCAAACCGGTCAGCGTGGACAGCCAGCAGACCCTGGACTTTCTGATCAAACGCTATGGAGCCTATCTGGGGGCATCATCATCGGACAAGAGCACCTATATCGATGCCTGGAAGGAGTTCGGCTCCGTCGGCTTCACCGCCATTGACGGTTCCGGGCTCGCCTTTACGAAATGGCCGGCTGTCGGCGCCTATACCGGCCAGGACCCGCAGGCGGTCGTCATGGGGAGTGACGGCATCTGGGCCAGCGGTATCGATGGGACGAGGAGCTCCCAGATCGTCGAGTTTCCCGGCAAGCTCGACTGTGCCCTGTCGTACATCGATCCCGGCACGATAACCCCGCCTCCGCCGCCACCTCCACCGCCGCCTCCCGACCCCAACGCCATCAACAACATCATGTGCGGTCAGGATCTGAACAACAACGGTTATGCCGGCGACCCGGGGGAAGTGGCGAACTGCATTCAGACCACACAAGGACAATTCTGCCCGGTCGGTTCCACGGAATGCGTGGAAACCTATACCGCACCGGTCTGCCCAAACGGCTCGACCCTGGAGACGACCCGTGACATGTGTCAGGCCACGGCCCAGAACATCTGCGGCAGCGGTTACACCTGGGATGCCGGCATCGATAAATGCGTGAAGAATGTCGTCTGTCCGGAAAACGGTACCTTCAATCCGGTTGCTGACCGCTGTGAAAAGCTGGTTCAGAACGATTGCCCCGTGGGCTATGTCTATGATGCCAATCCGGCCAGTCCGACCTATGATCGCTGCGTGAAGCCGGCAACGTGCGCTGATGGAGGAGTGTTCGTCGTGGCAAAGGATCGGTGTGAAAAGGCCTGGATGCCGGTCTGCGACACAGCCAATGGCTATGCCTACAACGGTGCGACAGGTAAGTGCGAACGGTCGCCGATCTGTACCTATGGCAGCTACAACGCCACCTACAATATATGCGCCCAGCCCTTTGTGCCATCATGTCCGGGCGGCTACAGCTATAACAGTTCCCGGGGCCGCTGTGAAAAGGCTCCCGAATGTCCGCCTGGCACTACCTACAACGGGGTGACCAACAAGTGTGACGCCATCACCGCTGCCAGTTCCCAGCAGGTGCTCGCCTGCAGTCCAAAGTCATTCCTCTGCGCCTCTTACGCCGACTCATGCTGCAACGTCAATATTTCCTGTCCTAGTGGTCCCCAGGGGCAGGTCAGTGTTGTCGCCAACTACTGTTGTCTCGGCTCCGATTCGATCACCATCCAGTCACCTCTCAATCTTCTGAGCAGGACCGAGCTGACCAGCACCGGGTATGCGCTTTCGGCGTTGCAGTGTGACAGTGTCGGCAACTGCAGCTACTACTTCATGGACCGCTACTGTGCCGACGGCTCGCCGGCCAGCGACTGGATGTTGTCAGGTTCGTTCACCATGTCATCGACCCAGATGGTCTGTCCCCAGGGGCAGGCGCTGATCAACGGCAACCAGTGCCTGTCCGCCACCAACCCGACCTGTTCCGGAGGTAACTTCGACCCGAACATGGATGTCTGCTGGGCTGCCTATACGCCGACCTGCAGCCAGGGAACCTATGACAGCGCCAGCGGGTTGTGTGTGCTGGCAGCATCCTGTCCCAACGGCACCCTGAACACGGCGACGGATCTCTGTGAAGCTACCCTCACCAGGGATTGCGGCACTTACTCATTTGATGCTGCCGCCAATCTCTGTTTCTCGTCACCGGTATGCGCCAACGGGGCCTACGACGCGAGCCTCAATGTCTGCCAGGCCACGCTGACCCGTAATTGCGGCACGTACAGCTGGAGTCAGTCTGACTTCAAGTGCCTACAACCCGTTGCATGTCCCAAGGACCCTGTTTTCTCCCTGGCCGCTACCACCACGTTTTCTGCCACGCTCGACAAGTGCATATCCGATGTTCAGCACGACTGTCCGGCAGGAACAACCTACACACCGCTTCCCACAGGCAAGTGCGAGGCGGTGCCGATCTGCAGCGCTGCCGGCATCTACAATCCGCAGAAGGACAGCTGCTTCGAGGGGTTCAATACCTGTCCGCTTGGGACTCAGTACGCTTGCATGGAATACCAGGGCAAGATGCAGTGCTCCCCGAATCCCTGTTTCAATCCCGGAGCGCCCGGATCAGAGGTGACGACCACCCTTGACGAGTCGATGCTCCAGGATGACGGACCGCGTGATCCAAATGGTCAATGTCTTGGCCAGATCTACATCTTCAACGGCAAGGCATCTCGTTGCCGTCCTCCCGGCATGACGGTCGGGTACCTCAATAACTGCTGCGAGAGCGACAAGGTGGCGTCGGAGGATACTGGCAGCAATATCCAAATGGCAGTCCAAGGCATCCAGATGGCCTACGAGATCGGTCAGGTTGCCTATTACGGGAATGCTCTGGTGACCGGGGCAGCCCAGATTTCTGCAATTTCAACCACCGCTACGGGAGCAGTCACCTCCATGACTGTGGTCACCGCCACCGGCACTACGACTACTCTGTCAGGTGCGGCAGCAACCGGGGCCTACGCCACCATGGCCAGCGGCGCCACCGGGGCATCGGCCATAGGTGCCGGCCTCCAGGCCTATGCCGCCGCACTGTTCAATCCGGCCACCATTGCCATTGCCATTGTTGTCATGGTGGTGATGAAGGTACTGATGGGGAGCGGGTGCGATCAAGGTGATATCCAGACCGGGATGCAGAACGCGGCCAAGGACTGTCACTACGTGGGGGATTACTGCCAGAAAAAATGGCCGTTGGTGGGGTGTGTACAGAAAGCCAAGAGCTACTGCTGCTTCAACTCTAAAATGGCGAGGATCATCCATGAACAAGGGAGACCGCAACTGCAATCGTTTCAGCCGAACGGCGCCTGGGGGGTACCGGAAGCTCCCAACTGCCGCGGCTTCACCCCCGACGAATTCCAGGCTCTGGATTTCTCGCGGATCGATCTTTCGGAGTACTTCGAGGATGTGCAGAAGGATCTTGCTACCAAGATCGATGGTTCACAGCAGACTATCATGCAAAATATCCAGAATAAGTACCAGGCGACACCGAAATGATCAGGCACACGGGAGTGGCACTGATAGCCCTGTTCCTGGGCGTTTCATCGGTACAGGCCAAGGTCCTTGGCACGTTCGGCATGACGTACCGGATCTCGGAGCGGGATGCCCTGACCGAAATCGAGGAACGGGCCGGGCAGGTGGACTGGCACAAGGTGCTGGACAAGCGCAAGGTCGAGAACTACCAGGGGCCGCCGGACAGGGTGCGCCTGCCGCGTGCGAAACGGAACCGGAGCTTCCAGGTTGACATGACCTATACCACCGAAATCGATGTCCCCGACGGTAAGGGGGGAATCCTCTACCCGAAGGGGTACACCTTCAACCCCCTCGATTACGTGACCTATCCGAAGACTCTCGTGGTCATCGACGGTACCGACCTGGGACAGGTAAAGTGGTTTGCCGCATCCGAGTATGACAAACGGCTCGATGTAACGCTTCTCCTCACCGAGGGGAGCTTCGGGACCGTATCGAAGAGGATCAGCCGCCCGCTGTTCTATGCCGATCAGAAGATGATTGAACGCCTCAAGCTGAAGGCTGTGCCTTCCGTGATCAGGCAGAAGGGGCGGGTTATGGAGGTAACTGAAGTAAAACTGCCGGCAGGTCATGCCAAGGCAGCCGGTGCAGCATTACATGACAGGAAGGGATCGCCATGAAGCCGCACAAAATACACTGCTTCACAATGACATGCATCCTTACACTGTGTGCTGGGTGCTCCCACGAGACATGGACAAAGGTGGAGGAAGCATCACGCCTGCCATCCGTGGCAGCGCCGATCCTGGCACCGGTCAACTGGGTGGCGATGGCTGGCAGGGCTGCCACCAGACCTGCATCCGAGGGGGCGGATACCGAGCGGGGTAAGCAATTCGTGCTGACACGCAGGGTCCTGGATGACTTCAGCAGCGACGGCAAATTCATGGAAGAGATGCTCGCACTGCAGAGCCGTTTCCGTGCCCGCGATTGGGGCGAGATCTCCCCGGAGCAGCTTCAGGCCAACAGCGGCTCCACCACTGGCAAAGGAGCTGTCGGTCGCTATCCGACCGGAAAGGGCCGGTCGGCCATCATCATCACGGACGAGGGGTCCGAATACAAGGTGCGGTATGAGGATGAACCTGAACAATAACATTTCGATCTTCACGGTGATCATGCTCTTTCTGGCAGCGCCGCTAGCCTGGGGTGCCGGCGGAAGTTGCAAGGGGAAGGTGCTCAACCCGGTGACCGATATCTGCTGGCAGTGCATGTTCCCGGTGAAGATGGGCAGTGTCTCTTATGGGAATGGCGCCGAACCGGCTCCCGGCAACATCACTTCGCCGGTCTGTGCCTGTCCCGACAGCAAGGGGGTCTTGATCATCGGGGTGTCCACCGCCTTCTGGGAACATGCCCGCCTGATCGAGACCGTAAAGGACCCGTTCTGTTTCCCGGTCATGGGTACCGGCATGACTAACCCAAAGCCGGGTTTCTCGTCCGGAGAGAACCGGAGCAAGGAGTACGGCGACTCCGACTACGCCTTCCAGCAGGCCCACTACTTCTATTTCCCGGCCTGGTCGATCCTGAAGCTGTTCATGGATTTCCCCTGCGTCGAGAACAAGGCCTTCGACCTGGCCTACATGACGGAAGTGGACCCCATGTGGAACGATGACAGCCTGTCGTTTATCATCAACCCGGAGGCGCTTCTGTTCGGCAACCCGGTTTCGCAACTGGCGTGCGTTGCCGACAGCGTGGGGGCGACCATGTCGTATCCTATTGATCCGCTCTTCTGGTGCATGGGGAGCTGGGGCTCGTTTTACCCCCTGTCGGGGAGCATGATTGAGAATAACCCGTTCAACGTCAATGCCGGCCTGGCGGCACGGATGCTGTTCAAGTTGGGGCGCGAGACGCTCCTCTACGATACCGGCATCAACCAGTGTGCCAGCGCCGGTGTCGTCACTCCAATTCTGGTCAAAAGCAACTACCGACTCCAGATTGCCAGGCCGGTGCGCGGTAACGACTGCATCCCCATCGGCAGGCCGTCGTTGCTTTGGGGGACGGCAAAGAATCCACCCTTCGGTACAACTAACACCTCGCCGGACAATTTTCTCTGGTCACTGACACGAAGGAGGGTCTGTTGCGTCGGCTATGCGCTCAATTGATCTGCTGCCTTGCAGTTGCCGCGTCTGGTACGTTCGCAGCCGCTGCCGGCACTTCCGGGTACATCGCCACTCCAGACACCTGCTGCGTGGTTGACAGGGTGGCGGAGGATACGGTCTATCTCAGGAAAGTCGGCGCCTGCACAGGCAAAGCGGGCCGGGCCTATATCGAGACGAGGCTGAAGAAAGTGAAGATTGTTGTGGGGGGGACCTTGTGGAAAGAGACTGACGTGGAGGGGCTGACCGTGCCGGACTTGGCCAATACCCTGTCCAATGCCGACCGGCTTGCGGAGCGCATGACCGTTCCCGGGAACCGGCATGAAAAGGAGATGACCTCCCTGGCCGGCACGCTCGATTCCTACTATCACTCGGATGAATTCCAGCTGCGGGTGCTGAACGAGACAGAGCGGATCAAATCAAAAGTATTCGGGGACAAGATCACCGGTTACTACGCAGACAATGGCAAACAGGCGCCGAAGGGAAAGCTGTCCGCTTCCGAGCGGGTCTACGTCTTCATCTCGTCGGCAATGCCGCTTGCGACCATCAGGAATTATGCGGCTTCCGTGGCCCGGCTGGGCGATCCGAACGTCTCCCTGGTCTTGCGTGGGTTCGTGGATGGAGTGACGAAGATTCAGCCGACCATCGGCTTCATCGCTTCGGTGCTGCAACGTGATCCGTCTTGTCGTCCCCAGGACGGTGACTGCGAGATGCTGCCGGCAGGACTGGTCGTCGATCCTCTGTTGTTTCGCCGGTACCGGATCGACCGGGTTCCTGCCGTGGTCTATGTCCGAGGGCTCAAGGCCGAGGATGTCGGTTTGAGCGAGGGCGATCCCCTGAACACCACTGTCACGGACCACTATGCTGTGTACGGCGATGCCAACCTGGAATACTTGCTCGGCCAGATCTGGAGGGAGAGCGGTTCGGATTCACTGGCCGCCCTCCTGTCTACTCCGGGTGACCGGAAATGAACGAGGAAAGAGAGTCACTAGCAATGAATGAAGAGATCAGCATGGAAACAAGCGAGCCCCTTGAGAACAAGGATGCCGTTTCAGTACCTAAAGAGCATCCCAATACGTACCCCAAAGAGTATCCCAAACGGCAACCAAGCACACTTACCCTGATTGGTATCTGCCTGGTGGTATCTTTGGGAGCATCTTTGGCAACCATCGCGGTATATGACCGCTGGTACGCCCAGAAGGTCGTGGCCGTCGATATCAAGGGGTACATCGCCCAGCAGCGGGACAACTACCTTGCCGGCAAGTTGAGCGATGAAGAGCTTCGGAAGAGTTTCGACCGCCTAGAGGCGGTTATCACATCCATACCGAAAAACCGGGTGATCATCATGGGTGACGCGGTGGTGCGCAATGCCGAAACCGTTAAACCTTGATTTCCGCAACTGGCGGCTCTGGATGGCGATCACTTGCCTGCTTATCGCGGGGACGCTGCTCCCCTATAAGATCAGCGTCACCCTGACACCATCGCTCAAACACCGGGTCTACTGGCTAACCCGGAACCCTGACCATGTGGGACGGGGGGAGTATGTCCTGTTCCACGACAAGGAACTGGCGTCCAGGATCGGGATGAAGAAGTCGGAGGATATGATGAAGCTCGTGGGGTGCAACGAGGGAGACCTGCTCACCGTGGACGCGGAGAAGAAGTTCTACTGTAACGGCGAGTACCTGGTCAGGGCCAAGGACTTTTCACTCAAGGGGACACCGCTGCAGCACTTCGTCTTCAGCGGCACGATCCCCAAGGGGGTCATGTTCGTGATGGGTGAGCACAAGGACAGCTACGATTCGCGGTATTTCGGCTTCGTGGACAAGAGCCGCATCCTGGCGAAAGCCTACCCGATCTTCTGAGAGGAATAGCGTGCCCATCGAGAAACTCAATCCGCTGCACTACATGGGGCAGGCCGAATACACCGGCTTCTGGCAGAAGCTCTTCGCTACAATCCTCTATGGTTTCTGGGGGCGCTGCTTCTTCATCGCCCTGGTGGTTTCCGCTTTCTGGGTCGGGGTGCGACAGCGAAATCCGACCCTGGCGGCCATCTGCCTGCTGCTGGCGGCTATCGTCGCCTATGGTGGCGGGGTCATGAACCTGGTCAGGTCATTCACGGGATAGGAGAGGACGTGTCGAAGGATAGTCACAGCACGCCGGATATAATGCCGGTGCCACCGAGCAACGAGATCCACCCGCGAGGGCTCCTGGAGGCGATCTCGTATATCGATCAGAACTTTGCCAATGAGCTTGGGGGCTGCATGATCAAGTCCCGCTTCCTGACCACCAAGCAGCGGCTGGAGTTCATGGAGGTGGGTTTCCGGAGTTCCTTTGCCTCTGGTATTGTCTCGGCGCTTCTCACTCCCATCGCCATCGGAGTGATCGAGCAGTACATTCCCATGTTCGGCGACCCGTCACCGACCCTGTTCGACAAGTTCAGCGCCTTTTTGTTGGCGCTGGGGTTCTCGCTGGGGTACGCGATCTTCATGGCCAAGGCCTCAACCTGCTTTATCGGCGAGTACACTCGTGCCATGGTACTGAATCTCCTGGGGGGCATGGTCTTCGGGGCGGTCGTCAAGGCAGTGGTGGCCTTCATCGCCTTCCATTTCCTCTACTTCAAGATCTTCTCGGACAGCAACGTGCTCTGGGCCGTGGCGAAACTCTATTACGCCAAAACCACGCCCGCAACCGTCGCCAAGGTCTATTACTGGGTTCAGGGTTTCAAGGGGATCTTCCTCATCTCCGCCTACTTCGTCTTGGTCTCGACTGCGGTGTTCATCATCATCCCCATTGCCGCCATGTTCGTCGCATGGCTGCGCAACCGCAAGCTGATCGCCGCAGGAGTCGTGCATGTCGATTCGGACCGCATCTAGGCTAGGGCTGGCGCTTCTGCTGGTGCTGATCCCGACCATGGCGCTGGCTCTGGACATGGAGTTCTATGTCTGGGGAGGCCATGATGCCGTGGTGAACGCCTTCGGCAAGCTGGCGCTGATCTTCGGCGACAATGCCTACAAGTCGCTCTATTTCGTGGTCATCACTGCCGGGCTATTCTTCGGCGGGGTGACAGTGTTCGCCAAGACGCTGGGAACCGCCAACGGTTCGGTCATGACATGGATCGTGCCGACCCTGATCGGCGTCATGGTCTACCTGGCCCTGGTGGTGCCGAAGGGCACCATCCATGTTTATGACCCGGTCTTCAACAAGAACCAGGCAGTGGGCGGCATCCCTGACGGCGTGGTAGCAGTGGCCGGTATCCTCAACAAGATCGAGCGGGGGCTGGTGGATATCGTCACCACTGCCGGCGATCCGCTGAACTATCAAAGCCAGGCGGGCGGGAAGGGTTTCCTCGGTTTGGCCCAACTCACCAGCATCCCACTGTCGGCAGTGGACAGCAACCTGGACGCTTCCATGCGTCGCTACGTCAAGGACTGTGTCTCCTATGCCCTAATGAATCCCAACGCCAATCTGACGGTGGATGAACTCCGGAAAACGACCACCAACTTTGTAGGTTCCCTGGACAAGGCGGTCAATCCGGCCATCTGGACGGTCTACTACAATGGTGTCAATCCCCAGGGGCAGGCTCTTACCTGCACCGATGCCTGGACCAATATCAAGGTGGCGCTCACACCGGCAAATCTGGAGAAGAACATTAACTCGGTCTGCGCCAACCTCGGCTATGACGTGACCGATGCCGCCGCCGTCAACCAGTGCAAGACGGTCCTGAACAACGTAAACAGCGGGACCGGGCTCGGGGCGGCGAGCATCGATGACTTCCTCAAGCAGGCCTACATCTCCCAGCGCCTGGAGGAGATCTTCCGTAGTGGCAATGCCGCCGGCGCCACCAATTATCAGTTTCTGCTGAACGCCTCCGGCGCCATGAAGTCGGCCAACGAGTGGCTGCCGATCCTGAAGGCAGCGCTCACGGCCATTGCAGTGGGTCTGTTGCCGTTCCTGGCACTCTTTATCCCCACGCCGCTGATCGGCAAGGCGGTCGGGATCATAGCCGGTTTCTTCATCTGGCTCACCGCCTGGGGGGTGACTGATGCCATCGTTCATCAGTTCGCCGTGGACTACGCCAACCAGGCTTATGAAATGGTGCGGCAGAACAAGCTCGGCATGGATGCGCTCTATTTCTTCCCCGACCAGACCGTGAAGATCCTTGGCATGTTTGGCACACTCCGGATGAGCGGCATGATGCTGGCTACGGTCATCACCGGCATGTTGATCAAGTTCGGCGGCCATGCCATGGCGATGATGGCCGGAGGGATGGTCAGCCAGGTTCAATCCGCAGGCAACCGTGCTACACATGAGGTTGAAGATCCAGCCGGAAGAGCGTCGGCTATGCAGCGCAATGTGACGGCCATGCCGACCCAGGCCTGGAGCAACGAGCACAGTTTCCAGGCCAGGCAGGCGCAATCGCTGGTCGGCATGTCGGCCAAGACCACGGCAGCGAGTGACATGATCCGGGATTTCGGGATGGATTTTTCCAGCCGGATGGCTGCCGACGGGGAACTGGGCCGGACCATCGGTTTTGGCGGTGCAGGCAGGGCCATGCGGGAGAATGGCCTGTCCTCGTCCTATGACCTGAAATCGTTCGATGGGAGGCTAGGGCTGGACAAGTCGGCAGCGGTCAGGGATGTGGTCGGCAACAGCTACGGCGGCGATACGCAGGCCTTTGCCCAGATGGGAGTTGCCAATGATCGGGCTCTGGCCAATGTCTTCGGCAACGGTGACAACTATGCCGGGTTCCTGACCGCCAACATGGACAAGAGCGTCGGGCAGCTCCAGGGGGAAATGGGGGCCTATGCCGGTGCCAGGTCGCTGGGGTTCAGCGGCGGCTGGCGTGAGTTCAATTCGCTCCGCTCGGAGATATCTACTCTGGGGGATTACGCCAATGCCGATGCCGTGAGGACGATTGCCGACTCCTACGGGATCTCCTCCGCGCACCTGATGCAGATGAATTCCCTGTTCAATCAGGGTAAGCAGGCTTCGGAGGTTTCCGGACTCTCGAACCAGCTCGGTGGCCCGGTAGCAGCGGGAACGGAAGCTGGCCGTGTGGTGGCGACGGAGACCGGTGGCAAGGTCCAGGGGATTTACGCTGGCGGTGGATATGACAACTACCAGCAGCTCATCGGCAATGATGTGTCGGGACGGATCGCCCGCAATCAATTGGTCCATTCAGCGGCTGATCAGATGGTTGGCAAGGTAGCGCCGCATCTCACCAATGATCCTGAGATGTATCAGAACGGTCACCTGACCGAACGGGGCTTTGCCGAGATGCAGAAGGCCATGGAGGGGCAGAATATCACCTTCACGACCGCCGACGGCAAGAGCGTTGTCAATGTTGGCATGGATGGTGGCATCGTGAATTCAACCGAAGCCGGTACCGTTGCCAAGGGGGACAGGGTCAAGTCGCTCGATCTGCAGAAGCAACTCAAGGCATCCGGTTTTCAGAGCGCTGCGGCCCATGTCGCCAGGCTGTCCGGCCAGGCGTTCGACTACAAGGCGGATTACGACCGCAACGGCAATCTCGCATCGTTCAGCATCGATCAGGGTGGGCGGGTACAGAAGTTCGATCTCGGTCAGAGCAGGACCGGCACCGACATCGAGCGGCTGGACCGGAACGTATCGACCGTCGATAAGGGGCTGCGCAAGACCGTCGGCGATTTCATCAAGACAGGCTACGAGAACCAGTCACTGAATGTTTCCAGAAAATCTGGCAGCTATATGATCCAAGCTGGCGGAAAACAGATGATGGTCAACGGTGACTGGTATTACGCCAAAAACGAGAAGACCGGTAAGATGGAGGTGGTGGGAGGCTCATTCTCAAACGGCCTCGACGGCAATGTGCTGATGTACGCCAAAGACAAGGACGGCAATCTGCACTATTCACAGGTGCAGGGGAAAATGGACAAGAGCGGGAATCTGGTCGCCGGCAAGCGCAGCGAGATTACCGAGGACCAGTTCGTCCAGATGTCGCAGCAAGGGGCAGCGGTGGTCAGCACCAGGTCAGGCGGTGGGATCACTGGGAGTATCCATGCCGATGGTGGGGTCAAGGCGGATTATTCGAGTTCACAGGTGGTTGGAACAAGGGTCGAGTCCCGACAGAATCTGGCTGGCAGTGCGGCTTCGCAGGAATTTACCGATGGTCGTTCCATCAATGCGGGCTCGGCTGCAACTACGATTGCGGTTGGACAGGGGGCATTGAGTGAAACCGCTGGTTTGATAAATGACGTCAGTTCAATCATTCAGCCGAATCGGACGTTGGCAAAAGCACGATTTGAAAATGCCGAATCAACCAAGAGGCTGGAAGAAAACGCAATCCGTGATACTGCAAGAACAGCAGAGCAGCAATCACGAAATGTTCAGCATCAACTCCAACGTACCAGCAAGATCTTGCAGCATCAGAGCAGAACATCACCTTTACCAAAAGGCGGTGGACCGCAGCCAAGCGGTCCAAGGAGATAGAAAGTGATTGAAAAGTTGTTGTTAGTATCTGACGGAATAATTGCTCTTGTCGGATTTGATCCTGGGTTTCACGATAATCGTCTGGACAGTGCGAATCTTGAGGTTACTGAGTTCGGCGCAATTCTCAATTTGCCAGGCATTCAGATGACTCTGCCTTCAACGGCGCTTGAGCATTTGGTGAATGCTGACGGAACAACTATCTTCTTCTATCTTTCAGAGCCTTATGTACTGGTGTCGACGTATTTGGGGTGTGCTGAATTGGAGAGAGATGAGGTGGTCAAAATGAAGGGAGCGTGGGATTATATTTCAACAACCGTTACCGGTGCCGGTAATAGCGCCGGTAACGGATAAGTCTCCATTCGTCATTCAGGCAGCATCCGCAATACACAGGCCTCTTGTCAGTGCTTGCATAGCCGTATTTGAGTAGCTCCCAAATTTTTAGGTTTTGCAGCGCTCCGGCAAATAATCGAACCGGAATGCGATCCAGACAAACATAGAAGAATGCCAGTCCTGATATCCCACAAACCCAATACCAGAATGACGAAGTGAAAAATCCCCCGACTATCGCTCCCGCGAGCAGGCACGGGAGAATGCTTCCTAACGTCGCAATAACAATAGCTTCAACTTTTCTCGCCAGCATATTCTCCCTCCTTTCTCGACGGTCAATGCTCCTCAAAGTTTCAGGTTAAGTTTGACCAGCCTGAAATGAATTGTCAATCCAAATTCAAATCGTAATGTAAATAATTCAGCATGTTGCAGCACTCTGTCCTATTCGGACAGAGTGCTGTTTGACAAGATTGACTTCTCAGTCAAAAAGATGTATTAACATTACGTAATTTCACGCAGTTATGGAGGGTGAGGCTATGGGCTCTGTGCCCTTCAGTAAATATTCACTGGATATGAAAGCCGCATTGTCTGCTAAGCGCTGACGGGCGGCTTTTTAATTATCCAAAGGATTAAATTTGAGCACGTTGCAAAGTATAAGTTTCCCTCCAGTCCTGGACACCTCTAGTGGAGACATCATCCGCGATTTCTTTAATCCTGCGCTTGCTGTATCGGTGCGCTATGATCGTGGTGTTGGCTTTTTCAGTGCTTCATGGTTACGACTGGCTGCACGGGGTATGGCTGACTTTGCTGCCAACAGTGGGCGGGCACGATGGGTTACCAGTCCGATTCTTGGCGAGGCGGATTGGGAAGCCTTGCAGGAAGGTAGTGCGGCGCGAACAGATGAAACTCTGAAGCTGGCGATGGAGGTTAATCTGCAGTCGCTTAAAACCAGTCTGGAGAAGGACACCCTCTCCGCGTTGGCCTGGATGGTTGCTGACGACATTTTGGATTTCAAGTTGGCGTTGCCACGTAACAAGCTAGATCAGGGAGAGTTTCACGATAAGTTCGGCATTTTCACCGATACTGACGGCAATCAGGTCAGCTTCAATGGTTCGTACAACGATAGTGTTCAAGGGACGCGAAACTACGAATCGATCAAAATTTTCTGTTCCTGGCATCCGGTATTGTCGTTACTGGTGAATGCCGACGCCGAGCGTTTTGATCGTCTGTGGAGTAATCGTGACCCCAATGTGCAGGTGTATGATTTGCCTGAAGCGGCGCGGGCGGAAATTGTCAAGCTTCGTGCCTATGACCGCCCTTATCCCGAGCCTAACTGGAATCAGCTTCAATTATTGGCAAACGAGAAAAGCAACACTCCATCATATAGCCCTGCAACTCCTCAGTTACCGACCACTCTTGAAGTTCGTCCGTATCAAACCCAGGCAATTGACGAATGGTTTGCCCATGACTGCCGGGGGCTGCTGGAAATGGCTACAGGCACTGGCAAAACTAAAACAGCTCTGACAGCCTCCGTCAGACTCTTTGAGCGCGAGAAGCGCCTTGCCGTAATCATGACGGTGCCATATCAGCATCTGGTTGACCAGTGGGATACGGAAAGCCAGGAGTTCGGATATAGCCCGATTCTGGCTTATCAAAGCAAGTCCAATTGGTTTGATAAGCTGAACAGTATGATAATGGATTTCTGTTCAGGTTATCGAGAACATTTTTCCGTCATCACTACCCATACCACCTTTATCTCTCCTGATTTCCAAGCAACTATTGCCCGTTTAAATGGCCCTTCACTGATTATCGCCGATGAAGCCCACCACCTGGGGGCGGAACGGAGCAGACGGAACTATCCTCTTCACATTCCCTTCCGTCTTGCACTGTCCGCTACTCCTGACCGCTGGTTTGATGATGAAGGGACAGCTGCCTTGCGCGGATATTTTGGCGAAACTGTTTTCTCGTTCCCGCTTGAGCAGGCCATTGGCGTAAGCCTGACACCTTACTATTACTATCCTCACTTGGTTCAACTGACCGATGAAGAGCTGGAAACCTACCAAGAGCTTTCTGTAAGGATCGCTCAGCTTGCGGGACGTGATGATGAGCGGGCTCAAGAGTCGTTGAAGCTGCTGCTCATGCGTCGTGCAGAATTGTTGAACAAGGCGGCGAACAAGATAGTTGAGCTGTCGAAACTGATCGATGCAAGTGACAATATCGAACACACCCTGTTTTACTGTGCTCCCGGCCAGATTGACGAGGTTCAGCGGATGCTTGGTTGGGACCATGGGCTTTTGGTGCAGCGGTTCACTGCGGAGGAAGATACCAGTGAACGGAAGCAGCGCCTTGCTGACTTTACCAGTGGCGAGATTCAGGCACTGGTGGCAATGAAATGCCTTGATGAGGGGGTGGACGTGCCGAGCACTCGTACAGCCTATATCATGGCTAGTAGCAGTAATCCACGGGAGTTTATCCAGCGTCGCGGCAGAGTATTGCGGAAGTCGCCGGGTAAAGAGTTTTCGGTGATTCACGACATGATTCCCGTGCCACCGACAGCCTGGACAACCAGTCAGGATTCTTCAACCTTCAATATTGAACGCGGAATTATCCGCAAAGAGTTGGAACGCTTCAAGGAATTTGCCTCACCGGCGTTGAATAAGCACAAAGCTATGGACGTTATTTGGGAAATTGCCAGCCGATATAATCTGATGGATTTCTGAGAGGGGCTATGCACAAAGACAGACTGAACAGTTTATTTGAGTCATTCGACCCGGCAGTGAGAAACATAATTCTCGGGGTTCTGGATATCGAGCAAGAGCATATCTCGATGGAGAGACCGCGGGTCAAGGAACATATTGACGAAATCATAACTGGAGCGGCAAAGAAGGAAGTTGAGAAGCTTGCCGCAGAGGAGCGCCCATGAAGCTTGAGCGCATAACCATAGAAAACTTCCGCCAGTACTGTGGAAAGCAGAGGGTGGATTTTGCCAAGGATGATCTAAAGAGGGTAACTGTTATTCATGGCATCAATGGCGCCGGCAAGACCTCTTTTTTTCTTGCCATTAACTGGTGCCTCTACGGTAAGAGCGTTGACAACATCAAAGTTGTCGATAATGTCGGCCAGTTGATCAGCAAAGAGGCGGTCTCCCAGGCTGCTGTTGGAGACACCGTTCGCACTTCGGTTGATCTGGCATTTTTACACAATGGCGAACGATATCTGATAAAGCGAACCTTGCAAGGGGTTAAGCTGGAAGATGGGACTGTCAAGGCAGAAGATATTGACAGCTTCACCATGATGCGCACCCGAGCTGACGGACAAGCTGAGCGTATCAACAACCCTATTGGCACCATGAACTCCATTTTGCCTGCTAATGTGCGTGAATACTTCCTGTTCGACGGTGAGAAAATCGACAATTTTGCCAAGCCTGAAGCCGCTGCTCAGGTTAAGCAGGCAATCTATCTGGTGTTGAAGCTGGAAATTCTTGAACGATCCCGCCGGCATCTGGAGGCTGTTGCTGCTGAATATCGCAAAGAGCTAAAGAATAAATCCGGGCAACAGTTACGTAATCTGCTGGAGCAGGAAGAAAATGCGCGGACAGAGATTCGCAAGGCAAAAGAGCGCAGAGTTGAGCTGCACCAGGAAAAAGAATCGGCTGAAAACAAGATTGCCGATATCGATAAACGACTTCGGGAAATGGAGAACACCAATATTCTCCAACAGCAGCGTGACCGGATTGAACGGGAGCTGAAGCAACGCCGAACAGAGATGGAAGAGGTTGTCGGCATTATTCGGGAGTTGGCGACATCCGGTTGTTATGTAGTTGCCGAAGCCGCCATAAAAAAAGCCGTACTTCTGTTGGAAGAAAAACGGACTCGGGGCGAAATTCCAAGTGATTACCGTCAACAGTTCATCAGGGATCTGGTCAGCAAGATGGTCTGTGTCTGTGGGCGTCCATTTACCGATGGCAGTGAAGAGCATCAAACCTTGCTTGCCAAGATAAGCCACGGTTTGCCGGATGCCTTGCAGGATGAGGTATTGAATACCTGCGCTGTACTTCAAGCGTTTGAACAACGCACGGAAAAGCACCGGACAGATGTGGACAGCGCAATGCGCCGCCGGGCGGAACTGGTGGATATCATCAGGGTGCTGGAAGCTGAATTGGACGACCTCAGCCGCCAGCTGAAAGGCTCGCCACTTGAGGAAATCAGCAAGCTGGAGCGAAACCGGGAAAACTTTACCGCAGATATTCAGGGGTACATTCTTGAGATCGGATCGCTTCAGGAGCGTGAAGCTAAATTTGCCAAAGAGATAGCTGAACTGAAAAAGGAGATCGACCGGGCGCGCCGGGAGGAAAAACGAGAAGTTCTCCTTAGCACCAAGTTGGATTTGGCCCAGCGGGCAGCCGATGCCATAGCTGAGATGTACCAGACCTTTGCCGACGATATGCGGGAAAAGATCCAGGAAAAAACCAAGGAGATTTTCAAAAAGCTGGTCTGGAAGGAAAGCCACTTCCAGGACATCAAACTTGGGCCAGATTTCAATCTGGAAGTCATTGACCGTTATGGTTATTCGGCACGTCCTGAGCTTTCTGCCGGTGAGCGTCAGGTGCTCAGCCTTTCATTTATCATGGCAATGTCCCGGATAAGTGATGAAGAAGCACCGTTGGTCATGGACACCCCATTTGGTCGTCTTTCATCCCATCATCGTAACGCCATTGCCGACCAGTTGCCGGTTCTTGCCGATCAGTTGGTGTTGTTCGTTACTGATGAAGAGCTGCGGGACGAAGCGCGGCAGAGCATGGAAGCGCGGATTGGCAAAGAATACCGGCTTGAGTTCAGCCCGAGAACAAGCTGCACAGAAATAGTTGAGGTGAGATGATGGATATTCCAGTCAGCAGAGATACTGTCACGATTGACGAATCAGTACATTATATCTACAAGGAACTGACCGATGGCACCGATCCGGTTACTGCTCCTTTCAAAACAATGAAAGATGTTTTTATGTGGGCGGCCAGCCTTGGTTATAAACGAGGAGAGCGGCGGCCTATAGCCGGAAAGAAGTTGACCATTTTTCGATGGGCGCAGTTTAGTGCTCAGGCGGATATTCCTGTGGTTAGGGCGATTTCCTTAGCAGATGGTGAGGATATTAATGTGTTGTTGAGCCAGGATGAGATGCTGAATGTTGTTGAGGAGTATGCAAATTCTGGGATTCATGATTTAAGAGCGAGGTTGTTTGATGAGCACGGGCAGCCATTGTGGAATCTTATTGCGTCGTTAACGATTGCGTAATTTATCGGTAGATACAAATCTGAGATAGAGGTTTCATCATGTCAGTAGATGTTTATGATTTAGCAAAGAAACAAGTACAATCGGCTGACCCGCGTCACCAAATTATGGGACAGCTTAAACAGCATTCTTTTAGTGCAGTGATGTATCCACCCTTTTTTGAAAAAGCAAATGATCTTCCAGCCCTTAATTGGAAAAAATGTAAATTTGAGCCCCAAAATAGAGCTACGCTCCCTAAAAAACAGGGTGTATATGCGTTTGCAATAGAAATAGGATTACAGAATTTACCACCGAATTGTTACATACTGTATGTGGGAAAAGCAGGAGACTTAACAAGTAATAATACTATCTGGCACAGATACTATGATTATGTAAGGTGCCAAAAGAACTATGATCGGCCAAGAATAGGGGAAATGCTAAACATGTGGAAGGATCATTTAGTCTACTTTCACGCCGAAGTCGCTCCAACAATATCAACTGGAGATATAGAAAAAATGTTAACAACAATATTTATCCCCCCTTATAACCGAGCCGATTTTACTGGTGAAATAGCTGATTTGTTGAAAGGAGCCAATATATTATGAGCCAGACACGAATTGTTTTTCCATGCATGCGAGGTGCATTTGGCAAATGGATAACATATACATGCTTAATGCGACTCAAGGATATATCTGAACTTGTAGACTATGCAAACGACATTCACAATAGTGAAAGTTTGTCTAAAATGATTCAGCGAGAACTAAAAAAAGAAAGAGAAAAAGAGATAGGTCAATATATTCTTGAAAATCAAGAACGATTCTTTAATTCTTTAGTTGTTGCTGTTTATAATGGCGAACCTCAGTGGCATGATATCAAAACAATACGGCCAGAAAATGAAAACGCACTTCAATTGGAAATTCCAGATTATGCTGTAGAGTGCATGGGGTTTCTCAGCTTAACTAAAGAAGAAAGGATATTTGCTCTGGATGGGCAGCATAGATTAGCAGGAATTAAATATGCCTGCAAAAAAAATCCAGATATTTGTTACCAACAACTTCCCGTTATATTTGTTTCTCATTCTAATGATGAGGAAGGCATAAAACGTACAAGAAGATTATTTACCACTTTAAATAAGAAGGCTATACCTGTAAATAAAGGTGCAATAATTGCTCTCGATGAAGATGATGTAATTGCATGTGCAACCAGATATCTTGTCGAAGAGGTCAGTGTGCTTGGCGGCGATAAAGTTAAGTTCACAGCATCAAATAATATTTTGTACACTGACACAAAGCAAATCACAACAATAGCAAACTTATATGATATATGTAAGGTACTATTTACAGAAGGATTAAGCAAAAAGAAAAGAGATTTGGTTAACTTCAGGGGTAATGATAGCAATAAACAAGAGTTATTTGACTTTGCGAGCTTGTTTTTTTGCTCAGCTTTTAATAGATTTGGCGTGCTAAAGGAATTTACTTCATCAAAAGATAGGTCTTTAGTGATAAGTAAATATAGAAATAAACTAAATGGTGGCCATCTGCTTTACAGGCCTTTAGGATGGTTATTTTTAGCTAAAGCTGTATGTAAAGTCCATAAACATAAAAATATTGGTATAGATGATATTTTAAACAAGCTATCAAAATGTGATTTATCTCTTGAAGGACAATTGTTGTTGGATAAAATCTGGGACTCAAATGATAAAAAAATAATCAAAATGGATGCCAAGGCTAGTAATGATGTAGTTGAGGTCCTCACAAATCAGGTTTAGGCGGCACCAAATTATATTTAGGTAATAGTGCTGGAGCAATTATGTTATATTATGACGAAGCTAAGCTTGTAGAAGATAGTTTCGTTGTCAACGATTGTGTCAAAATAGATGATGACTATGAGTCTGCTTTACATTGGCTAGAAAACGATTTCCCATCTGTAACAGTCTGCCCTTTTTGTTCAAAAACGTTAGCTTCATTTCAATATTTGATTGAAAACAAGTCATTTACAACAAACAACGATGATTATCAGGATGAACTGGGACAGAAGGCAGAATTGAAGACCTGTCTCTATTGTACTTATTGGCAGTGGTTCTATGAGGATGGGCTTGATCTAAATTGTTACGGCTGTCCAGATCACTTCTGGCATGGTGCAATATCAAAAGCAAAAGAATACACTATGAATATGCCAGAAGGATGCTATGACGAAATTTCTGTGGCTCTTAGACGAAATCCTAGCCTTTGTCATTTGATTGATCCTCATGAACTAGAAAAATTTATTGCAGCAGTATTTAGAGCAAACTATACAAATTGTGAGGTTGTTCATGTAGGACGTCCTGATGATGGCGGCGTAGATGTCATATTTATTGACTCCGGAAATAGGCAATGGCTAATTCAAGTTAAAAGGCGACGAAGTGAAAACGCATCGGAAGGTGTAAGTACGATTAGAAATTTATTGGGAACAATGTTTCTTGAAAATTCCTCCTATGGAGTTGTCATATCAACCGCTGATCACTTCACATACAGGGCCTGTCAAGCTGTAGATCAGGCGCACAAAAAAGGAATGGAAATCAAATTAATTGATAAGGGGAAATTACTTCGAATGGTTGGCCCCCTTTTGCCAGATCGACCTTGGCTTGGATTTGTTGCAACGGAATATCCCGATCTCAGCGAGATTTTTAACAGAAAATATATGCTGCTACACGAAAAAGTTGGTCACTTGCGGTTTCAGTTATAAGTTGCTTACGCAAAACACTTGACTTCCATTTGCAAGACAATTAACTTCCAATGTATTTTGGAAGTTTCATGGAGGGCAAGATGTCAGTTGGAGAATATACCTTTTCTGCAATCAAGGGACGACAAGCTGGTCGTGAGTTTTATATCTCCATGTGCCCTCTGAAAATCGTCCCCCGCCTTTTTCTGTTCCAACCAGAAGAATTGCCTCCTGAACTTCGATCCCAGCGAGTATTGAACAGAAATCGCATTCCTGAAATGTCGCGGTATATAACCACCAATCGCCAGAACTATATTTTCTCTGCAATTACCGCTTCAATTGATAGCCAGGTGACGTTTGAAACACTTGTCGTTGATGGTAAGGAACATAAGGATATCGGCACGCTACGTATACCGATTGAAGCACGGTTTATTCTGAATGACGGCCAACACCGCAGGGCCGCAATTGAAGAAGCTTTGAAGGAACAGCCTGATCTTGGCGATGAGTCGATATCAGTTGTATTTTTCATTGACAAGGGCTTGAAGCACTCACAACAGATGTTTGCCGATCTCAACAAGCATGCACTTCGACCATCCCGTTCAACCGGCATTTTGTTTGATCACCGAGACCCATTATCCAGCTTAGCCTGCGAAGTAGTCGAAAATATACCAGTATTTAGAAATTTAACGGAAATGGAAAAAACTTCCATCTCTAATCGATCTACCAAGCTGTTCACCTTAAGTGGAATATATCAAGGTACTTTGGCGCTGCTACGCAAGACAGAGAAATCAAAGGAAATATCTGATGCTGAAATGAAAGTAGCTTTTGATTTTTGGAGCTGCGTTACTGAAAATATGCGCGACTGGAAGCTTGCGGCATCAAAGGATATAAGTACATACGAGTTGCGGCAGGATTATGTACATGCTCATGCGCTTGCCTTACATGCTATTGGTAAGTTGGGGGCTGCACTTCTGTCTACACCTGGCCGTGAGTGTAAATACGACCTCAAGAAATTGAATGATATTGATTGGTCAAGAAAGAATAGTGCCTTGTGGGAAGGGCGAGCCATGCATTATGGCAAAATTAGTAAATCCCATACCTGTGTTGCTTTGACAACCAACTACCTCAAAAACTATTTTGACCTCCCGTTATCACTCGAAGAACGCCAGATAGAAGAAACATTCCTAAGGAAAGCCTGAAACATCCATGGATAAAATAACCGACATCAAAGAGCACATCAAAAAGGTGTACCTGTCTTACAATCGCCCGTTTGTGGTTGGCTATTCCGGTGGCAAAGATTCCACCGTTGTTATGCAGCTTGTATGGGACGCCATACAGGAAATACCTCATGAGCAACTTAAGCAGGACATCCATGTCATATCTACTGATACCTTGGTGGAAACACCGTACATCATTGACTATGTGACGAAAACTCTGGAGCAGATCAACGAAGCTGCGCGTGCCAGCAACCTACCTATTTTTGCTCATCGGCTGACGCCACTCTACAAAAACAGTTTCTGGGTGAACCTGATTGGCAAAGGCTATCCTGCGCCAAGCCGCAATTTTCGCTGGTGCACAGAACGATTGAAGATTGAGCCAGTTAACCGCTTCATTGCCGAATATGTTGACAAATGGGGTGAGGCAACCGTGGTACTCGGTGCACGTCGTGAAGAGAGTGCATCCCGTAGCCAGGTGCTGAGCAGCAAGGCACGTGATCACATGGGGCTTTCCAAACACCCAACTCTACCAGCAGCCTTTGTATTTACCCCGATTGAGGAAATGACGACTGATGATGTCTGGACGTATCTGCTAAGCCATAAATGTCAGTGGGGCGGCAATAACCGTGATCTTGCTGCCATGTACCAGAACGCCAGCGGTGGTGAGTGTCCGATGGTGGTAGATAAATCAACCCCATCGTGTGGCAGCAGCCGTTTTGGTTGCTGGACATGCACACTGGTTCAGCAGGACACCACCATGGAAAACCTGATTGATAATGGTGAAGAATGGATGACACCACTGTTGGAGTTTCGGGATTTTTTGAGCAACACTCAAGACCCGGAGGAGAAACATGTATACCGAAGTCACAAGCGCCGCGATGGGAAGATATCTTATGTACGAGATGGATCACGAATTGCCTATGGCCCATATAAACTAGAGTGGCGTAAGGAGTTTCTAAAAAGACTTCTCCAGATTCAAAATGAGATCCGCAGGAACGGCCCTGATCCTACCGTCAATTTGATTACATTTGAAGAACTGGAATATATCCGTGATTACTGGCGGGAAGAGGAGTGGGCTGATTCTGTCCCAGACATTTATCGAGAGGTCATCGGTGATGATCATATCTGGCTGCATGAGGATGGGGTGAAATTTTCAGAGGAAGATTTTCAACTCCTTAAGCAATTCTGTGAAGAGGAAGGTATCAACACTGGTTTGCCGACAAAATTGATTGATCAGGAACGCCGAATGCAGAGCATGAGCCGTCGTGCAGGTATTTTGCAGAAGATTGACCGTATTTTCAATGAAGATTGGGACACAGAGGAAGAAATCCTGGAGATGCTTGGGTCACAAAATGATATTTAATAAACTGACAGTGACAAACCTTGGTAATTTTTCCGGTACGCATGTCTTACGGCTTCGTGCGAGTGATCCCCAAAGCAGTAAACCTATCATTCTTTTTGGTGGACTGAACGGCGCTGGTAAAACAACTATTTTTGATGCCATCAAGCTCAGTTTGTATGGTTCAGAAATATTTGGGGCGATTAGCACTGCCAAGTATCATGAATACCTGAAGCAGAAAATCCACTGCTCCAAGGTTACGGTGGTTCAGCCAAATAATGCCTCGATTGCCGTGGAGTTTGAGTATGCACATCTTGGAGCGGTTAATACCTATCTGGTGGAACGGATGTGGGAAGTATCGGGCAAGAAGGTGCATGAAACCTTGACCATAGAAAAGAATGGTAATCCCCTGGATGACATTGAAAAGGATGGATGGCAGGACTTCATCAAGGAAATCATTCCGCTGGGCTTGTCGCAACTGTTCTTTTTTGACGGTGAAAAAATTCAAAAGATGATGTCCGACGATAGTAATGAAGAACTAAAAAAATCAATCCTGTCCTTGCTGGGTCTAGATCTGGTCGAACGATTGCAGGCGGATTTGAAGATCTATCGGAGCAAGTTTCTTAAAGAACTTTCTACTGAAAACTTCACCAAAGATATTTTAGCCATGGAAGGACAACTAGAAGAGACCGAAACGCAAATCAACATCGTGATGGATGATAAAGCCTCATTGGAAAACTCGATTCAACATTTGAATAGTCGAATCGCGGATTACAGAAACAAGATGGCGGCACAGGGAGAAGGATATTATCGCAACCGTGTCAGTCTTGAAGAGAAACAAGGCAGTCTTGAAAGCGATATTGATTCGCTCAAGGACAAATTACGGGAGCTGGCAGCCGGCTTGCTGCCGTTGGCGATAGCGTCAACGTATGCCATGAAACTGAAAAAGCAAATTGAGAATGAAAACAAGTATAAGGCAAATACGTTACTGTCTGAAAATCTTAAGAAAAAACATGATGAAATGCTTTCGATCATCAGCTCGTCGGGCTTCTTGAAAATTGATGGCCTTGATTCACGCACTCTCCGAAAGATCAAGTCACAACTCAAAACTGAAATTGAAATGCTTTTTTCGGTTGAGACCAAACAGGAAAAGCAGTCAGAGATTTTTGGGTTTTCACAGAAGCAGGCATTGGAAATTCTGGGGTTGATTGAAAGAGCTGTTAACGTGATTCCGTCTGAAATGGCTGTCTTGACTGATATGTACGAAGTCAAATTCCGGGAATTGCAAGACACTATTGCCCAGCTTGCAAAGGTGCCGGATGAAGAGTTCATTAAACCGATGTACGAAACACTGGATGGTCTGAATATTGAGCTTGGCGGACTTACCGAGAAGCAAGCCACTCTGGACGTACAGTTGGCGGAGCTGGTCGTTACCCGTAATGAGCTGGTCCGCAAGATTGAACAGATAAACCATAAAATTGAGGCTTCCAACGAGCAGGATGAAAAGCTGCAATCTGTGCTGAAGGTGGAGAAGGTGCTGTCAAAGTATCATATGTCCCTCGCTAAACAAAAAATCAACAGCTTACAAGAGGAATTCACAAAAATTTTCAAGGTGGTTCATCGCAAAGACGATATGATTGCGCGGATCGAGATTGATCCTGAAACCTTCACTGTCACTTTGTATGACCGTAGGGAAAGGGTTATCAACAAGAGCAGTTTGTCATCAGGCGAGTTGGAAATTTACGCCATGTCCATGTTATGGGCCTTGGCAAAGACCTCTGGGCAAAAACTACCATTTATCGTAGATACTCCCTTGGCGCGTCTGGATTCAAAACACCGGGATAATCTGATCGAACTGTTTTTCCCGAAAGCATCGCACCAGATGATGATTTTTTCCACCAACACTGAAGTCGATCAACAATACTTTAACCGACTCCGCCCGCACGTAGCTCATGCTTATCATCTTGAATATTTTGAAGAAAGCAAATCGACTGTGGTAAAGGAAGGCTACTTTTGGAACTGAGCGGACTAAATTTCAAGCGGATCAAGCTTTCGCAGGAATCAACCAAGAAACTGCAACTATTTAAGAGCCGCACCGGTTTGACTCCAAACATCGCCTGTCGTCTTGCCCTGGGCATATCCATTGCCGAGAATAGCATGCCGGCGCTGGAACTGTTTACTGAGGAATCAGGGCAGGAGATCAACCGTTACACCTTATTTGGTGAGCATGAACTGGTACTGACATCTTTGTTCCAGCAATGGTGCCATGAAAAGCACATCAAATCCAAGGATAGAGATGATTATTTCCTCGCCCATATCAATCGCGGTGTTGAGTTGCTTGTGAATCGTGTTCGTGGGCTGGAGAATCTGTCGCAGTTGATAAAGGTAGATTAAAATGGATGAGCCAATTTATCTTGACCATAACGCAACCACACCAGTTGATCCGCGGGTGCTGGAGAAGATGTTGCCGTATTTCTGCGAGATCTATGGCAATGCTGCCAGTATCGATCATATCCACGGGAATAAAGCGAAGCAGGCTGTTGATGAGGCACGGCAAACCATCACTAAGCTTCTTGGCTGCCGTAAGGAGAGTGAGATCGTCTTTACTAGCGGTGCGACGGAGGCCAACAATCTTGCCTTGATTGGAGCCTTTCGCAAGCTGCGCAGTAAGGGTAGTCATATCATATCCTCTTCTATAGAACACCCTGCCGTGCTTGACACTCTACGGTATTTGGAAAAAGAGGGAGCGGAAGTCACCTTGTTGCCGGTTGACTGTCACGGAACTGTTGACATCGGAGCTCTCAATCAAACGATCAGAAGCGATACAGTCCTAATTTCGGTAATGTTCGCTAATAATGAAATTGGTACCATTCAGCCGATCAGGGAAATAGGGCATATTGCAAAGGCACGAGGAGTGCTGTTTCATGTTGATGCGGCCCAGGCAGTTGGTCATAAATCGGTGCACGTATATGATCTGAACGTCGATCTGATGTCCTTCAGTGCTCATAAATTTTATGGCCCGAAAGGAATTGGTGGGTTGTTTGTTAGGTCATTTTCGCCAATGGTACGACTTGATGCAACAACCTTTGGTGGCGGCCAGGAACGCGGCTTGCGTCCAGGAACGCTGAATGTGCCTAGCATTGTCGGCATGGCGGAAGCTTTGTCGATAGCCGTTAAAGAGCAAGAAGCAGAACTACTGAGAATGGGCGAGATGACAGCGTCAATTGCCGCTGCCCTGCAATTGGCTATTCCTGAGATAAAGATAAATGGCAATACTGAGAATCGGCTGCAACATAACCTCAGCATAACCATTCCCGGTATTGAGGCTAAGGCTTTGATTCACGCTTTGAAAAACAAGTTATCATTTTCGTCCGGTTCGGCTTGCTCAACTACCAAAATTGAACCGTCACATGTTCTGAAGGCGATTGGATTGACCGACGATGAAACATTTCAGACTATCAGATTGGGATTCGGGCGGTTTACTCAAAACATAGAAGAGATAAGAGCGTTATTAATAAATGGAATAATGCAAGTCAGGGGGCAAGCTTGAACAAATCCATAGGGATTCACCCGACATCTTATGGATTTGATGGCTCTGATTTTTATTTGATAAGCTGATGAAAGCAAAATGACTATGGTTGATCTTCAGAAACATAGTTATCGCTTAGCACAGATGCTTAAAGAGCTAAGTTTATGTGTTTTCGCTGGACTGGATTGTGAAGAACACTATTTCATGATTGCTGGAGACTGGTTGGAATTAGCATCTGGTATCGAAACACTCCAGCTTATTACCGCACGTTTTGACGATAGTCTTATGTATTGTGGAAACGCTCGTGATTATGAGGATAAAAGAAGTTTGTTGTTGTCCGAAGTTGCTACACGTTTATCAATATTTAACTTTATCTGGGGGGGACTAGAAAGTGTTGTCAAGGTAATCAATCCGGACCCTATTCCAAATTGCATAAAGAAACGACGTAATTCTATTGACGACACTATTTATTACCTCAAAAATAATTATGATCCAAATCCGCGACTTCAAGCTTACGATGATGGACTCTGCAAGCTTCATATGCTCATGTCTCAGGTTGACCAGTATCGGAAGTGGCTCCCAGCGTTTGGGCTCCAGCCTTTCTTGAGCAGTAGCGGATTAGGATTACACATTATCAGACTGATTCGGAATGATTTCGCACATGGGTCTGCTTCATTGCCAATGCCAGATGATTGGGGGCCAGGCGAGATGAAGGAGACTATCACGAGTCAAGAGAAGCAGTACTTGGATATTATTGATACAAGCTCACGTTTGCTTCTGCTAACCCAGCAAATGCTATTAATGGTATACCTTAAAGATAAAAATGCTCATTCTGAATTGTTGAAATATGAAGGGGGATTTGAGTTTACTGCCAATGCGGCTACTGTGGTTGCTGTATTGCATAAGGTGGCGTATCCAGAGGATAGGTACCAGTTGCCCTTGTTCGAGGTAGATCTTGTATATACAAACAGATGAGTGTGAAGAAAGTTTTTAGGGCAGATGCTAAAGACAAAATACCGTCAATGATCAACAATCGCTTGCGCTCCGGTCGCACGAATTTCTTGCGATGTGGCAAACCTGACACAATGTTATTTTCTCGGAGGATTTGTGGTTGATTACGAAGATTTGCTGGCTGCTCTTCAGGAGCTGCTGGAAACATCCAGCGCCATGACCAGCGGCCAGTTGCCGACGGCAAGCCAGCTTGAACGTTACCAGCGCGCCCGGGAGTGGGCGCAGCGACTCCTTGATCGTGAGGAGAAAGCGAAAAATTCCCGTCTGTAGGGTTTTTTCTATTTTTTCGGTGGCGGGGACGTCGATGGTCCCTGACCTGTTGAAGGGGTTGGCAGGCTTGGCGGCGAGTATCCTGCTCCTGGTTTTGGGTTGGATGGCAGTTGTGCTGGTGCATATCCGCGGTTACCGTTGGCTGATCCGATCTTGTTGTTCATTTCCGAGTACCTCCTGACGTTGAACGTTGTGAAAAGAATGGTGAGTATGAGCCCTGTAAAGAAAAGGGCACCGGCGAACATGTTTAGCCTGTTTGTCCGGTTGGTGTGAGGATTTGGTTGATTCGCGCTTTCAAAATCACTAGCAATCCGTGATTCGAGCCGCTGCATCTGCACGTCAATTGCTTTCCTACTCTCGTACTGGGAAAACAGCACACAGGCAATCGAACTGCCGAAGGCACACCAGGCGGCAATGATCAGCGGAAGCTCGATGACATCCTTCAGTGGAACAATATCCTTGAGAAAAGTCATGGAAAGGGCGAGCGCACCGGCGGAAAGAGTCAGGATTGCTTTGTCGGTGTGCTCGCTCGCAGCCTTTCCGGCTTCCCAGAGATGCTTGCGGTATTCCAGATAAAGCGCATCATCGTTATTCCGGATTTCATTCCTGCGTCGTGGCCGCATGCTAGCCTTTGGGCGGGAACGGGTCATTGCCATGGCTGTCTGATCCGGAAATTTTGCCGTCCTTGTTGTGAATTATAAATTCACTCCCCTGGTTCTGGCTGATCCTTCTCCCCTGATCAATCGCTTCTTTCTTCGTCTCGGTATGCACCGATACACGCTGTGCTCCCGACTTCACGACATCCCATCCTCCATTTGAACCTGGTACTACATGATGTTCCTTGCGCGGCATGGTCATTCTCCTTTGATTGTTGATTTACTAGATGTGGTGTTAAATTCACCGATATCGTCAATATATGGAGCGTTGGTTGATTTGTCAATGGGGTATATAATAAAATATTATATTATTGACAACAAGGTATAATATTATTATATTTATGGTTAACAGAAAGGGGGGATTTTGATGTCGAGAATGGAGTTGGCTGAGCGCCTGCGAAGGGCCCGAGAGGCCGTCGGGCTGTCAATCGGCGAAGCTGCTACACGGCTTGGTTTCGGTAATTACCAAACGCTGAGTAATATCGAGAAAGGTGATCGTGAAGTCAAGGCGAGTGAGTTGACCCAGTTCGCCAAGACCTATTTCTGCAGTCTGAACAGCCTCCTGGTGGGGGAAGATGTACCGCAGCCGGCAGTTCATTTTCTCTGGCGGAGAGCGCCTTCCGAAAGGAAGGCAGAAATTGAGGCATCGATAAAGCACAGGTTCGAGGAATATCATCTGCTCGAAAAGCTGTTGGGCTTAGCAGAAGAAGGGACCGGGCTTGCAATAACGGTCTCACCGGCAGATATTCGCAACTACCATCAGGTTGATGCACTTGCGGCTAGGGTGAGCAACCTTCTGAATATGGGGAGTAGACCAGCGCTGTCTCTCCAGAAGGTTATGGAGCAGATACTGCGAACCAAGATCCTATTCGTGGAGTTGTCAGAGTTTGGTTCTGCAGCCTCAACGGTGCATCCGGATTTTGGTGCAGCAATTGTCGTCAATAGTGAGGAAGCTCCCTGGCGCATCAATTTCACGCTTGCCCACGAGCTCTTCCATATCATCACTTGGAATACGTTCAATCCTGCCGATCTTGAACAGGATGAAGTCCTTTTCAAAGACATCGAGAAAAAGGCCGAGCGTTTTGCCTCGACACTTCTCCTTCCGGAAAGTGCTGTTCGGGAAGAACTGAGTGCGAGGATAAAGGAGCAGAAACTCTCTTTTTCGGACATAGTAGATGTTGCAAGGGAATTCGGGGTTTCAACAAAGGCTTTGCTCTATCGAATGGCTAACATGCGCTTGATCGAGTGGGATAAAGCGAACGATCTGGCAAACAACGATGAACTGCTCATGATTGACCGGCGCATCAGAAGGGATACGGCAATCGAGGCTCCCTCCTCGGAACGATTCTCACTTCTGGCAGTAAAATGCCTCCGGAAAGGATTGATCTCGCGAGGCAAATTTTCTGAACTGCTTGACATTGACCGTGCAGATATCGACGAGTTTCTTGAATACCGGGGATTGAGTGAGGTGGAGGGCGAGTCGATTGAAATTATGGCTTCTTGATGCAGATGTTATCATCAAACTACTCGAAATCGATGTATTCGACAGGCTCGTTGCCATGCATGAACTGCATGTCGCCTCGACCGTGGTTGATGAGGTAAAGTTTTTCCGCAGAGGTGGGCAGAAATTTCAGGTTGATTTTCGTCAGCAGTATATTGAAACCCGTCGAGTGATTGAGACTACGGCAACCCCCGAAGAGATGCAGGATGTTCTTCGCCAGTTGCCGCCGTTGCGTCAACAAGCTGTTCACGCTGGCGAGATTGAATCGCTTGCAGTTCTTGTCAGGCAGGAAGACCTCACTCTTTGCACGTTCGATTCAGCTGCAATCAAGACACTTCCTTTTCTCGATGTTACCGAGCGTGCGGTTTCTGCGGAGCGCCTCCTGCAAACTTCAGGACTGACCTTGTCGCCAGGGTTCAAACTTGATCCCAGGCTCAGCGAGGAATACTTTCGCTCCAACATCGAGCAAGGTTTGCAAGAGTATATCTATTCGCGTTGAGCTGAACTTCGGTAGATCTGTTTACGTTGAAGGAACAAAGGAAGGAACGGAACATGAAAGTTTTTCGCGATTTGTATATCAGGCTGAATGGGGCCAAGGTTGAAGATCTTATCGAACAGTTCACTGCTCGATGTAGCGATAATTGGCACCGTGCATTGGATCGTGAAAAAGATGCCGGCTCAATGGGAGAGAAAGCCTTCAGCTTTGAACATACAGCGGGAGATGGGCTTGGGAAGGCAGGGCTGTCCTTGTTCCAGAAAGATGGTGATACCTGGTATGTTCCGAACATAGTCCCCCTTGATAGCAGCCAGCTTTCCCATAATCAGTACAACAAGATTCTGGAAAACTTTCTCGAAACAATTGTGCGTCCATCCATCGCGGGGCTTCCGGTGACAGCCGAACTGACAGGAGACGTATTGTTCCTGAAGGATGTCGTCGGCGAAGAGGTCGCATCGCTGCTCCATAAGTTCTCTGTACTAGCAAATAAATCTACCGGGAGCGCTCACCCGTGTGATCGGAATCGCTGGTTTGATTTTCTCATCGCTGTTCAGAGAAAGCATATCTCTCTCAATACTGACTTGCTGATTCATTCATTGATGGAGGAGGGCTGGTCAGAGGACAGGGCTCACGACCTTGCAATTGAGTATGAATTTGCGATTGGTCTTCTTGATTACAAAGAAGGCAGATGATCATGTTCATTGATGTTGACGAGGTATGTGCCACCATTACAGCCAAGCCGGCGCCTGTTCTGTTTCTTGACACATGCACCATACTGGATGTGCTCCGCGCTCCGTGCCGGGAGTCGATTGCCGTAGAAGAGATTTCAGCGGCTATGGCTTTGATAAACATGAACGTACAGCAAACTCCTGGAGTTTGGCTTGTGACGAATGAAACAGTCCATGGCGAATGGACTGCCAATCTCGATACCGTCAAAACTGAGCTGGAAAGGGAATCGAAAAAGATTGAGAGGCTTCGGTCCCGGCTTGTCGATGCTGTCGATATTGTCTACGGCAGGACACACGAAGTCGGTCACAGAGTTGAACATCTCAAGCTTTCAGAGCACCTTGAGAACCTGTCAAGACAACTGCTTTCTGTCTCCCAGAAGGTGAAGATAGCCGATTCACACAGCCTCAATGCCATGATCAGGGTCCGAAAGTATATGGCCCCAGCAGGTCGTGGCAAGCAGGAGGCAAAGGACTGTGAAATCTTCGAGGCTTTTCTTGATGTGGGTCGAACGCTACGAACCAGAGGTTTTGCAAATCACATTTGTTTCGTGACAGCCAATACTGATGACTACGGAAAACCAACTGAGCCAAAGAATCCACTCGGAACGGAGCTGCTGGACATAAATGCCCGATATGTCGGATCGTTAATCTGGGCACTGGCAGTCGTCGAGGGACGAGGATAACATTTTGATGTAATTTTTATTCCATCCCAAACATTTCTGCTGGCGATGTGATGGGGATACTCTCCTTCCTACGGATTCGTGTTGCATCAAAGTCATTTACACCTAAGTCGACGCCCGCTTCTGATGCAGCAATCTTTAAAATTACCCCTTCTACATCACTTCCCTTATCTAGTTTTCGTACCCAGTCTTCGAACGGCTTGGTAAGCTGCCATCCATTTATCATGGTGAGAAATGGGTGATCGGACGGGAGCAAAGCGTATTTCTGAACCGATGCCTGGGCAGTCGATAGATTATCCATCCCGAGGAGCGCAAGTACCCGCCGCGTTTCACTGGTCTCTACTGAGCGAAGAACCGACAGTGCTCCTGGTGTCGGTTCGGTCAGACCTGTTCCTAACAGCAACAGGCAAGGAGCTGCAAGCTGAGGATCGGAGTGTATCGCTCCGCGCTGCACGGCGGCCCAATCTACTGCCTGCTGGTGCTGTGGGTACGCATTTAGGTGATGCAGAAGGCTCCAGGCTGCTGCATACCGAACCGGATACAGGTTTTCATTTTTTCCTCCCACTACACGATCATCTGAGAGCAAGCTGCATAAGATACCAACGATTCGGTCATCGGGAGCGGATGCCAGAACGCTTACCAGCAAGGCGTGAAGCTCTATGTCTTTTGATGCACTGTTGCCTGCTGCAACGAAAGAAAGAACGTTATCAAGAATTCCGGCGGAGAGAGGTTCGAAGCTTTCAAGGGCAGCGGCTGCCGTCCGAGCCACATTGAACCTACTCTCATTCCTGGCATCGAATTCCGGGTGCCGAGTGTAGTCCCGCTTGTCATGCAAGAGCGTCAATAAGACAGGTAACCCAGAAGACCAGCGGTGCTCCCCGATCAGTGAAGCCAGTCTTTCGCGAACCGGAGCACTCCGGTCCGTTGCTAGTCTGAGGATCAGATCTAGCTCAACCTCAGTTGCGTCCGAGGCAAGAGCCTCGATCACACTCCGACGCACCTTGTAGTCGCGATGTTCAATGACGGCGGCAATTCTTGTTCTTGCTTCTGCCGTAGTGACCCGGCGAAAGGCATCCACCGCCGCCATAACATCATCAACTTCGTCTGATGCCAGCCACCGCTCAGCCAGTTCTGTTACATCGCGCCCCTCATAGGCAGAAACAGAAAGTAGAAACCGTGCAATGGGTAGGGCAGCCTTCTCCATCACGCGTACCACAGTGCCCGGATCGACACGCCTAAACGCATCGAGAATTTCACTGCCTGGTCTATCAGAATTAGCAAGAATGAGTAGGATAAGAAATTCCTGTGACTGAGGAGGGCACCGTTGCTGGAGTCGTTGCATGACGGCAATCGCATCTTTTTTGTATGTTTCCAGTTCCCGGCTTGCCAGAAGAAGATCGATCTGTCCTAGAATGTCATTTTTTCCCATCGCTGCCGCGATTAAGTCCTCCACATCTCCCTTGCCATTTATCCAAGTCAGGGCTCGTACTGCAGCTTTTCTTTCCTCCAGACTACCTATCTCTAGAGCAGATAATAAATGCGGCGTACCATCCTGTATTTTTTTCTCTCCTATTACTCGTAGACCGCGTGCACGCATACTTGGGGAATTTGCAGTAGCTAAAAAAGACTCAATTTCGTTGATTGTCACCTTTGGCTTCGCGAAGGTCATAGCATCAGCCCACGCCGGCATGATTAAGTCGGCACGCCGATGGGGAGGAATCCAGTCGTACCCCTCACGAAAACGCCTTCCTCTGACGTATCCGTCGACGGCGTGCGAAACTGCGGAGCCCTCTTCTTCAAGCTCATCTTGAAGGTGAAGTTGTTGATAAAAATTGAGTTCTCCTTGCCAAGGGCTGACATCAAGTCCTCGCTTTTTTTGATCTTCTTCGACAAGTGATTCTAATTTTTCTATTTGACAGAAAATGTCGTCATATTGAGGTGTTGCAGAGGAAAGGATTGCACATTTAATAACGGTATCCCCATTCATCAAAAATCCCGAATGGGAAGTTACATGTTGAGAAGCGGCGAGAAAGGCAGATGAAAGATCGAACCCGAATGGTTGAAGCCACTGGAAGAGGTCATCTGAGTCGTACTTTTCCGATTCATACGGCAGAACTGAGGCAATAAATTTGGCGATAACCACCTTTGCAACTGGTTCGGCGCATATTGAAGTGGTCTCTGAGGCAGTTACTTGAGGTGGAACCCATGAGAGGGCGTCAAAACCTTCTTGCTTCTGTTTAGGCACCCCCTGTCCGAGATATCTTACAAGGCGTGCCAACGGATGCATATTGCTCGCAAATCTACTTACTTGGCCGAAGGCACGGGAAAAGACGCGGCCTTCAGCTTTTGTCAGCCGATCAAGAAGCAATGCGTCAATGTTTTGAATTATCGCAGAATCAATTTCAATGCCGTAAGATCGAACACTTTTTACTGCATCCAGGACTGAAAGCAGTTCATCTATGTATGTCTCGTCTGACTTAAAAAGTAACTGGTAGGCAACAAGCACCCTGTTTATCGACCGTTCTGCTTCAACGTGATAATGTTTAACTAGCTGCTCGAGTGCTTCAATAACCTTCCCGTGGGCGGACAATGTACGGTCATCGTTTTCGTTTATACTCACTGGTTTCAGATGGTTGACAAAACCCTCCAAGTCGAGTTCCAGTGGTGGTGATATCTTCTCCAGTGCTCTTCGCAACGCTTTTAACCGCTCAGGACTTGCTTTGCCTCCTAGTCGTAGCAACACCCACAGTATTGTTCCACAAGCAACACCGTGGCAGGGCCAACCTTTGACCTGTTCTGCCACGATTCGAGTAATGCTTTCTATCTGCGCCTGTTTGACCAGTTCATTTGCGTCGGCCTTGTCTGTCGACGCAACGGCAAGAAGGGCTTTTGCAAATCGATCGAGAGCGAGGGGACTCGCTAAGTCCCGAAGCAATTTTGAACGGTACTGGCAGACGAAATCATTGCGCCATTGGCCACCGTTTTCCAACTTTCGCGTGAGGATGTCCCAGCGGGAACTATTGTCATAGCTTTCTTTTGATATGGTGCAAGTGATCGATTTCCATGGCGACTCGTCAGTCTTGACGAATGCGAGACGAAGAATATCGGTTCGGGAGGTGATTACAAATTTTTTATCCGGTGATGCCCTGCGCAATAAATTGGGGAGCTCAATGTTCCACCGGTTGGCATCAAACTGCAGTTTTGATTGCCCCCATGGGTCATCAAGGTAAAAGACATGTCTTCCCGGGGCTCTAAGTGACTCGTCAATTCCTTCAAGACCGGCAGTCTGTCGGATTACCTCAAAAGGCGGATTCTCCAAGCGATGTTCCATCACAAGTTGCTTTGCCGTCAATGACTTCCCGTATCCTGGAGGGCCTACCAGAAGTACCACGTTTTCTCGTGCCAAAGTATTTCGAGCCGATTGTGCCGATGTTGGAGGCACATATTCCGACAGTTCTCTATCCGAATGTGGAAGGCCGCCGCAGCTTTCTATTATTGCGAGTACCTCATTTCGAGTTAAGGGTGAAGAAAGGCCTAGTAACCTGTCCTCAATAGCTCGTTTTATGGCGTCAACAGCTTTTTCAACATTCGGAGTGGGGACATGACCTGCTGATTCTAAAACATGTCTTATTTCACCGGCAATGACCTGTGGGGTTAAGCATTCGATAACGCCGAATCGGCCTACAAGGTCAGCCTTTTCACTTGCTCCTTTTGCAACTCCCTCTGGAATGAATGATTTCGGAGGCTTCTTGTCAATTCGCTCGATACGGCCCTCACTCAGCGAGTTGTCCACACTAATATTAGTAAGAAGCACATATCTCCGAGCAGGGTCAGCCAGAAGTAGATTTTTTGCTCTCAGCCTAGGGGCAGGACCCTGTGCGCCTTTCTTTGCCTTGTCTTCAACAAGCGAAACAAATGCTTTACTACTCCAGTAGCCAGAGCCCCTGAATTTAATCTGAATCATCAGCTGTTCTGCTTGAGGCACGACAATGATTGCAGTGGCTTCTTCAGGAGGTACCTTGAGTTCCGCTTCAATGTCTTCATTGGATGCCGGCTCCACAATTATGCCATTGGCGATATCAGGAGTTTCATTGAAGAATAGAGTAAGGGCTACCCAGGCTGTGGCTACCTTCTGGTATTCGTAACCCTTGTATGAGGGGTTTCCATTGCCATATATATTTTCATCCATAGTCTCTATTACCCCATTTGCCACATTGCCCGCAGAGTTTCAGTCTTCCTATCAATAGATCTATTGCTGCACTAGCGCCTGTGGATGGGTACGCTGCCTTCAGGGCATGAAAACTCTTCCTGCCATACTGGTATTCCCGCCTGAGTGAGGATGTACTCGGTGCCGGACACAGGACACGTATAAAACAATTTGTCCATCGTACTTGGTGTATCTTTGCCTTCCCAAAAAAGGGTATGGCTTTTCTCGCAGCCAGGGCAGACGCGCCTCATTTCATACGACATCCCAATTCCCATTGTTTCTCTCCCTTTATAATTTTCGAATTTAAAAAATCTTTTGTTCTTTTAGTTCATCCAACAACTCATAGAGCGAGTTCAAACGAGCCTTGAGGAGATCTTCATTTTCAGATATGAAGCGGTGAAATTTAGACAGCTCCCGTGAAGTTCTATTTTCTCTTGATATTTCAAGTTGTTCACTTTGATTTTCGAAAGTATTCGCCTGAAATACTGCATTCCCGTCGCCGGCTCCCCAAATTGCCTTTGTTAGAAATGTGACGGCATCGATGGCACGATGCAAAGGGAGTTCCTCAGACTGTCTCGTCCATTTCTCACCAGTATGGCGGAATATTTTGACGGAAACTTCGTTTTTGTCGTATTGCGCAAGCCCAACCGAAATAAACCTTGCATCCGTTTCCCCTGCGTAAAAACCATCAAAATGCTCATACGGAAGGGCATAAACAGGTTTATGTGCTAAGTTTTGCGGCAAATCGTCTGTCGGCTTGATTTTCTTCTGCTTAGTTTTGTAAGGCATGAGCGTTCCTCCGTCTAGTAGGCTACTGCATGTAGTAAATGTACTAAGGCACTAGCGTACTGTCAAGGGGGAAAATTTTGATGATTCGAGATTTCTTTATTGGTGGTAGCAATGGGGATTATAAAATGAAAAAAGGCGACCACTGGGGTCGCCTCTATCCAGGCCGGACGGGTATCCGGCCTGAAGATGTTAGCAGAGTCTCCCGCCGGCATATATGGCAAGAACCTCGAATTCGCCACCGGCAATGTTGTTCCGGTGCAGCGCCTTCTCAAATTCCTCCCAGCTCAGCGTGAATTCCCTACCGTTGATACGTGCTCTGACTGACATGACTCTATCCCCCTTGATGTAGTGTTGGTGGCCCAAAAGGGCTCCCTACAACCACCGCCGGTACGGTGGCTCTAGGGAACCCTTTTGAGCCGGGGGGGAAGAGTCGAGGGGAGGGCACTTGAAGCGCCGCTCCCCCGTTATTTACAAGAGTCCCTGTTCGACAAAACTCAGGAACTCGTCATCACCGACGATGATGTGATCCAGCACCCTGATGCCGAGGATGTCGCCGCTCTCCTTGAGACGCTTGGTGATGGCAATATCTTCGCTGCTGGGGTTCGGATCGCCGGTCGGATGGTTGTGCACAAGAAGGATGGCCGCTGCGTTGGACAGACATGCCGTCTTGAACACCTCCCGAGGATGAACGATGGCCTGGTTGAGCGAACCGATGGAGACCCGGTCGAAACAGACGATCCGGTTCTTGCCGTCGAGATGCAACACCACGAAATGCTCCTTCGTCTCACGCCGGAGATCCCGGAACATCTCATAGACCTGCTCTGGTTTCGTGAAGCGTATCGATACCCATTCCGGGGCATCGTCACGTACGACTTCGTTTCGGTAGCGTGCCTCGATTGAGCGCACCATGATTCGTTTGGTGACCGGCGGTACCGGTTCACCGAAGAGATTGAGATTCATGTCCTCCTCCGATAGTGGGGGCGGACTTCCCCCTGGGGGCAGTCATCGCCCCCATAGGGTTTGAGATAGATTATGTTCAGCTCTGGAGAGCCAGTACAGCTTCCCGGAAAGTCACGCCACCCAGCGCCATCGTGGCACTGATCGAATCCCAGGTCCGGTTGCAGACGAAACAGTGGACGTGGTTTTCGTACAAGGCCATGGACGGATTGCGGTCCTCGTGAAACGGACAGCAGCGGTACCGCCCCTTGGAAAATTCGATGATGCTGGTAATGGGATACTGCCGGGCCTGGTCAATCATTTCCGGGGTGATTCCGCCGGGTGCCTGTACCGTCTCCTTGCCGTTGACATGGTTGAGAAGCGCCGTCGCCTCACGTTTCATGGGGCGAAGCTCCTTCTCCTGGTCTCTGATGAAGGATTCGGACAGGGCCTTGATCAGCGGGTCGCGACTGCGATCCATCCGCCGTCGCGCTCCCCAGATTTCCCGCTCCAGATGCTTGATCTGCGGCTGCAGGAAAGCCAGCCGGCGCATTACCGCGTAACGCTCCGGCACGCCCATATCCCGTGCCGCCTGCAACGTCGTGTTCAGAGTCATTGTCAGCCTCCTTTTACTCACGCAGCCGTTCGTCCCAGCAGCACTCGCCGATGAAGTGGGCATAGTCGTCCCGCTGGTACAGGATGCGCGCCGAGGCCTGCGGAATCATGTTGCCGCAGCCGACACATTTGACTGCTCGCTGAAGCGGGCTGTCCGGGGCATTCAGCTCCCGGATGAAGGTCTCGTCGCATTCCTGGCAGTCGTACAGTTCCCGGTCGATCCCCAACAGGGTATCGGTCCGGGTGACCTCCAGAAAGCAGCCGCACACCGGGCAGCCGAGCTGGCCGGTATCGCCTTGTTCCGCGAGCCGTTCATGGTTGTAGTTGTTGCGGGCGACGCGGAGATTCTCTTCAAAATCGATCTCCATCCGCTCACAGAAGTGCATCAGGTCTGTGAGTAGATCCTTCACGTCGTCTTCGTCGCCGTCGAAATCTCGGTTTTCGAGGGTCAGGCAGTAGGCCTGCATGACCGTGTCGATCCTGCCGGCACGTTCCTCGTTGTTCGGTTCGTCAGTCTGTCGGTCGAGAGGGCTCATGCTGCGTCCTCCTCTTCTCCGCACGCTTCCCGCTCATCCAGGATGTCAGGTTCGTCGAGCGACTTGATCAGCACCGTGTCGGTTTCCCACCGGACATCGGTGTGCTTGTAGTAGCCCGACCAGAAGAAATCGCTGTCGGTGACGTTCAGAGTGGAACACTCCATCCGTCCCTCGAACTCCTTCATGGCTACCTTGCCGTTGTCCGGCTCGGCATCCCAGTCGGCGGTCCTGAAATCGCAGACATGGTTGAATTCGCTGATCTTGTAGGCCTTCATCTGTCTCACGACCACCGCCAGTTTCTTGATCCGCTCGATGAGGGCGGCGTCAAGATCGATGACGGCGTAGTCAGCATTGTCGGAAAAGAACTCGCTGTTGTCGTGCATGGGGATGATGAGGCGCTTTACGGTGTTTGTATCGGTCATGATCGGTCTCCTTATTGGTTGCGGAGACCGGCCACCCTTTACGGGGAGTCGGTCCCCGCGAGGGTTGTGGGTGATGGTCAGGCCCGCTTTCGCAAGGGAGCGGGTTGGCGCAGATAGACGCCGAACAGGGTGAACTCCAGGGCTCCGGAATCCAGCAAGGTCTGGTACATGCCGAATGGCAGGTCCCGGGTGACCTCCTTGCCGTCTTCATAATGGATGACGGCAATGGATGATGGAACAGGAACGGGTTCCGGTCTGGTGACCGGCAGCTGGATGACGTTATTCTTGATCGGTGTTTCTCCCTTGATATCCCGCCTGACTCGGGCGTTCTCGTGCTGGGTCATCTTCTTCAACAGGGCCGACGGGTCGGAGTAGTTGAAGTTCCCCTCCTTGAGCGCCTTGGTCATGAGTGACGAGAACGACTGGCTGCTGCTGCATTCCGCCGGGTCGATGTCCGGTGTTTCCCCCTCCGCCAGCTTGGCGACCATCCTCTTCTCCAGGGTGTAGGCAAGCTGCAGCGCCTGGACTTCCGAAGAGGTGAGATACCAGTAGCGAACGGGACGGACTTCCCCGAACTGGGTCCGGTGAATGTCAGCGGTGTTGACGCGGCGGATTCGACCATCCCCCTGTTCAGCCAGTCTGGTGTTGGACGTGTAGTCGTACCAGACAAGGTTGTTGAACTGAGAGAGGTTGAGACCCGTGGCGACGCGGTGGAACGAAACGACAACGACCTGGGCCGTTACCTGCTCGAACCATCCAACCAGCTTTTCAGGTGCAACCGAGTCGGGAAGGATCTCGATGTTGGCGCCCTGCACGTTATTCCGAAGGATGCGTTTCAGGACGGGGCGCATGTCGATCTTCTGCGTGTTCCCGGTATAGACCAGTAGGCGCTCTCCCCGGTCGATCACCGCTTGGGCGATGCCGATCAGTTTTTCTTCTTTTTCCAACAGCAGCTCCCCGTCGGGAAGCGACAACCGGTGCAGCGTGCCGAGCGGGACATCCCGCAACTTCAGTTCGTCGTCGTAATGCCGGAACGTGTCGCTGACACGCAGAAAGACGGCGTTACGGACGGTTGCGGCGGCCAGGAGGTCTTCCGGCGGCATGTCTGCATTGTCGATGATGTTTTCGATGCTCCGGTGACAGGTTTCCACCAGAGGGTGCGGTTGACACTTGATGACCTCCCGTTCCACCGGGGGCAGGTCGTCGAAGTCGTCACTGTCCACGTTGACGAAGTTGGGCAGCGTGTAGATCAGAGCTGCCGGCGAGATCCCGGCGGTATCGTAGGTGGTGACACGTTCCGATTCCCGGTGACGGTTCTTCTCGTCGGTTTTCCGAACCTCCTTGAAGGCTCCGTACTTGGTCTGGAAATCAGTGGCCGACTTCATCTCCCAGCCGGCACTCCGCATCTGCATTGGATTCAACCCCCACAGGATGTTGTAGACGGATTTCGCCATGCCGTTGGTCACGGTGGCGGTAAGGGCGAGAACCTTCTTGGCGGTTGCGGCGAGCCGGATGAACGCGGTCCCCTGATTGCTCATCAGGTTGGCCGCGTTATGGGCTTCGTCGAAGATGGCGAGGTCGAACGGTATCCGCTTCAGGAGCCGGATGTACGGCAACTGCTTGTTGTGCGTCCGGGCTTCCGTGGCGGTGCCGTGTGCCTCTATCTCGCTGATCCAGCGCCGGTAGGTCATGACAGGTCGGTCATTTTCAGGGATATAGGTAAAGAGCGGTTCGCCGCAGAACCAGCATTTGGGTTTGTCACCCTTGCGGATCTTCTCGGTCAGAGGCGAACGGCAGGATGGGCAGACTTCCGCATACTCCACGGAGCTTTGCCCGTTCTTCTTGACGATGGATTTGCGGCTTTTGAGGCAGAGCCGGTATTTTGGGTGCATCCGGAGCCGCGTGTAGGCGATGAGGTAGAGGCCAAACGGCCTGGTGGCGGCCAACTCCTTCATGGCGTCCCAGGAATCGATGACATGTACGGCAAACCCCTCGTTGGCGTACTCCTGTGCCAACTGGGGGATTAACTGCGGCTCCGATACCATGACCGTCCGTTTTGCCTTGGTCAGGTACTTCACCGCTTTCGCCATCCATGTTTTCCCGGTGCCGGTATTGGCGCGAATGCCAATGCCCCGGCGTCCTGAACGGTAGGCCTTGATGACGGCCTTGACCGCTTCCCGTTGTGGGGGGAGTAGACCGATCCCCTGCAGTTCATCAACCAGATATGTTTCATCCTGGCCGATTTCATGGAGGGGCTGGTAGAGCCGCGAGAGTTTCTGCAGAAGCACCGATGAGAGACGGCTGTTGAGTTCGTAATAGTCGAACCCGTGTTCCCGGGCTGGTTGGACATTGCCGTGCCGGTCCATGAGGAACGCTTCGACCGTCGGTTTGCAGACGGTCGTTTCGCTCTTGCTCTCCGGGTCTTTGAAGGTCTCGGTTTTGGTGATGACCATGAATTTTGCCAGGAAGAAGTCGCCGTTGATGGTGACGGATTCTATCTGGCTGTTCATGGCTGCCAGTTGGACGGCATGCGCCGTTCGCAGGGTTGAGACGGGCTGGATGCTGGTGTCGTAGGACGACGGATACTGACGGTCCAGCACCATGCCCGCCGCCTTGTCGAGCCGGTCCTCGCACTCCCGGTAAAACTCAGTGAGGTCGCGGGCCGTCATGAGCGGGCGGTTGCTGCCATTGCTGCCGGCAAGGGAAAGAGTCTGGCGTTTGCCCGGCACGGTATACTTTTCCCGTACAGCTCCATCCCCCAGGTTGGCGGGTGGCCAGCTCTGGAATCGGGCGTATTGCCGGTAATACTCGCCGCTGTTGTCCTGGTTCTTGGCCAGGAACACGACCACCTGCTTGAAGTGGGCGTATTCCTCGCTCTGGAAGGCGTACCGGAAGGGAAACGTCCCCTGGATCACCTCCAGGAGTTTTCCCTTCAGCTCGTACTCCGGGACGATGAGAACCATCACCCCTTCGTAGGCGAGCAGCGGAGCCGTCTTTTCCATCCAGGTGACCAGTTCGTTGCCGGCAGCCTTGTTGTAGGGCGGATTCAGCAGGATCAGGTTGAACTTGCCGGAAAGCTCCACGTCGAAGAACGACGAGTTGAGCTTCTGGGTTGTGCCGTGAATCCTGGCGAATCTGCCGATGTCCAGTTCAACGGCATAGGAGAGGATTTCGTGAGGTGAACCGTTGGAGGCGGCATTGCGCCTCTTTAGCCATTTGGTCACCGTGGTCAGGAATTCGCCTTCACCCGCGCAGGGGTCAAGGACGGAGATGGTTTTCAGGGCATTGTAGCGCCGGCTTTTCCAACCGAATGACGGCTCCAGGATACGGAGTACCGTCTGAACGTCGGATGGAAAGGTCGGGTAGTACCCCTTGTTGAGTTCATTCCCCCGGGTGCGGGAAAACGAGCTGTTGATGGTAGTGGTAAGTTCCATGCCTGTCTCCTTGGTAACAGGGGGCAGGCGGAGTAACACCCTCGCCGTTCGGGGAGGAGGTCAAAACCGCCTACCCCTGAGGGATAGAGTGCCGTCGGGTTACGACGCCTTGATCAAATGGTACGTGTCATAGTTGATCTGGTAGCCGTTCGACTGGATGACCGCTAACAGATGATTCCTGGCAGCCTTCATGTCGGCGTCGTCTTCCTTGGTGATGTCACCGATATTCGCCCGGTCCAACTCCCGGATAGCCCGGAGAGCGGCGAGCAGGAACTTCTTATCGGTGCTGTTGGCGAGTGTGCTCATGGCGTTCCTCCGTCTCGATGGTGAAATGCGCTGTTGCGGGTGGCATCTTGAGCCCGCCGTACTTGAGCCGGTTGACTATCTCCGACTTGAGTTCGTGGGTCCGGAATTTCCAGCACCGCTTGTTTCCCACAAGAGGCTCTATTTCCGTGGATACCTCGTTGAACAGCGCCTCGTACCAATCGCGATGGACAAACTCCCTTTGATCGAGAATCCTGGTAAAGACCTGATAGCAATCCGCCTTCGAGTTGCCGATCAGAAACGACGAGTCGGACGACGGCGTGATATACGCCCCCGAATACCCTTCGCCCATCTTCGGTATGACCCGCAGGGGATGGTTGCTCCAGATGTTGATCGATCTGTCTTCTTTACCGTGGCATTCAAGCGACCCCTTCATGGCCAGAATCTGGGCGAAGGCCCGGATCTCCTGGGTGGGGCCGTAGGCGGTGAGATAGAAGAGATTGCGGGCACCGGCTACGGAATCATCCAGGATCAGATCCCGGCAGATGACCGTTGCCGACGCCTTGTCGTTTGCTATGGTGATTTTCATGCTGCACCCCCAACAGGACGGCTCACCTTCACCGTGCGGGGGACCATAATGGTCTCCTCGGCAGCCTCATTGTGTATCGCGAAGTCGATGAAGCGCCTGATGGCGGCTTCGACAGTCCGGTCGAAATCCCAGACCAGATCCACCAGCGATTTAAGGCTGCAGGTGTCCCAGTCATCGTAGTCACCAGATGGCTCACCAATGGTTTCGCCGGTGGTGTACGGTGTCATGACTGGATGGGCATAGTTGCGGCGAGGGTGTTTGCAGACTCCGCATACGTCGGTCCCTTCTTCGGCTATCCGGTAGTTCCTCTGGCCGCAGGCCGGACAGTACGACTTATAGCCGGTGTCCTTCCTGCCGCCGTTGTACAGCACCAAGTAACCGCCGCTTCTGCCGTTGCGGTGAATCTGGTAGCGGTAGTCGTTGCGGTCGTTGAATTCAGCAATGGTGTCGTCGAATTCCTCGAACGCCTCTTCGACGTCCAACAGATCCCATGCACGGTTGCGGATTTCGTTGTCAGGGAATTGGATGCGGTGGAGTTTGATGTTTCGGGAGAATGATGTTCCCCTGTTCCAGCTCGACATGGTGTCGTAGCGCTGGTGGTTTGCGAGAAACGCGATCATCTCCTTGCGTGAGCGTGGTTTTGCCATTGATGTCCTCCTTGTCTTGTGGAGAAGGCGGATCACCCCCTAACGAGGAATGATCCGCATCCCCGACGGGTTGGCAGTTGTAGGTGTTATGCGACCAGTTTTTCCCGCAGCAGATCCAGCAGGGCCGGGGTGAACTGATCGAGGTTCTTGATGATCCGATGGTTGTCGGGCAGGTAGTGCCTGATGCTGTAATCCTGGATACCGATCCCGATCACCTCGATTCCCGACTCCTTCATCCGCTTGATGGCGGCGTGGGTGACGGGGCCATCGCCGGTGTCTCCATCGGAAAAGGCGATGCAGATCTTGCGAGTTTCCCGGCGCAGGCATAGCTCGCCCCATGCCCACCAAAGTGCATGGCCAAGTCTGGTACCGCCGGACCCGCTGATGTTGAACCTGCCGTGCTCCGGTTTCTCCCCGAAACCGACCATGGGGAAAACGCGGTTGTCATGCCCCTTGAAGGTGGCTATCGATGTACGGACGCCAGGAATGGAATAGAGGGCTTCCGCCGCAACGAAACAGGCGCGTGAAGCTATGCCCATCTTGTTGAGGACGGTTGTGTTGCCCATGCTCCCGGAACTGTCCAGAAGCATGCAGACAGCCGTGTTGACTGCCCGTTTTTCCTCTTTCCTGTTGAAGACCCGGGTATCACCGACACGAAGCCGGGTCAGAACACGGGAATCCAGCCGTTGTCCGACACGGGCCGGGGTGGAGCGTTTCTGTTTCGATGCCTGGACGAGCCCCTGAAGGCGGGCCCGCAGAGCTGCCGTATGGACACGAAGAGCTGAGATGTCATCGTAGCCGCTGGCGTTTCGCAGTGGTTGGGCGGACGGCAGCCGTGGTGCAGCTGCTCCAGACCCGTTGAATGAGCTTTCGGTTGCGTTCTGACAGAGCAGTTCGGCAAGTTTCTCACCCACGTTTCCGTAGGAGCCGATGCTCTTGCCGGACAGTGCTTCCGAGATGGCCTGCCGGACTGTTTCAAGTGATGCGCCCGACTGACCCGGTGTTTGCTGCCCGGAAGACATGCCATTGACAGAATGGCGTGAAGGTTGCGATGACGCTTGCTGCATGCCACCGTTCTTCGTCTGTTGACGACCATTTGTGTTCGTGGCGGATTGACCACCCTGATTCCCCTGGTCGGTATTTCCGTTACTGCCGGAAGCACGCTGAGATGTTTGGGGTTGGCCTTTTTTCTGTTCCTGTGCGGCGTTCCCGATGAGCTTCATCAATTCATCGCGAAGCGTCACTGTCTCTCGGGTTGACCGAAGAGTCCCAGTCCGCCCCAGAAGCTGTACCGCCTGATTGAAGTGCTTCCCAAGGATCTGCCGTACCAATGGTTCGGCGCTGTCCCTGGTTTGCCGCATCGAATCATGACCCAGCACTGTGATACGGGTCAGGGCCATGATCCAGGAAAGAATGCTCTGTGATGGATGGGACGGGTCCGGTCTGAACGCGCCATGTTGTTCAACCAGGATGCGCGTCAGTTCACTGAGGTTGGCAATGCAGCCGGGATATTCCCAGCCGATTGCCTGCTCGATCCTGACATCTTCCAGGATGTTGAGCAGATCCCCCGCGAAATTGTCCGTCAACTGAACGGAAAAGTCGGTGTACCGGACGTGCGCTGCTTCATGATCGATATAGCCATGGGCAAGCGCTTCAGCATGATCTCCCGACACGACCGGGATGGTTATTTCCTTCCCGGTTGTGCAGGCGATCTGTCCGGCAATGGTTACGGTCACATCGTATTTCCGGCCGAGGACCTTGGCGATCAGGGCGAGAGGACGTGCTTTCATGGTGTCCTCCTACCAGAACCAGACAGCCGGGGCTTCAACCTGTTTTGCCGGCTGTGGTCTTCTCGCGACGGTTTTGGGCGGGGCGATGCTCGGTGAGGTTGGCTCGACTTCAGGTTCGGGGAGAGGTTGCAGCATCTCTTCCCGTTCCTCGGTCGTGATGAAACCGGCAATGTCGGACAGCTCGCACAGTACTCCGACCAGGCTCATCAGGGTTGCCCCGGTAACAGGTCCTGATCTGGGTACGGTGGCGAGCGCCGCGTTCACATTGGCAACGAGGGCGCTGATCTTGTCAGGGCCTATGAAACTGAGGCTGGAGAGTTTGTCGAGAATCGACTTCAGGGGACGAAGTGCCTTCCGGGTCACGGAAGTTCGCCCCCGGTACGATTCCTCCCAGGTAGATTTTGCCAGGGCGCCGATCTCATGGATCAGTTGATCCGCAAGTCCTTCGACCTGACGTTCCAGTGGTTGTGTGGCTGAAACCGCTTCACCCGGGGCTTCCACCTTGAAGGCGGTAAACCCGCAGGCAAGGCGCTCCGCGACACGGCTGGCCGGTTCAACGGCACGGGCGACGATCTCCGACCATTCGCCAGCTTCGGCAAGCCAGTCTTTGAGATTGTCGTCGTAGGCAGACAGAAAGTTGGTCTTTGCCGTGGCAAAGCTCTGTTCGATCTGTTCCATCTTCTCCATGAGGGGGATCAACTTTTCCTCGGGAATGGCATAGCCGCCGAGGAACCGGACTCCCACCTCCTCGCAGGCCCGTTCTGCCTGACGTTTCAGGGTGGCAAACACCTTGAGGGCATCAGGGGCGAAGATGCGCTTGGAGCCGAGAGAGGCGAGTTTGTCGGGTGGCAGATTCGCCCCCTTGAGGTCTTCCGGACGGAGTTTCTTCTTGCCGGACCATACGGAGAAGCTGAGATGAACCAGGACAAGGCCCTGAAGGACCTTGGTAATGGTGGTTTGGCTGTTCATGGTGTCTCCTTTCGAGGGTAGGCCCTCCGGAAGGAGACTTCTCCCCGAGGGAGTTGGTCTCCCCCGGTGGGGTTGTAGTGATTACCAGAACCAGTTTTTCGGTCCGTCACCGCCTATTTCAGGTGCCGGAGCTGATGGTTCAGGCTGCTTGGATGGGTGCGGCGGCTTTCCTGCTACATCTTCATGGGGTAGGGTAGGGGAGAGCAGATCTTTCCAGACGTCGGGTGTAATGCCGCTGGCATACTGATACCCGTCTCCGTTAACCTGCGCCGCTTCCTTACGGGTCATGAGATTGCTGGCTGTGCGATAGTCGCGAAGGCATTCACCACCTTTGAGGATACCGAGACGCATGGTTGTACCCCGGCGTCCATAGCGGTACAGGACGTCGAAACAACCGTCGTCCCGTTCGAATACCGCTAGGTGGTAGACCTTGTCGTGGTTTCTGACCCTGTCCAGCAGGTGCAGATCCACGGAGGATTTTATGCATCTGTACCTGGTCATGGTGTCCTCCGGTCACCGAAATGCCGCTGTAAAACTGCATGCAGGGCGGTTCGGGTGTCGGGTTCAGCCCGGAAGCCGAGTGCCCGGTCGAAGGCCTTGGTCAATGTTTCGCCGTTGGACATGCCTTGACTTGCCGCGGCCCGTGCTTGGAAGGCGGTGATACGTGCCCACCGGGTCAGGGTTCGGGTCGAAAGCGTGACTTCCGCTTCCCCCTTGATGAACAGGGCGCGGATTTCGTTGGCGATGTCCACCATGCGGTCTCTGATGTCGCTGCCTACCGATGGAGCTACCTCGGTCAGGATTTTCTTCTCGATCTCAGGATCAGGATAATCGACCTCGATCATGTAGAAGCGGTCCAAGAAGGCCAGGTTCTGCCGCAGAATCCCCTGATAAAGACCCGTGGCGTCACCGGCTCCGTTGGAGTTGGCGGTGGCGATGAAACGGAAATCCGGATGTGCCGTCACCACTTCTCCCGTTTCCGGAATGGTGATCGAGCGGCCTTCGGCAACTCCGTTCAGCCCGGCTGCAGTGGATGGGTCGAGCAGATCGATTTCATCGATCAGGAACCAGCCACCTTCTTTCATGGCAATGATGAGCGGCCCATGCACAAAATCCATTCCTCCGCCGGCATTGAGCCGATAGCCGCCAATCAGTTCCGGAGTTTCCAACCGGGAGTGGGCGACGACGTTCCAGAGGGGGATGCTGAGGCGTGCTGCGACCTCGATGATGACGGAGGACTTGCCGCAGCCGGTGGGGCCGGTGAGGTAAAGTGACCGTTCACCCAACAGATACCAGGTGAACAGGTCGGACAGGGTGGCCTGACGGAAGATGTACTGCTCGTCCGCCGGTGGAACAGCGGGGTGTCCCGGTGTCCTGCCTTTGATGGTTACTGTTTTGGGCGCGTCGATTTTGAACGTGCTCCTGATTTCGTAGTTCATGTCTGCCTCCTGTGCAGGGTTGTAACCCGACAGGGAGACAGACCACCCCGCAGGGATATCTATGCTCCCTGCCAGGTGTTGCTTATTGGTATCAGATTAAGTCGTGAGTGCTGGCATTTGCTTCCGCCAGAGCAGCTTCCTCGATCAGCTCGTTGATGTCGCGGCCCGTTTCCAGGTGTGCGAGTACAAAGCGGATCGAGTCGGCTACGCAGTTGAGACAGGTATTGCTCCCGAGGTGACAGCCTATGCCGCTCAAGGCTTTGAAAGCGTCGGTCGGCTCAAGTCCCGAACGGAGTCCGTAGGAGACCAGGCGAGCGATACCGTCTGCCATGGCGGAACCACATCCTCCGGCCTTGCCGAAACGGATGAATACTTCCATTGGTGTTGCTGTTGTCGGGCACAGGGTTACCGTGGTGTAGATCTTGCCGCAGGATGACCGGCGTTCGATGGTGAAGCCGGTGGCAGCCTTGGGTCGTGGAGTTTTCGGGCTCATGATGGCCTCCTTGTGATGGCGGTAATCTGCCGTGAAATGTCCTACAGAGGAGGTGGTACCATCCAGGCGGTGATAATCCTGGGAGAGCCGTTGACCAGTCGGGCAACGACCAGCACCCCCTTGTACCTGAACTTGAGTGGCTTACTGTTGAGGAGCGGCAAAAGGTGGCGGACACCTTCGACTGCCTCCAGCGGGATGTCCCGTTCCAAAAAGCGGTTGGCTCCGTGCAGTGACAGGTTTACGTCATTCAGGACGGTATCCGATATGACCGCTTCCTCGTCTGAATAGATCGTGATGGTTGACTGGATCATCCGCGCACCTCCTCCCAGCCGGCGGGATATTCCCTCGGTTCAGGCGGAACGGCGGCGATCATGACAAACAGAAAGATTGCTGCCATGAGGATCAGCGTCACAATGGTGTGCAGGGCCTCTTTCAGGTTTTCTTTTCTGTTTGTCAGCGAGAATGATTTAAGGTCGGGCGGCAATGTGCCGGTACGGTATGCTTTCATCGGTAATCTCCTTTCACTGGGGCAGGCACGCCTCCACGAAGGAGATTTCCCATGGGGAGCGTGATGCCCCCAGGTGGGGTTTGGTCAGGCCGCTTGAGCTGCGAGCGGCGTGAATGGCTTGATTTCAAGTTTGACGTATCCGGACTTCGGTTTCGTCACTTGATCATAGATATCGGGGTAGTTCCTCTTGAGCTTGGTGCCGTCAACGGTTATCGAATCAGCCACTGACGTGACATTGATCAGGATACCGTTTGAGGCCCCTTTGAACGTGCCATCCGCAAAGGTGAGGATGTCGTTTTTCAGTACCTCCAGTCGAGCGTCGATCACTTTCTTCTGCTCGTTCAGTTGCAGGTATTTCCTGCCGGCTTCCAGAATCTCCTGGGGGAGATCCAGGCCGACGGCATGGGAAGGACAGCCGGTGCGAAACGGACAATAGCCGCAGAGTATACCCGGCTCGGTTCGAGGTGCACATTCGCCCCGCGTTGCCGCAAGGATGTGCTGACCTTTTTCCATAAGTTGATTGAACACCAGCTTGTTTGGCGCATAGCTGTTGAATTCCCGGTACGTTCCCGCATTGAGGTCGACCACCAGGATCGATCCGCCGATTTCCACTTCCGGATCGAGGGTGAGTTGCAACAAGCCCATCTGGACATGCAGTTGATCCACCCAGGATGCATAGGGTTCGTCGGGGATACCGTCGGTCGACTTCATTTCTACGATGTGCAGCCGTTTGGTCTGCCGGTTCGCATAGAACAGGAAGTCGATATGACACCTGATCTCGGGGAACTGCGGATGCTTTACTTCGACTTCTTCATTGAAGAGGGCACCGCCAGTCCTGAAGAACTCGGCATACATGGCTTGCGCAGCGTGGCCACGGGAAAATCGGAGGAGCGTCTTGATGTCATGACCTTCCGGGGACTGTTTGCCGAGAGCCGCTTTACGCGGACAGCCGGCAATGTCGGAGGCTCCGACGTACCCGGTACGGTCGCCAAGGTGAGATGACTGTTTCTGCTGATGGGTCGGAATAGCCCGTCCCAGAAATGCAGCGAGTTTGCTCATGGCTGTCTCCTTTTTAGATCAGAAACGGTAAGGTCCCGACTGCGGTGAGCAGGGAACCGAAAATAACGCCGGCAATGATCCTGGTGACATCGATGCTGATCTGTCGCTCCTTAACGGGCGCATAGACCGGCACCTGACAGCCTTTGATTGTTACGTGCTTGATGATGTGGGTAGTCATGATCTTGTCTCCTTGTCTGTGGGTTGTACCCGGCAGAGGAGACAAGACACCCCCGGTAGGGAGAAAGTCGTTGTCTCCCTGCAGAGGTTGGTTGTGAGCGGGGTTCAGTCTGGAACGTCAGGCACTACCGGTACTGCCAGCATTTGGCCTTGCCATCCCATTTGAAGCCGTGGTCTTTCAGCCATTGGCGGGCTGAGGTGTCGTTGAAGTCCGGGAAGGCGGAGATCTCCGATTCGTCTGCGGAGAGTTCCATCCTGATTCCCTTGGCCGTCAGATACCCGATGATCTCAGAAGTCGAAACAGGTTCGGCTTCGTGGGATGATGGGGCGCTGTCCGGTTTGGCTGTCTGCGAAGTCCCGGAGGTAGTGCTGGTACTGCCTGCGCTGTTTCCTCCGTTGTTTTCCGTCTGTCCGTAAAGGTCAGGATCTTCCTCGATGTCCTGGGTGAAGATGTCCGAGGCAGCGGTCGAGGTAAGTACTGCATCCACCAAGCCGCGTTTCTTGGCCATTTTCAGGCAGGTGTTGTAAAAATCTGCTGGGTTATCGTGCTCGACCTTTTCTCCCTGGCGAGCGATCTTCCAGTTGCCGCTGTCATCCTTTTTTGCGCTGAAGCCGCGTCCACCAATGATCTCTTGCGCCTTTGCCGGGTTCTCCTTGCGAAGATCCCAGTAATCCTTCGGCACCGGCTTGTTTGTCAGTTCAACTGGCCCGACACGGAAACGGTACTTGCTTTCCATGGTCGAGCATGAACCGACACCGGTACCAAGACGCTGGCCTGCGGGTGAATATAGCGTCACTTTGATGCGATACTCCCGATGGCCGAGATGCAGGTCGATGGTTTCCACATCCACGTCGTTTGCCAGTCTGAAGGTGAGCATGAGCTTTTCGGCGCCCGGTTTGAGAAGAACTGCTTTGTCTCCGCAGCCGGGGATGGTGCCGTAGTGCTCACCTGATTTCATGACGTCACGCATGACGTACTGGATCAGGTTTACCTGGGCCTTCAGTTCACTGATGTTGACGGCGTGGTGAGTGAGGGATGATGCGGTGGGGCTGATGGGAATAATTTGAGCTGGTGCGTGCATCTGTCTGTCTCCTTTTCCGTGGGTTGTGTCCGACAGAGAAGACAGACCAATCCCTTGGGGGATTTGGTAGTGTCTCCCCGTAGGACTGTTGTGCTGTGTGGTTGTTGGTTACCTAGAACGGATCGGTGTCATCGGGTGGAATGTCCTCGTGTGCCTGGCTGCTTGCTGGCTGTTCATGACTCCCGTCGGGAATACTGCCATTCTTGCCACCAAGCATAAGAAGCTTATCGCCGATGATCTCGGTGGTGTAGCGATCCTTGCCGTCCCGATCCTGCCATTTGCGGGTCTTGAGCTTGCCGTCGAGATAGACACTTTTACCTTTGGACAGGTACTCGCCAGCTACTTCTGCGAGACGTGCGTAAAGGACGATGTTGTGCCACTCAGTACGAACTTCCCATTCGCCGCTTTTGTTCTTTACCTTCTCACTGGTCGCGAGCGAAAAACTTGCGACAGCCGTTCCCCCGGGTGTGTACCTGATTTCAGGGTCACGTCCCAGGTTGCCGATGAGTTCCACGCGGTTCAAACTTGCCATACTGCCTCCTTGTTGGTATTCCCGAAGCAAGGAGACATGTGTTCGTCCCGGTGGGGAGAGAACAAAGTGTCTCCCAATCGGGATGTGGTGAAAGTATCCGCCGCTTACAAGGCTTGTCGCGGATGCTGAGCAATAAAAAACCCACTCCGGCAATTGCCAGAACGGGTCATTATTCTGCGGTATCTGTGTGCTCCAGAAATTGGACGCACTACTGCTTGGATTTACGTCGTTTTACCCAAACGACTGATCGGCTGGCACGTATGCCTTCCGAATCTCATCCGGACAGGGGCAACAGCAGCCTGGTCTATCCGGGAACTCATCCCTGCCGGGGCGATTCTTCCTCGGGCTTTCCGAAGAAGTTTGTCCGGAAGCTCAATGGCTTGCGGAGTCTCTTTCTATGAAAGAGTCTAAAATATACGTGATTGATAGCAGATCATAACTTCATGTGTCAATAACAAAATCAGCACATAACTAATTGTAAATACGCTGAAACATTCTGAAACAAGGCAAAGTTTTTGGATGTCTCCTAATCGCAACAATAATTACTTGACATGCATTTGAGGCAAGCATATCATTTCGATAGTTGTCGAATTTATGGAGCGACTATGGATATCAAGCAAGCTGCAAAAATACTCAAAGCACTTTCTCACCCCAACCGATTGGAGATTTACCTTAGCATTGTCAAAGGTGACCAGGGTGGATTCCAAACGGCAGAGTGTGAATGTTGTGTTTCCGAGATAATGGCTTCGCTTAAGATCGGTGCACCTACTGTTTCACATCACCTGAAAGAGTTGGCCAATGCCGGTCTGATTACCACGGAGCGGCAAGGGAAATTTCTCATAGCAAAGCCGGTCTTGGGGACGTGGGAAGAAGTCAGGAAGATTCTTCCGCAATAGCATTCCCAAATCAATAGTCTAACGGCCTACGTGTAGGCTTTTTATTTATCAATACACTTCGACATATGTCGAATTGTAAAACAATCAAACCACAGGAGGTCAGCTATGAAATGTAACTGCTGCTGCAAATCAGAAAAATGGACTGCCGATAGGATTGGAAACTTGAAAGGCAAAAATGTCGTGATAACAGGCGGGAATAGCGGGATCGGTTATTATGCTGCCTTAGAACTTGGCCGAGCAGGTGCGAATGTAATTATTGCCTGTCGCGATGCTGTGCGTGGTGAATCGGCACTAGCTGAACTCCAGAAGCAAGCCCCTGGCCTTTCGCTTATGGTTGAGTCACTTGACTTGACTGATCTCCTTTCAGTTCGCATGTTTGCTGAAAAGTTCCTTGGAGCCAACAAGCCGCTGGATATTCTAATCAACAATGCCGGGATTATGGCGTTGCCCCAGCGTGAACTGACATCAGACGGCTTTGAAGTTCAGTTCGGGACCAATCATCTCGGTCATTTTGCTCTTACCGGGCTGTTGCTGCCAGCCTTGAAGCGCAGTGATGCGCCGAGAGTGGTTACCGTATCAAGTGGGGTCGCAAACATGAAGATGGCAAAACTTGATCTGGGTAATCTACAGAGCGAGGTGTCGTATGAGCCGATGGAGACCTATGCTCAATCAAAGCTCGCAAATCTGGCCTTTATGCTTGAGCTTGGTCGCAGATATGACTGGCTGACATCAGTTGCAGCCCATCCAGGAGCAACAAAAACAAATCTGCAAAAACACAAGTTCAAATGCCTTACCAAGCTCATCGGGCAACACGGAGCAAAAGGAGCTCTGCCAACAGTTCGGGCAGCAGCGGACTCGGTGAAAACTGGCAACTACTACGGTCCGAGTTGTCTACAGTTGTGGGGTGCTCCTGTTGAAGTTCCTTTGCCTGAAAAAGCTCAAAATGCCGCCCTCAACGCATCTCTTTGGGACGAGTCTGTGCGTCTGACCAAAGTACAGTACCATTTTTAAGTTAAGCCGATGAAACGAATCATTTTTTACAGCCTGATTACAGGAGTTATTATCGTCATGGCATCCATACTGCTCAATAAAACCGGCTCCGCCCAGACCCGGTCACCACTCTCCCTTGATAGCGACCAGAAAAATCCGGTCATGCTAACAAAAGGTAGATGGCGGGAACAATCTCGCGTCATGTGGGATTTCTTTTTCAACAAACCTGAAGACACGCGCCCTCACGGAAATATCCCGGTACAGCCATTGACCAGAGCGCAGTTACTGGCCGCCCCGAATAACACTGTCTATCGCCTTGGGCATTCGACCGTACTGATGAAGTTGAACGATGCCTTCTGGATAACCGACCCAATGTTCTCCGACCGGGCATCTCCGGTACAATTTGCCGGACCGAAACGATTTCATACACCACCTGTCAGCATTGAAGAATTGCCGCCAATCAAGGGTGTCATCATCTCGCACGACCACTATGACCATCTTGACCACGATTCCATCATAAAGCTGGCTGACAAGACGAAGTACTTCCTGACGCCGCTTGGGGTTGGGGATATTCTGGTTGATTGGGGGGTGCCAGCAGCAAAGGTGCGGCAACTGGACTGGTGGCAGGAAACTGAAGTCAGCAACGTTCGGTTCGCTGCTACACCTGCACGACACTTTTCTGGCCGAGGGTTATTCGACAAGAATCGTACACAGTGGGCGTCATGGGTAATTATTGCCGGAGACCAACGGATATTTTTCAGCGGTGATTCCGGCTACTTCGACGGCTTCAAGCAGATCGGCGAGAAATACGGCCCCTTTGACCTGACCATGCTGGAAACCGGCGCTTATAACGAGAATTGGCCTGATGTCCATATGCACCCAGAACAAACAATCCAGGCACATTTTGACTTGAAGGGCAAACGTCTGCTCCCTATCCATAACGGCACCTTCGATCTGTCAATGCACTCCTGGCGGGAGCCGTTCGACAGAATAGTTGCTATGGGCAATATTCGGGGCATTCCGGTTATTACCCCCATGATGGGTGAGCCGGCGCGCATGCACGCTACATCGGGTGGTCTGCACTGGTGGGAGGGTCCGAGTAGATTCAAAGAAACAGAAGGGGTACAGGTTAATGTGCAACCTGCTGGGATGGCGGGCAATATATAAAATGTGTAGCTAAATGTAAACTAAAGGTTTACATGTCATGTTGTAAGTTATATATTGATGCTCATGCGATTCAAGCGATTCATTATAAGATAGGTGCTTAAATGTCAACTAATAGTTTACATTCAAGTAAAAATCTGAAAGCAGCACTCTTTTCCCTGCCGAATGGCATGCCGGTTACAACCAGTCAGATGGAACAGATGGGCATATCCCGCCAACTGGTACACCGGTATGTGCTGAATGGCTGGCTGGAGTCACTCGGGTACGGCTACTTTCTGCGTGCCGGTGATGAGCTTACCCGGAATGGTGCTGTGGCAGCTCTTGAAAGCCAGGGGCATGATGTCCACATAGGCGGAAAATCGGCTTTATCACTCAGAGGAACCATACATTATCTAGCCCTTGGTAAAGATAAACTGACCCTGTACCGGATGTCACGCAAGAAGATACCTGAATGGTTTACCGCCAGGTTTGACTGCGAAATACGCATGAGTCGCCTTTTCGAGGAAAAAGGTTCCTTGGAGAACAGGCTGCACGTACGGCGTCTCGATGAAGCGGACCGATACTCCCCATTTGTGTCCGAACCGGAACGGGCTCTCCTTGAGATGCTTGATGACGTGCCCCAGAAACAGAGCCTTGACGATGCCAGAAAGATCATGGAACCCCTGTTCACGTTGCGCTCCGATCTGCTACAGAAGCTATTGGAAGCCTGCACGAGGATCAAAGTCAAACGGCTGTTCTTCACATTGGCAGCTGAATTACAGCTGCCGGTAGTGCAGCAACTCGATGTATCCAGATTGGATTTCGGCTCCGTTTCTGTTTATGTACGAACACTGAAAGGGAACTCCCTGATCCTGCAGAACCCGGGGAAAGGAATCAATGGATAGTCGTTACCTCGATATTGTCCGGCTGCTTATCGACGCAGCTCCGTTCGTCTTCACCCAGCAGTGCTTTGCCCTCAAAGGGGGCACTGCCATCAACCTGTTTGTAGAAGACATGCCACGATTATCAGTCGATGTCGATCTGGTTTTCACGGATCTCACTTGTCCCAATAGAGAATCGGCGCTTGCGGCAATCGAGCATGCCTTGCATGACGTGGCAAGTCTGCTGCACAGCAAACTCGGTGTTACGGTTCGACCGACTATGTCCGGCAGCGACCATGAGTCCAAGCTGTTTATCTCCAAGGGGCCTGTGCTTCTCAAGGTTGAGGTGAATCACGTCTTCCGGGGCACGGTATATCCTCTAGTCACTGGCAACTTGTCAGCGGAGGCGCAGCGACGCTTCTCCAGGGGCCTTTCCATTCCCATGCTTGATCATGACGAACTGTATGCCAGCAAGCTTGTCGCGGCGCTTGACCGCCAGCACCCTCGTGATTTGTTCGACGTGATGCTTCTCTTTGAACGCCGAGGTATTACTCCGAGGATTCGGCGAGCTTTCACCGTCTATCTCGCCGGCCACAACAGGCCGATCCATGAACTTCTGGCGCCCCATCGAAAAGACATCAGTGTCGAGTTTGAGAGAGACTTTGCCGGAATGACCACTCGTGAAGTGACCATTGATAAACTGCTTGAAGTCAGAGAGCAGTTGTTTGAACAGCTGCCGGCAACTCTTGACGATGCAGAGCGCAACTTTCTCCTTTCGATAAACCGGTGTGAGCCGGATGGAGCAATCATCGCCATGCCGGGTATCGAAAACCTGCCGGCCCTCAAATGGAAACAGCTGAACCTGCAAAAGCTGTCCAAGTCTAACAGGACAAAATTCAAGGCCATGACCGCAGCATTGAATGAGGTTTTTGAACCCGTCAGGTGACGGCGGTTTCGGATACCTTCTTCTTGCTTCCCTTACTCTCGCCTTCGACGTTTTTCGCAAACGGGTTGGTAAAGCCCCGTGGCGGCGTGTAGTCCCATTCCATCAGCTCGCACATCTCGGCATTCAGCAGGTTGATATCTTCGCGAATCTTCTGGCTCCTCTCGATAAACTCCTGCGCCTTTTCAAACGTGATGTTCTTGTTACGGCCCATGGTCATGCGTAGCCGGTGAAGTACGTTGTCGTGGGTGTTGAGCATGGTGATGAAGTCGCTCTGGTCCAAGGTCTTCCGGGAGATGACATCGATATCATCCCGGACTACCTTCTTCAGTTTCCTGTCCTGCCAGGACTCTTTTCCTGATGGTTTCTTCGCGTTTGATTCATTTTTGTTTTCAGCCATAAATCCTCCCTTTTATTATTGTTAGATCCTGCCGGTTGCCCGCAGGGCAATCCCCTTGCCGAAGCGGTCAGATAGTTCCGAGAAGACTGTGTCGTCGAACTTCTTCATGTTCTGGACGATCATCTCCACTGCATTGATTTCAGATGCCGCATTGGCGTAACTCTGCTGGGCCACGGTGAGCAGTTGCAGCGTCTTTTCCTCCAGGGTCTGGATGTGCTGCATCCCTTCACCGAGAAGCGCCAGTTGGCAGGTCTCCGGAGAGGCGCCTGCCTTGTTCCCCTTCTGGGTGGACATGATATTCCGGGCCATCTCCTGCAACTGCACCGCACGCCCGAACAGGTCGAGCAGCATGTAATAGCCGTAGGCCCGGGCGGTCAGCTCTGCCAGCTTGCCGATGACTTCGCCTTCGGTATTGGTGGCCGTGGCGTTCTTGAGGATCAGCCCGACCGACAGTGGCGTGCTCTTGAGGAACGCTTCCTCATCGGCGGTGAGTGCTGTCTTCGATTTGATCTTCCCGGCGATGGACTGCATCTTGCTGGCCACATAGACCATCAGGTTCTTGTTGGCGTCGGTGATGTCGGCACAGGCCCCGGCGGTATCACGCCCCTGAGCGGAGCCGCTGATGAAGGAATCGAAGCTGTTGTTCTTGTCGCACGGGGGGACATACTGGGCCTGGTAGGTGGTGCCGGTCGTAGCCGGGCTCTGGATCACCACATCACCGATGAAGCCGCGTACCAGCTTTACGTAGTCGCTACTCATCCCTTTTTTACCGGCCAGATTTTCCAGGACCGAACCGTCACCGAATATCTGCAGTACCTCGGCCGGGCAACCGGCGGTGGCGCTGGTGGCCGAGGTCTGGGTAGTGCCCGGAACTCCTGGCTTGTTGCCGGCATTGGCCTTCTGCTCGCTCTCGAACAGTTTGCTGACATCCTGGTAAAGATCCTTGGCGCCGCTCGACACCATGAAATCGGTCTGAGCCGTTTTCATCTCCGCCTTCAGGCTGTCCGACATGACTGACGAAAACGGACTGGCAGAGGTTGCCACCAGCGCCTTGGCCGCCTTGCAGTCGTTCAACTGTAACGAATTCAGCCGGTCGGTGATGGCTTCGAGGGTTTTGATGGTGTCGGCCACCTGGGGCGCCAGGGTCTTCAGGGCGATGTCGAAGGCCGCTGCCGGAGCTGCCGACAGGATGTTCTGGAGCTTTTGCACCAGATAGTCAACGTTCAGGAACGAGAAACCGCCGAGGAACATGTCGATGCCGCCGCAGCCGGACTTTAGCTTCGGGAGCGAGGCGGTGAACAGGTGGTCGTCGGTGTTCGCCCACCTGGCAGAAAAGCTTCCCCCGGTGTAGTAGCCACGTTTCGACCCTTCGTAATAACTGGGCGAGGTGGAGCTCTTCTGCTGCACCCAGTCATCAACCCAGCCGGACCAGGACAGGACCGGGTTCAGAGCTATCGCTGCCGCCAGGCAGGCGGCGGTGGTTCTGGTAGATACAGTTCGTTTCACACGGGCACCTCTTCTCTGTCGCGGTTGGACCGGGACCTCACTGTTGCTCCTTGTCCTGGAGGCGGCGCTTCTTCACATCGAAGCCGCCTCCCTTTTGAAACTCGTAGAGCGAATATTCCTCCGGGGAGATGTCACCCTTCAGGAGGCGCACGGCCCGGTATGCCTTGTCCTCGATTTCGTCGGCGGAAATGACTCCGGCCGAGACCGGCAGGTAATCCTGATTCCCTTTCTGGATCAGGATCAGGGTCGGGGTGATCTCCACGTTGAACTTGGCGGCCAGCCCCGGGTTCTCCCTTATGTTGACCTTCTTCACGGTCCAGCCGGTCTCGTTGGTGAACCAGTCCAGGATGCGGGTCTGTTCGTCGCAGTAGCTGCAGTCTGGCCGCTGGAAGTAGATCAGGGCGAAGTCATCCCGATTGTCCCGCAGGACACGCTGCCGTTCCTCGTTGATCTGGGCGATCCGCGCCAGGTTACCGGGGGTGGTGATCGGGTAGTCCTTTTTCGTGGTCAGTTCCGGGTATTTCTGCCAGACGAACTGGGCCACGTTCGAAAAGGCGAGCGCCTTCTTGCGTGCGATCTCCTGGACCTCGAAATACTCCTTCACATTCTCTTCGCTCGGCTTCTGGACCGCCTTCTTTTTCAGTGCCTCGGCAAACTCCTGGAACTGGTCGGGATGCATCTCCCAGATCTGCTCATAGGTGTAGTCCTTGAGGGACGGAGTGGGCTTGGCCGGTTTCTTCTTTCTGGCTGGCTTCTCGGCCTGCTTCTCCGGCTCCTTCTGGTACCACCACCAGCCAGTGGCTGAATCGGTGTAGTAGCTCGCAGAGGCGGACACGGACAGCAAGAGCATCGCTGTAGCCATCAGCGGCCAACGCATTGTTCCACCTCCTTATTCTTTGGCTTGATATCTTTCACCATCCGCTTCAGTTGCGGGGTTTTCTGTTCTTCCAATGCCGACGGCATTACACCGAATGATTTTGCCGTAAAGGGAATCAGGAGATGTGAAAGACGCTTGCCACCTCCGGTAATGATGGAGACCTGTGATGTGAAGTAGCCGTCAGCAACATGCTCGGTTGCCAGGGCTGATCTGGTTCTGGCCAGTTCCGTTACGACGGTGTACATCAGGTTGCGCTTCTCCGACTCGAAGCCTTCCGATGCACACACCATGGGATCATGGTTGCTTACCTCCTTGATGGCTTCCCAAAGCGCCTCGGGGTTGACATAGATAACCCCGTTGGGCATCGAAACCACTGACCACTGCTCACCTTTCGGTGTGGATTCCACCAGATTTATCTTTTTCTTCAACGAGGAAATTACCGCATCCGGATCAATACATGCCGGGATATCCATTATTGTTGGCATGTACCTCTCTTTGGAGGGCGCAAACCCGAGAGGGTGTTCCCGTTCTTCAGAAGGGGGGTGTATCGTTCCGGCAGAGGCAGGCACAGAATCTCTCTGTACTGCTGACTGTGCGCCATTGCTTTCGAAGCTGTTGTGCTTACGTTCCCGTAGGTCGGCATAAAGTGTTGCCAACTCCGCTTGACGAGCCTCATGGTCGCTTTGTTTGAGGCCATCCGTAAGGATGTTGTCGCACTTCATCAGGTGATGGCCGGTGACAGCGCGGCAGATGTCCTCCCTGTTAGGGAGAGTCATGAACTCTGGAATTCCCTTCAAAATAAGCCCGGCTATGATCGGATGGTCACCGCTGCTGTACATGCCGTCGTGGTAGGAGGGGATCTTGCCGATGTCATGGGCCAGAGCAATGAGAATCATGTCTGCCAGCAGAGCTTCCTGGTCGGCCTTGGCAATAAAGTTGCGGGTGACCGCCAGCGTATGGCGGTACAGTGGCACTGTTTCCAGCAGGGCATAGGAGTCCTCGGCGTAGATGCGTTCCGCTTCATCCTTGTGTTTCCTGACAACGGAAGGACAGTCTCCCTCCTTGTCGAGCAGGGTGAGAATCATGATGATCAGGTTCCTGCGGACTCCATTGATAGATGACCGATGCTCGATCATTTCGCTGAAAAACTGCTCAATCTCATCGTGTTGAAAGGTTGGGCGTGGCGTCTTTGTACGGTTCTTCTGTGTCTGCTCCCGCCAGAGGTTTGAAGCATCCTTGATTTCAACCTCACTGTCAGTCCAGAGGTGGCTCAAGTCGGACAGCCTGGTTACCTCGGACGGTTTTTCCTCTTGCGGCGCTGGTGGTTGGTTTGGCAGCCATTTTCTGGTGCCGTAAATGGCAAAGCCGATCCCAACGGCTGCGGACATACCTAACAGCATAGTATTCATGGTGAGTCCGTAGTCTCGGACTGGAAAGGTGACAGCATTGAGGTAATGACTGCCGGAGCTTCTGGGAATATGATCTTTATTTTGGGATTTCGGGCGTCAAGAGTGGTCCCCTTGAAGCGTCCCGAGTAGGTCATCATGTAGAATTCCCGCGGCTGGAGACTCAAGACATCCTGAACCCGCAAAATATCTTGCTCAACCTCACGGGTTGTAACCTGATTTGAGCCGAAAATCCCGGTCAGTACGTTCTGTACGCCGAAATGCTTGACCACGTAATCGCTGGTCTCGGCATCGGAGCAACGCATGAAGATCTTGGTGTTGGTGTTGTCGAGTATGCTCTTGCCGAACTCTTCTCCGATGACCGCATAGATCTGGTTCACCGATTGAGCAAAAGCGGTCACCATGACATCGGCTGATCCAGCCTTGGCGAACAGCTCTTCTACCCCCTGGTAAAGCAGACTCTGTGCTTCATCGATAAAGATGGAAAGCGGTGGATCTACCTTCTGCCGGTTGGAAAGGTAGACCCGGCCCACAAAGGACTGGATCATGGAGAGAAGCACCTTGCCGAGGGTGGCAGACGCCTCGCGGGTGATCATGGCGCCGGTATGGACCACCAGTATGACCCGTCCACCGGCCTCCAGATTATTGATGAAACGATTGGAATCGGCCTGTCCGATGATCTTGCCGATATTTCCCGAAGACAGTTCCATCAGGGCGGTGCGGAGAGTCGAAGACACCTTGGCGTAGTATTCCAAGGGGGATTTGAGAATGTCTTCCAGCATCCCGGCGGTCAATGACGCCTCTGGAGAACCGATGCTGCGAAGCGACTTCATGGTAGTTTCAAGGGATTCACGCCGAATGTTCTGACGGATGGTGTCAATGTTCATGATCGGCATGTTCCCATGCCTCTTGGCCAGGATGATGTAGGCGGAAATTACCGCTGTGGTGATCTCCTTGGCGATGTTCCGATAAAATGGTTCGCGGCCACCCATAATGCCCGACACGATGTGCCCGACCAGTTCGTCCGGCATGAAATAGAAGGCCATCGGATCGACAACGGCAGAGTATTCGGGAAAGATGGGAGTTACGAGCATCAGTTCTTCCAGGCGACCTGCATCTCTGGCGACCTCATAGATCTTGGTGAAGATCTGCTGGTCCCCCTTGGGGTCGAAATAAACCACCGAATATCCTTTACGGATGTCCTGCTCGATCAGGTTCTCGCACAGGCGGGTCTTGCCGACTCCAGTGGTGCCAAAGACAAATGTGTGCCGTTTTCTGTCGGCATCGGGTATGGCGATGGGAACGATCTTTGTCCGATGATCCATGTTCACACCGGTGCCCAAGCTGGTCATCGGTCCGGCCGGTTTAGCGATGCGATTCTTGAATGGAAACATACAGGTGCTCTTCCAACTCCTTCCCGACTGAGTTGATGACGTCCTTTGATATTCGTGAAGGTGTCACTATGGTGCTGAAGGCTCCGGGAATACGTTTCTGGCACAGAATTCCGGAAATGCGGCTGCGCTCCTGCAAGAGCAGACGCGGCAGCTCCTTCGAGATGCGGTTCAGTTGTACCTGGACCTTGGTTGACCTATGGTTGACCATTACCGGGACGACGCTGGTGATATGGAATTCCTTCACGGTTCCCGGGATGTAACGTCCGCGCTCATGTTTGGGCTGAAAGCGGGTCGGGCAGATTCCGGAAAGGATCAGTCGCCGATAGTGGTCTGCTATTTCCAGTGTGACTATCAGTGAGCCATCGTCACCAATGCGTGTAATCTCTCCCGGGGCCGTATAGCCTCTCAGCTCCTTCAGGTGCTTCGCTTCATGCAGGGTTTTCCGCAGTTGCAGTTCCAGATCGACCTGGTGCTGCACATGCCGCCGCAGTTTCCGCTCGATGTCGCCAAGAGTAATTGTAGTAGGGGCTCCGCCACCGTATGGATAGACGAGGATCTGCAACTGATCCTCGACCCTGACAGTGACACTGGTCTGGAAGGCATGGGTTAGCGTTCTGGCAACGGCGACCTCTATCGCATCCAGAGTCTCATCTCGGGTCAGATCGCTTTCAGGCATGAATTCATCGAGATTCAAGGCCAAATGCCTCTTCCCACGGAGTAGCGACATGGGTTGCTGATGCCACCTGAACCGGCTGTGAATGTGTAAGCTCGCGTTTGACGATGCGGGCTACTCTGGCGGCATAGCGGTCGCGTTTGGACGGTGTGCGTGAGTTGTAACAGCCCACTGCCGACCAGGTGTATCCGTAATCCCGAATGCATTGGGAAAGAACCCAGGCGCCGACCATGACATTGGTGCATGGATCGGCAAGGTTGTTCCAAGAGATGCCGAGCTTGCGCAGTGCCGGCTCCCATGTGGAATTGATCTGCATGAGGCCGTAATCGTAAGTGCCGTTTGTGTTGTAGTTGATAGCCAGGGGATTGAAGCTGCTTTCCCCCTTGGAGATTGCGTAGAGGAGTTGGGGCGAGATTCCGTACCTGTTGCCGGCTTCTTCATAGCAGAATGCTGCGGCCGGTTTCGATGAGACCACAGAAAATGAGAACAGGAATAATAGAGTGGCAAGTCGCATGCTTCCCCCTACGACTATAATCTATAGGGGGGGCAGGTCTTGGTGGACTAGAATTCGTGCGGTGCGGTGGGAGGAAGCGTTATTGCGGATTTATCGAGCTTTTCAGGATTGTGCTCGGCTTGAAGGTGAGGATTTTTCTGGCTTCGATGACTATTGATTCCCCTGTTTGAGGATTTCTGCCTTTGCGGGCCCGCTTGGTTTTTACTTCGAATTTGCCAAATCCGGAGATCTTTATATCTTCTCCGTCTTCGAGTGTATTTTTCAGAATGCTGAAGACTGACTCGACCATTTCAATTGAGTCCTTCTTCGAAAATCCGCACTGGTCGGCAACTTTCTCTACAATATCTGCCTTAGTCATTATTACTCCGATCAGACTCGAAAATGATAGAAAACCCCTCCCCCGGATCGAGGGGAGGGGAGAGGGGATCAAATTACTCTATGTTGACTGAGATTCACAAGATTAAATAAACGATCTGGCACAAAATGCTCATATGTAAGTAAGGCTGGAGCTATTTACCATCTGCCACGCTATCCTGAGGTTTGTGTGACAGAATTTCCAGAAGCAAAGTTTCCCATTTCTGCAGGGCATTCTTTTTCTCGTTGTCATAGCGATATTTATTATACACTCCGACAATACCTGGCTTGATGTGATTAATGACCTCTTCACCAACTTCGTCTGAAATACCAACACGCGCCATATTTGTGCGAGCTGTTCGACGAAGATCATGCGGTGACCATGGTTTCATGCCAAAGTAGGGCTGTTTGCGAGCTTTGATCTTTCTATTCCCAACAACTTTCACGACATTATCGTCCAAATAGCCACGATTTATAGCTTGTGAAAGAGCGTTTTCGGAAACATGACCTCTTTTGCCTCTCCCTGACGGGAAAATATGTCCTTTTCCGTCTCCAATCAACTCTAGTGCCGTATCGGTCAGGTAAACTCTGTGTTCACGCTCATTCTTTCCTGCGACCTCGGCAGGGATAGTCCACCATCTGTCCTTGATTTGATCTCTATGAAGTTGCGCCACCTCACCAGGACGTTGAGCAGTTACAAGAATTAACTTCAAAGCTCTTTTGACTTCTTTGGAACTTGAGGACTTGCTGATCTCTGCCCATGCTTTCACAATCTCGTCATCATCGAGGTGCCGATCATCAGTTTTTGGGGCAATCTTTGGGACGGATGCAGTTATCTCCTGGAAGGGCTGAATCTCAGCCCATTCCTGTCGACAGGCATATTTGAACATCTGCCTACCAAATTTCATTACGTTCCGAGCAGATCCCGGGACCCTGGTTGCAATTTGCTCGATAAGAGACAAGGCATGCTTGTGTCTCACTGAGGAGATTTCCATTTTGCCAATATTGGGAATGATATGTGTCTTGATGGCACTGAGTATCGTTTCACGCCATCTGTCGGAATGGTTCTCCTTTGAGTACTTGACATACCATACCGCGGCAAGCTGCTCGACGGTTATCGGGGTGTAGCCTTCGGGGATTTCATCCGCGATGAGGGCGTCGAAGGAGTCTTTTTCCAATTTTATTGCTGCAAGGGCGGCAGCTTCAGCTTGAAGTTTTGCTTCGTTCGCCAAGCGAGACTGTTCCTCTATGGCGGCTCTTTTGTGATCACGGGGGTCAATTCCCTTTTTCACTAACTTGTACGCATCGTTATATGCTATCCTCGCATCCGCAAGCGAGCAGTCCGGATAATGTCCAAGAAGCACGTACCCTTTGCTCTTGTTCAACTCGAACAGGTACACAAAAGCTTTGGCGCCAGAGGGTAGGACTTGCAAGGCAAATCCTCGCCCCTCACGAAGATAGTATCTCGTACTCTTTGGTTTCGCTGCAGCGATTGCTTTTTCCGTGAATTGTTTGCCCATTTTGCTCTCTTTTCGTGTTTCCGTTTTGTTTCCGTTTGCTCTTTTAAAAGCCTCATGTTTCCGTTTTGTTTCCGTTTGGAAGTTGGCAAGCAGAGAGGCAAATTGAAACAGTTGGAAATACAAAATAGGCTAAAAACGCAGTTAAGTCAAGGTGATAAGATGTGATAGTGATGGAGTGAGAAACAGGATGAAAACCTCTGAAACGTCGATGTGTCAGCTTCCCAAGCTGAAGGTCGCGGGTTCGAATCCCGTTTCCCGCTCCAAAGAAATCAAGGGGTTAGGCGAATATGCCTGGCCCCTTTTTGTTTGCGTGTAACCTCTCGTGTAACCTCTGTCATGGAAATGAAAAGAATACGCATCTTGAAAAATGGTTTCTTCCACCGATAAGTTTAATGCTGTGTGCAATACATCCCTCCGAATTTATGAGAAATTTATAGCGTCCTGACCCTCGGCGTTCCCTTTCCATCAACATGTTTTTCATTTCCTAATACCTCGAAATCCTCTGTCGTTTGCCTGAAATAATAATTTTACAAAAAATTTACAATAAAGCTAAGTGTCTGCAATTACGTAGTAAATCTACTTCTGGTTTCTGAGTTGCCCAAAAACTCTCATTAATTTAGCTGTACCCCGGGGCAATATAATATATAGGGGAGAAATTTTTTTTAAAGGAGGGAGCAATGAAGCTGATATCCGAGAAAAAGTTCCGGGTTGATACCCTGGGCATTTCTGCGACGGGGTTCTGGCGCTTGAAGAAGCGTGGCGAATTGCCGACACCGGTTGTGATCGGGAAGCGGAATTATTACACGACGCAATCGATCATTGAATGGTTGGCGAGCAAGCAGAATAAAGCCGTCCAGGAAAACAACGACTGATGTATGTGAAAATCGATAATCGCATGAATGAAGTGTTCTGGATTAGAATGTTCTGCGCTGAGTTCGATGACCCACGTTGGCTTGCAATTGAGCAATTACCTGATGCTGATGCCGTCCAGATCATATACGTGAGGATGCTGATGCTGGCAGGACGGAGCAATTCTGACGGTCTCCTGCTTCTACACGAATCGCTTCCCTATGATGTCAGCACGTTGGCAGCGGTACTGAGACGGACAGTTCCGGTGGTGCAGTTTGCACTTGCTACTCTGGAACGTTTCAAATTCATTGAAATGGTGGACAACGTGATTGCCATTGCGGAATGGGATCGACTGCAACCAACGGGTGAGCTTGCCCGGCTTGCGGAACGGCGTAAAAAGGACAGGGAAAGAAAGCGTGAATCGCGGGCTGTGAAGAAAAATTTGCTGCTGCCGTCCGCGGACATGTCCGCAGACGCGTCCGTGGACAGTCCACGGAAGTCACGGACAACAAATAAAGAATCAGATTCAGGTACAACAACATCGAATTCTTCACGGAACGAAGAAGTTGTTTATTTCGGCCAGACGGAAGTGGAATCGGTAATGGAACTTGTACCTCCAGCGGAGAGAAACAAGCGTATAGAAACCGTGATCGCAGATTCTATCCGTAGGCACGGTAGAGGAGTGACTGAAAGCAACATCCGCTATGCACTGTTGCACCATGACGCATCAAAGGGGAGGCTTGGCGGGATGATCTGCGAAGCCGTTATTAATGATTTCGATCGTGCCGAAAGAGAGGCGATTAGGGCAAAGGAAAAAGCGCGGGTTGCTGCCAATGCCAAGCGGGAGAGCATCGAAGCTGCCATGAGAGAAGAGTCAGAGCGGGATCGCAAAGAAGCACTTTCTCACCAAGCCGCTTGGCTGGCGTTACCTTATCAGCAGCGAGTTGAACTTGCACGACGGGCGTGCGTGAGATTTCCATATCTTCCGGAGCCAACAAAGCAAACATCGTCAGTGTTGGATGATGTCACAGTCCCTTTTACCAAGATCTTAGCCGGCATGTTTGCTCGGGGGGAGATTTGTTTATTGCCTGAAGATTAAATTTTGAAACTCGATAGCGATCAATCGGCGAGGTGAAAAATGTACATGCTATTGATAATCGCAGGCGTTTTCGGACTTGGACTGCTAACGTTCATTTCTTTTCGGAAAAATTTTCCCAAGTATGACGACACGCACGAGCCCCAGTTGTTGCCCTTGTACGATGTAAGCAAAATATGGCGGCCTGCGCCGAAATCCCCTGTTCCTCCATTGATTCAGGAACCTGTGGATATTCCGGAATTTTCACATCCGGAAATAGCGGAATTTTCTGATGCCGTGCTATCCAAATATCCTTTTATGAACAAGGAGGTCACGGTAATCCTCAGGATTCTTGAACTTCTTGACCGATTCGGCGACTGCCCTTCAGTGGTAAAAAGCGGGAGTTCGTACGGCACAGCGCCTGACAGGTACCACCTGCTTGCAAGGGTTCCGTTGTGGCGCCATTGTATCAGCGTTGCCAGGCACATGATTGCCAATCTCGAATACGATATCGTTGCTCCGATATGCATAATAATTGGACTGGGGCATGACATCGGTAAAGTGCCCGAGTTCCGCGGGGCGATGTATTGCACCGGTGACCATCCCCTTTTGTCGAGTGTTTTCCTTTCTGGAATTCCTGAGTTCCAGATGATTTCCGTGCATAGCGAAATTCTAAAAGTAATTCAACTTCACCATTTTAATGCTCATGATGGTTTATATTCCAGGCTATTACGTGAAAGTGATGAAGCTGTCCGGTCATTGGAGCATGCCGAACAACTGGTAGCCAATACCTTGGAAGGCAAAGAAAACATTCCCGTCAAAACGGAAATGCCGTCGCTTCGAAAAAAGGATTTCGCAGCATTGTTGGGGCTTGAGTTGGAAAAAACCGACCTGAAGGACTACAGTCCTTGCCGTATCGACATTTCTTCTTGGTTTCATGCAAAAGACTTTTTCGACCAATTACGCGCCTGCCTGAATGTGGTTTCCTCTGGAAGGTGGCTGGCGGTTTCTATGCCAAATGGACTGATCTACTGTGGTTCTTCCGGCCTCTGGAAAATACTATGCCGTGCCCATCCACACACCGCACCCCTCTTGGCAGCATATGCCAACAGACGAGCGAGATTTGACATAATCTACTCGGTTGTCCTGGAGCTTTCAGAGCAGTTCGACTTACTTGCGACAGAACTGATTGCCCCAAATGATTTTATGTGCCCAGTGTCGATAATCTCGGGAACCGGGAAACAGGTTAAAGGCTCTGAATCTCCTATCCGGCTCATTCCTTTCAGAGCACAAGTTCTCGGCTTGGATACATTTGAACTGGAGCGTGAAAAGTCCTTGAGCATAAGGTCAATGGCGAACGTGATCACGCCAGTTCAGGCGGCTCACGGTAACAATGAGGATGCTGACTTGGCCAACTAACAGTCCGCGCAAATCCTCTATATACTATTATGAAATAATAGTAGTGATATTAGTGATAAATCCTAGAGGTGAATCATGCCATCAAAGGTTGCTGCCGAAGCATATAAATTCCATTCCCTATCCGGTCACAGGGAGCTTTTTGCGATCGTCGAATCCAAGATCTGCGAAGCCTATTCCATGGGATTTTCTGTTATTGAAATCGCACGAGTCGTTGGGTCGAAGAAGGCAGACTATGTCCATTCGGTGCTTGTTAAGCATGGAGTAATCAAGCGCGGCAAGCCGGGTCGGTCCAGAAAAGGCTTGGTCCCCCCAGTTTTGGCAGCCTATTTACGGAAGCGATCATTGTCGTATGCGAAATGGTGCGCCGAGTGGGGTTTTGATCTGGAGGAAGCAGCTTGCACAATAAACATGTGTATCGATGGGCCTGAGATGGACGCGATCAGGAGGGATTTCCCCGGCTGCTACTCTCGAATAAAGAAGCTGTCAAATCCACCGGAATATCTGCACCCTCCTGAGTTTGAGTTTGACAGGCTCGAAGCCAACATTTCCTGGGATTTTTGTGAACATTGTTACAGAGCGGAGAAAATGTGTGATGCAGCTGTGCGAGGGTACGGGACAACCATGGAAGCGGCGCTGAAGAATCTTAAGATCAGCAACCATTTTCTTTTCATGTGGAATCGCCTGGTCGTAGGGTGCGGTGTGAATGAGGAGTCCAAGGCCTCCGGGTAATGGTTCTAAACCGGCTTTTTGTCGGCATGGCGGATGAATGCGGGCTTGCCGTACCCAGTCTCAAAAGTTGGTATATTCCCTCCTTACCATTTTTCATTTCAACATCTTGTTCCGGCCAAGGGGCTTTTTCTTCCGCTTTGGAGTCGACATGGCCCATGCGGCAAAAAGACCAATGAATAGATTTATAGCTATAGCTGCTATATTCAAATAATACGTGTGGTTGTTGGGGTCTGATAATTGATCAACGTCAACTATTTTTCTCGGTCAACGACAATTATAATTCCCGTTTGTGGATGGAGGAGGGGGCCGGCAGGTGAAGGCTTTGGGAAAGCCTTTCAGCTGGCCGGTCCCTATCCTTCGTAAAGTAGCTGCTCAGGCATTACCTCTCTCCTGGCTGGTTTAGCTGAGGCTCTGCTTGAGCCGTGTTTTGGGATTGTTCCAGCCGGTAACTCGGGATGTTCAGCTCCAGGATTACACTGTGATGAACGAGGCGGTCAATGGCTGCCGCCGTAGTCATGGGGTCCTTGAAGATCTGTTCCCACTTGGAAAAGGGCAGATTGCTGGTGATCATCACGCTGCTGCGCTCATACCGATCGGCAAGCAGAGCGAAGAGAACCTCCATTTCTTCCCGGCTTTGCTGCACATAGCCGATGTCGTCAATAATCAGTGCCTCATACTTGGCATACTGCTTGAGGATCCGCGCCAGTTTCAGGTCCCTCTTGGCGACAAGAAGCTCCTGGACCAGGAGATTGCAAGAGGCAAAGCGTACCTGCCGCCCCTGGTGAATCAACTCCTGAGCGATGGCACAGAGGAGATGGGTTTTGCCGCTGCCAGGCTTGCCGAAGGCCAGCACGTTTTCTTTGTGATCAAGGAAGTTCCCCTTGAGGAGCTGGGACAGGTGTGTATCCACCTTTCGCGGCAGCCGTTTGCGATCGAACGCCTTCAGGTTCTTCTCCAGCGGCAGCTTCGAATCCTTGAGCAGACGAGCTATCCTGGCGTTACGGCGCGCTTCGCGCTCCCGTTGTGCCAGCTCAAGAAGGTAGCTCTCGTACTCCCAGTTGTCCCGGCGGGCATTGATAGCGGTTTCCTGATAGCAGCGCCGGATGGTGGGGAGGTGGAGATCGGTAAGGTAGCGGAGCAGGAGGCCTGCTTTCTCCTTCTCACATTGCATATCCCGCCTCCTTCATCGACAGGAGGCAGTCGTAGCTGGCAAGATCGACAGCAACGACACCGACGTCGGTGACTGGCGAAGGGAGCTGCTGTGTACGCACCAGTTCCTCCACGGCCTGCGCCGTGATCGGCTGCCGCCCGCACAACTCTGTCAACGCTGCGGTGACCGCCGATTCGCTCTCCTTCGCCGCCATCGCCAATATCTTCAGGTATTCGCGGGCGGCTACTTGTTGCGTGTGACGGTCTTTGAGCTCGTCGTAGGCGACCCGGAAGCAACTGCCGGGAAACATCTCCTCGCGGTACCGGTAATTCTCGAAGGCTCCCGGCTTGCGCTGCAGTTGGTCGATCAGATGCCGGTAATTGATGAGGTGTCGGTTCTTGCCGCGCAGGCGGGGTAGCTTATCCACGAGCTTCTGAGCGTAGTACAGGTCGAGATGGTCGGCGAACAGCTGCACCTGCAGGGTCTCGCCGATCAGGCGGCTTTCCACCGAATAGGTATTGTTGTTGACTCGGATGGTGCTGGTGCGGCCGACGCTGACCTCAAGGCGTGTGCAGCTTTCCAGGCGCCTTTGCGGCAGGTTGTGCAGTACGCGTTGTTCTTCCAGAAACCGCTCCCGGCGACCACGGTTCAGCCTGGCGAAGAGATTGCACAGGAAGAGCCGGTACTCGTCGATGCTGTCGAAGTCGAAGCTGCCGCGCAAAAGCAGGGCCTGTTGAACTGCCCTCTTCAGCCGATGATTGCGCTGTTCCACGTCGCCATTCTCGTTGGGACGGGCAGCCTGAGTCTTACGGCCCGCCAGACCATAATGTCTGAGCAGAGCTTGGTAGCGTTGGGTGAATTCCTCTTGATGCAAGGCGTTGTGTACCGCAGCTGTGAGCCGGTCTGTCTGGTGGCTCCGCGGCACGCCACCAAGTTCCCACAACGCTGCCTGCAGCCCTTCACTGAGGCTTTCGAAGCTTTCCGAGTAGCAGATGCTGCCGGTTTCCCAGTTGGAGTAGGTGAGCACGAAGTGATAGATGAGGTGGTCGAAGGCTTGCTTGTTGATGGTGATGCCGAGCTTCCCCATGTGTGTGAAATCGGACTGGGCCAACTCGCCGGGGCGGTGCAGTTGGGGGAAGAAGACCTCCTTCGATGGGCCTTCCGTCGCACGCCACCGTTTCACCCGACGTTGCAGGGTACGCAGTTGACCGTCAGAGAAATTGCCGGGATATCGTCGTTGAAGATCCTCGAAGAGCGTCTTGGCTTCTAACCCCGGGTTCTCGCAAAGCTTCTCCCGGACTTCTTCCCATTGCTGATCAAATGGATCAGTCCGGGTTCGCCAGTTATGCTCAGCCTTGAGCTCGCTTGGCAGTTTGCCTGCGTTTACATACTTTCGGGCGGTCTTCTCGTCCATGCCGGCTTTGGCAGCTGCAACGATCTGTGTTGTTTCAGTTTGCATCAGCTTGAATAACCTCCTTACCTGTTGATCGGTGACCATCCGCCATCCTTTCTTCAAAGATGGTCGGATTCTATAATTCCCTAACGATTCCGGGAATTATAATTGTCGCCGAGCGGGAGGTTTAATTGTCGCTGATCAGATAATTCTTTCAAGCATAAAAAACTGATCACGGCAGAAAGGATCGCAATAAATGCGAAAAAAATTACGCATCGGAAATTTTTGTGCGAAAGTGCATCTAAAATAAGCATGGGACTTAAGCCAAGCAATAGCCCTGACATCAGAAAGAGGTGGCCCCGGATAGCAGGACAGGTAGGCGGCGGGAATAAGGTGGATAGCCGGTTGTAATCATGCCGCCAATTGGAGTAAGCGGCCAGAATATCCAGGCCGGGGTTTTTGC
>JAVBWB010000023.1:0-23759 GCA_036677645.1 Geobacteraceae bacterium | reverse complement strand
GAACATGGAATTGCTCAAGGAGCAGGAACTGGAACAAAGACTCGAAATGGCTGAGGCAATCTAACCCGGAAAAAGGCGCTGCCAAGAAAAAAGCGAAAATCTCTTTACACTACCTCAAATCGTTATCCAAGGCGGTAAAGGTTACGTCGCCGATGGTGAGCGAAGCGTAGCGACCGAGAGCCCGGTCTTCAAAATCAATCACCGCGGCGCAAACTAAGCTGTAACCAGCAAAAACTATTGCCGTCGCGCATAGAAATGACAATAATTTTTTCATAACTCCTCCTTTCATAACCCGAATTCAGATTGTTTTCCTTTACCCTTTCCCTATTTGCTGTGATCCATTACATTGCTAATGTTTAATTATGCAAATTACATTCCCAAACCAAAATGCTTTAAAATAATTAAACTCTACCGCATGACGGTTTGCGCAATGGTCAATTTGTAAAGGAAGTCGACAATTCTGGACGAACCGCAGCCTTTCTATCAGCTGTTTTTGTAACATTTTCCGACGGAAACGGGACATGCGGAAGCGATTCTTCCATGACGCTTCCGCCGCCTCCCGGCCTGTAAACGTCAGTTGCACCGGGAAAGCGAATTTGGGTCCCTGCCCGGAACGGGCTTGCCAATCAGGAAACCAGCGGTTATGTTCAAAGAGCAAGAAAAATCCGGACCTGCGGCAAAAGCGTCCCATCCCTTACCCGGAATTCATGTGCGGGAAATAACAGACAAAAGAAAGCGGAGCGCCAATGGGCACACTCTTCTGGATCTCGATAACCGGCTTTAGCGCTGCCCTGTCACTGTTTGCGGCAGGACATGCGCTGCTGTGGAAAAGGGACCCCCGTTCCGCCCTCGGCTGGATCGTGGTAAACCTGTACTTCCCGGTACTGGGACCGTTCCTGTACTGGATGATGGGAATCAACCGCATCAGCAGAAAAGCGCGGCGCTGGCAGGAAACCGGGCGGCGGCTTGCAGGCCGAGAAGACTTTCGGACCCTGAACCTGTCGGCAACCTCCGCGACACTCCCGGCGGAGTGCTCCCACCTCGGCGAACTTGCCAAGATCGCGGACAGGGTGGTGGCATCCAGCCTGACACGAGGCAACCTGATCGAGGCGTTGCCCAACGGCGATTCAGCCTATCCGGCCATGCTGTCTGCCATAAACGGCGCCGATTCCTCTGTTCATCTCAGCACCTACATCTTCGATGGCGACCGGACGGGACGCAGCTTCACCGATGCGCTGAAAGCGGCCGCGGCCCGCGGGGTCGAAGTCCGGGTGATGGTCGACGGCCTGGGCGAGAAATATTCCCTTCCCACTGCCCGCAGCCTGCTGAAAGGCTCGGGAGTGACGGTCGAGCGCTTCCTCCCCATGCGCCAGGGCGGCAGCCTCAACCTGCGCAATCACCGGAAGATACTGGTAGTCGACGGATACAGGGGTTTCACGGGCGGCATGAACATCGGCGGCAGGCACATGGTGGAAAAACCGGAGACGAAGTCGCCGGTAAAGGATCTGCATTTCCATGTCCGGGGGCCGGCAGTGGAAGATCTGCAGAGGATTTTCCTGGAAGACTGGTACTTCGCTACGGGCCGGCATCTCGACGACCCGCGCTATTTCCCGCCCCTGCCCGCTGAGGGAGGCTCCACCGTGCGGACCATCGGCGACGGTCCGGACAAGGAATTCCGCAAGCTTCACTGGATCGTCATGGGCGCCCTGTCCTGCGCATCCAGGCAGGTGCGTATCATGACCCCCTACTTCATCCCCGACCGGGCGCTGATCTCGGCTCTTGCCACGACCGCGATGCGCGGCATCGAGGTCATCCTCGTCCTGCCGGGACGCAACAACCTCCCCCTGGTCCACTGGGCGGCAAGGTCCTACCTGTGGGAGCTTCTCCAGTGCGGCATCCGGGTCTTCTACCAGCCACCCCCGTTCGTCCATACCAAGCTCCTGCTGGTGGACGGGCTCTGGAGCCTGATCGGCTCCGCAAACCTGGACCCCAGGAGCCTGCGCCTCAATTTCGAGCTCAACCTGGAAGTGTACGACCGGCGCGTAGCCGAAACGCTGGAAAAGCATTTCGAAGATGCTCTGGCGGTTTCCCGGGAAGTGTCCCTGGCGGAGATGGATGGGCGGCCGCTGGCACAGAAGCTGCGGGACGGAGCGTCGAAACTCCTTTCGCCCTATCTGTGAGCGCTTCCCGGAACTGACAGCTTAATGCAGGCAGTCAACGAACCCGCCTGATTCCCAGCGCCTTTGCCAGTAGCCACGCAATGACTGCCGCCGCTATGCTCAGCATCGCCCCCATCTTGGCGGCCCCCTGCACGGCGGGATCGGTGAAGGCTTCACCAGCGACGAACAGCGCAACGGTGAATCCGATGCCCGCGATGACTCCGGCCACCAGAAGCTCCCTCGTTCCCATGCCGGACGGCAAAGGGAAACCCAGCATCCTGCCGAGTGAACCGAAAGCAAAGATTCCCAGGGTCTTGCCACAAACCAGCGACACCAGAACCAGCAAGGTTGCCGTGCCGAATTCCGAAAAAGCCACTCCCGCATTTGCAAGGCCGAACATGAACAGGCCGAAATCCACAATGATTTTCCAGTCGTGCTCGAAGCGGGACAGTGTCGAGCGATCGCGGGGATCCTCCTCGAACATGTGCTTCGTTTCACGGGGCGGATGCGGCAGAAAGGGCACGATGAAAACCAGCGCCAGGGCCGGATGGAGGTGGGCCTGGTGAAGGCCGACCCAGCTCGCCGTTCCCCCGAGGGCCACGTATGGCCAGTAGCTCTTAACTTTCATCCTCCTCAGCAGGAAAGCGATCAGCATGCCCATTAAAGTCAAAAGCAGCCACGAAGGGGCAACGGGGATCGACGGATCAGAATAAAAAATCGCGATTATTGCCAGGCCGATGCCATCATCGGCGATGGCCAGAAGCAGAAGGAACGCAATGACCGGGTGATTGACGCCGAAAATGATCCTGGCCACGAGCCAGGCCAGGGCAATGTCGGTTGCCGTGGGGATGCCCCAGCCGTTGTTCAGCGTTTCCGACCCGATGAAATGATTGAGCAGGAAATAGACCGCTACCGGGCCTGCCACGCCACCCAAGGTCGACAGCAGAGGATTGACGGCTTTGCGCAGCGGACTCAGGTCCCCGCCGGGGAGACAACTCTGGGTGATCTCCACCGCGGCGATGCCGAAGAAAAACACCATGAACAGTTCGTTGGTGACGAAATGAAAACTCAACGGACCGAAAAAACGGTCGTAATTAAAGGCTGCGTACCCCTGCTGGTCAAGGTTGGCCCAGACGACTGCGGCAAGCACGCCCAGAATGAGCGGAATGGAAAATTCCCGCAAGAGATTGATTTTCTGCTTCACGTCTTCCTCCGTAACAGGGCAGTACGATCACCCGTAAAGCAACATTAAATGGTCCAGGGAATGATTCGCAACCACAATTTCAAACAGGGCCCGCCAATCGGCAGGCACGGCAGTGAAAGATTGAAGCTGCGAAAAAGGGATTCCACATGCCCGCATCACAGGCTATCGCATGCAGGAGACCCCTGAAGGAAAAGCGAGGGACGTACCGTGGCTTGTCCCGCCCCGGTTTGCGCCTCAGGGTATGAATGACATGGGACGTAAATGTCGGAGACGCGGGAAGGTGCGGAAACCGCCTTCGGGCGCAAACTCCGGGTGGAGAGGCAAAACGCGGGACGGGGCAGCGGAAGCTGGCGTCCCGTCCCTCCGCATGAGGCAATCTAGTCGATCTTGACAGTGATCGGCCGAGGAATTGTTTCGTTTTTCTTCGGCAGGGTAATGGTCAGCACCCCCTTTTCGCAAGCAGCGGAAGCCTTGTCCGGCTCGATGGTGTGGGGAAGCGAGAAGCTGCGCTGGAACGGACCGTAGCAACGTTCGATCCGGTGATAGTTTTCCTTGCCCACGTCCGAGTCCTGCTTGCGCTCTCCCCGGATCGTCAGGGTGGTATCCTCGATCTTCACCTCGATGTCCTGCTGGTCCACGCCCGGCAACTCCGCCCGTATCACCACTGATTCGCCGTTCTCGAAAATATCGACCAGCGGTTGCCAGACCCCTTCTCTCAGTTCTTCGCCCGTCTCCCGGCTCCATGCCAGGTCAAGCAGCCGGCTCATCTGTTCCTGCATGCTGCGCAGCTCGCGCAGGGGATTGTACTTGACGATCGCCATCAGCTCCCGCTCCTCTTTATATCAGTATTCGCCGTTTCAAAGGATTTTACTTCAGATTCTTTCCCTTCGGGATGGTGTGCTTGAGTTTTTTCGAACCGTCGTAGAGGGAATTTTTCGTCACGCCCCTTTTTTCCTTCAAATCTCTCTTCTCGTAACTGTCCTCCAGCTGCACTTCAACCTCGTCGGCAAGCTTCTCGATCATTTCCTGTTCTCTGTTCGTCATAAAACATACTCCTTTGTTGAGAGCATCCGAATCGACGACAATCCATGGAAAAGAAAAAGCCTCCTTTTCTCACCCCCCTTCTTTCTTTGTCTAGGGAAATGGTAGCAGACTTTGGAGTAGGGTGCAACCCGGGAGGCCCCATTCCCATAAAGCGGAAAATGCCGCGGGATCATCCCCACTTGTATGTAATGCCGTTCTGGATTACTATGCGCCACAGATCATTTTTTACCGAAACAGCGCGTCCGGAGGAGATCGCCATGCTGGAATACAAGGTAGTGGAAGTGAGCACCGTTTCGGAGGATATCCTGGAAGAGGTCCTGAACGAGTGGACCGCCAAGGGCTGGCGCTACGACGGCATGCAGTTTGCCATGCGGGAATCCAGCAGGCGGCCGAGCATGGCTTTCGTGCTTTTCACCAGGGAAGCGGACAGCGGGGGGGATGAATAGATGACCGGCAGACCGAGCCTCTACCTGATTGACGGTTCCTCCTATATCTACCGCGCCTATTACGCCATACGGCACCTTTCCTCGCCCAAGGGTTTTCCCACCAACGCGCTCTTCGGCTTCACCCAGATGCTGCTCAAGGTGCTGAAGGACCGCAGCCCGGATCATGTGGCGGTGGTGTTCGATGCGGGCCGCCGTACTTTCCGCACGGAGATTTACCCGGAATACAAGGCAAACCGGGCGGCCATGCCCGACGACCTGGTCCCCCAGCTCGCCCCGATCAAGGAGATGGTCCGCGCTTTCAACATTCCGGTTCTGGAGCTGGAAAACTTCGAAGCGGACGACATAATCGGCACCATGGCGCGGCAGTGCGAATCGCAGGGCATGGACGTGGTGGTGGTGACGGGCGACAAGGACCTCATGCAGATCGTCACCGGATCGGTCACCCTGCTGGACACGATGAAGGACAAGTCGTCAGGTATCGCCGAAGTGATCGAACGCTTCGGCGTCGGTCCCGAGCTGGTGACGGACATCCTCGGGCTCGCGGGCGACAGCTCGGACAACATCCCGGGAGTGCCGGGCGTCGGCGAAAAAACCGCTGCCAAGCTCATCCGGGAATACGGGTCACTCGACGCCCTTATCGCAAGGTCGGGCGAGATCAAGGGAAAAACCGGCGAGCGGATCCGCGAGTTCGCCGATCAGGCCCGGCTTTCCCGCCGCCTCGCCACCATCGACCGGGCTACCCCGATAGAATACCGCTATGAAGACCTTGCGCTTACCCCGCCCGACAACCGGCGCCTTGCCGAACTGTTCAGGGAATACGGCTTCACCACCCTGATGAAGGAGCTGACCAGCGAGGCAAGCCTGCCGACAGCCGACTACCGCACCATCATGACTGAACAGGAATTCGACCTGCTGCTGGCGGACCTGGGCAAGGCGCCCGCCTTTGCCCTGGACCTGGAAACCACCAGCCTCAATCCCCTGGAAGCCGAAATCGTCGGCATATCATTTTCTTTCCGGGAGCACGAGGCCTGCTACCTGCCGGTGGGCCACCGCTACGACGGCGCTCCCCGTCAGCTGGGGCTGGAGCGGGTTCTGGAAAAACTGGCGCCGCTCCTGGCCGATCCGGCGCGACCGAAAATCGGCCAGAACATAAAGTACGACTACCAGGTCCTGCGCAGCTCGGGACTCGAAATTGAGGGGCTCTGGTTCGACACCATGGTTTCCTCTTACCTGCTGAACCCTGTCCGTTCGGGCCACGGTCTGGACTCGCTGGCCGTGGAATACCTGGATCACAAGATGATTTCCTACGAAGAGGTGGCCGGCAAAGGGAAGGAACAGGTCTGCTTCTCCCGCGTTCCGGTGGATCGGGCCTCGCTCTATTCCTGCGAAGACGCCGACGCCACGTTCCTCCTCCACAAGCTGTTTCTTCCCAGACTGGCGGAATCGGGGCTGGCCGCGCTGTTTTTCGATCTGGAAATGCCGCTGGTGAAAATACTGGCCGAGATGGAACTGGAGGGAGTGAAACTGGATCTGGCCAGGCTCGCGGAACTCTCGGAAGGCTTTGCCGCGCAACTGTCCGGGCTGGAAAGCCGGATTTACCAGCTTGCCGGCACCCGCTTCAACATCAATTCGCCGAAACAGCTGGGCGAAGTGCTGTTCGAGCAGCTGAAGCTCCCGGCAGGAAAGAAGACCAAGACCGGCTGGTCAACCGACATGGACGTTCTCAACCGGCTGGCCCGGGAGCATGAACTGCCGGCGCTGGTGCTGCAGTACCGGAGCATCTCGAAACTGAAATCAACCTATACCGATTCCCTCCCCAGGCTCGCAGAGCCGGTTACCGGGAGGATTCACACCTCCTACAACCAGGCGGTGACCAACACGGGAAGGCTCTCGTCGTCGGAGCCGAACCTGCAGAACATCCCGATCCGGACCGAGGAAGGGAGAAAGATCCGCCATGCGTTCATCGCCGAAGAAGGCTCTCTCCTCTTGTCCGCGGATTACTCCCAGATCGAGTTGCGCGTCCTTGCGCACCTGTCCGGCGACCGGGTGTTCTGCGACGCGTTTGCCAGGGACGAAGACATTCATACCCGCACCGCCAGCGAAGTCTTCGACATCATGCCGGGACTGGTTACCCCGGAAATGCGGCGCCAGGCCAAGACCATCAACTTCGGCGTCATTTACGGCCAGGGGGCTTTCAGCCTGGCGCGCGAACTGGGAGTTTCCACCAGGATCGCCAAGGAATTCATCGACAATTATTTCGCCCGCCACAGCGGCGCCCGGGAATTCCTCGATTCCTGTGTCCGGAATGCCGAGCATGACGGATACGTCACCACTATCATGGGGCGGCGACTCCCCATTCCCGACATCAGGAGCAGCAATGCCAACATCCGGGCATTCGCGCAACGGAACGCCATCAACTACCCAATCCAGGGCTCGGCCGCGGATATCATCAAGCAGGCGATGGTTCGCATCTGGAACCGTTTGCGGCGCGAAGGGCTGAAAAGCCGCCTCATCATGCAGGTGCACGACGAACTGGTGTTCGAGGTCCCGGAAGAGGAGCGCCTGGAGATGGAAATGCTGGTGAGTCACGAGATGGAGCAGGCCGTGCCGCTGAAAGTGCCGCTCAAGGTGGAGGTGAATTTCGGCAGGAACTGGAGCGAGGCGCATTAGTTTCCAGCCGGAAACGGTCTTTTTACGCTCTGGCGTTGTCAACCTGCGGAATTGCTTGTGCGACGTACTCACGGTACGCCTCCGCGCAATCCCTTGGTTTCCTAGCCAGAACGAAAAAATCCTCGTTTCCGATCTGAAAACCTATCCATTAAAGGAAAGCGCTTCCAAGGGACGGGACGGGGCTTTCGAGAAGACTGGGATACGGCTTCACTGCAGGATCTTGAATCAAGGGAAAGCGCTTGAAACCAGGCAAAGCTTTGACCGGTGAGACGCAGCCAGACAGATTATGCCGGGCTTCGAGAAAGTTCCGGTCCGTCCCCTGGGAAACAATCCCGCAACTCATAACTGAGCGAAAAAGCGCCCTTTCCGGACAGAAACCAAAAAAAATGGACCCGAAAAACGGGTCCTTTTTCAGTCTCTCCACTCTGCCGTGGGTTTAGGGCCTCACAGCGAGTTCCCCATAAGTGGGCTTTCTTGTATCGCTTCAGGCAAACCCGCAAAGGGGGCAGCACACCACGACCTTAAGATCGCCCGTTCTGTAAATGTTCCGCAGGGGCTTGATAACCTCACGAACATGGCAGAGAGACTACGGTTAGAGAGTACCCCAGAGCGGGAGAAAAATCAAGCGGATTCAGGCTCCCGTGGATCATTTCCGCTGGTGCCGAGAAAGTCGATAAGCCTGCGTATTTCCTCCATCAGTCGCGCGAACGCCTGGGGCGTCAGCGACTGGGGGCCGTCGGACAGGGCCTTTTCCGGATTGGGATGCACCTCCAGCAGGATCCCGTCGGCGCCTGCCACCAGGGCGGCCTTTGCCATGGGGGGAACCAGCAGCCTTCTCCCGGTGGCATGGGAAGGGTCCACTACTATCGGCAGATGGGTCATTTCCCGTATCAGCGGCACCACGGCCAGGTCCAGAGTGTTGCGGGTAGCTGTCTCAAAAGTGCGGATACCCCGTTCGCAGAGAATCACCGCGGAATTTCCTTCGGCAAGAATATATTCCGCCGCCGCCAGGAACTCCTCGATGGTCGCGCTCATGCCACGTTTGAGTAGAACCGGTTTCCGGATCTTGCCCAGTTCCCGCAGCAGCTCGAAATTCTGCATGTTGCGCGCCCCCACCTGGAGCATGTCAGCGTACTCGGCCACCAGATTCACGGTTTCCGGACTCATCACCTCGGTCACGAAAGGAAGCCCGGTCTCACGGGAAGCCAGGGCCAGCAGCTTCAGGCCCTCCTCCTTCAAGCCCTGGAACGTGTGGGGTCCGGTCCGGGGCTTGAACGCCCCGCCGCGCAGCATGTCCGCACCGGCAGCCTTGACCGCCCGGGCCGTTTCGCATATCTGCCCCTCGCTCTCGACGGCGCACGGTCCGGCTATGATCACGGGACGCTTTCCGGCGCCGATCTCCAACCCGGCCACCTTCACGATGGTGTTCCTGGGATGGAAGTCGCGGGACACGAGCTTGTACGGCTTGGAGACATGGATCACTTCCTTGACTCCGGGGAGTTCCCGCACCGTCGAATCGTCAACGTAACCCTTGTTGCCGAGAACCCCGATGGCGGTCCTTTCGCTTCCCGGGATGGGCGCGGCCCTGAACCCGAGCCTGTCGATGGCCTTTATCACCGCATCAATCTGTTTCTTCCCTGCCTTGTGATGCATTACGATGAGCACTGGAGCCTCCAGGATCCCTTGCCCCCGAAAACCGGGGGCAACGTCATTGTGCACGAAAGCGATTAACGAGACAGCCGGGATCCGGAATCATCCGGCACGGCAGGACGGTGCGCAGATGAAATTTGTATCACGAATCAGCCCGCGGTGGTAGCATGTTTTTGCATTTCCCGACACTTCTCCGCTTCTCCATCATGGATCCACACGACACCGCAGACAAACAACCACCGCCCGGGAGGACCCGAGGAGCCATCCCGTGCCGGACATTCGGGATATTTTTGAAATAATGACTTGATTTTTCCCCGAGCCCTGTTTATATTTTATCTCGTGATTAGCACTCAGTTGGTTTGAGTGCTAATATTTTTCCGAAACAAATTACATATCCAGGCATGAAAGGAGAATGAAGGTATGAATCTTAGACCCCTGCAGGACCGTATCATCGTGAAAAGACTCGAGGAAGAAAACAAGACCTCCGGTGGCATCTATATCCCCGATACCGCAAAGGAAAAACCCCAGAAGGGCGAAATCATCGCCGTCGGCAAAGGCAAGCTGACCGAAGACGGCAAGCTCCTCCCGGTGGACGTCAAAGTGGGCGACAAGGTTCTGTTCGGGAAATATGCCGGCACCGAGATCAAGATCGACGGCATCGACTATCTGATCATGCGGGAAGACGACATCCTCGGCGTCATCGAGTAAGCGCAGATCCGGTATTTTCCATAAACGCGATTATCACTATCGAAGGAGGAGATAAACATTATGGCAGCAAAGACCATCAAGTTCGACCAGGAAGGCAGAAATTCCATCCTGAAGGGCGTCAACACGCTTTCTGATACCGTCAAGGTTACCCTTGGCCCCAAAGGCCGCAACGTAGTGATCGAAAAATCCTTCGGCTCTCCCGTCATCACCAAGGACGGCGTTACCGTTGCCAAGGAAGTGGAACTGGAAGACAAATTCGAAAACATGGGCGCGCAGCTGGTGAAGGAAGTCGCTTCCAAGACCTCCGATGTGGCCGGTGACGGCACCACCACCGCCACGGTCCTTGCCCAGGCCATTTTCAGCCAGGGCGCCAAGCTGGTCGCTGCCGGCAACAACCCCATGGACATCAAGCGCGGCATCGACCAGGCAGTGGAAGCGGTCGTGGCGGAACTCAAAACCATTTCCAAGCCGATCAAGGACCACAAGGAAATCGCCCAGGTCGGCACCATCTCCGCCAACAACGACAAGACCATCGGCGACATCATCGCCCAGGCCATGGAAAAAGTCGGCAAGGAAGGCGTCATCACCGTCGAGGAAGCCAAATCCATGGAAACCACCCTGGAAACCGTGGAAGGCATGCAGTTCGACCGCGGCTACCTCTCCCCCTACTTCGTCACCGATCCCGAGCGCATGGAAGCCTCGCTGGAAAACGTCACCATCCTCATTCATGACAAGAAGATCAGCAACATGAAGGATCTGCTCCCGATCCTCGAGCAGACCGCCAAGTCCGGCAGGCCGCTCCTGATCATCGCCGAAGACATCGAAGGCGAAGCCCTTGCAACGCTCGTGGTCAACAAGCTGCGCGGCGTGCTGAACGTCTGCGCGGTCAAGGCGCCCGGCTTCGGCGACCGCCGCAAGGCCATGCTGGAAGACATCGCCATCCTCACCGGCGGCAAGGTCATTTCCGAAGAGCTCGGCTTCAAGCTCGAGAACGCCACCATGGACATGCTGGGCAACGCCAAGAAGATCACGGTGGACAAGGACAACACCACCATCATCGACGGCGACGGCGCGGAAGCGGACATCCAGGGCCGCGTCAAGCAGATCCGCGCCCAGATCGAGGAAACCACCAGCGACTACGACCGTGAGAAGCTCCAGGAGCGTCTCGCCAAACTGGTGGGCGGCGTAGCGGTCATCAGGGTCGGTGCGGCCACCGAGACTGAAATGAAGGAAAAGAAAGCCCGCGTCGAGGACGCGCTCCACGCAACCCGCGCCGCAGTGGAAGAAGGCATCGTCCCCGGAGGCGGCGTGGCCTACCTGAGAACGATCGCCACCCTCGAAAACCTCAAGCTTTCCCACGACCAGCAGTTCGGCGTCAACGTCATCAAACGCGCCCTGGAGGAACCGATCCGCCAGATCGCGGCCAATGCCGGCGTGGAAGGCTCCATCGTGGTCGACAAGGTGAGAAACGGCGAAGGCGCATTCGGCTACGACGCCTCTGAAGACCAGTACGGCGACATGGTGAAGTTCGGCATTATCGACCCGACCAAGGTCTCCCGCACCGCGCTGCAGAATGCTGCATCCGTTGCCGGTCTGATGCTGACCACCGAGGCGATGATCGCTGAAAAGCCGAAGAAGGACAGCGGCCCCATGATGCCCCCCGGCGGCATGGGCGGCATGGGCGGCATGGGCGGCATGGATTACTAAGATCCGGCCCGCACTACCGGCAGTAACGCAAAAAGGGAGCGGTTTCCGCTCCCTTTTTGCATGCAGGGGCTTACAGGATCAGAGGGATGTACGGGACGAAAGAGCAACGGCGGACCGATTACTTCTCGATCCCGACTCTCGCCTTGACACCCGCCTTGTAATAGTGCTTGATTTCCCTCATCTCCGTGACCAGGTCCGCGGCCTCGATTACCTCCGGAGCTGCGTTCCTGCCGGTCAGCACCAGTTCGACCCAGGGTTCTTTCTCTCTCATCAGCAGGAGGAGTTCCTCCACCGTGACAAGCCCATAATAGACCGCCATGTTGATCTCATCCAGTATGACCAGGTCATAAGCAGAACCAGTGACCGCTTCCCTGGCCATCCCGAACGCCTTTCGCGCCATGGCCTTCGCCTCGGCTCCGGGCGTGCCCCCCCTCAGCCAGCCCTGGTGACCCGTCTGCACCAGCGTGAAATAGGGCGCCAGCCTTCGGGCCGCGACGTGCTCCCCGCACGGTTCGCAACCTTTCACGAACTGGATCATGCCGACCCGCAGCTCACGCCCGACCGCCCGGAGCGCCAGGCCGAGCGCGGCCGTGGTCTTGCCTTTGCCGTTCCCGGTGTATACATGTATGAAGCCCTTTGAAAGCTTGTGTCCGTCCATAGGTCATCCCATCTCCATCAGGACATTATTTACGTTCCCGCATTCTGCAAAATTCCTTGTCAACCGGCTATATGGCAATTATAATATATATAGAAAAAAATGATTGCGAGAGTCGAATGACTCTCATTATGCCCTAGCCGACTGACCCTCCTAGTCGCTAGGGTGTTTTTTATGAACGATATTGGTACGCACTACGGCCATTTTTTGCATTTTCGCACATACCGGTGCCAGAGTTGGCACAAAGCGGAAACTCTATGAATCAGGAAGCTGCCGGATATGCCTTTGAATTGCGTACATGTTGCGTTTCCCGCAGGGCGAACCATCGTTTCCCGGACATTGGCATGGATATAGCATTATTCACAACGCAGGACACAACCAATTCATAGTTTCCGGAACCCGGAGGAGGGCATATTAATGGGCAGAATGAGGGAACATCCTCGATATAATGTCATTTCCATGAGGATAAGCGATGAAGAACGGGAAACCCTCCAGGAAATCATGCAGACAACCCAGAAAAGCATGTCGGATATAATGAGAGAAGCGATGGAACTCTTCAAGAACAAGTGGGCCAAGCCCGAGCTTGAAAACAAGGCGGCTTGAAGAGGCCGTTGAACGGCGCACCCCCGGGGCCGGAACGTGCACGGTCCCGTGTTTCCTGCCAGGCGGGGCGCCACCTCGAACGGTTCACGATCAGGATTGTCTGATTTTCCACTCCGTCCCCTGCGGAGAATCCAGCAGGACGATATTCCGGGCAAGAAGCGCATCCCGGATTTCGTCGCTTTTCGTGAAATCACGCGCCTTCCGGGCCGCCGACCTCTCTGCGATCAGTCCCTCGATTTCCTCACGTGTTATTCCAAGCTCTTTCAGCTTTTTCTCCCGCGCCCCGTCAAGATAAACCCGTGGCTCGGTACGGAATATGCCCATGACGGTTCCCGCTTCTTCCAGGACCCTGCGCGAGCGGGCAAGCAATCTCCTGACCACATCCGGCGGCTTCGGCGCCTCCGTTACCACCCGGTTGACACTGCGCACCAGGTCGAAAATGGCACCCAGCGCCTGGGCGGTGTTGAAATCGTCATCCATCGCCTCCCTGAACCGCTCCGGAAATGCCGTCGCCTTTTCCAGCAACTCGGCATGGGCTTCGAGCAGTTTCTTCGGCATGGCGTCCAGGCCGTCATCGGTCACTCCCTGGGCAAACTCGTCCATTTTGGCCAGGGCGGTGTAGATGCGGTCAAGCCCGGCTTCAGCGTCATCCATGTTCTGGTCGGAAAAATCCAGCGGCGAGCGGTAGTGGGCCGTCAACAGGAAAAATCGGAGCACCTCCGCCTCGTACCGGTCCAGAACCTCCTTGATGGTGAAGAAGTTGCCCAGGGACTTGCTCATCTTCTCGGAATTGATATTGACGAACCCGTTGTGGAGCCAGTACCTGACGAATGGCTTGCCGGTGGCTGCCTCCGACTGGGCGATCTCGTTCTCGTGGTGGGGAAACACCAGGTCCTTGCCGCCGCCGTGGATGTCGATGGTCTCGCCGAGGAACCGCATGCTCATGGCCGAACATTCGATATGCCAGCCGGGCCGTCCCTTGCCCCAGGGCGAATCCCAGGAAGGCTCACCCGGTTTGGCCTCCTTCCAGAGGACGAAGTCCATCGGATGTGCCTTGCGCTCATCCACCTCGATCCTGGCGCCGGCCTTCATGTCGTCCAGGTTGCGCTTGGAAAGCTTCAGATAATCGTCGTACCGCTCCACGTTGAAATAGACATCTCCCCCGGCCTGGTAAGCGTACCCCTTTTCAACAAGCGCGGTCACGATGCGGATGATGTCGCCGATATGCTCGGTCGCACGCGGCTGGAAGGTAGGCGTTTCGATCCCCAGGGCCTGCATGTCGTGGTCGAATTCCCCGATGAATCGTTCCGTTATCTCCCGGAAATCGACCCCTTCCCTGTTGGCCCGGTTGATGATCTTGTCATCTACGTCGGTGTAATTGCGCACATAGGTGACATCATATCCGCTATGGCGGAGATAACGGTAAACCACGTCGAAAACTACATTGGCCCGGGCGTGGCCGATATGGCAATGGTCATATACAGTGACCCCGCAGACGTACATGGAAACCTTTCCGGGAATCTGGGGGACGAACTCCTCTTTCTTGCCGGTCTGGGTATTGTAGATGCGTAATGGCATATGCTGATCCTCAATAAAGGGCTTTTGTGATGCGTCGGCAGCTCTAGGATCCGGTTTTTCCCCAGGAATCCCGCAAGGTAACTATCCGGTTGAAGACCGGGGCACCAGGCGCCGAGTCTTTCACGTCAATGCTGAAATACCCCTGCCGCTCCAACTGGAAGCAGCTTCCCGGGGAGGCCATGACGAGACCGGGCTCCATCCGGCAATGGTCCAACGTTTTCAGGGAATCCGGGTTGAGGCAGGCTTTCCAGTCCGCCCCGCCTTTCCCGCTCCCCGGTTGCGGCTCGGAAAACAGGCGGTCGTAAAGCCTGACCGGGGCATTGAAGCTGTGGGCAGCGGATACCCAATGGATGGTCCCCTTGATTTTCCGGCCGTCCGCGGCAGACCCTCCCCTGGAATCGGGATCATAGGTGCAGCGAATCTCCACGACCTCGCCGGTGCGCTCATCCTTTACCACGCCGGTGCATTTGACGATGTAAGCATAGCGGAGGCGCACCTCCCGACCGGGAGCGAGCCGGAAGAAGCCCTTGGGCGGCTCTTCGAGAAAATCATCCGCCTCGATGAAGATCTCCTGTGAAAACGGCACCTTCCTCGTCCCCATGGAAGGATCGTTGGGATGGTTCAATGCGTCGAACTCTTCGGTCAAGTCTTCCGGGTAATTCTCGATCACCATGCGCACGGGGTTGAGTACCGCCATGGCCCGGGGGGCCCGTTCGTTCAGGTCCTCGCGAACGCAGTCCTCGAGGACCCCCATTTCGATCCAGCTGTCGTTCTTCCCGACACCGATCCGTTCGCAGAAGGCCCTGATCGCCGCAGCCGTGTAGCCGCGGCGCCTCATGCCCACAATGGTGGGCATGCGCGGATCGTCCCAGCCGTTCACGTACCCCTCGCGGACCAGTTCCAGGAGTTTGCGCTTGCTCATGACCGTATAGGTCAGATTGAGACGGGCGAATTCGATCTGGCGGGGGGCGTAGATGCCCAGGGCATCCAGGAACCATTCGTACAGGGGGCGGTGATCCTCGAATTCCAGGGTGCAGATGGAGTGGGTTATGCCCTCGATGGAATCGGACTGGCCGTGGGCATAGTCGTACATCGGGTAGATGCACCACTCGTCCCCGGTATGCGGGTGACTTGCGTGGAGGATGCGGTACATGACCGGGTCGCGCAGGTTCATGTTGGGCGACGCCATGTCGATCTTCGCCCTGAGCACGCGGGAGCCGTCCGGGAATTCGCCGGCGCGCATGCGCCTGAACAGGTCCAGGTTCTCTTCGGGCGACCGGTCGCGGAACGGACTCTCCTTGCCCGGCTCGGTCAGGGTGCCCCGGTATTCGCGGATGCGCTCGGCGTCAAGGTCGTCCACATAAGCTTTGCCTTTAGCTATCAGCTCTTCCGCCCACGCATACAGTTGAGCGAAATAGTCCGAAGCGTTATAGAGATTCTCTCCCCAGCCGAAACCGAGCCAGCGGACACTGTCCTTGATGGAATCGATGTACTCCATGTCCTCTTTGGCCGGGTTGGTATCGTCGAAACGGAGATGGCATCGACCGCCGTAATCCCTGGCCAACCCGAAATTGAGACAGATCGACTTGGCGTGACCGATGTGGAGGTAGCCGTTCGGCTCGGGCGGAAAGCGGGTGACAATGGTCGTGTGCCTGCCGCTCCTCAAATCCTCGTCGATTATGTTGCGGATGAAGTTGGTCGGCTGGGACGGCTCGGCTGGCGCGCCCGCCGGTCCCTTGTCTTTGCTGTTGTTCGGATTAGCCATTCCCTCTCCCTGTAATGAAAAATCAGACTCCGTTGCTCACATCTCTTTGTTTTCCATGAGCGCGACCGCATAGGTGGCGATGCCCTCGCCGCGGCCGGCAAAACCCAGTTCCTCGGTTGTCGTGGCCTTGATGTTGACCCTGTCCGGATCGCATTCCAGCGCCCCGGCGATCACCAACCTCATGGCGGGGATATGGGGCGCCAGCTTGGGACGCTGTGCCACTACGGTCACATCCAGATTGCCGACAAGGTACCCCCGGGATTCGGCCAGTGCCATCACCTGCCTGAGCAGTTTCACGCTGGAGATTCCCTTGTAGGCAGGGTCGGAATCGGGAAAGTGCCTGCCGATGTCCCCTTCGCCGATAGCTCCCAGAATAGCGTCGCATACGGCGTGGAGCAGCACATCCGCATCCGAATGGCCGAGCAGCCCCTTGGCATACGGTATCTCCACCCCCCCCAGGATGAGTTTTCTTCCGGTCACCAGTTGGTGAACATCATATCCATGTCCGATACGCATGCCTGCTTCCTCCATTTCTGCCAACCCGTCGTTCAAACTTCAGCAAGCTGTCCTTTTTCTCTGAGAAACGCCTCGGCCAGGATGAGATCCTCCGGTGTCGTTATCTTGAAATTGCCGTAATCGCCTTCCACTATCCGGACGGATTTGCCGAGCCGCTCCACCAGGGAGGCATCGTCGGTGCCCAGCCAGCCCTCCCTGGCTGCCAGCTCGTGGGCATCGCGGATGATGCCGTAGCGGAACACCTGGGGGGTCTGGGCAAGCCACAGGCTGTTACGGGGCGGAGTCTCCTTGACCACCCCGTCTTCGACCGCCTTCACCGTGTCTTTTACCGGGACAGCGACAAGGGCGCCGTCATGGATCCGTGCCGTCTCTATGGAATTCCGCAGGACCGGTATCGTCAGAAAGGGGCGTACCCCGTCATGAATGACGATCACGGCATCCTCCGGATCCGGCGGCCCGATCGCGCGCAACCCGTTCAGAACCGAATGCTGACGCTCGCTGCCTCCCGGGACGATGCGGGCTACCTTGGAAAACCCGAACCGCTCCACGACGTTTTCACGGCAATAGGGGATTTCGTCCTCGGGCACGATCAGGTAAATTTCGTCAATGCAGGAAGCACGCTCGAAAACCTCCAGCGTGTGGGCCAGGATCGGTTTGCCGGCCAGCAGCAGATACTGCTTGTTGATGCCGGCCCCCATCCTCTTTCCCATGCCCGCGGCAGGGATCAGGGCGATCACTCCCATCTTTCCGCCACCTCTCCTTCTTCCGGCCGGTCCGGGCGCGGCTGCTCCGACCGACCAGGATGCGCTGTATCTCCCCAGTGAATCATATACTATAAAGGCACGCACTTTTGCCGGTCAATGAAAATTTTGCCCTTGGTGCCGCTGAAAATGCTGTCCGCACCGCGCAATCTCCGAATGAACTTGCATTTTCCCTGTAGCGCGGATAATCTTTCCGCCAAAGGAGTAGCCGATGGACCCTGTCCGACACTTCAAGGTTTCCATTATCGTTCTTGGCCTGCTCGTAACCATCGGCATCCTCGGTTTCATGGGAATCGAGGGATGGGGCTTTCTCGACTCCATCTACATGACGGTAATAACCCTCGCCACTGTGGGTTTTCAGGAAGTACACCCCCTGAGCCATACCGGAAAGATCTTCACCATGCTGCTCATCGTCTTCGGTGTCAGCGTGCTCGGCTATATCGTGGGAAGTTTGGCCCAGATCATGTTCGAAGGGCAGTTCCAGCGCATTATGGGGAGGAAAAAGGTGGAAAAAAAGATCGACGCCCTCAGGGACCATTACATCGTCTGCGGTTTCGGCAGGATGGGCGCCCTGATCTGCCGGGAATTCGCTGCCAAGCCGCTCCCGTTCGTGGTGGTTGAAAAGACACCCGGCGTCATAGAAAAACTGGAAGCGGAAGGCTACCTGTTCCTTCGCGGCGACGCCACCGATGACGACACGCTGCTCAAGGCAGGCATCAAGAGGGCGAAAGGGCTCATCTCGGTCGTTGCCTCTGACACGGAGAATGTTTACATCACGCTCACCGCCCGCGAACTCAACCCGGATCTCTTCATCCTGGCCCGCTCCGGCGACGAAGGGTCGGACATCAAGCTGAAACGGGCAGGCGCCAGCAAGGTCATCTCACCGTACCTGATCGGCGGAAGCCGCATGGCGCAGGCCATTCTGCGACCCAACGTTGTTGACTTCATCGAGATCGCCACCGGCATGGAGCACATGGATCTGCAGATGGAAGAGATTCTCATCCCCCTCGATTCCGGGTTCATCGGCGAAAACCTGGTGAGCTCCGGCTTCAGGAAGGAAACCGGGGTGATGATCGTCGGCATCAAGAAAGCCAGCGGCAAGATGGTCTTCAACCCCGAATCACATACCAGGCTGGAAGCGCACGACAACCTGATCGTCTTGGGCGAAGCCAGCGCCATCCTGAAACTGGAAGAACTTATAAAGTGCACAAGCTGCGCCCATGACTTGATCCGGCGCCATGGGAAAATGAGTGAACATGAAAAATGAGCGAATATATGTCCATGTCCCCTTCACCCTTCTCCAGGAGCATCTGGGCTTCATTCTCGAACGAAGGATAAATCCCGAAATCGCTTTTTCAGCCGAGTCTCTCGATACCCTCGAAAAGGCCAGACTGAAGGAGACAGCGGCCATTTTCAGGGAAAACGGCATTTCCGCCACTATTCACGCGCCGTTCATGGATCTCAATCCGGGCGCCCTGGACCGCCTGGTCCGGGAAGCGACCAGGTTCCGCTTCCGCCAGCTCATGGACGCAGCCGAGATCATCAGGCCGACGGTCGCGGTATTCCACCCGGGATACGACCGCTGGCGCTTCGGCGGGAACCGGGACCGCTGGCTGCGGTATGCCGTCGACACCTTCAGGCCCCTCGTCGACAGAGCCGCGGATTACGGGCTGACAGTGGCGGTGGAAAATATCTTCGAGGAAGAACCATCAACACTGAAGGACCTCCTTGGCAGCATTCCTTCGCCGTTTTTCCGCCACTGCTTCGATGTAGGGCACTGGAACCTGTTTTCCCGTATCGGCATGGAAGAGTGGTTCAACGAGCTCGGCGCCTCCATTGCGGAAGCCCACATTCACGACAACAGCGGCTCGGCCGACGACCATCTCCCCATCGGAGAGGCGGGCATCGATTTTCCCCTTTTTTTCAGGCTCATGGAAAATCACGCTCCGGAAGCTGCCTGGACCATCGAAGCCCACAGTCGCGGCGCAGTGGAGCGGGCGCTCCTGAACCTGGAACCCTTTGCCCTGGAGCGGCGCAGGAAAGGCGGTAGTTAGCAGTTCACTTTTTCTCTTGACATCGGCGCCACCCATCGGCAACAATGTGCCCATGGCAACCTGCGCATATTTCACCTTCAACACCTTTTCCTTTTGGTGCGGTTTCTTTTTTCGGCCGTCCACCCGGGTAAAGGTCTGAGTCAGGTGTAGCAGGAATCAAACAAGACCGGAAGCCGAGGGTGGACGAGAAACCATCCCTCGGCTTTGTCGTATTTTATCCATACATGCAAAAAGGACAGGGCCGGGGGACATTTCTCCGGCCCTTTGCCGTTTTCGGGGACAAGGAGCAGCGCGCATGATAATCGTGATGAAATCGGGGGCGGCCAAGAAAGACAGGGATGAAGTGCTGAAAAGAATCCGGGAGCTGGGCTACAAGCCGCATGTGATTCACGGCACCACCCGGGTCGTCATCGGAGCAGTGGGCGACGAACGGGGCAAGCTTGTTCTGCAGTCTCTCGAGTCCATGCACGGAGTCGAGAACGTGGTGCCCATACTTCAACCATTCAAGCTGGCCTCGAAGGAAGTGAAAAGGGAAGCAAGCACTGTCCGGATCAGCGACACCGTGTCCATAGGGGGCAGGGAAATCATCGTGATGGCAGGACCATGTTCCGTTGAAAGCGAAGAGCAGATCATCGAAACAGCGCTGGCGGTGCGCGACGCCGGCGCCCGGATGTTGCGGGGCGGGGCGTACAAGCCGCGGACCTCGCCCTATTCTTTCCAGGGCCTGGAGGAAGAGGGGCTGCAACTCCTGTCCAAAGCCCGGGAGATCAGCGGCCTGCCGTTCGTCACGGAGGTCGTGAACCCCGAAACGGTGGATCTGGTTGCCGAATATGCCGACATGCTGCAGATCGGAGCGCGAAACGCCCAGAATTTCGCCCTGCTGAAAAAGGTCGGACAGACCCGCAAGCCGGTGCTGCTGAAGCGCGGCATGTCCATGACCATCCAGGAGTTCCTCATGAGCGCCGAGTATGTCATGAGCGAGGGCAACCAGGCGGTAGTACTCTGCGAACGGGGCATCAGGACTTTCGAGACGGCCACCCGCAATACCCTGGATCTCTCGGCCATACCCGTACTCAAAGAGAAAACCCATCTCCCGGTCATCGCCGATCCGTCGCACGGCACCGGCAACTACCATTATGTCGATTCCATGGCCTTTGCTGCGATTGCGGCAGGCGCCGACGGGCTCATGATCGAGGTGCACTCCGACCCGGAACACGCTTCATCCGACGGTCCCCAATCCCTGAAGCCACTGAAATTCTCCCGGATGATGAAAAAGCTTCAGCTTTTTGCGGAAGCCGCCGAAAGGAGCCTTTGACCATTACCCCGCCCCGCAAGGGGCTTGCCTTGGTTACCCTTGCATCCGGTTGATGAATAATATACCATTTAAAAAATATTATTCATCGAGGAGGAGGGTATGCGCATGCCGCGGAGGACTCTACTGTTGGCGGTCTTCGCCATTTCAGCCATTTTCTGGACCATGGGAACAAGTGCCGCCGCCCCGGCCGCCGATGCCTCCGGGATAGCGGCCGATTTCGAAGCGGCCCTGGACCTGTGGCGCGACGGCCGCTACGGCGAGCTGTTTGACCGGACATATGCCGCCGGGACCGGATCAAGGGAAGCCTTCGTCCTCAGGATGGCGGGAAGCAGCCGGAAACCGGCCTGCTGCTGGCAGAAGCTCCAGGAGCTGAAGATCAGCGGCATAAACGGCAACAGGGCGAATCTCTCCGCAAAGGTCGGCCTTGAAGGCATGTCCGGGGAAACGGAGTACTGCACACGGTCTTTCCGGCTGAAAAAGGACGATGGAACCTGGAAGATTTCCCTGGCCGACATCCTGTCCCTCGCGGGAAAAAGCGCGCGCAAAAGAATCCACGGCCGCTGACCGGCACCGCAAGGAAGGGATTGACTTGCCGGTCGTCATTGGCTACTCTCCTCCGGCAAGGAAATGGCTGCGCATTTCCTTTGAACCTCAGGAGGGGAGAAAGCCATGGCGGGGAAAATCACTCAACGGGAAGCAGCGGACAAGGCCTGGGAGATTCTCAAGGCGCTCAAGGGTGGGAACGACGGCAAGGAGAATATCGATGTCAGCTTCACCCTTTATCTTACCGAGATCATCTCCACTCGGGGGAGCATAGATGACCCGGTGCTGTCGCGGGACATGGTGAACGATATCGTTGCCGCGATGATGAAGCACGGTGTCGGCATGCACGACTGGCCGCTCATCATCGCCCAGCTGGTGAAGGCGCTTCACACCGTGATTCTTTACAACATACCGGATAGTTACCAGGAACGGGCAGTGGCGCTGGCAGCCGACGACCTGAAGAACGGATTCGAAAAAACCAGGAAAGAGTACTTTGAGCTTTTGGGAGTGGTTTAGCCGGGATATCCGCAGACAATCCGGGTTGCGGCCGATCCCGGCGCAACCCGGTCGTTTCAACCGTCAGCGGCCCATCACATCCCTGAGCTTGTCGGTGATGCTGTTCTCGAAATAGCTGGAAATCTTGCCATGGAGGGAATCGAGCGATGCCGGCAGCTCATCCCTCTGCTGAATCCTGGCGATATAGCCGTCATAATCGAGAGTGAAGGTCTTCTGGCGGATCGGCGCGGGATATTCGAAATTGTACATGCCGTAGAGAAATGTCAGGTACATATCGCCGTAATTCATTTCCAGATTGTGAAAAGCCCTGGCAATGGCGGCCCTGTCGTCTGCCAGCGAAAAGATCGAAAGGAGCGCCGGGTTCAGGAAACCGGTCCAGTCGGTGAGAGCGGGATCGGTAAATTCGATGCTGTTGAAATACCTGAGCCCGAAGCGGTTGATCGCCAGGTCCGGGACTTCGGGGAACCCTTCGAACAGCGCCTCCATCAAGGGGACAACGGTATCCCGCAGGTCCTGGTACCCCGAATAGGTCTTGCAGTCCAGCCACATGAAATTGGGGGCTATGCATAACGTCTTGTCCCCTCTGCCGCCAGTGAAAAACCAGTGATTCTCCTTCACGTGCCTCCGCTGCACTTCGCCCTCACACTTCACCATCATTTCTTCGGCCAGGGCGCCCTTGCGCTGCATGTGGGGCAACAACTCCTGGGCTTTGGCCTTGAATGTCGAAGGCAGTTCCGAAGAAATCTGGTACAGGTTTTTGGTGAAGTCGAGGCGGACCGTCACGTTCTTCAAAAAATTGGTGCGATATTTTCCGGACATCAATGCTCCCTCAACGTTATATTTTTCTCCATTATTACTGCATTTTCAAGACTTAGTCACCACATTTGTTGCCTGGCGCCACCTGAAACGGGTCCGGAAGCGGACGTTTCAGGACGGATCGAGGATTTTTTGTTCCGGCAAGGAGATCAAGGGTTTGCATGGAGGCGTACTTCCCGATCGTGGCGCAAGCAAACACGCAGGACGACACAGCCAGAGCGCAAAAAGAACGTTCGAGGGCGGAATCTGATTGAAAGTGGCGCCAGTGCTGTTTATAATACCACCAAATATATTCACCGGTGGTATTGATTGGACGTAAAAAACACTGAATTCATAAAAAGCGCGGTCACGCCCGACCAGTATCCCGTGAGCGACCTGCCGGAAGTTGCGTTCGCGGGCCGTTCCAATGTGGGCAAATCCTCACTCATCAATACCCTGGTGAACCGGAAAAGCCTGGTGCGCACCAGCAGGACACCGGGGAGGACGCGCCTCATCAACTTCTTCGCGGTCAACGGCCAGTTCATGCTGGCGGATCTCCCCGGCTACGGCTTTGCCAGCGTCCCGCTTGCTGTGCGCCTGGAATGGGGCCCGATGATCGAGACCTATCTCGGCCGAAGGGAAAACCTGCGCGGTGTGGTGACGATCCTGGATGTGCGCAGGGTCCCGAGCAAGGAAGACCTGCTCATGTTCCAGTGGCTGAAGACCTATTCCGTCCCCACCCTGGTGGTGATCAACAAGTGCGACAAGGTATCGAGAAATGAACGGGCCCGACAGGCAGCCGTCATCTCCCGGACCATCGATGTTCCCGCGGAAGAATTCGTGTTTTTCTCGGCTCTGACCAAAGAAGGAAAGGATCAACTCTGGGAAAAGCTGGAGATGCTGTTGTTCGATTGATCTGCGACAGACAGATCGAAACTATTGTTATGAGGTCATGATGCATACCATACTGAAGAAAGAGATCGTAACGGAGCGGACGTGGCACCTGCGGGTGTCGGCGCCTTTGGTGGCGGGGAAGTGCCGGGCCGGGCAGTTTCTGATGCTGCGGATCC
>JAVBWB010000022.1:0-57176 GCA_036677645.1 Geobacteraceae bacterium | reverse complement strand
TTTCAAAGAACGGTTCAACGACAACTTTATCGACTGGCCAACCCTCATCGGGTGGTTCAGTCGGCTTAATCAACCAGCCTGAAACCGGTTTCGGACTTTTTCAGGGACGACTATGCTAATAACATAGCCAATACAATAAGCAATATAAATAAAGAAGATATTTAACCGCATAACACTGTCTCCTCTAGTCAATTATCTAGTTTTGCGTCTCTCAACAATTTATTTATATGAAATATTATTATAAACATTGTCATAGATAGGAGCTCTTTTATGTACTATATGGTAAATGGCGGTTCCAACAAAAGTTCTTAGTTGAGCATAGGTATACTTATTTGTAAAATAATCGAGTTTATAAGTTAAGTCATTTTTCCATTCATGATCTTTAACAATGGCAATGGATGGGAATTCCATATCGTTTCGCCAAGGGACATAACCTTCCTTGAAAATAAGCATTTCAGGTGGCTTCACAAAAGGTTCATTTACGCCATCAACAACAAAATTCCCGTCCTTATCGGTCAATGTTTCAACGACCTTGTACAATGATCGATAAGTATCTCCTAAACCATGCTCTTTCGTCCATTGGACCAACACTAACGCGTTTTCTATTGGCTTGCCTGTAACCCCGTCCACAACTCGTCCTCTGATAGAGGGATAACAACCGCTGATAAACATGAGAATAATGATTAAAACAACAATTTTCCCTTGTTTCATAATGACTCCTGATCAGTAATTGAGTATTTTCCAAATTCCGTCGATATCTCTAGCAAATTTCAGACAAAAGGAATATTCAGTGCCTCCTATCGTATCACGCATATCGTATTCAGCTACATTGTTCTGCACTTTTATTAAAGCGATATTACCCATACCGGAGGCAAGCTCTGGCAGTGATGCGTTATTGTCCATGAAAATCTGACGATACGAATCTTTTGAAAGACCACTGATGTCCTTGACTGCGTTTAATATATCTCCAAGAGCTAATGAAGTGCGCATGCCCTCCCATTTTTCAGCTGTTTTCTGCCGAGAACATGATCAGCGATAAAGCGACTTCCTGAAATAGTGATACGAACAGTTGGGACAGTAAAATCAGAACGTCTTCCGGTCCAGGCTCCGGTACTGGATTGCCTCGGCCAGGTGCTGCTCCCGCACGGGTTCACTGCCATCCAGATCGGCAATGGTTCGCGCGACCTTGAGGATGCGGGTATAGGCCCGGGCGGAGAAACCGAGCCTTTCGGTCACCAGCTCCAGCAGGCGGTGGCCGGCGGCGTCGGGCTCGCAGAACCTGCGGATCTGGCGGGAGGCCATCTGGGAATTGGAGTGGACCCTGGTGCCGCGAAACCGCTCCAGCTGGACCTCCCTGGCTCTTTCCACCCTGTTTGCGATCGTCGCGGAAGTTTCCCCTTCCGCCCGATCGGCCAGGTCACGGTACTTGACAGCGGGCACCTCGATGTGGATGTCGATCCGGTCGAGAAGAGGCCCGGAGATCCGCGACCGGTATTGATGGATTTCACGGGGCGTACAGGTGCAACTATTGGAACTTTCGCCGCTCTGGCCGCACTTGCAGGGGTTCATGGCGACGACCAGCATGATGCGCGAGGGATAGGTGATGGACATGAGCGCCCGCGAAATGGTGACCCTGCCGTCCTCAAGCGGCTGGCGCAGCACCTCCAGGACGTGCTTCTTGAACTCGGGAAGTTCGTCCAGGAAAAGCAATCCGTTATGGGACAGGGAGACCTCGCCGGGCCGGGGCGTGTTGCCGCCTCCGATCAGCCCGATATCTGAGATAGTATGGTGGGGCGCCCTGAAGGGGCGCTGGGTGATCAGCGCCCGGTCACGCTCGAGGATGCCCATCACGCTGTAGACCTTGGTGGTTTCTATGGCCTCGTCGAACGACATGCGGGGCAGTATGCCGGGGATCCTGCGGGCCAGCATGGTCTTGCCCGACCCCGGGGGCCCGATCATCAGGAGGTTGTGCGCACCAGCGGCGGCAACTTCTATGGCCCGCTTGGCGTGCTCCTGGCCCTTGACCTCGGAAAAGTCGTCGCCCTGCTCCGACGTTTCCAGGAACAGCGACTTGACATCCAGCGTGCACGGTTCGAGGGATCGGTCTCCGTTGAGGAACTCCACGACCTCCGCCAGTTCGGATACGCCGATGACGTCGATCCCTTCCACGACGGCTCCTTCGCAGGCGTTTTCACGCGGCACGACGATACCGGCAAATCCAGCTTTTCTCGCCGCCACCGCCACCGACAGACACCCGTGCACCGGCTTCACCCCGCCGTCCAGGCTCAACTCCCCCAGGAGGAGATAGTCCTTGAGCAGCCTGTCCTTCACGACCCCGGTTGCCGCCAGGATGCCGATGGAAATCGGCAGATCGAATGCCGCCCCTTCCTTCCTAATGTCGGCTGGGGCCAGGTTCACCGTGATCCGTCGACTCGGAAACTCATAACCGGCGTTCTTCAGCGCCGACTTCACCCGGTCCTTGGACTCCTTGACCGCTCCGTCCGGGAGCCCGACGGTGGCGAACTGGGGAAGTCCCGGCGAGATATCCACCTCGACATCTACACATATGGCATCGATACCGACGAGCGAACTGCTGATTACCTTGGCAAGCATATGCGGTCCCTGTATTGGTTAGATGGACCCAATTTACAACATAAATTAAATTTTGCCAAGGTTACTTTTCAGGCCTGGTGCATTCCCTGGACCATAGCCTGACCCGATCCTCCGGCAAAGCATGCCCGTTAAGGCAGGAAACGGCTTCACACGGGCCGGATTTTGCGCTACATATGGTACACTGTAAACTCGGATCGAGAAACAAGCGCTGCCGGCCACCGGGAGACCCAAATGAAAAAAAGACTGCTGATCCCCCTACTGCTCGCCGTCTCCATCGCAGCAATCGCAATCTGGCTCCTGATTCATGCCTCCCGCAAGGAAGACGACGGAAAAATCCGCGTCTCGGGCAACATTGAAGTGACAACCGTGGAGTTGAGTTTCAAGGTCCCCGGAAGAGTGAAAGAACGGCTCGTGGACGAAGGGGACCAGGTCAGGGAGGGGCAGGTGATCGCGCGACTGGACCCGGAGGACCTGCTTCACGAAGAGGAAAGCCGCGGTGCGGAGGTCCGGGCGGCCCGGGCGCTTCTCGCAGAACTGGAAACGGGCTATCGCAAGGAGGAAATCGCCCAGGCAGAGGCGGCCCTGCGCAGGATAGCGGCTGAGGCCGACCGCCTGCGAACGGATTTCAAGCGTCAGCAGCAGCTGTACCGGAGAGAAGTCATCTCGGCGCGGGATTTCGATGCCTCCAGGGCGGCCTTCGAATCTTCGCAGGCGAGCGTGCGCGAAGCCCGCGAGCGGTTGAACCTCCTCAGAAGCGGACCGAGGAAAGAGACCATCGCCCAGGCTCGCGCGCGCCTGGAAAGCGCCGAAGCCTATCTCGCCCTGGCCCGGACCAGGCTGGGCTACGCCACCCTGACCTCCTCGGCGGCAGGCATGGTGCTCTCGAAAAACATCGAGCCCGGAGAGCAGGTGGCAGCCGGGACGCCAATCGTAACCGTCGGCTTGCTCGACGAGGTCTGGATGCGCGCCTATATCAGCGAAACCGATTTGGGGCGGGTCAAGCTGGGCCAGAAAGCCATCGTCACCACCGACTCCTGGCCGGGGAGAAAATACCGGGGCCATATTTCCTTCATCTCCCCGGAAGCGGAATTCACTCCGAAAAGCGTGCAGACGGCCAAGGAGCGGGTGAAGCTGGTCTACCGGATAAAGATCGTGGTCCCCAACCAGTCGAGAGAACTGAAACCGGGAATGCCCGCTGATGCGGAAATAGACTTGAAAACGGCAGAACCAAAGGGGGCAACGTAGAATCCTCGACCTGATGCGGTGCTGGTGAATCACCAAATCATCGTCCAGTGAGTTGCCGAGTCGCGTCTTCAATCATTGAAACTGATTTTTTGCCTTGTGCCTTGAGCCTGCTTTCATCATGAATTCTATCCGAACCGAAAATCTCACGAAAAGATTCGGCGATCTGACAGCGGTGGATGGTCTCGACCTGTCCGTAGCCGAGGGAGAACTGTTCGGCCTGGTCGGCTCGGACGGTGCGGGCAAAACCACCACCATGCGCATGCTGACCGCCATCATGGAGCCTTACGGGGGCGATGCCTGGGTCATGGGGCTGCACACTGTGCGTGACGCGGAAGCCGTGAAAGGCGAAATCGGCTACATGAGCCAGCGTTTCGGTCTCTACCCGGACCTCACCGTGCAGGAAAACATCCATTTCTACGCGGACATCTTCGGCCTGCCGCGAAGGGGACGCGACGGCAGGATCGACGAACTGCTCGCCTTCAGCAACCTGGCCCCGTTCCGGAAACGTCGGGCCGGCAACCTCTCGGGCGGCATGAAGCAGAAACTGGGACTCGCCTGCGCCCTGGTCCACACTCCGAAGGTGCTGTTCCTCGATGAGCCGACCAACGGGGTGGACCCGGTTTCGCGCCGCGACTTCTGGCGCATCCTGTACCGCCTGATGAAGGAGAAAGTGACCATCTTCGTCTCCACGGCTTACCTGGACGAGGCTGACCGATGCAACCGGGTGGGGCTGATCCACCGCGGAAAGCTCCTTGCCTGCGACACGCCGGACGCCCTGAAAGGGCTGTTGAGCGGCGCCATCGTCGAAGTCCTGGCCGACGCCCCCCGCAGAACGGCGCGCCTGCTCCGCGAACGGCTGCCGCGAGCGGACGTGGGCCTGTTCGGGAACCGGATCCACGTGGCGACCAACGACCCGGAGGCGGCCCGACGCGAGATCGCGGCGGTCTGCGCGCGGGAGGGGCTCCCCGTCCCGGGCATGCGGGTCATCGAGCCGAGCCTTGAGGACGTGTTCGTTTCGGTGCTTGGCGGCATTGACGCCGGTGCAGACACATGAGCGATTTTGGCACGGATGACCGACGAACTACGGAACCGGGTGATTTTGCCGTCTCCCTGAGGGATTTGTCACGCCGCTTCGGCGACTTCACCGCCGTGAACCGGGTCAGCCTCGACGTGAAGCGGGGCGAGATCTTCGGCTTCCTGGGCCCGAACGGCGCGGGCAAATCAACCACCATCCGCATGCTGTGCGGCATCCTGGCGCCGACCGGCGGCTCCGGGACGGTCGCCGGTTTCGACATTATCCGGCAACCGGAACAGATCAAGGCGGTAATCGGCTACATGAGCCAGAAATTCTCCCTCTACGAAGACCTCACCGTGGAGGAAAACATCGACTTCTACAGCGGAATCTACAAGATTGCGCCGGAAAGGAAGCCGGAACGCAAGGAATGGGCCATCGCCATGGCAGGGCTCGGGGCGCACCGGACTTCCCGCACCGGGATCCTGTCAGCCGGCTGGAAGCAGCGGCTGGCCCTGGGCTGCGCCCTTCTCCACGAGCCTCCGGTCATTTTCCTCGACGAGCCGACGTCGGGCGTTGACCCCATCAGCAGGAGGAATTTCTGGGACCTCATCTACCATCTGGCGGAACTGGGCACGACAGTGTTCGTCACTACGCACTACATGGACGAGGCTGAATACTGCGACCGGCTGGGGCTCATCTACCGGGGCGAACTGATTGCCAGCGGGGCGCCGGACGAGCTGAAGACCCGGTTGATGATGGAAGATGTCATCGAAATCTTCTGCGAGCGGCCCCAGGAAGCAATGGAGGGGATCGAAACGGTCCCGGGGATCAGGCACGCGGCGCTGTTCGGCGCGGGCCTGCACGTGGTCGCGGCAGACTCAGGGACGGCCATGCCCGTGATTGAGGACAGGCTGAACCGCATGGGCATCGCTCTGCGCAGCATGGAAAAGATCCTGCCGTCACTGGAGGACGTTTTCGTTTCCCTCATCGAAGCCCATGACCGGGCAGGCGAGCGGGAACAGGAATTTGCAGGCTGAAAGAGCCGGGACCATGAAACTCCACCGCATCACGGCAATTGCAAGAAAAGAATTTCTCCACATCATCCGGGACCCGCGCAGCCTGGGCATGGGCATCGCCATTCCCATGCTCATGCTGTTCCTCTTCGGCTACGCCTTGACCCTCGATGTGGACCGGGTTCCGCTCATCGTCTGGGACCAGAGCGCCACCCACGCCAGCCGCGAATTGACCAGCCGCTTCGCGGGATCGCGTTACTTCACCCTGACCGGCCATGCCGACAACTATCGGGCCATCGAAAAAGCCATCGACCGCAGGGATGCGCTGATCGCCCTGGTGATACCCGCGGATTTCGGAAGGTACGTCGAAGCGGGACGGAAAACATCCGTGCAGGTGATCCTGGACGGAAGCGACCCCAATACGGCCACCTACGCCCAGGGCTATGCCGAAGGCGTTATAGCGGGATACTCGGGAGAGATCGCCATGAAACAGGCGCGCCGCGTCTCGGTCGCCGAACCCCGGCTTTCCAGCCTCGATGTGCGTCCCCGCGTCTGGTTCAACACGGACATGGTGTCGAAAAACTACATCTTCCCCGGCCTCATCGCGGTCATCATGATGATCATCGCCGCCCTGCTCACTTCGCTGACCATCGCCCGGGAATGGGAAACGGGCACTATGGAGCAGCTCATCTCAACCCCCCTCACCGGCGCGGAACTCATCGCCGGCAAGCTCGTTCCCTATTTCGCCATCGGCATCCTCGACCTGGTCCTGTCGGTGCTGGTGGGGGAATTCATCTTCGACATCCCGCTGCGCGGCAGCCTGCCGCTCCTGTTCGGACTTTCCATGGTCTTCCTGGTCGGAGCGCTCGCGCTGGGAATCCTGATCAGCATCGTCACCAAAAGCCAGCTCGTGGCAAGCCAGCTTGCGCTGGTGATCACCATGCTCCCGGCCTTTCTCCTTTCCGGGTTCATCTTCCCCATCGACACCATGCCCGGCCCGATTCGGGGCATAACCCACCTCATCACCGCCCGCTATTTCGTGTCCATCCTGCGGGACATCTACCTCAAGGGGGTCGGATTGGGGGTAATGGCCGGGGAAGTGGCCCTGCTGGCCGTGTTCGCGGCGGTGGTGCTCGGATTGTCCGTCAGGAAGTTCAGGAAGAAGATGGAATGAAAACCGGCATTCAGAAGCCGGAAGAATACCAAAAACAAAACCGCTCATTGTTCCAGTTTTTTCGGCGCTTGTAGTGTTCTGAATCCTGACTCCTGGATTCCGAATTCCAGCAGCAACAGAGGTTCCCCATGTTCGAACGACTGAAAGCCATGCTCATGAAGGAATTCATCCAGGTGCTGCGCGACCCCAGGATGCGTTTCATCATCTTCGTGGTCCCGGTTTTCCAGACCATAGTGTTCGGCTATGCGGTCAACACGGATGTCAGGGATGTGAAAATGGCTGTCTACGACCTGGACAACAGCCCGGAAAGCCGCGACCTCACGGCCCGTTTTTCCGGTTCGGGGTATTTCCATGTCGTGGAACGGGTTTCCGGGGAACAGCAGCTGCTCGAGCTCATGGACGAAGGCAGGACAAAAGTCGTCCTGCGGATGAACAGGGGCTTCGGCGAAACGCTCCGCTCCGGCGGGCGGGCGCCGGTGCAGCTGATCCTGGACGGCACCGATTCCAACACCGCGGGCATCGCCCTGAATTATGCCTCGCGGATTGCGGCCCGTTACAGCAGTCAGTTGCTGATGGAGAAGACGGCCCGCACCTTCGGCCCCGCTTACCGGGCGGGAGGGGTGGGGATGGCAAGCCGCGCCTGGTTCAACGAAAACCTGGAAAGCCGGAATTACTATGTCCCGGCAGTCATCGCCAACATAGTGCTGATCATCACCATCCTCCTTTCCAGCATGGCAGTGGTGCGGGAAAAGGAAGTCGGCACCATGGAGCAGATCATCGTCACCCCCATCCGCAAGGGCGAATTCATTCTCGGCAAGACCGTCCCGTTCATTTTGATCGGCTTCATCGACGTGGCCATCATAACCCTGGTGGCAGCCTTCTGGTTCGACGTTCCCATCCGTGGCAGCCTTGCCCTCCTGTTCGGGGCGACTGCCCTCTTCCTCATGAGCAGCCTCGGCTTCGGCCTCCTCATCTCCACCGTGAGCACAACCCAGCAGCAGGCCATGATGAGCGCCTTTTTTTTCATCTTCCCGGCCATGCTCCTCTCCGGATTCGCCTTTCCCATCGAGAACATGCCGCAGAGCGTCCAGTGGCTCACCTTGATCAACCCTCTCCGCTATTACCTGGTCATCATCCGCGGGATCTTCCTCAAGGGTGTGGGAATCGCCATCCTCTGGCAGCAGTTCCTCGCCCTGTTCCTGCTCGGGACCGTAATCCTTTCATTTGCCGTAAACCGCTTCCGGAAAACTCTCTGACGCTTTCCTGCGCGCCCTTAAATGAAAAACCGCACAGATGCCTTGACATCACCCGGCCATTCATGCTTTCCTAGTGGCATCCAACACGCCGATAATTCTACGACAAATCCCCCAGACGGCAGATGGCGCGCATCCGGGAAACAGAGCACCGGGATGGGAAACGACCGGTGCAGGGTCACCTGAAGGGGCCAGCCTTGAGAAGCGACAAAAAGCGAGAGAAGCAGAAAGCCTCGATTCTCTATGTGGAAGACGAAGCAATCACCCGCATGACCGTCCACAAGATGCTTCAGGCCCGGTACACCACGATTTACCAGGCCAGCGACGGTAGAGAAGGGCTCGAACTTTACAAGCTGCACCATCCCGATGTCGTCATAACCGACACGCGCATGCCGCTCATGGACGGGATCAACATGACCAGGGCCATCCGTGAACTGAACCCCGACATACCCATTATCTTCATCACCGCCAACGAGGATGCGGATTTCGTCGAGGAGACGAGAAAGCTGAATGTTACGCGCAACATCATCAAGCCGATAATTCTCAGGGATCTGTTCGCAACACTGGAAAACGTGCTCGGATAACCATCCCCTGCCGCCAGGCTCGGGAAAACCTCCCGTCCGGCGCCCCCGAATCCCGACCGAAGTCTCCCGATCATCCTGTTTTTCTTATGTAGGCATCCACATCGAATTTCTTCCTGCACCCCTGAAACGTCATTGAACGTATCTTGCCGTAGATGGGGCGTTCCGGCCACGGTCTGTCATGGACACCCCCCATGCTCCAGGCTATGCCGGCATAGCCGTTGGGGTCACGTCCGTCCAATTCGTAGCGATCATTGAGGTAAACAGCCGCAGCCATTGCCTGTTCGGGAGAAACCGACCATTCGAGGATCTTCTTGGCCCAATACATGCGCAGATAACCGTGCATCTTGCCGTACGTAACCATCTCGGCCTGGGCGGCATTCCACAACGTATCATGGGTTTCAGCCCTCTCGAATTGCTCCCGACTGTAGAGAAATCCGCGCGGGTCATGCCGGTGACGTTCCAGGGTTTCCCGCGCCCAGGCCGGAAAGCAGCTGCACCTGTCGTAGTCGGGAGTGTGGCGGCAGAAGTTGTCCGAGAGTTCCCGCCGGACGATCAACTCATCCATGAAAGAGTCCAGCGCCTTGAGGTTCTCATCGAACCGCTGCGCGACAAGTGCCGCCCGCTGGGGAGCGAGCTGCCCGAAGTGAAAATAGGGGGAGAGGTTCGACTGGCCGTTGCGCACCGGATCGTTTCTCGACCCATAGCAGGAGGCGAGCCTGTTTTCCAGGAAGTCCCTCAAGGACCGGCGCGCGGCACGTTCCCCAGGTTCGATCCAGGTGATTTCCCCGACCGAGCGATCAACCTTCACCACCTTCCGGAGCTGTTCCCAGTCGATGTGTCCGGGGTTCCCTTTCCACCGAAATGGATGTTCCATAAGCTTCGGAAAATCCGTAAGAAATTCCGGCAGAGCCTTCCGGATCTTCGGCCGGAACGTATGGGCGCCGAATTCCCGTTTCGCAGAGGCAACCTGACAAGGAACGATATTATGGGCATCGACCACCCGGAACGGCGCCGTGATCAGTTCCGCCACCTGCCGGTCCCACTCCTGCTTGACCCGCAGCGGATTGAAGTCCGTGACCAGGCGGGAAACGCCCTCTTCGCCGACGAACCGGGAAATTTCCTCCCCAGGGTTTCCCGTAAGCAGGAAAAACCGGACGCCCTTCTCAGCCAGCCGACCGGCCACCTCTTCCAACCCCCGCAGCATGAAACCGTAGTGGCGGATCGTCGCTCCCAGGTACTGGGGGGCCAGACAGAATACGACACCGAGAGGCTCTTTGCGCTCCAGCGCCACCTCCTGGGCATGGAGCAACGCCCAGTTGTCGTCGGCCCGCTGATCACGGCTCATCCAGTACACCACCGGGCCTCGGGCCGAGACGCCATCCCTGGCGCAGACAATTCTCCGCGGATTCACGACCATCCCTTTCCTCCCCCCGTGATGCGGGGCCGTCAATGGCGCCCTGCCCAACCTGCCACCGCACCCTTTACGCAGCAACTCCTGCTGATCTGATACATTTTACATTACTGTCTGCAAAAAACTGTATACACAATATGCGCGCCGACAATCCCGGTTTATAATGCCCCAGCAGCAACGACAGAGTGCAATGCCTGCTGATTGCAGCCGGCTGCGATTTCATGGAAAAGCCTATTAAGGAGGGAGCCAATGACATTGAATGCGGTAACAGCTGACAAGGCGGAGGGATTCAAGGCGAAGCTGAAGAGGATCATTCCGAGAACCGCCGGCATCCTGTTCGCCCTGCTGATATTTTTCCTGTTCCTGAACCCGTTCGTTATCATCGGCGCAGGCGAACGGGGAGTGGTGCTCAACTTCGGGGCGGTTTCCCCCAATGTCCTCGGTGAAGGGCTGCACCTGCGCGTGCCCATAATGCAGAAGGTCATCAGGATGGACGTGAAGGTGCAGAAATCCCAGACCGACGCCGAAGCGGCATCCAAGGACCTGCAGGAGACATTCTCCACCATCGCCCTGAACTTCCACATCCTGCCGGAAAAGGTGAACGTGATTTACCAGAAACTGGGAGCGAACTTCAAGGAGCGGATAATCGATCCGGCGGTGCAGGAGGTGGTCAAGGCGGTAACGGCCAAGTACACCGCCGTGGAAGTCATCACCCAGCGGGAAAAGGTTCGCTCGGAGATCCGCGAGATGCTGAAACAGCGGCTCATGACGTACAACATCATCGTGGACGATTTCTCCATCGTCAACTTCAAGTTCTCCGACCAGTTTTCCCAGGCCATCGAACAGAAGCAGACGGCGGAGCAGCTGGCGTTCAAGGCGCAGCGGGACCTGCAACGGATCAAGATCGAGGCGGAGCAGAAGGTGACCCAGGCGAAGGCCGAAGCTGAGGCATTGAGGCTGCAGAAGGAAAACGTCACCCCGGCCCTGGTGAAACTGCGCCAGATCGAGGCGTCACTGAAAGCGATCGAAAAATGGGACGGCCACATGCCCAAGGTGACCGCCGGAGCGGTACCCTTCATCGATGTGAAAAGCCTGGAGAAGGATTGATCGGGATGGGAAGAAGGCATCGGGGCGAAGCAGATCATCTGCTTCGCCCCGATGGTGCGGCGGCGGGAAACGGGCGCCCCGTGCAGGCGGCTGCTACAGTTGAACCCCCATGTAATCCGCAACCGTGTGTATGTCCTTGTCCCCGCGCCCCGACAGGCAGACCACGATGGTCTTTTCCGGAGGCATGGTGGGCGCCAGCTTCAGCACATGGGCGATGGCGTGCGACGACTCCAGTGCGGGCAGGATGCCTTCCTCCTGGGTTAAAACCCGGAATCCTTCCATTGCCTCGTCATCGGTAATGGAAACATATTCGGCCCGGCCCGTGTCCTTGAGCCAGGCATGCTCGGGGCCGACGCCCGGGTAATCCAGGCCCGCGGAAATGGAGTGGGCGAACGCGACCTGGCCGTGGTCGTCCTGGAGCAGGTAGGTCTTGTTGCCGTGCAGCACCCCGACGCGTCCCGCGCAGAGCGGGGCCGCGTGCTTGCCGGTGTCGATGCCGAAGCCGGCGGCCTCGACGCCGATCAGTCGCACGTCAGGCTCGTCTATGAAGGGGTGGAAGAGCCCCAGCGAGTTGCTGCCGCCGCCGACAGCGGCCACCAGGCAGTCGGGCAACCGCCCTTCCGCACGGTCGTGCTGCAGTTTGGCTTCACGGCCGATGACCGACTGGAAGTCGCGCACCATCATGGGATAGGGATGGGGACCGGCGGTGGTGCCGATGACGTAGAAAGTGTCCCTGACGTAGGTGACCCAGTTGCGGATCGCCTCGTTCATGGCGTCCTTGAGGGTCGCGGTCCCGGACGAGACCGGTGTCACTTTGGCGCCCAGGAGCTTCATGCGGAACACGTTGAGGGACTGGCGGCGGATGTCCTCCTCCCCCATGAAAACCTCGCACTCCATGCCGAACAGGGCCGCTATGGTCGCCGTCGCAACGCCGTGCTGACCGGCTCCGGTTTCGGCTATGACCCGCTTCTTCCCCATCCGTTTCGCCAGCAGGCCCTGGCCGATGGTGTTGTTGATCTTGTGCGCCCCGGTATGGTTCAAATCCTCCCGCTTCAGATAGATTTTCGCCCCGCCCAGCTTCCTGGTCAGCTTCTCGGCGAAATAGAGCGGATTGGGCCTGCCCACGTACTCCTTGAGATAGTAATTGAACTCGTCCTTGAAGTCGCGGTCGTTCTTGACGCTCGCGTATGCCTTTTCCAGTTCCCGCAGGACCGGCATGAGCGTCTCGGGTACGAACCTGCCGCCGAAGTTGCCGAAATGGCCGGATTTATCAGGTAATCTCATGTAACCTCCAGTGTTTCTCTGACTCTCTCACAGACATTTCGCGCGCCGTATCAACTCCGCGACCTTGGCGTGGTCCTTCTTCCCGGGCGCCGACTCTACGCCGCTGGAAACGTCGATCCCATAAGGCGCAACCGTCTCCACCGCCCTCCGGACATTGGACGGATTCAGGCCGCCCGCCAGGATGATGGCCCCGTACTGCTTGGCAATCCGGGCGGCTTCCCAGTTGAACGTCAGACCGGTTCCGCCGTAAGTTCCCGGCACATAGGCATCGAGGAGATAGCCGGATACGGGATAGGTCCCGATTGCATCCAGGCTGGCGATGTCCCGCACGCGAAACGCTTTTACCACTTTGTGCCGGAGCCCCGCGCAGAATGCAGGCGTTTCGTCGCCGTGAAGCTGGACAACGTTGATGCCGCTGCGCTCCACCGCGCTGCTGACGAACGTGGCAGGATTGTTGACGAAAACCCCGACTGCCGCAACGAACGGCGGCAGCCTGCGGATTATCTTCTCCGCTGCTTCGAAGGTGATGCAGCGGGGCGACAGGTTGTAGAACACGAAACCGAGGGCGTCGGCGCCTGCGTCAACCGCCTGCAGCGCATCGTCCTCGTTGGTGATCCCGCAGATTTTAACCTTGACCATAACCGGCACCTGTTTATTTTCCGAATCCACCCTGCCCCCCTTTCATAAAGGGGGAAATCTACAAATCCCTCAAGGAGCACTCAGTCTTCCCCTTTGCCGAAGGGGGATTGGGGGTGTTTTCAATGTTACAGCAACACCTTCGGCAGGCGGTCCAGCGCCTCCCGGATCTTCTCCTCGGGGTATTCGTAGTCCTCAAGCGCCCCTGACAGATAGGCGTCGTAGGCTGCCATGTCCACCTGGCCGTGGCCGGACAGGCCGAACAGGATGGTTTTCTCCTTCCCCTCCTCCTTGGCCATCACGGCCTCGTCGATGGCGGCGCGGATGGCGTGGGACGATTCGGGCGCGGGCACGATCCCCTCGCTGCGGGCGAAGAGAACGGCAGCCTCGAAACAGGCATTCTGGCTGTAGGCCTTCGCCTCGATCTCACCGGAGTGGCACAGCTGGGAGACAAGCGGCGATTCGCCGTGGTAGCGCAATCCCCCGGCATGGATGCCCGGCGGCATGAAATCATGGCCCAGGGTGTACATCATGGCGATGGGGGCCATTTTCGCGGTATCGCCATAATCGAACGCGTAGACCCCCTTGGTCAGCGTCGGGCAGGAGGCGGGCTCCACCGCGACACAGCGGACCTTCTTCCCGGCCGCGCGGTCGGCGATGAAGGGGAACGACAGCCCGGCGAAGTTGGAGCCGCCGCCGCAGCAGGCAATGACCACGTCCGGGTAGTGTCCGGCGATCTCCATCTGGGCCTTGGCCTCCTGGCCGATTACGGTCTGGTGGAGGCAGACGTGGTTCAGCACGCTGCCCAGTGCGTAGTTCGTGTCTTCATGGGTCGCGGCGTCCTCGACCGCCTCGGAAATGGCGATGCCCAGGCTGCCCAGGTTGTCCGGATCATGGGCGAGTATGGAGCGGCCCGCGTTGGTGAATTCGGAGGGCGACGCGATCACGTCGGCCCCCCAGAGCTGCATCATGCTCTTGCGGTAGGGCTTCTGGGTAAACGATACCTTCACCATGTAGACCGTGCACTCCATGCCGAAGAAGCTGCAGGCAAGGGCAAGCGAGCTTCCCCACTGGCCGGCGCCGGTCTCCGTGGCCAGCCGCCGGATGCCGGCCTGTTTGTTGTACCAAGCCTGGGGAATGGCGGAATTCGGCTTGTGGGATCCGGCAGGAGAGACCCCTTCGTGCTTGTAGTAAATGCGCGCGGGCGTACCCAGCGCCTTTTCCAGCCTCCGCGCCCGGTACAGGGGGGTCGGACGCCACAGCTGGTAGATTTCGCGGATCTCGTCGGGGATATCGATCCAGCGCTCCCGCGAAACCTCCTGCTCGATCAGCGTCATGGGAAATATGGGCAGCAGGTCGTCAGGAGTGACGGGCTTGAGAGTCTGCGGGTTGATGACCGGCGCCAGGGGACCCGGCATGTCGGGGATGATGTTGTACCACTGTTTCGGTATCCGGTCTTCGGGAAGCAGTATCTTGGTGGTCATTGAGCCTCCTGGCACATGTATGGAAATGGATCAGATGGACGGCACATCAAATCTGCTCACTTCTCTCCGAGGATTTCCAGCACCTTCGCGCCGATATCGGGGTCCCGCATCAGAGATTCGCCGATGAGGAAGGCCCGTGCCCCGGCTGCGCGGAGCCGGAGGACATCGTCCCGGGTATGGACACCGCTCTCCGCCACCGGGAAGCGCCCCGACGGCATGATGGCGCAGAGCCTCTCCGTCGTGGCCAGATCGACCTCGAACGTGCGCAGGTTGCGGTTGTTGATGCCGATGAGGCGGCAGTCCGTTTCCAGCGCCGTTGCCAGCTCGGCCTCGTCGTGGACTTCCAGCAGGACATCGAGGGTCAGTTCGCGGGCGGTGGCGATGAAATCCCCGAGGCGGGGAAGATCGAGCATAGCCGCGATCAGGAGGATGGCATCCGCCCTGGCGGCCCGCGCCTCCCAGATCTGGTACTCGTCGAAGATGAAATCCTTCCGCAACAGGGGTATGTTCACTGCGGAGCGGATAGCTGACAAATAGTCCAGATGGCCAAGAAAGAAATGCTCATCGGTAAGGACCGATAAACACGCGGCGCCGTTCTTTTCATAGATCCCGGCAATGGCAACCGGATCGAAGTCGGCGCGGATCACTCCCTTGCTGGGAGAACCTTTCTTCACTTCGGCGATCAAAGCGGTCCGCCCCGCCCCGTCCGCTCTTTCCAGGGCTTCCCTGAAGCCGCGCACCGGCGGCGCTGCCGCGCAACGCGCCTTCAGTTCGGCAAGGGAACAGCGCGACCTGGCGGATGCCAGCTCACCCTGCTTGTACTCAACGATTTTCCGCAATATATCCGGGGTACCGCTCATTAACCGCCTCAGTCTTTTCCTTTTCGAATATGGTCCATAATTCCAGCTCCAGCTCAGGCAGGACCGCAAATCTCATGGTTTCATCCCAGCCGAACACGTCCGGTTGCCCGTACCGCCCGTCCGCCAGCGTCAGCCGTTCCACCGTCTCGTTGAGTGGATCGAGAACCAGGTATTCCCGCACACCGAATCGCTCATAGAGCGCCCTTTTCTCCCGTCGGTCCTTCCGTCCGGTGGCGGGCGAGAGGATCTCGATCACCAGGTCCGGCGCACCCTGGATGTTTGCCTCGGTTATCTTCTCCCGGTCACAGACCACCAGCAGGTCCGGCTGGACCACGTTGCGCTCGTCGAACACAACGTCTGTTGGAGCTAGGAATGCTGTGCAGGTTTTGCCGGCCAGAAACGATGAGACGCTCAGATGAAGGTTCCCCAGGATCCGTTGATGCCTGGTTGCCGGCGCCGGGGTCATGTTGTAGGGAACTCCGTCGATCAGCTCCCATCTCTGATCATCGTCCCATGTGCAGTAGTCCGCATAGGTGAAGCGTTTCCCCATGTCTTCCGCCAGAGGTCCCATGGTCACCTCCCGATACCGTTTTTCTCATCAATGATTCCCGTTTCCCTCAACGGGCCCGGTATTTCGGCAATTTCAACTGCAGGGGAGGGCTTGAAACCCGTCCCTTGTCATTCGTTGGTCAACTCGACGAGCCGCTCCAGCTGACCCCTGGCCCGGCCCGAATCGATCGCCCCGGTCGCAAGCCGCAGTCCTTCGGCAAGGTCTTCCGCCTTGCCGGCGGCCACCAGGCCGAAGGAGGCATTGAGCAGCACGATATCCCTTTTCGGCCCGGGAACCCCGTCCAGGATATTCCGCACAATCGCTGCATTCGCCACGGCGTCCCCGCCCCTGAGATCGGCCATGACGCATCGTGCAAACCCCAATTCCTCCGGGCTGAACAACCGGGAAGCAACTCCCGCGGGGGTGACTTCCGCAACCCTGGTCCCGGTGGTCAGGGTTATCTCGTCCATGCCGTCCAGGCCATGAACGACGTATCCCCGCCTGCAGCCGAGCTTTCTCAAAACCTGGGCAAGCTTTTCCGTCAGATCCTCCCGGTAAACGCCCAGCACCTGGCACCGGGCTCCGGCCGGATTGGTCAGCGGACCGAGAATGTTGAAGATGGTGCGTATGCCGATCTCTCTCCTGGGGCCGATGGCATGTTTCATAGCGCCGTGCAATGCCGGGGCGAACAGGAAACCGATGCCTATCTCCGCGATGCAGCGCTCCACCATCATGGGCGTGACGTCCAGATTGACCCCCAGGGCTTCCAGGACATCGGCGCTCCCGCAGGTTGATGAAACAGAACGATTGCCGTGCTTGGCCACCCTGACCCCGCATGCGGAAACCACGAATGCCACGGTGGTGGACACATTGAACGTGTTGGTGCCGCTGCCGCCCGTGCCGCAGGTGTCCAGGACGGTTTCCAGATCCAGGTTGATGTCCTCCCGGTCGATGTCCAGGACATTCCTGCCGACATTGATGCGGGTAGCCCGATCCCGCATGACCCTGGCAGCGCCGGTGATCTCGTCGACCGTTTCCCCCTTCATGCGCAGCGCGGTAATGAAGGCCGCGGTCTGGGCCGGAGTGGTCTCGCCGGACATGATCTGGTCCATGACCTCTATCATCTCGGCTTCAGTGAGGTCCCGGCGCTCCACGATCCTGGCTATGGCTTTTTTGATCATGTTCGTTCCTGTTGGGGCGCTGCTTGCCGCGCCCATTTCCACGATCCGTCGGGCGCTGCAAGCAGCGCCCCTACGTGATTGAATCAGCGCCGGCTCATCTCCAGAAAATTCCGCAGGATGTCCATGCCCCGCTCCGTCAGGATCGACTCGGGATGGAACTGGACCCCCCAAATGGGCAGGTCCCTGTGGGCCAGCCCCATGATCTCGCCGCTCTCGATCCAGGCCGTCACTTCGAGGCAGTCGGGAAAAGTTTCGCGCTCGACGATAAGGGAATGATAGCGGGTCGCCTCGAACGGGTTGGGAAGACCCCGGAAAAGGCCCGTGCCGTCATGGTGAATGGGAGAGGTCTTGCCGTGCATCAGGTATTCGCTCCGGATCACGCGCCCGCCGAACGCGGCGCCGATCGCCTGGTGCCCCAGGCAGACGCCCAGCAGCGGGATCTTCCCGGCAAAATGCAGGATGGCGTCCACAGAGATCCCCGCTTCCGCCGGAGTGCACGGCCCCGGCGAGATCACGATCCGCTCCGGGGAAAGACGCTCGATCTCCCCAAGGGTGATCCGGTCGTTGCGGTGGACAACCACATCCTGGCCGAGCTGCCCGAAATACTGGACCAGGTTGTAGGTGAAAGAGTCGTAGTTATCGATCATCAACAGCATAGCGTGCCTCAATACCCTGTTTAATCCAAGCCCTGTTCCGCCATTTCGATCGCCTTGACCACTGCCCTGGCCTTGTTCACGGTCTCCTGGTACTCGGCAGCGGGGTCAGAATCGGCGACGATTCCGGCGCCTGCCTGGAGATAGACCCTGCCGTCCTTGACCACCAGGGTGCGGATGGCGATGGCCATGTCCATGTTGCCGGAAAACGAGAAATACCCCACGGCGCCGCCGTAGATCTCCCTCCGCACCGGCTCCAGCTCCTCGATGATCTCCATGGCCCGCACTTTGGGCGCACCGGAGAGCGTACCGGCCGGAAACGTGCCGCGGAGGACGTCGAACGCATCCTTGTCCGCCTGGAGTTTCCCCTGGACGTTGGAGACGATGTGCATGACATGGGAATAGCGCTCCACCACCATCAGCTCGGAAACCCGGACGGTCCCGGTCTCGCAGACCCTGCCCAGGTCGTTGCGCCCCAGGTCCACGAGCATGACGTGCTCCGCCCGCTCCTTGGGGTCGGCCAGCAGGTCCGCTTCGAGCCGTTCGTCGTCTTCCCGCGACCCGCCGCGCGGCCTGGTCCCGGCGATGGGGCGCAGTTCGACCTGCTCCCCCTCCCTGCGGACCATGACCTCGGGCGAAGCCCCCACCACCAGGGTGTCGTCCAGCCGGAGGAAAAACATGTAGGGAGACGGGTTCAACGTGCGGAGCGAGCGGTAAATGTCGAAGGGGTCAACGGTGAGATCCGCGGAAAAACGCTGGGACAGGACCACCTGGATGACGTCTCCCGATTTGACGTACTCCTTGGCCGCCATGACGGAAGCCTCGAAATCCTCCCTGAGGATGTTGGAAACGAAGTCGGCCCTGTTCTCCTGAGGGACGGGCGCAGGCAGGGAAAGGGGCGCCCTCAGTTTGCCGATAATCGCATCGATCTTGGACTTCGCCTCTTCGTAAGCCTCCTCGGGAGTCTTGCCCTCGTCCAGATGCGCGTTTGATACGACCTTTATTTTCTGCCTGATGGTGTCGAAAACCAGAATGGTATCGGTCATGACCAGGTAGCAGTCATACGCGTCCAGCTCTACCGGCTTGGCCAGTGAAACGCGCTCGAAATAGCGCACCATGTCGTAGCCCACGTACCCCACCGCGCCGCCGAAAAACCGGGGCAGACCGTCGACCTCCACAGGTTTGTATCGGTCAAGGTAATCCTTCACGAATGCGAGCGGATCGCTCACCTCGTGGCATTGCGGGATTCCGTCAGCGGACAGGACCTCGACCCTGTTGCCCCTGGAGCGGATGATGACCTCCGGATTGGAGCCGAGAAAGCTGTATCTCGCCCATTTCTCGCCGCCCTCGATACTCTCCAGCAGAAAGGAATATCTGCCGTCATCGATCTTCTTGAAGGCGCTGACCGGGGTGTCCATGTCCGCCATGATCTCCCGGTAAACCGGGATCAGGTTGCCCCTGCCGGCAAGATGGCGGAAAGTTGGAAAGTCGGGTTGGTACATAACGTCTCCGAAAAAAAGAGGCAAGGAAATATGTAGAGGGTACTCAGGTGTCCCCGAACCTTCCCGTCGGGGGGCGCCCGGAGAGCCCTAACCGGGCTTTCCAGAAAGGATTTACAGTAACATAGCCGTATGTGGGTGTCAAGGAATGGGGGATGGGAGGTGGGATGGTCGGGAGACGGAGGTTACGGCAAGAATCGCCGAAACAGCGCTTCGAAGCAGCGCGCGCCCCGGTCACCCGCATGGGCATACCGCTCCGTACGCCCATCATGGCAAAGAATGATCCTCAGGGCTTTCCTGGTGATTCGCCGGAAGCCTCATTGGAAAATGGGGAATACTGGCCGCCTGCTATGGCCCTCACTTTGTAGAAATAAATCGCTTCAGGCTTAATCGTCCGGTCTACGAAGCTGGATACTCCCTTGCCGACAGTCCCAACTGCTTCGTACGGTCCACTGAAATAGGTCGCGCGGACAAGCTCGTAGCCGGTAACGACCCCCGGATCCTGCGGCGAAGGGCTCCAGGAGAGGAGGAATCCTTCGGGGACGATGCGCAACGCAAGCCCGGTCGGCGCCTGGAGTGATGCGGAGATTGCCTGTTCCGCGCCGGTCGCTGCTCCCTTGGCGCGGTCCTGCTCTTCGTGCGCACAGGCGGAGCAGAAACAGATTATGACGGCCACTAACAATAGCGGATTATATGCTGATGTCATGGTTACCTCCGGGAACAACGATTTTCCTGCCGTAAAAGGGACCACGGATGAAAATGGGCGGCACCCGCGGGTGCCGCCCCAAGCTTGCCCCTGTTCGCCCGGCGACAAACCTGTCGCAGCTGAGAGCACGCTAGTAATCGATTCCCTGCTTGTAGAGCCGGTTCGCGTCGGGGACCAGCGCCGACGGCACGAACTGGGTAGGCCGCATCATCTCGTTGTCCTCGTGGTCGGTGATGTGGCAGTGCCAGACATAATAGCCGTTCAAGGCGCTCGGATTATACGGGAAGAACAGGTTATTGTCGTCGTATGCGTACGGCGCATAGCGCACTGCTATCCTCGTCACCTCACCGGGGTTCATGATGGCGGTATCCTTCCAGCCCACTTCATAGCTCAATTGCGGCATAGGCGTACTTTTAAGGTAAGGAGTGACGTCCGGATTGCCGCCGTACTTGCCGCCCTGCAACGCCTGGTTATAACCGGGATCACCGGGAGAGTACGGCAATGGCGATCCCCAATCCGGAATGAAGACGCCGGCAGCGTAGGTCACCGGCAGTCCGGTCAGCGGGGAATTGACGGTGCCTCCCGGGAACGATGCATCATACGCCTTTCTATATCCGGTGCCGTTGAATGGCTGGCGGTTCAGGATCTGGAACTGCACGCCGTGCAGATGAATGGGATGGCGGTCCATCGTCGTGTTGACGATCTCCCACACCTCGGTTTCACCCTCGATGGGGAACTCGGTGATGAAGTTGTTCTGGACCGGCAATGCACCATTTACGGGGGTCATGGTCATCCCGTTCATGCGCATGCCGTCCCAGCTGGTGTTGTTGAGCATGACTTCAAGCGGTCCGCCGGGGCCCGCGATCTCGACCAGGATCAGTTGGCGGGTCTTGTTTGCGGTCACGCCGGCAGCCAGCGCTCCAGTGGCCGTGTTGACCAGCCGCTTGATGATCTGCGTGCCGCTGCGAATGGCAGTGCCGCTCACCGGGTTGTAGCTGGTGTCGGTGGGTATGGTCGCGGAGACGCGGAACTGCATGACTTTGCCATCCAGATTTACGTTGGGCGCACCGAGTACCGTGGCGCCGACGTTGCGCAGAACGAGGTTGCGGGGGAAAGCGCCCTTCGCCGGAAGACGCGCCTTCCATGCCGCGTCGTTGAAGTCGACGATTATTTCGTAGCGCTCACCCGGCATGATCGTCAGCGTGGTCAATACGCCAGCCTTCTTCTGGCTGCCCGAAGCGTTCGGGTCGATCAGGATCGGGGTGTCCAGGTAGCCGCCGTCGGTGGCGATGACCCACATGGGCGGTCCCACGATCCCGGATGCCTGATCCTGGAGGAACAGTTCAAAGGGGCGGGAGTTGGCGCCGTTGATGATGTAAAAGCGATAGCGCTGCTGATCGACGCTCATATACGGCCAGACCTTGCCGTTTACCACAATGGTGTCCCCCACGAACTCGGGGATCCAGTAGGGGTGAGCCGTCGGGTTGATGCCGATGATGGGGAAGTAGAGCTGGCCCATGGTATCGAACATGCGGTCCTGCAGGACCAGCGGCACGCTGTAACGCAGATTCGTCCCGTCCGCGTTCTTGAGACCAACCGGATCCAGCCCCGCGGGGAGGGTAAGACCGTTATCGACGATGGCATAGGCGCCGGCCAGGCCCGCGAAGGTGGCATTGATCCGGGTGGCGCCGAGCAGATGGTCATGGAACCAGAGGGGCGACGCCTCCTGGCTGTTGGGGTAACGGTATACCGCCTCATTGGGGAGTGCGGCGATGCCTTGCATGGTGTAGTAGGCCGCACCATGCGAATTCACAACAGCCGGGGAGGTGAAATTCCCAAAGTTGCTCAGGAACCACGCCTCCGGACCGCCATCGGTCAGGGCAGCGTCCTCACCACCATGCAGGTGCGGTACAGCGGGAATAGGACCCGGGTAGTGGGCCGCTTCACCGTGCGTCGGCATAGGACTCCCGTATACCTGGTGAAACACCGAATGAATGCTCTGGTCTGTCCACTGTCTCCAGGCGATACCCTGATCGGTGAGATTGTTTACATACCTGATCTGGGTGGGCTGGCCGCGCGTCGCCACGATGACGGGACCGATGTAGGTGCCGACCGCGGTTGCCGGAGGGGTGGCCAGGGGACCCTGCCGATAGCCGAAGACCCATGTCCCGGTGTAGGTCCCGGTTGCCGGCACGAAAGTGCTCGGCAGCATGTTGGCCTTGAACTCGAACATGTTCAGCGTGATCTCGCCGGCACCGGCGAGGATAGTCTCCATTGGCCCGCCGGCCAAGCTCAAAAGCGGCAGGGGATCAACGAATTGCGGGATCTTGCTGCCGGGGAGAGGTGTCCCCTGCTGGGGCTGGCCGTTGACCACGACGGCCGTCGTGAAGACAAAGAGAACAGCGGTCAAAATGTTTGTAAAACGTCTCATACTTACCTCCTTTCCAAAATTTCTGCGGAGATCTTTCGTTTTGTAAAACCGTCGCAAGGAAACTTCCCGTCGAACAGGAATTGCGAATGCGTTGGATACCACCACCTTCCGTCACGTTGACTTCTTCAACGGTATTGTGCATTCTCCTCCACGGGGTGGAAATCGCAGAATGCATACGACCAATGAGATGCAGAAAGCATCGAGCGGCAGGGAGAGCCTCCATATCCTTGTTCCAGGGTAAACTTCCACCTCCGCATCCAGGACAAACCTCTATCATAATTAAATCACTTCCGGGCAGCCTAGCTCTGCGTATCTTGCTGGATAACAAGGGAATATTGCTCTTCTGACAAATAAAGGAAGGCCCCTCTTTATGCCCTTCAGCAGCACAGGACAGGAACCCGGTCCGGCACGGCGCTGAAAAAATTCCCCCACCCCTTGCAAATACCGGATCGAATGTTTATTTTAATGACCTGAAGGAAACGTTCCGCCACCATGAAACCATAAACAGGAGAATTACCACCCATGACCAAGACCACGAAGCATTTCCGGACCGAGGTCCAGCAGCTGCTGGACCTGGTGATCCACTCCCTTTATTCCAACAAGGAGATCTTCCTCCGCGAGCTGATCTCCAATGCCTCTGACGCCGTCGACAAGGCCCGCTTCGAGTCGCACCTGGACAAATCGATCCTGGAAAACGACTCGGACTGGAAGATCAAGCTGATCCCGGACAAGGACGCCGGCACCCTGACCATCCGCGACAACGGCATCGGCATGTCCATGGAAGAGGTGGAAAACAACATCGGCACCATCGCCCAGTCCGGCACCAAGGCGTTCCTCCAGGGCCTGAAGGAAAAGAGCGTGAAAGACCACCCGGAACTGATCGGCCAGTTCGGTGTCGGCTTCTACGCCTCGTTCATGGCCGCCGACAAGGTCACCCTCGTCACCCGACGGGCAGGCGACAAGGCATTGGCCACGCGCTGGGAATCGGTGGGCGACGGCACCTACTCCACCGAGGAATGCGACAAGGAAACCAGGGGCACCGATGTCATCCTGCACCTCAAGGACGAAATGAAGGAGTTCCTGGACGAGTGGCGCATCCGCTCCATCGTGAAAAAATACTCCGATTACGTCCAGTACCCTGTCACCATGGACATAACCCGGGAAGATTTCCCACGCGGCGTCGACGGCAAGCCTATTGAAGGGGCCGAAAAGATCAAGAAGACCGAGGAAGAAACCCTCAATTCCATGAAGGCCATCTGGGCGCGGTCGAAGAGCGAAATCACCGAGGATGAGTACCACGAGTTCTACAACCACATCTCCCATGACTACGGCAAACCGCTCCGCACGATCCACTACTCCGCCGAGGGAACCAGCGAGTTCAAGGCGCTCCTCTACATCCCCGAACACAGGCCCTTCGACCTGTTCATGCCCGAGCACCGCAAGAGCGTCCACCTCTACGTGAAACGGGTCTTCATCACCGACAAGTGCGAGCAGCTCCTGCCGGACTACCTCCGCTTCGTCAAGGGCGTGGTGGATTCCAGCGACCTGCCCCTGAACGTGTCCCGCGAAATCCTCCAGGAAGATGTCCAGATCCGCAGGATCCAGAAGAACCTGGTGGGCAAGATCATCTCGACGCTGTCTGAAATGAAGGAGAAGACCGCTGACGACTACCTGAAGTTCTACCAGGAGTTCGGGCCGGTGCTGAAGGAAGGCATCCACTTCGACCAGGGAAATCGCGAAAAACTCCAGGAACTGGTCCTGTTCGAGAGCACAAGGACCGAACCGGGCGCACATACCTCTTTGAGGGAATACGTGGAGCGGATGCCTGAGGGGCAGAAGGAGATCTACTACATCACCGGCAACAGCAGGGCAATGGTGGAAAATTCGCCGCACCTGGAAATTTGCCGCAAGAAAGAGTACGAAGTCCTGTTCCTCACCGACCCCATCGACGAGTGGCTGGTGCAGAGCCTGACGGAATACGACGGCAAGAAGCTCAAGTCGGTTCTCCAGGGTGAACTGGAAATCGACTCCGAAGAGGAGAAGCAACAGCACGAGGAAAAGAAGAAGGAAGCGGAAAAGCAGTTTGGCAGCCTTCTGGGCTTGATTAAGGAAAAACTTGACGACCGCGTCAAGGAAGTGCGCCTCTCGAGCCGCCTCACCGACAGCGCCTGCTGCCTGGTGGCCGACGAGTACGGCATGAACGCCAACATGGAGCGGATCCTCAAGGCGATGAACCAAGACGTCCCCGAATCCAAGCGCATCCTGGAACTGAACCCCGACCACCCCATCACCCGGATCATGCAGAAGCTGTTCGACAAGGACAAGGCAAACAAGAAGCTGGACGACTACTGCGAACTCCTCTTCGATCAGGCTCTGCTGACGGAAGGAACTCCGGTCAAGGATCCCCTCCGCTTCACCAGGCTCATCAGCGAACTGATGGTTTCTGAAGGTGAAAACCTGGTGGGCAGGGAGTGAACGCCGGCAAAAATCTATTGCCAATATATTGACATAACAAAACCATATTGGTACTGTGTGGTATTATTCGATTGCTTATGGCAATAAATTTCAAGGGAAGAAAGGGGATGCAATGAACGTAGAAGATTACAAAAAAGTTATATCAATGGCAGTCGGAAATGAAATTGAAGCTTACAACTTCTACAAGGCCGCGGGCGAAAAACTGGAAAACGCCAACCTGAAGTCCATTTTTTCCGACCTGGCAGCAGAGGAAAAGAAGCACCAGGATTACCTGCAGGGACTGCTTACCCAGGCGAAGCCCATGAAATTCGACGAAAACGCCGATTACAAGATTGCCGAAACCGTCGACAAACCGGCGCTCAGCATTGCAATGAAACCGGCCGACGCCATGGCACTGGCCATGAAGAACGAAGAAGAAGCCATGGCCATGTACGCGGAACTGGCCAAGGCCAGCGCCGACAAGGAACAGAAGGAAATGTTCGAAGCGCTTTCACGCATGGAGCAGGGCCACAAGGTCAAACTCGAGGGAATTTACAGCGACATGGCATACGTTGAAGTCTGGTAGCAGCAGGTAGCTGGACAGGTTACCGGATTCCCCTGAAAGACCGCATTAGGGAAACGAGACGAAGGGATGGTTCCACAACGGACCATCCCTTCGTGCATTTTATCACCTAGGTGAATTCATAATCCTTGGGCACGACGGTAATTCCGTCGGACACCCTGAAGCCCCGCGCCTCGTCCTCCTCCAGGGAGAAACCGATGCGGGCATTGGGCGGAACGGAAACGTTCTTGTCTATTATCGCCTTCCGCACCCGGGCTCCCTCGCTGATGGTAACCCCGGCAAAGATGACGCTCTCGCTGACCATTGCATTCTTCTCGACCCGGACTCTCTGGCTGAGCACCGAGTTGCTGATCTCCGCCTGGGTGATAACGCTGCCGCCGCTGATTATGCTGTTGTCTATCAGTGACTGCCTCATGACCAGTTTTGCCGGGGGCGTGAAGTCGGGCGCCGTTTTGACCGGCCACAGATGGTTGTACAGGTTAAGTTCCGGATTGATGCTCACAAGGTCCATGTTGGCTTCCCAGTAGGACTTTATGGTGCCCACATCGCGCCAGTAGGTGTGATCCTCGCCTGGTACGTAGTTTTCATTGAAATCATAGGCAAATACTCTCAGCCCCTTCAAGAGCATCAGCGGAATGACATCCTTGCCGAAATCATGGGACGATTTCTCTTCACCGGCGTCTTCGCTCACGACCTCGACCAGCGCAGGTATATTGGCGATGTAATTCCCCATCGAGGTGAGGCAGAATCCGGGCCTTCCCGGTATTTCCCTGGGATTCTCCGGTTTTTCCTGGAACCCTATCACCCTGCCGTTCTTGTCCACTTCGATGATGCCGAAACGGCCGGCATCCTCTTTTTTTATCACCATGGCGGAGATGCTGAAATCGGCGCCTTGAGCCCGGTGGAAACTGTCGAACTGGCTCGCGTCCATTTTGAAGATATGATCACCGGAAAAAATCGCCACCCTTTTCGAGCATGGATTGTCCCTGAAAATGTTCAGGTTCTGGTAAACGGCGTCAGCCGTGCTCTTGTACCACTGGTCCCCTATCCGCTTCTGCGCGGGTATGCATTGAACAAAATAGCTGTAAATCGGCGCCGACGGCCACATGGTGCTCACATGAATGATGAGCGGCTGTGACAGGGTCTGCACCAGGAGCTTGATGTTCCTGATGCCGGAGTTGATCATGTTGTTGAGGACAAAATCGACGATCCGGTATTTGCCCCCGAAAGGCACCGCCGGCTTGGCCCGTACCGAAGTCAGGGGCTTCAGGCGCTCCCCGGCGCCGCCCGCAAGGATAATGCCCAGCAAATCGTTCATGGAAATCCCTCCCCGTACTGGTTCAACCTGCATGTTGATGACATCACGACATGTTTCACATTCTATCACGAAACCCATAACCTGCCAGGATTACATCAAAATAACCATTCCCCACGCGAAGGAATGAGGTCCGGTATTTTGTGGCCCGCAGACTGTTGAATTTGGTAGAGATCTTGCTATTAGCCTGTCATGGGGACAGGAAACGATTCGGCAGTGTAACCGGCAGACAAACCGTCCCATGAAAACATTCCGGATTACGGCAAGTTAAGAAACTATCGGACTGCACGGCGAACAAGACGGCCCTGAGTCGCAATGGCCGGAAAAGTTCAACATTTGCACAGATGTTCAAACAAAGCCCGCCGACTGAAGACCTGGCAACACAGGAGTAACCGTGAAATGACGCAGGGAGGATGCAACATGGGATCACCAACGATTACGAATCAAACCGCCGTGAATCCGGTCGGCCTTCCGATAGGGGAGCCACAGTTGAACATCCCTCAATCCGCCGCGGCAGATCCCGGAATCCCGTTCGCCGTCAAGGACCCCCTGGAGCTGGGCAGGATCATCGAAGAACTGCCTGAACTGGAACGGCTGGTGCTGTCTCTTCATTACTACGAAGGGCTTGATTTCAGCGAAATCGGCATGGTGCTGAACCTGCGCCAGTCAAACATATCCTCGATCCACGATCGGGCCATTTTCAGCCTGAAAACCTGTCGCCACTGTTCCTGACCTGCTGCTTCCCCATGCCGGACTCGGTGTCGGAGTGGGCAGGAGAGCTGACCATCAGCCCGCTCTTGACATAAAAAGCCGGCCCCCTTGCGGGAGACGGCTTTTCCTTCTTGCAGGCTGGCCGCTGGCAACGCCTGAGTTCGGCCAATAATCAGTGAACGATACTCTGCCCGGTTAGTGAGCCGCCAATCTCTGCCTGACAATCTCGAACAGCGCCACGCCGCCGGCAACCGAAGCATTCAGCGAACTCACCCCGCCGTGCATGGGAATGGAAAACAGGGCGTCGCATTTCTTCCGCACCAGCGGCCGCATGCCTTCGCCCTCGTTACCGATGACCAGTGCGACCGAACCGGAAAATTTCTGACCGTAGAGAATGGACGATGCATTGTCCGAGGCGCCGTAGATCCAGAATCCCTCCCGCTTCAGTTCCTCCAGAGCCTGGGCGACATTCACCACCTGGGCAACCGGGATCGTTTCCACTGCACCGGCAGATGCCTTTTCCACCGTGGGTGTCACCCCCGCGGCCCGGTCCCTGGGAATGATCACTCCGTGGGCGCCGGCGCAGGCTGCGCTGCGGATCAACGCCCCCAGGTTGTGCGGATCCTGCACCCCATCCAGGACCAGCAGCAGCCCATCCCCCGGAAACGCCCGGCAGCGGGCCAGAATGTCTTCCAGTCCGGCGTAGGAAAACGCTTCGGCACGGAGAGCAACCCCCTGGTGGTGGTCGCTGCCGCACAGCCTGGCAATGTCCGACCGCTCCCGGTTCCTCACCGGCACCCCTTTGTCCGCGGCCAGCTTGAGCAGTTTCTCCAACCGCTTGTCAGCGCCGGTCCCGACAACGAACAGCTCGAATGCCCTTCGCGTGCCGCGCAGGGCCTCCAGCACCGGGTTGAGCCCGTAGATGATCTCCTCTTTCATTGGTTCCTTTCAGGAAGGTACAGCGTTCATGCATTCAAGCGATGCATTGCCTGACGCTGGTTCGTTTCGACACTTGAGCGAAGCGGACTCTTCAACATTTCCGGGACATCTCGTCCACGATCATCTCGACGGCAGCGAGCGGATCGGGTGCGGCGCTGATGGGGCGGCCGATCACCAGGTAGTCCGAACCCGCGGCCACCGCATCCGCGGGGGTCATGATCCGCTTCTGGTCATCGTTCGAGGCGAATGAGGGCCTGACTCCCGGAGTGACTATCAGGAAACCCTTTCCGCAAGCAGCGCGGATCAGCGGCACTTCACGCGGAGACGCCACGACGCCGTCGATACCGGCCTTTTTCGCCAGCAGCGCCAGGCGCACCACCATATCCTCAACGGAATGGTCGATCCCGACCCCGCGCAGGGTTTCCTCGGTCGAAGAGGTGAGGACGGTCACCGCCAGCACCTTGGACCGCTCACCCTCGGGGAAATCGGTCCGCAACATCTCCGCGGTGCGGGCCATCATGTCGTACCCGCCCAGCGCGTGGACGTTGAAGAGCTTCACCTTGAGGCGCGCCGCCTCGCGGGAGGCCATCGCCACCGTATTGGGGATGTCGTGGTACTTCAGGTCCAGGAACACCCCGGCGCCGAAGTTCTCGATCATCCGGACGATGTCCGGGCCGTAGGCGGTGAACAGCTGCTTGCCGACCTTGAACATGCCGACCTTTCCGGCAAGCACGGAGACCCAGTGTTTGGCGGCATTGAAGGAATCCACGTCAAGGGCGAATATTATTCTGGAACGGGCTTGTTCTCGGGTCATTGATATTATCCATTCATGCGGGGGCGATTCTCGTGATCGCCCACAATCCTTTATGTTGACCCATCATTGGGCAACCACACGGTTTGCCCCTACGGGAAAACCCGTGGTGACATTCAAGGATATGCTCTCTTACCTGCCTTCCAGGGCCTCTTGTACCAGCGCCTTCACCTTCGCCACCGCTTCCGCGACCGGCAGCAGCTCCACTTCGCCGCTCTTGCGGTCCTTCAGCTCCACGTTGCCGTTGGCCAGGTTCTTGCTCCCCACCACGATGCGCAGCGGGATGCCGATGAGGTCGGCGTCCTTGAACTTGAAGCCGGGCCGCTCGTCACGGTCGTCCAGCAGCGCCTCGACACCCGCATCCGACAGCTCCCGGTAGATCCGTTCAGAGGCATCCCGAACCGGCTCCTCCTTGATGTTCAGGGCGGAGATGACGCAGTGGAACGGGGCGATGGGAATGGGGAAGATGATGCCGTTATCGTCGTGGTTCTGCTCGATGCAGGCGGCCACGGTGCGGCCGATGCCGATGCCGTAGCACCCCATGAAGATGATCTGCTCCTTCCCCTCCGCATCCAGGAAGGTGGCCTTGAGGGCCTTGGAATACTTGGTGCCCAACTTGAAGACGTGCCCGACTTCGATGCCGCGCCACATCTCCAGGACTCCCGATTCGCAGCGTGGGCAGGCATCGCCGTGAACGACGTTACGGATATCCACGAACCGTGCGACCTGGAAATCACGCTCCAGGTTGACGTTCTTCAGGTGCATGTCCTGCTCGTTGGCGCCGGTGACGGAATTCTTCATCCCCCTGACAGCAAGGTCGGCAATGATCTTGACCTGAAGCCCCACCGGCCCGGCGAAGCCGACCGGCGCGCCGGTGACCATCGTTACCGTCTCATCACCCGCCATCTCCAGCTCGGCGCAGTCGAGGGCGTTCTTAAGCTTGATCTCGTTCAGCTCATGGTCGCCCCTCACCAGTGCGACAACCGGCTCGCCGTCGGCCAGCAGCACCAGGGTCTTGATCATGGCCGCCTCGTGGACCCCCAGGAATTCCGAAACTTCCTCGATGGTCCGTTTCTCCGGCGTGGCCACCTTTTCCAGGGGGCGGGGGTCGGCATGCTCGGTCGATTGCAGGGGGCGAGACTCCGCCTTTTCCACGTTGGCCGCGTACTCGCAGGCCGTGCAGGAAACAATGGCATCCTCGCCCGAATCGGCCAGCACCATGAACTCGTGAGAGGACGAACCGCCGATGGAGCCGGTGTCCGCCTCGACCGCGCGGAAATTCAGGCCACACCGCTCGAAGATGCGGCGGTAGGCCTGGTACATCTTCTCGTAGGAGAGATCGGCCGCGTCGCCGTCCACGTCGAAAGAGTAGGCATCCTTCATGATGAACTCGCGGCCGCGCATCAGGCCGAAGCGGGGACGGATCTCGTCGCGAAACTTGCTCTGGATCTGGTAGAGGTTGACCGGCATCTGGCGGTAGCTCTTGATCTCGCGCCGCACCAGGTCGGTAACCACTTCCTCGTGCGTGGGTCCGAGGCAGAATTCGGCATCCTTGCGGTCCTTGATGCGCAGAAGCTCCTTGCCGTACTGGTCCCAGCGCTCCGACTCCTGCCAGAGCTCGGCGGGGATCACGCCGGGCATGAGTATCTCGATGGCCCCGGCCCGGTTCATCTCCTCACGCACGATGTTCTCCACCTTGCGGATGGAGCGCAGCCCCAGGGGAAGGTAGTTGTAAATGCCGGCCGCCAGCTTGCGGATCATGCCGGCCCGCAGCATGAGCTGGTGCGAAACCACCTCCGCGTCTGCAGGGGTTTCCTTTACTGTTGGAATGAAATAGTGTGAATAGCGCATGTTAAACCTCAAGTATGAATGTTGAATGTTGAATTATGAATTCTGGAAACCTCTACGGATTATTTCATCCGTCATAATTCACAATTCATCCTTCTTTAACCATCTTCTCGACCTCGGCCACCAGGGCATCCGCCAGGTCTTTCTCCGGAACCTTGCGGACTATCTCCCCGTGACGGAACAGCAGGCCCTCCCCTTTGCCGCCCGCGATTCCCACGTCAGCCTCCCGGGCCTCGCCGGGGCCGTTCACCACGCACCCCATGACCGCAACGTTGATGGGTTTGACGATCTTCTGCAGGCGGCGCTCCACCTCTTCGGCCACGGGTATCAGGTTTATCTGGCAGCGGCCGCAGGTGGGGCAGGACACCAGGTTGATGCCGCGCTGCCGCAGGCCAAGCGCCTTGAGGATGCCGAAGCCGACCCGGATCTCGTCCACCGGATCGCCGGTCAGGGACACCCGCAGGGTGTCGCCGATGCCGTCCGCCAGCAGGATTCCCAGGCCGACCGACGACTTGATCGTGCCGGAGAAGGTCGTACCTGCCTCGGTAACGCCGATGTGCAGGGGATAGTCTACCCGCCGGGACAGCAGCCGGTACGCCTCCACGGTTTTCACCACGTCCGACGCCTTGAGGGAAATCTTGATCCGGTCGTAACCCAGCTCCTCGAGGATCGCCACATGCCCCAGGGCGGATTCGACCATGGCCGCGGCCGTGGGGTGACCGTACCTCTCCAGGAGCTCCTTTTCCAGGGAACCGGCATTGACCCCGATGCGGATCGGGACCTGGCGCTCCGATGCGGCCCTGACCACCTCGGCGACCTTCCAGCGTTCGCCGATGTTGCCGGGGTTGATGCGCAGCCCGTCGACCCCCATTTCCAGGGCCTTGAGGGCAAGCTTGTAATCGAAATGGATGTCCGCGATAAGCGGGATCGGGCAGTTGGGCCTGATGGCGCCGAGCGCCTCCGCGGCCTGCATGTCCAGGACAGCGCAGCGCACCAGTTCACAGCCCGCCTCGGCAAGGCGCGAGATCTGGGCCGTAGTGGCGGCCACGTCGCGGGTGTCGGTGCTGCACATGGACTGGACCGAGCAGGGCGCCCCGCCGCCGACGGTGACATCGCCGATCCTGATCTGTTTTGTCAATTTTTTCATAACGCGACATAGTAGCGAAAGTATGCGGAAAAAGTCAAGGAGGACGGCCGGGAAATCCCTTTCCCGGGATCATAAGAACTGCCAGGTTTCAGAAACCTGGCAGCTCTTCGTCAATCGAGATACTCCCCACTTTGCCAAAGGTCGGCGGGGGGGATTTAAGATTTGACAAAAACCTCCTTTTCCTTTCTAGTAGTAGGCATGAAGAAACAGATTACGCACGAACGAAAAGTTACCGGACGGAATACGGCCGAAAAAGCACAACCGTCGCAACTGAATCCGAAAGTCGGCCAAGTGCTCGACCTCGCTGTCGCCTCCCTGGATGAAGAGGGCTACGGACTGTCCGTTCACGAAACAACCAGGGTCAGGATTTTCGGTGCATTGCCGGGAGAAACGGTGCGCGCGAAAGTCACCTTCGCCGGCCGGCGGGACACTTTCGCCGAAGTCGTGAAAATCCTCCGCCATTCACCGGACCGCCTGGTGCAACCGCCCTGCGGCCACGGCAACGTCTGTGACGGCTGCCCGCTCATCAACATGAAGTACCGGGCTCAGCTGGACTGGAAAAGGCAACTGGTTGAAAGCGCCGTCAAACGGTTTCCTTCACTTCGGGAAGCCGAAATCCGGCCGCCGGCGCCCTCGGCCAAGCCTCTCGGCTACCGCACCACGGCCAAGCTGGTCATTTCCGGACGATTCGCTTCCCCGGTCATCGGCATCTACCGGCGCAACAGCCACCAGGTCATGGCCATCGGCGGCTGCCCCCTGCACCATCCTCTCATCAACCGGATTGCCCAGGCGGTCCGCCAGGGGATCGTGAAGGGGAAGGTCCCCATCTACAACCCCAAGACCCGCAACGGCCTGCTGCGCTATCTGGCAATAAGGGTCTCGGAGCTGGAAAACCGCGCCATGGTGGTTTTTGTCACCAGCGAGCGGAGCTACAACGAGATCCATCATCTGGCCAAGAACCTCCAGGCGCAGGTGCCGGAAGTGGCGGTGGTCTGCCAGAACGTCAACAGCTCGGCCGGCAACGTCATCATGGGAGACCGGGACTATTTCGTCACGAAACAGCAGACCCTCACCGAAGCCGTCGGCGACGTCCGCTTCTCCATTTCGCCCAGATCGTTCTTCCAGGTGAACAACGACGGCGCACGGACCATCTACGGGCAGGTCAGGGAGTGGGCGGAACTGACCGGCAGTGAAACGGCCGTGGACGTCTACTGCGGAGTGGGCGGCATTTCCCTGTATCTCGCTTCAGGGGCGCGGGAGGTCATCGGCTTCGAATCAGTGGACGCCGCTGTGGCGGACGCGGAAAAGAACGCCCGGCTGAACGGGCTCAGGAACTGCCGCTTCGAGGCGGGAGACGCCGCGGAACTGCTCACCGAGCTGCATGAAAACGGTGAGAGAGTCGACCTGGTGGTCCTGAACCCGCCACGCAAGGGCTGTGACGAGACCGTGCTACGGAGCGCAGCGGGCCTTGATCCGAAACGGATCATCTACGTATCGTGCTCGCCCCAGACCCTGTCCCGGGATCTGAACATCCTGTCAGGGCTCGGTTATGTCACCCGTGCTGTCCAACCGGTGGACATGTTCCCCCAGACGTCCCACGTGGAAAATGTGGCGCTGGTGGAAAAAAAGCTGTAGTCCGCTCAAGAACATCATCCCGGAACGCTCACCCCTCTTGACCTCATCGCCCGATGTTGTGAAAATTCCCAGGCTATGGTCCCAAAACAAAGTTCAGCGCCTCCATAACGATAACGGTTTTCATTATCTTTTTTTGGCCTAGATTCGCCGATAACTGCTATAATACGGCTAGCTGAGGTCTGGAGATATTTTCATCGCACAGGAGGAAATCATATGGAAACCAGACAATTCCATGGAATGCTGACCCCTGGTGAAAGCTTTCTGGCGCTTGTAGACTACCAGCCGGCAATGTTTGCGGGAGTGCATTCCCACGACCGGACGACAATAATTCAGAACGTGCAGATAGTGGCCAAGGCGGCACAACTGTTCGATGTGCCGACGGTATTGACAACGGTTGCCGCAAAGAGTTTCAGCGGCTCAATGATTCCCGAGGTGACATCCGTTTTTCCCGATCACGAACCGATAGACAGGACATCCATCAATGCATGGCTTGACGGTGCTTTCCGGGATGCAGTGGAAAAGGCGGGACGAAAGAAAGTCGTGCTGGCCGGGTTGTGGACTGAAGCATGCGTCCTGTTCCCGGCTCTCGACCTGCTTCATTCGGGATACGAGGTATACGTGCCGACCGACGCATGCGGGGACATCAGCGAAGAAGCGCATGAACGGGCTGTCCAGCGGCTGCTCCAGGCAGGGGCCGTGCCGATGAATTCCCTGCAGTTCCTGTTCGAGCTGCAGCAGGACTGGAGCCGCGCCGAGACCTATGAAGGGTGCATGAAGATCATGGAAGCCCATTCGCCCTACGGCATCGAGGAGCGGTTCATCAAGGATTTCCTCGGCAGGCACGGCGAAAGCAGCAAGTATTCCGCCGCCGCGTGACAATGCAGGAAGGGCTTGCCCGGAAATGCCATCCGGGCAAGCTTCAAGGAGAACTGTGAAACGGAAACCCGGGGCGATTCCGGTAGCCGCGACGAGAGGGGGCTATCTCTTTTCAAAAGCGGCGAATTCGGTTGTTTTGTAAAATTCTTCGCTCACAAACCGCAATAATTTCCGGAATCGATTCATGGGTATAAATCCCTTTACGTCCATGATCGGTTTGCCGTGAGCATCCAGAAACAGGGACGTGGGAGTGAAGTAAATCCGAAAATCGTCTTTGAGCTTCTTATCCTGGCTGATATCGACCTCCACCAGAAAAAACCGCTCGTTCAGGGTGGAGACAATATCCTTATTCTGGAAGACTTTGCGTTTCAACTCTGTGCATTGGTAACACCAGGGGGTGGTGAATATGATGAGCAGGGGCCGTGAGGCGGCTCTGCCTTTTTGCAGCGCGGTTTGATAATCCAGGAAATTCAGTGTATCGGCAGCGCGTGAGCACGCGGGACATCCCAACAACAAACAGGCTGCCAATGCGATGCAGGCCGGAAGGAAGCATAGGCATTTCCCCGTCAAAATTGCGCATGAACGAAAGAATTTTTCTTCGGGGCTAAATCCCGACTGGATCGGGATTCCCGAATTTCCCTCCAAAAGAGACGAGATTTTGCCGGAATACAGGTCGTTCATGGGATCATTCCTGACATTTTTCGTAAGCGTCGAGCTTCATGGTCTTGTATTTTTCCTTCGCCACATACTCCAGCATGCGCTCAAAGCGCGATTTCGGTATCACGTCTTTTTCCCGCAACACCGTCGTTCCGTCGGGAGCGACAAAGACATGGGTAGGCGTGTAATCGATCGCGTACAGCTTCGCCGTCGGCTTCTCGTTGTCCAGATCGACCACGACGGGAATGAAATGGCCGTTGATGAATTCTATGACTTTTGCATCCTCGTAAACCCTGGCCTCCATCTGCTTGCACCGGTAGCAGTACGGCAGATGGAAAAACAGGAGCATGGGCTTTTTCAGCTCCTTCTGCTTTTCCAGCCCCTGTTCGTAGGTCACCCATTGCACGCCGTGTTCGCCCGCCGTGGCCGGAGGCGCAAAATGCGTCAGCGTGACACAGGCTGCCAGCGCGATAATTACGAGCTTAATTACTTTCATGATCACCTCGCTTTTGCACGGTTCCCGTATTTCAGAAACGGTAGCTCACCATGAAATTGAATGTATCCATGGTATGGGACACTTTCGAGCCATAGAAAGGATTCGTCATCGGATTGGGATCGCCGTCGTTGGTCTTGGTATTGGTGAAGGCATGTTCGTAGGCGAAGTCGAAGTCCCAATTCGTCCAGGTGTAGGTGAAGCCCGCGGTGGCATGGTGCTCGACGAGCGCCGGGAACAGGGGGCTCAGGTTTGCCGAAGAGACCGGGCTGTTGCCGTAATTGTAACCCGCGCGGACCTTGAAGGAGTCGGTCAATTCGTACTCCGCTCCGACAGCCACCACGATTTGATCTTTCCACTTCATGACGAAGGGAACGGTCAGTGAAGCCGGCGCCCCGGAATTATCGGGGTTGGTGGCGGTAACCGTAACCGTCTTGATGGCGGAACTCCAGTTGATCCAGCTCAGGTCCAGGGCAAGCAGCAGTTTGGGGGTAGCCCGGTAGGCGACACCCGTTTCCACCTGTTGGGGCCAGGTGAAACCGTCCATCTTCACGTTATCGTATTTCACGCCGGACGCGGTCGTGAGCTTGCCGCCATCGAAATTAATTGCGCTTTCAGACGTGTACGTAGCGCCCACCGACCATTTGTCGTTTATCTGGTAATTGAGGCTAAAGCGCCCCGAGAAGGTAAAGCTGGTGAGATCTTTCACCCGGTGCCCGATGGTGTTGGGGAAAAAGTCGTACTTCAGGGTGGCATAGCCGGCGAACAGGCTCGCTCCCATGGTCAACTTGTCGGTGACGTTATAGGCCAGGGTCGGTGACAGCCTGACGAACCCGACCTCGGACATGAGATCGTCCCGCATGCCCGGCATCATTGTCGGCATGACTTGAACGTTTTTGAAATTAACGCCCATGCCGCCCTGCGCGAAAGCGCCGACACCTACCGACCAGCGGCTGGTCCCGATTCGCTGGGCGTAGCCGATGAATGGAACGGGGAACATTTGGAATTCATTCTCTACCCTGGTTCCACCGCCAGGGGTGTCTTCCATGCCGGGAAACATCAACGCGCTCCCTATGGAAAGGACCCGATTACACGTTGTAGCCAGCTGTGCCGGATTTCCCGCTATGGCCGTGCAGCCCGCCGGAACCGCCACATCCGCGCCGCCCATGCCGGCAGAGATCGCGCCCGTGCCGATCATGTTCATCCCGTTGGTCGCCCAGCCGGTCAGCGGCGTACAGAGCAACAACGTCACGACGATAAAACCCGGAAAAGCCCCCTTCTTCATAATCCCTCCCCTTGCTCGTAGGTATAGACGGTCCTGGACCGGCACTACGGACTGGTAGCCCTTTCTCTCTTTTTCCCGGAACGTGCCCGCCCGACAGGATGCTGCCCCCAGGCAGGCACGTACGTTTTGCCGTAAAAAAATGCCGGGTGAACGCAAACGGCCCACCCGGCGTACCGGTTAGATAAACAAATTATTGTCCGAATGTTCCGAGGCTTCGAGATAGGCGGCTACCCCCCCGACTTGAACGCCATCGACAAGTTCCTCCTTGCGAATGCCCATCAGGTCCATGGACATCTGGCACGCCACGATATTCACACCGCTTTTGATGGCCATGACCATCATGTCTTCGAGGGCCGGGACATTGTGGTGTTTCATAAGGCCGCGAATCATCGTGCTCCCCATGCCGCCCATGTTCATGTTGGACAGGGGCAGCTTGCCGGAGCCGCGGGGCATCATCCAGCCGAAGGCCTTTTCGATGAGGTTCTTGCGGATGCCCTGCACCTTGTTCGGCTTGCGCAGGGCGTTGAGGCCCCAGAAGGTGAAGAACATGGTCACCTTGCGGCCCATGGCCAGGGCGCCGTTGGCGATGATGAAGCTGGCGATGACCTTGTCCAGGTTGCCCGAAAAGACGATGATGGTTTTGTCGTTGCCGGCGGTCGCGGCGACCGCCCGGGGCACGGGTTCCGCCTTCTCGATGACCGCTTTGACGATGCCTTTCTGCACCGAGATGTCACGCACCACGTTGCCGGTGCTGCGCGCCCAGGCCGGCGCATCGTTATAGAAGCCCGGGTCGCTGGCGGTAATCGACAGCGCTTCGCCCGGCTGCAGGACATCCATCTCCTTCTTGAGCCGCATCACCGGTCCGGGGCACTGCAGACCGCAGGCGTTCACTTCGACGATTTTCGAGGGTTTTTTGCTTGTCGGCTGCACCATGGGGATAACCTTATGCTCGGGCTGCTGTACCGGCGCGGTCCTGGTCGCCAGGTGCCTGGTGGTCGAGACATGCCAGGTTTCGTAGCCGCCGGACAGGTTGTAGACATTGTCGAAGCCATTGGCTGCCAATACGCGTGCCGCCTGGTAGGCGATGAGGCCGACGCGGCAGTAAACGACGACCTTCTTGTCGCGGGGGATCTCAGCGAGCCGGTTGCGCAGCTCGGCCTGCGGGATGTTGACCGCGCCGGGCATCACGCCACCGGTACATTCCGCCGGAGTCCGCACATCGAGCAGGAACAGTTCCGAAGGCTCGGCGCTCTCGATGTCGGTCCACTTCACGGTCTTGACCAATCCCTCGAGGACGTTCTGGGCCGCGAATCCGGCCATATTGACCGGATCTTTGGCCGAGGAATAGGGCGGCGCGTAGGCGTGTTCGATTTCCGTCAGGTCGTCTACGGTCATGTTCCCCTTGATGGCCGTGGCGATGACGTCGATGCGCTTGTCGACGCCGCTATAGCCGGTGGCCTGGGCGCCGAGCACCCTGCGGGTGTCCGGCGAGAAGAGCACCTTGAGGCACATCTTCATCGCGCCGGGGTAGTAGCCGGCGAAATCGTTGGGGTGGATGATGACCGAATCGAAGGGGATATCGTGGGCGAGACAGAGCTTTTCCGAAGCGCCGGTCATGCCGATGGTGAGATCGAACACCTTGGCGATGGCGGTTCCCATGGTGCCCTTGTAGGTGCGCATCTTCTCGCCGTGCATGTTGTCGGCGGCGATGCGGCCCTGCTTGTTGGCCGGGCCGGCCAGGGGGATGGTCGTGCTTTTCCCGGTCAGGGGGTGCATGACCTCGATGGCGTCCCCCGCGGCGAAGATACCTTCCTGGTTGGTCCTGAGAGCGTCGTCGACCACGATATGGCCGCGCTTGCCCAGTTCAATACCGGAATTCGCCAGAAAGGCGGTGTTCGGTTTGACACCGATGGAAAGCAGAACGAGATCGGCCTCCACCGTTTTGCCGCTGGAAAGCTTGGCAATCACCCCGCCGTTGGCTGCGGGAGTGAATTCGCTGACGCCGTCCTCCAGGTGCAGCTCGACGCCGTGCATGGCCACTTCCCGGTGCACCATGGAGGCCATATCGAAGTCGACGACGTTCATGGCCTGCTTGGCCATTTCCACGACCGTCACGTCGATACCGCGGAATTTGAGGTTTTCCGCCATCTCCAGGCCGATGAAGCCGGCGCCGACGACCAGGGCGGTTTTGACCGTGCCCTCGTCCACCATGGCGCGGATCTGGTCGGTGTCGGGAATGGTCCAGAGGGTGTGAATGGCGGGATGGTCGCTGCCGGGAATGGGCGGTTTCACCGGAGAGCCGCCGGGCGCAAGCAGCAGGCTGTCGTACGACTCGTCGTATTCACGGCCGGACTTGCGATCCCTGGCCGTGACGGTTTTGGCCCCGGGATTGACAGCCAGCACCTCGTTGCCGGTGCGTACTTCGACCCCCATGAGTTCCTTGAACGCTTCGGGGGTCTGAACGATAAGGCGCTCCCGTTCCTTTATCTCATCGCCGATGTAATAGGGCAGGCCGCAGTTTGCGTAAGAAACATAGTCCCCCCTTTCGAAAACGATGATTTCCGCCGTTTCGTCAAGCCGTCTGAGCCGAGCCGCCGAGGACATTCCTGCGGCAACGCCGCCAACAATCAGATATTTTGCCATTTTGGCCTCCTGGAAAAGGTTTTCACCGGGTAGTGTACCAATTCAGATCGAAGTTTTTTTCGCCACCCCAAATACAATATTCTCAATATATAGTTTTCCATATATATTGCAACAAATATTTTGTTAATTCTGATTAATCGTTCCGAATAACCTTTAACCGCCCCCCTGACTCACTTTGAAGGATTTTACTTCCTGACCTGAAATCACCCTTGACTACCCCACCATGAAATGATAACTTGAGGAAAATTTGAGCGACCGGCCTTTTAACAGGTAACCCAGAGAGGTTAACAAAGGTGGGGGCACACAGCAATCAAAGTCATTTGAATAGCCAGAAGCCTGTCCGCCATGTTGCGGAGAGGCTTTTTTTGCGCCACGGAAATCCGCGGCCATGCCTGAACCTGCAGACGAGAGGAGGTTCCACGTGAGCACTGAAACTACCGTCATCCTGGACGGCGTCGGCATCAAGCGGGCACTCACCCGCATCGCCCACGAAATCCTGGAGAGAAACAAGGGAGTGACCGACCTGGTCCTGGTGGGCATCCGCACCGGCGGAATCCACCTGGCCGGCGAACTGGCCTCGCGCCTTGAGGAAATCGAAGGCGTGAAAATCCCGGTCGGCTCCGTGGACATAACCCTGTACCGGGACGACATCAAGACCCAGGCAGCGCACCTGCCGGTGGGCAAGACCGAAATCCCCTTCAGCACCGAGGGGAAACGGGTGGTCCTGGTGGACGACGTCCTGTTCACCGGCCGCACCATCAGGGCCGCCATGGACGCCATGATGGACCACGGCAGGCCCCAGTGCATCCAGCTGGCGGTGCTCATCGACCGCGGCCACCGGGAGCTGCCGATCCGCGCCGACTTCGTCGGCCGCAACGTCCCCACCAGCAGGAAGGAAAACATCCAGGTCCGCTTCGACAGCGGCGACCACCCGGTGGAGGTGTTCCTGGAGAAGCGCTGACCCGTCACGGAAACGGATAGTGAGCATCAAGTGGCTTATGTCGACTTTTGCCTGATTCGGAGGGGCGATCCATGGTATTCAAGCACAAAGACATCCTGGGACTTAAGGACCTGACGGCGGAGGAGATCGAGCTGCTCCTCAACACCGCCGACAACATGAAGGAGATCAGCAAGCGGGAGATCAAGAAGGTCCCGACCCTGCGCGGCAAGACGGTGGTCAACCTGTTCTTCGAGCCGTCCACCCGCACCCGGACCTCCTTCGAGATCGCGGCCAAGCGGCTCTCGGCCGACACCCTCAACATTTCGGCCTCCACCAGCGCCGTGCAGAAAGGCGAGACACTGTCGGACACGGCCCGCAACATCGAGGCCATGAAACCGGACATCATCGTCATGCGCCACGCCATCTCGGGTGCGCACCACTACCTGGCCAAGCGCGTGTCCTACTCGGTCATCAACGCCGGCGACGGCGCCCACGAGCACCCCTCCCAAGGCCTCCTGGACATGATGACCATGAGGGAGAAGCTGGGGACTTTGAAGGGGCTCAAGGTGGCGATCGTCGGCGACATAACCCACAGCCGGGTAGCCCGCTCCAACATCTACGGTCTGACCAAGATGGGCGCCAGGGTCTTTCTCGCCGGCCCGCCCACGCTCATCCCGCCGGGAGTCGAACGGCTGGGCAACGTGGCGGTCTGCAACCGGATGCGGGAAGCCGTGGAGGACGCGGATGTGGTCATGATGCTCCGCATCCAGCTGGAGCGGCAGGGCAAGACACTGCTGCCGACCATGCGCGAGTATTCCCGCTTCTTCGGCCTCTCGCAAGACGTGGTGAAACTGGCCAAGCCGGGCGTGCTGGTGATGCACCCGGGCCCCATGAACCGCGGCGTGGAAATCTGCTCCGACGTGGCGGACGGCGCCGATTCGGTGATCCTGGAGCAGGTGGAGAACGGGGTGGCGGTGCGCATGTCCATGCTCTACCACGTGAGCGGCGGCGGTCCGACGGAATGAAGTCATCAAGGCTGCCAGGCTGTTTGTGCCTGAGCGCTTGTGATTTTCCTTCAGCCTTCAGCCTATTAAACCTGACTTTTACCAACCATTTTCATGGGGTGATATATGAATCTTCTGATAAAAAACGGCCACGTCATCGACCCTTCCCAGAATCTGGACGAGAAGCTGGACATCCTGGTTGCGGATGGAATAATAAAGGAAATCGGCAAGAAACTGCCCGCGCCCAAAGGAGCTGAGGTCATCGACGCCAAGGGGCTCCTGGTGACCCCGGGGCTCATCGACATGCACGTCCATCTCCGGGACCCGGGGCTGGAATACAAGGAAGACATCGTGACCGGCACCCGCGCCGCGGCAGCCGGGGGATTCACCTCCGTTGCCTGCATGCCCAACACCAGGCCGGTGAACGACAACAAGGCCGTCACCTCCTACATCATCGCCAGGGCCAGGGCTGAAGGGCTGGTCAACGTGTTCCCGGTCGGCGCCATCACCCAGGGAAGCAAGGGCGAAAACCTCGCGGAAATGGGCGATATGAAAGAGGCCGGCTGCGTGGCAGTGTCAGACGACGGCAAGCCGGTTTCCAACCCCGAGCTGATGCGCAGGGCGCTGGAGTATGCCAAGGGCATGGAGATCGCCCTGATCTCCCACAGCGAGGACCTGGGCCTGGCAGCCGACGGACAGATGAACGACGGCTTCACCGCCACCGAGCTGGGGCTCAAGGGCATCCCCTGGGTCGCCGAGGATGCGGCCACCGCGCGCGACGTGTTCCTCGCCGAGTTCACCGGTTCGCCGATCCACATCGCCCATGTGTCGACAAAAGGCGCGGTGCGCATCATCAGGGAAGCCAAGGCGCGCGGGGTGAACGTCACCTGCGAGACGGCGCCCCACTACTTCACCCTGACCGAGGACGCGGTGCGCGGCTATGACAGCAACGCCAAGATGAACCCGCCGCTCCGCACCGCCGAGGATGTGGAGGCGATCAAGGAAGGCCTCGCCGACGGCGCCATCGATGCCGTGGCCACCGACCATGCCCCCCACCACCTGGACGAGAAGGACGTGGAATACACCCTGGCCTCGAACGGCATAATCGGCCTGGAAACCTCCCTCCCCCTCTCTCTGGCCCTGGTCGCCGAAAAGGTCCTGACCCTGCCGCAGCTGGTGGAGAAAATGTCCTGCAACCCGGCGAGGATACTGGGGATCGACCGTGGCACCCTGTCCCAGGGAGCGGTGGCTGACATCACGCTCATCGACCCGGACGCCGAGTGGGTGGTCGAAGCGGACAAACTGGAAAGCAAATCGAAGAATTCTCCCTTCCTCGGCGGGAAGATGAAGGGACGGGCGACGTATACGATCGTCGGCGGCAAGGTCGTGTACGAGAATGCGTAACCCGCAGGGGCGCTGCTTGCCGCGCCCTCCAGAAGACAAAAACAGGGCGCGGCAAGCGGCGCCCCTACAAAGATATTCGACAGCAGGGAGAAATACATGAAAGCAGTACTCGCGCTCGCGGACGGGCGCGTCTTCCACGGAAAATCCTTCGGCGCCACCGGCGAGGCCACCGGCGAGGTGGTGTTCAACACCGCCATGTCCGGCTACCAGGAGGTCCTCACCGACCCCTCCTACAAGGGGCAGATGGTCACCATGACCTACACCCAGATCGGCAACACCGGGATCAACCCGGAGGACGTGGAGAGCGGCCGGCTCTACCTGTCCGGTTTCATCGTCAAGGAATACCAGGAAGAGTATTCCAACTGGCGCGCCACCATGAGCCTGGGCGACTACCTGCGGGAGAACGGCATCGTGGGCATCCAGGGGATCGACACCCGCGCCCTGACCCGCCACCTGCGGGACAAGGGCGCCCAGAACGGAATCATCTCCACCATCGACCCGGACCCGGAAAGCCTGGTGAAAAAGGCCCGGGCGCTCCCCAGCATGGCCGGCCTGGATCTGGCCACCGGCGTGACCTGCGCCAAGCCCTACCACTGGAGCGAGGGGCTCTGGGACCTGGGCACGGGATACGCGGATCTGTCGGGAGAAAAACTCCCGTACAAAGTCGTCGCCTACGACTTCGGCATCAAGTTCAACATCCTGCGCTGCCTGGTTTCGGCCGGGTGCGACGTGACCGTGGTGCCGGCCACCTTCCCGGCGGAAGAGGCCCTGGCCATGAAGCCGGACGGCATTTTCCTCTCCAACGGCCCCGGCGACCCGGAGCCCATGACCGGGGTGATCGCCAACATCAGGAAACTGGTGGGCAAGGTCCCCATCTTCGGCATCTGCCTGGGCCACCAGCTGCTGGGCCTCGCCCTGGGCGGCCGGACCATGAAGCTCAAGTTCGGCAACCACGGCTCCAATCTGCCGGTCATGGACCTGGCAACGCACAAGGTGGAGATCACCGCCCAGAATCACGGCTTCTCCGTGGACATCGCCTCCCTGTCCGGGACCTGCGAACTGGCCCACGAAAACCTGAACGACGCGACCGTGGAAGGGATGCGCTGCAGCGCGCACCCCATCTTCTCGGTCCAGCACCATCCCGAAGCGTCGCCCGGCCCCCACGACTCCCAGTACCTGTTCGGCCGGTTCGTGGAGATGATGGAGAAACACCGGAAGGCGTAGGGGCGATCCTCGTGCCCGGAATAATGAAACCAAGTGTACGTAGGGGCGCGGCAAGCAGCGTCCCTACAGAAGAAATTGCATGCGTTACCTCGATCTCTATCAATCAGGAGAACTTCGCGACAGGGTGCGCCGGGCATACGCCAGGCTCCGGAGTTGCGACCTCTGCCCCCGAGAATGCGGGGTCGACCGCCTGGCAGGCGAAACCGGCTTCTGCCGCGCCGGCCTGAAGCCCAGGATCGCCTCGGCCAACGTCCATAACGGCGAAGAACCGCCCATATCGGGGTCGCGAGGGTCGGGGACGATATTCCTGTCCCACTGCACCCTGCGCTGCCGCTTCTGCCAGAACTTCCCCATCAGCAAGCTGGGAAACGGCGAGGACCTCACCACACCCGGGCTTGCGGAACGGATGCTGAAGCTCCAGGCCCTGGGCGTGCACAACATCAATTTCGTGACCCCCGGCCACTACCTGCCCCAGATCCTGGCGGCCCTGCTGCTGGCCATACCGCGCGGGTTCCGGCTGCCGCTGGTCTGGAACACCAGCGGCTACGAGAAGGTCGACGTTCTCCGGCTTCTCGACGGGATAGTGGACATCTACCTGCCGGACATGAAATACGCGGATGAAGAACCTGCCGTGAAATTCTCATCCGCCCCCGGGTACCGGGAGATAAACCGGGCCGCCATCCTGGAGATGTTCCGCCAGGTCGGCCACCTGGAACTGGATCGTGAAGGCATCGCCGTGAAGGGCCTGATCATCCGTCACCTGGTGCTCCCGGAAGGGGCGGCGGGCAGCCGGGAGACCCTGGCGTGGATTGCCGGGAACCTTGGCGCCGAAACCCATGTCGCGCTGATGAACCAATATTTCCCGGCCCATGAGGCCTGCGAAGTACCGGAGCTTCACCGAAGGATAACCGACGGGGAATATGCCGAAGCCGTGGACGCCCTGGAGGAGTTCGGGCTGGAGAACGGCTGGGTGCAGGAGTAAATAAGGTTGAAGACTGAAGACTGAAAGTTAAAGGCGTGATGACCCGCATTTTCAGGAAACTGAGACCGTTCAAAGAATAGGTTTTACCTTCAGCCTTCAGCCTATCAACCTCAAAGAGCTAAAGTACAAGGAGCACGTTAGATGCCGAAACGCACCGACATAAAAAAGATCCTCATCATAGGCGCCGGCCCCATCGTCATCGGACAGGCATGCGAGTTCGACTATTCCGGGACCCAGGCCTGCAAGGCCCTGAAGGAGGAAGGTTACGAGGTGGTGCTGCTGAACAGCAATCCGGCCACCATCATGACCGACCCGGACTTCGCCGACCGGACCTACGTGGAGCCGGTCACGCCCGAGTTCCTGGAAAAGATCATCGAAAAGGAGCGGCCCGATGCCCTGCTTCCCACGCTGGGAGGCCAGACCGCGCTGAACACCGCCGTGGCGGTGGCCGAAAACGGGGTCCTGGAAAAGTTCGGCGTGGAACTCATCGGCGCCAAACTGCCCGCCATCAAGATGGCCGAGGACCGGACCCTGTTCAAGGAGGCCATGGAGCGCATCGGGCTGGAGGTGCCCCGTTCCGGGTTCGCCCACAACCAGGCCGAGGCCATGGAAATCGTGAAAATCGTCGGTTTCCCGGCCATTATCCGCCCCTCCTTCACCCTGGGCGGCACCGGCGGCGGCATCGCCTACAACATGGAGGAGTACGAGCGGATGGCCATTGCCGGCATCGAAGCCTCGCCCACCAGCGAGATCCTGGTTGAAGAGTCGGTCATCGGCTGGAAGGAGTACGAGCTGGAGGTGATGCGCGACACCAAGGACAACGTGGTCATCATCTGCTCCATCGAGAACCTGGATCCCATGGGCGTGCACACCGGCGACTCCATCACCGTGGCGCCTGCCCAGACGCTCACGGACAAGGAATACCAGATCCTCAGGGACGCATCGCTGAAGATCATCCGCGAAATCGGCGTCGACACCGGCGGCTCAAATATCCAGTTCGGCATCAACCCGCGGGACGGGCGGCTGGCGGTCATCGAGATGAACCCGCGGGTCTCCCGCAGCTCGGCCCTGGCTTCCAAGGCCACCGGCTTCCCCATCGCCAAGATCGCCGCCAAGCTGGCGGTGGGCTACTACCTGGACGAGATCCGCAACGACATCACCCGCGAGACCCCGGCCTGCTTCGAGCCGACCATCGACTACGTGGTGACCAAGGTCCCCCGCTTCACCTTCGAGAAATTCCCGGCCGCCGACGCGACCCTGACCACCCAGATGAAGTCGGTGGGCGAGGTCATGGCCATCGGCCGCACCTTCAAGGAATCGCTGCAGAAGGCGCTCCGCTCGCTGGAGATCGGCTCCTGCGGGTTCGAGTCGCGGCTGTTCGACCAGACCGAGGAAACCCGCCGCGCCCTGACGCCGAAGGAACAGGCGCTGCTGCAGGAGAAGCTCCGCACCGCGAACTGGGAACGCCTCTGGTACCTGGGCGATGCATTCCGCATCGGTATGCAAATCGATGAACTCTACGCCGTCACCGGCATCGACCCCTGGTTCCTGACCAACATCCGCAGCATCATCGAGATGGAAGAAACGTTGAAATCCTGTAGGGGCGCTGCTTGCCGCGCCCTCTCCGGAATGGCTGAAAACAGGGGCGCGGCAAGCAGCGCCCCTACCGAGTTGCGGGATATTCTGCGCGATGCCAAGCAGTACGGCTTCTCCGACCGCTTCATCGCCCGCCTCTGGCAGACGGACGAGGAAAGCCTGCGCCAGGTGCGCCTGTCCCTGGGCATCAGGCCGGTGTTCAAGCGGGTCGACACCTGCGCCGCCGAGTTCGTGGCCCACACTCCTTATCTCTACTCCACCTACGAAGAGGAGTGCGAAGCCGAAGCAACAGACCGGAAAAAGATCATGATCCTCGGCGGCGGGCCGAACCGGATCGGACAGGGTATCGAATTCGATTACTGCTGCGTGCACGGGGTCTTCGCCCTTACCGAGGACGGTTACGAGACCATCATGGTCAACTGCAACCCGGAGACGGTCTCCACCGATTACGACACATCCGACCGCCTCTACTTCGAACCCTTGACCTACGAGGATGTGCTCAACATCGTCGATGTGGAGAAGCCCCATGGTGTCATCGTGCAGTTCGGCGGCCAGACGCCCCTCAAGCTCGCAGTGGCGCTGGAAAAGGCGGGGGTACCCATCATCGGCACCACGCCCGACTCCATCGACATGGCGGAAGACCGGGAACGGTTCCAGGTCATGCTGCACAAGCTGCACCTGCTGCAGCCGGCCAACGGGACAGCCCGCTCCTTCGAAGAAGCGGAGAAGATCGCCGAACGGATCGGCTACCCGGTGGTGGTGCGCCCGTCCTACGTCCTGGGCGGCCGCGCCATGGAAATAGTCTACGAAGTTGAAGAACTGCGGCGCTACATGCGCACCGCCGTGCAGGCATCCCCGGAGCATCCGATCCTGGTGGACAAGTTCCTCGACGCCGCCATCGAGATCGACGTGGACGCTCTGTGCGACGGCAGGGAGGTCATTATCGGCGGCATCATGGAACACATCGAAGAAGCCGGCATCCATTCCGGCGACTCGGCCTGCTCCCTCCCTCCCTACTCCATCTCCCCGGAAACGGCGGACGAGATCAGGCGCCAGACCCGGCTCATGGCCCTGGAGCTGGGCGTCAAAGGACTGATGAACGTGCAGTTCGCCGTCAAGGACGGCCGCATTTACATCCTTGAGGTCAACCCCCGGGCCTCCCGCACGGTCCCCTTCGTCTCCAAGGCCACCGGCAGGCCCCTGGCCAAGCTCGCAGCCCGGGTCATGGCCGGCAGGACCCTGCAGGAGCTGGGCGTATTCTCCGAGATCCGGCCCACCCACACCGCGGTCAAGGAGTCGGTCTTCCCCTTCGTGAAGTTTCCGGGCGTTGACACCATCCTCGGCCCGGAAATGAAATCCACCGGCGAGGTGATGGGAATCGATGTGGATTTCGCCCGCGCCTTTGCCAAGGCGCAGCTGGGCGCCGGCGTCAGGCTGCCCCTCTCGGGGAAGGTATTCATCAGCGTCAGGGACAGCGACAAGAAACATATTGTCACTGCAGCCAAAAAACTGTATGATAACGGCTTTGAACTGCTTGCCACCCGGGGCACGGCAGCCCATCTCGCGGAAAAGGGCATACCGGTCACGGTGGTGAACAAGGTTACCGAGGGAAGACCCCATATCGTCGACGCCATCAAGAACAACGAAGTCTGCATGGTGTTCAACACCACCCAGGGTGCTCAGGCGGTTGCGGATTCCTTTTCCATCCGCCGGAACACCCTGATGAACAATATCGCCTATTTCACCACGACGGCGGGCGCGAGGGCGGCAGTGGACGGCATTCTGGCCATGCTGCGCAAGGATCTTGACGTGAGGCCGCTGCAGGAGTATCTCTGACAGGTCCCCTACCGGACCGGACCGCCTTACGGGGCGACACCACGGCGTAATCGCCGTGCGAACACACGATAGAAAGGGGGCGGCCGAAAAGGCTGCCCCTCATGTTTTAGGAGGATGACGAAAAAGATGTCCCACTCAGTCCCCATGACCAAGGAAAGCTACGATGCGCTTCAGGAAGAGCTTAAGCGCCTCATCAGGGAGGAGCGGCCCAAAGTGATACAGGATATCGCCGAGGCCCGTTCCCATGGCGATCTGTCGGAAAATGCGGAGTACGACGCAGCCAAGCACCGGCAGGGTTTTATCGAGGGAAGAATCCAGGAATTGAAGGACAAGCTGGCGCGGGCCTACGTAGTGGACCTCACCAACCTGAAACCGGACAAGGTGGTTTTCGGCGCCACGGTCACCCTGTTCGACACGTCCGCGGAAGAGGAAGTCACCTATCGCATCGTGGGAGAGGACGAAGCGGATATCAGGCTCGGAAAGATGTCCTGTTCCTCGCCGGTCGGCAAGGCGCTGATCGGCCACCGGCTCGACGACACGGTCAAGGTCAAGGTGCCATCAGGCCTCAAGGAATACGAGATCATCGACATCAAATATTGCTAGGCGTCTCCACCGGCCACGAAAGAGCCCCCTTCCCACTGCGGCACGGGGCTTTTTTCATTCCGCGCGTTCCACCACCTCAATCGTCACTTCCACCAGGCCTTCCGCTTCCGATGCGGACGGGACCTTCCCCCGGACAGCGCCGATGCGTTCGATACGCGCATGAAATTCAGCCAACCTGCCGGCGTCCAACCGCACGGCAAGCGATCCCCGTCCGGGCCCGGTCACTCTCTTCCAGACCACGCTTCCGCCCAGCTTCCCGGCGGCTGCCCCTATCTCCTCCATGGCGGCATCGCGATCAGCCGCCTCGACCACCAGCCTGGCTAACGGCGCCGCCGCCCCGAACATTTCATCCGTCGCGCCCTTTTCATACATCGGAGCCCGGCGGGCCGATTTCCTTTCCATCATGATCGAACGTTCCGCCCGCTCTTCCGGAACAGCAGCCGGAGCCGCATGTTCGGCCCGGGCTGCCGGTGGCGGCGCCGGCTCCATGGCAGGGGCGGCCGGGAGCTGGGGAGGGGCCGCGCTATTTTTCTCTCCGCGCTGCAGGGGCTCACGCCGCGTGCCGGGCAGGGCGTTTTCCCGACCTTTCTCAACGCTCTTCACAGCCGGTTTCCCCGGTGTCAGCGCCGGTGGTTGTGGCACCGCCTCGCTGCCGCGCAATTCGGGCGCCTGGGGCACGACCTGCGCCAGTTGGGGCGCGGCTGTCCTGTAAAGCATGTATCCGGTGGCTGCAATCAGGACCAGTGCCGCGGCCTCGATGGGGAGCTTCACCCGCAGGGGGTAGAGCAGCCGGTGGAAGAAGCCCCGCCTTTGCTCCGCCGCCTCCCTGACCCGGGCCATGACTTTCTGTGCCATCCATGGGGGCGGCTCTTCCTCGCCGAAGCCGCGGATCCTGAGGACGGTTTTCTCCAGCTCCGCCAACTCCCGGCGGCAGTCGGCACAGTTTTCAAGATGCTCCTCAATGACGTTCTTTTCCGCAGGAGATACGGCTCCATCCAGGTATGCAGACAACAGGCTGCGAACCGTGGCGTGATCCATAATCATTCCCCCACCACCCGTTTCAGGCAGTCCCGCACCGCTTCACGCGCCCGCGACAACCGCGACTTGACCGTTCCCTCGGCAAGTTTGAGCATGGAACCGATTTCCCCATAGGAGTGCTCCTCCAGGTCCCGCAGCACCAGCACCTCCCGGAAACCGGGCTCCAGTGCGCCGATGCACCCTCTGACCCGTTGCCGGAGCTCCTCGCGCTCCAGTTGCTGCAGCGCGGACGGGCCGTTTGAAGGCGGATCCATGGCGCAGCCTTCGCAGCCGGTTATGGGGTCGTCCAGGGAGCAGGGCTCCCGGAGCCTCCGCGTTCGGGACTGCTTCAGGCGGTTCCTGGCCAGGTTGACCGTAATGGTCGTCAGCCACGTGGAAAAGGTCGAATCACCGCGGAACCCGTCCAGGTTCCGGTAGGCGGAAACGAAAGCATCCTGGGACACTTCAGCGGCATCCTCGTACTCGCCCACCACCCTGAACGCAAGGTTGAACACCTTTTTCTCGTACTTGCGCACCAAAACCTCGAAAGCCGACAGGTCACCCTTGCGGCACGAATTCACCAGTTCGGCGTCTTCATCGATTATCTGCGGTTTTCTGTCCCACAACATACCTGACAACCCCGGGCAGCGGTTTGTTCCCGATGCGGTTTTCTCACGGCCGGTCGGCGGAGAGGCTTTTCACCCGTCCGCATTTTCGGACGATTTGGACTTGTAATACTCCAGGTAAGCTTCAAAATCCCCACAGGAATAGAGGACGAAAATCACCTTTTCCGGCAGATCATGCCACGCAAGGAAGTCCAGCACCGTATCCAGGGCTATCCGGCATGCCTCTCCGACCGGATAGCCGTATGCGCCGCAGCTGATGGCAGGGAATGCGATGGTGCGGATGTGGTGCTCGGCTGCCAGGGCAAGGCTGCTTGCATAACAGGATGCAAGAAGCCTGGGCGCTTCATCACCCTCGATCCCGTACACCGGGCCGACCGCATGGATGACATGGCGCGCCTTGAGCCCGTGCCCGCCGGTTATCCGCGCCTCTCCTGCCGGGCACCAGCCCACTTTCCGGCACTCCTCAAGCAGGCCGGAACCGGCAGCCCAGTGAATCATGCCATCCACGCCGCCGCCACCCAACAGCGTGCTGTTGGCAGCATTGACAATGGCATCGGCGTCGATTCCGGTGATATCCCCCATCCGAATCGTGATCCTGGCCAGGCGATCGGCGATTGTCCGCTGTGCAGCCATCACGGGGAGAATTCCTCTCTTTCAGGCAGAAAAGCGACTCCGAGTATAACGGCAAAATCAGCCGGGCGCAACGGTCCATGTCCGGGACTTGCGAAAAAGGGCCGCCGTCCGGAAGGGGCGGCGGCCCCTGATGGGCTGCACGGGTTTTGTTGTGTTTCACCAACAATTAGTCGCAAAAGTTCATGCGTACGTCGAAAACCCGCCCTTTTCCAAATTCGTGGCGGAAGGCACTACAGCCGCATTCTTGGCCAGCGTGTCGGCCATCTGCCGTTGGGCTGCGGCAGCCTGCTTAACGACAGCTATACCCAACTGGGATTGCGACATCTGCTCTTTCAAAGCCAGAGCCTGGCTTGCTACGGAACTTATTTCCATACTGCACCTCCCCTATGCAGCCCGTTCGTTCCTTTTCGGCTGCGAGAGGCGGTTTCTTGAGCATTTCTTGTCTTCTACCAACTCATTCCGACCTTACTCCCCCCTCACCCGGCGTTTCACGCCACCCTCTCCCTCGATCGAGAGGGTGGCAACATTGAGACCCTGCTAACGATCTTTTTATTGAGCACTGTCCCAGAACTCCTACTCCTACGAGCAGTCAGGCTACAGCGTGCAAATCGGTCACCCAATTAACTCTGGAGATAGGAATTTGACCCTTACCCTCGCCATCAAGGGAGAGGGTGGGCGCAGCCCGGGTGAGGGGGTTGGTTTGGAGAAAGCGCCCCGTCATCCCTTATAGCAGATGACCCGCTGGGTGAATGCATCGGCCGCAAGGTACAGGGTGCCTCCTTCGCCCGCGATATCGGCGGCATTCACGACCCTGACCGTTTCCGTCCAGCGCCCGGCTTCCGGGACGAAATCGAGCAGGCGGTTGGCCGTCAGCCCGAACACCTCCTCCTTGAGGTTATTGTCTCCCTTGTGGGGAAACAGGGCCAGGTAGAGGATGTCCATTTCGATGAGCTCGTTGAGAAAATGCGTTCCCAGCGATACGTCGGGCACCAGGTTCTCCCGCATGGCCACTATTTCGCAGAGCACCGCCACCCGGCTGATCTCGGCGAATACCACCGGAATGCCGAGGAACGGGCAGCTGGTGCCCCATCTGCCGGGTCCCAGCAGCATGACGTTTTCGCTCCCGTCCGCGGCGATGGCGGCGTTGAGCCGCCCGATGAGGCGGGCGATCTCATGCTGTTCCTGAACCGTGAGCTGGGCGAACTTCTCCGGAACCACATAGATCAGCCGGTCGATGCGGATGTGCCTGCTGTGGCCGATTACCGCTCCGCTGGCGGTAATGGCGCGGTTCTCGTCAGGGACATCCATCGGCAGCGGCGCGGTGGTGTCCATCCCCTTTACCGGCAACGGCCTGCACTGCACCACATGGATCCGGTAATCCTGGTCGTCGTTCAGGAAATTCAGGGTGAATTCCACGTCGACCGGGCAGGCATAGGCATCGTGCAGCATGCGCAGGATGCCCCGCATGTCCTCCACGAAACCGGTAGAGCTGAGCAGCTTGTCGAACGTCAGCACCCAGGAGGGCCGGGTGGAGCGCTCTATGCCCCAGTTGGAGCCGGTGTCCGTCGATGCGAACAGGTGCACCGGCACATCGGGGCTGGCGGCTATGACATCGAGAAAATGGCCCGACAGGAGGCGGTTGGCGTCCAGGTCGAGGAAATCCACCCTGCGCTGGGCGTACTGCCGCACTTCTTCGAAATTGGACTCGGGACGGCGGTCGGGCGCATTCAGGGCCACCACGCGGGTGTAGTCATCGTCCGAACGGTCCACCGCCCGAGTTCCCAGGCCGTACACCAGCCGCACCACGCCCGAGTGCGGGTCGATGTTCTCGTTCCACACGTAGGGATTGAAGGAAAAGCCCACGCCTGCGGCATGGGGATAGAAATACCTGCCGTGCACCGCGCCCGAGACCCGCATGACGAGAAGCGCCATCTGTTCGTCCTGGGCCAGAAGCCCCTTCTGTTCCCGGTATCGCAGCGCTTTCTCGCTCATGCTGCTGGCATATATGGTCCGCACTGCGGCAAGGAAATCCTCCAGCCTGCGCTCGCGGGGACCCTGGTTGGGGCAGAAGACGCTCTCGTATTTGCCGGCGAACGAGTTGCCGTAATTGTCCTCCAGGAGAGAACTGGAGCGCACGATGATCGGGGCCTGGCCGAAATAGTTCAGCATCTGCTCGAATTTCTTGACCAGGTAGCCGGGAAACTGGCCAGTGAGGATCCGCTGCCGGGCAAGCTCCGACCCCTCCAGGAATCTCTCCGGATCACGCTGCTTCTCCCTGACCCACCAGACGCCGTTGCGGACCAGGTAGGTGAAGAAGACATCCGACCCGACGTAGAAGGAATCGTGTGCTTCCAGCAGCGAGGCGAACCGTTCCGAATTGCGCTGCAGAATCCGGCGGGCCAGCAACATGCCGACCGTTTTCCCGCCGATGAGACCGGTGCCGACCATGCGACGGCGGATGGCCAGCAGGTCCTCAAGCCTGATGAAGCGGGTTACCAGGCCGGTCATGCCCGGATCGCGGGAGACCATCATCCGGCACAGCCGCCGGAACATCTCCTCTTCCCTCTCGGGAGAGCAGCGCCCTGCCTCAACCGCTTCCAGCACTTCCTCGCCCTCGGCGAAGGTCCGCTCCCAGAACCCGGGCCGGTCATCCGAATCCAGGCCGGTCCAGTTCATGGAGGTGAGAATCGAGCTGATCAAAGCGCTGGCGGTAACGGGGCAGAACTCTTCCCCTCTCCACTCGTGCAGCATGTTCATGGTGGGTGAATGCCGCAGATGCACTTTCATGGGATAAATGTAGTGCTTCCCACCGTAGTTGTATACGTCGAGGAAAAGCTGGGTCGTCTCTATGATGGGGTTCAGCGCCTGGTTGGAATGGAAGTTGCGGAAAATGGCGAAGTACGCGACCGTCTCCAGATCGAACAGATAGGGGCAGGTGAGCATGAAGAAATTGCCCAGCATCTGGTCGGAATACCAGTCCGCGGCCAGCTCCGACAGGCAGTCGAAAACATAGAGGGCTCCCCGTCCCACCTGTTCTATCACGCTGTGGATCTGGGCGATGAAGGTCTCGAAACCCGAATTGGGGTCCAGTTCGACCGTCAGGTAAGAACCGTCAGGCTGGATCATGGGAGGATGGCTGGCAAAGCGGAAATAGACCAGTCGCCGGCCCGACGCGATGCCGGCACGGACGAACGGCGTCACCAGGGCCTGGTAATCGCCGATCGAATCCACTTGCCAGACGATATTGTCGCCGGGCAGCACCCCCTTCAAAGCACTGTCGAGACCGGGCAAGCCGGTCGTAAACGATCTGTCGTACGTCTGCATCAGGCACCCCCGTTGTTTCCGATTAGTCGTGGAACGGCGAACTGTCGCCCTTGGTCACTGGAGTCGTCCGTTTCTGCCCGGCGAAGATCCGGCCTCCGGAAAACAGCCGTCTCTAGTATACTGATAAGAATTTTTTCCGTAAGCAAAAAAATAAGGGCGCCGGAATATTCCGGCACCCTTCAATTTTTACAAAAAAATCAAAACATCGGCTTACAGTTTCCGGTCGGAAACTATACGATCCCCTGGTCGATCATCGCATTCGCCACTTTCAGGAAGCCGGCGATGTTCGCACCGGCGACGTAATTGCCTTCGCAGCCGTATTCCTTCGCGGTGGTATAGGCATTGTGGTGGATGTTCTTCATGATGTTCTTCAGTTTCTCGTCGACTTCCTCGCGCGACCAGCTCATGAACTGGGCGTTCTGGGACATCTCCAGGCCGGAAGTGGCCACGCCGCCCGCGTTGGCAGCCTTGCCCGGGCCGTAGAAGATCTTGTTGTCGAGGAAGATCTTCACCGCATCCAGGTCGCTCGGCATGTTGGCGCCTTCGCTGACCAGCTTGCAGCCGTTCTTGATCAGCTCGGCAGCGTCCGCGCCGTTGATCTCGTTCTGCGTGGCGCTCGGGAACGCGCAATCGCAGGGAATCGACCAGGGGCGCTGGCCCGCGATGAACTTGGCCGAAGGATATTTCGCAGCGTACTCGGAAATACGTCCGCGGCGGACGTTCTTCAGTTCGAGCACGAACTGGAGCTTCTCCGCGCTGATCCCGTCCGGATCGTAGATGGAGCCGTTGGAGTCGGAAAGTGAAACGGGCTTGGCGCCGAGCTGCAGCAGTTTCTCCACGGTGTACTGGGCAACGTTGCCGGAGCCGGACACCAGGCAGGTCTTGCCTTCGACGGACTGGCCCTTGGTGGCGAGCATTTCCTGTGCGAAGTAGACCGAACCGTAACCGGTGGCCTCCGGACGGATCAGCGAACCGCCCCAGTTGAGGGCCTTGCCGGTCAGCACGCCGGTGAACTCGTTTTTCAGACGCTTGTACTGGCCGAACAGGTAGCCGATTTCGCGTCCGCCGACGCCGATGTCGCCCGCAGGGACGTCGGTGACCGGTCCGATGTGGCGGAACAGCTCGGTCATGAAGGACTGGCAGAAACGCATGACTTCATTGTCCGACTTGCCCTTGGGATCGAAATCGGAACCGCCCTTGCCGCCGCCCATGGGCAGGGTGGTGAGGGAGTTCTTGAACACCTGCTCGAAGCCCAGGAATTTGAGCACGCCGAGGTTGACCGAAGGATGGAAGCGGAGGCCGCCCTTGTAGGCGCCGATGGCGCTGTTGAACTCGATGCGGTATCCCTTGTTCACCTGGATGCCGCCCTTGTCGTCAACCCAGGGCACGCGGAACATGATAGTGCGTTCCGGTTCAGTGATGCGCTCCAGGATGCGCTGCTGCTCGAATTTGCCGTCGCGCTTGAACACCGGCTCCAGGGACTCCAGGACTTCCTTGACCGCCTGATGGAATTCAGGCTCGTTGGGGTTCTTTGCCACAACGGAATTAAGTACTGACTCGACGTAGGACATTATTGCCTCCTCTTTAAAAATAGAATCGTAGCGGAAAATTCACGACAGGGCTACGTTGACGCTGTAACTTCTATGATATCAAACCGCGTTCAGGCTGCCGGGGATGCTCCCGTACCGCCCGGTTCCGGAGAGTGGAGCGCGGCAGCGGAAACATTGTCATCACCGGATTTGTCGGGGCCGGCCCCTGCCTTCCGGCAGCTCCCCGTCAGGTACTCGTGCATGGCGCGGGCGGCCTTCTTGCCGGCGCCGATGGCCAGGATGACCGTGGCCGCCCCGGTGACGATGTCGCCCCCGGCGAACACCCCCGGCTTGGTGGTCCG
>JAVBWB010000021.1:0-11602 GCA_036677645.1 Geobacteraceae bacterium | reverse complement strand
CGAGGAACCCAACGGGCTCTCGCTGGCCAAACTGACCCAGACCTTCCCGGAGGACTGGGCCGAGCAGCGCCGTCAGTTCGGCTTTGCCATCGACTGACGACCGGACCGGAGACCGCCCCAGAGAGCCGACCATCAGCGTCGGCTTTTCTTCTTTAGGGGGCAGGAAGCCGGAATTGACCGCGCTTCTTTGCATGGCCGATGCGGGCGATTTCGAAAAAAACGTCCGGTTGCGGCATCGAACGATGACATAAGACAACCGCCCAGAATGGCAATCAGCCGCAAACCCATATCAATCAAGGATGTAGCTTTCCGGACGCGCTTCGGACTTGGTCCGGAGAAAACAGAGAATCAGGGGCCAAACAGAGAAAGAAAGGCTGGAAGATGGGGAGAATCGATGATGCGGAGAGGTGCTTCGGAAAGATGTGAAACGGGCGCAAACCCTTTAGAAACAAGGGGAAAAAGAAAACCCGTCACCCCGGAGAATGACCCCAGAGAGACGGGTTTGTCTTTTCTAAATGGTGGAGGTGCCGGGAATCGAACCCGGGTCCGAAGATCATCCACGAAAGGCGTCTACATGCTTATACCAGTTTTTGTTTTAGCCTTGGGAATCTCCACTGGCCGGGATATTCTCTTGGCGATCCTGCTTAATTTTCGCTTCGGGGCCACAGGCCGTCCCTTCGGCTATCCCACTGAAATGACGATCTGTCCTTCCCCATGGGAGAGGGTCGGCAGATCGTTAGCAGAACTAAGCTGCTAAAGCGTATTCGTAGTTGTCGGCGTTTGATTCGCCCCGGATTGTTTTACGAGCCACCCGGACCTCGGCATGCAACCTTTGCTTATTATCCCCGTCGAAACCTTTACACCCCCATTTCTTGAGCGTACTGCGTGTAGCGGATAGTAGAGAGGTGAATCCATGCATTATCTAATCGCTATTCCCTACCCGCCAACCTCTAATCTTTTGTTTTATGCCTTTCCTTGAAAACCTGCGCCATTTCGCGCTTCTGGTCCTTCTGCTTCAGGTCTTCGCGCTTGTCATAGAGCTTCTTGCCCTTGGCCAGACCCATCTCGACCTTGACCTTGCCGTTCTTGAAGTAGAGCCTGAGCGGCACCAGGGAGTAGCCCTGCTCGCGTACCTTGGAGAAGAGCTTCACGATCTCCTTCTTGTGCAGGAGGAGCTTGCGCATCCGGTCCGGGTCATGGTTCTCCCGGTTGCCGAAATCATAGGGTGAGATGTGCAGGTTGTTGAGAAACGCCTCGCCGCCCTTCACCAGCGCGAATGAATCGTTCAGGTTCGCCTTGCCCATGCGGAGCGATTTGACCTCGGTGCCGGTCAGCACCATGCCCGCCTCGTACTTCTCCTCGATGAAGTAGTCGTGGTAGGCTTTCTTGTTGTTGCAGATGATCTTCTCGCTCATGGCTATCATGATAGCAAAGCTTTGCCCGGTTTGTCACGGAAAAGCTCGGACGACGCATTGCCTGCCGCAGGAGACTCACGCAAGGAGATTGCCCTTGATGAAGATTTCACGCAGCCTGCCTCTTTCCAGCACATGCCGGTGGATATCGCCGGAAGCTGTGTTCGTCGACGGTTCCATGACCAGGAAGTCGGCTCGCTTGCCCTTCTCCAGCGATCCCGTCTCACCAGCTATCCCCAGCGCCTCCGCGCCGGAAAGGGTGATCATCCGCAGGGCTTCGGCAGCGGTGATCTCTCCCGGGAACCTCTCGATGAGGAAACGGACCTCGTCCAGCATCGAAAGCGAATCGTTGCTCGCCAGCGAATCCGTGCCCAATGCCAGGGAAATGCCGGCTTTCTTCAGGAGATGCACCGGCGGGGCGCCGTGGTCCAACCGGTCGTTGCTCCTGGGGCACAGGACTACCGTGGCCCCGCTTTTCCTGATGATCGCCACATCTGCCGGCGTGACATGAACGCAGTGAATCACGGACGTTCCACGCCCCAGTATGCCGAGGCTGTCCAGGTAGGCTGCCGGAGTCGTGCGGCGCGGCTTGGGCAGATGTCCCTGCCAGCCGACAAAGGGATAGAGCTTGTCCGCTATGGGACCTGTCGAGTCGAACAGGAAGTCAACCTCCGCCCTGGATTCGGCGAGGTGGACCGCGAGAGGAAGCGACCGTTCCCGGGCGAAGTCGCGCAACCGGAGGAAAAAGCGGGCGGAAAGAGTGTGCGGCGTATGGGGGGACAGTCCCATCTTCAACGGACTGACGCAGTCTTCTTCAAGGCAGGCGGCAATACCGGTAAGGACCTGTTCACAGAGCGCCTCGTCCTGGCCGATTGCTTCCAGGAACAGCCTTCCCGTCAACGGGGACCCGCTGTAACAGGAAACGAGGGACGGATCCGACAAGATCTCTCCGACCGCGGTGGTCCCGGACTCCAGGGAAATGCGGATCCCCTCGGTCACCGACTGCTCCCGCTCCTGGCGCGACAGGGCCCGGCGTATCTTGATGACCTGGATGACCCAGTCCACGTAGGTCCGGGGTGAATAGTCGATCCCCTTGCGCAGTTTCCAGGAAGGGAAATGGGTCAGCTCCAGGTGGCTGTGGGCATTGACCAGGCCGGGGATGATGGCGCAGCCGGGAAACTGTTCGACCGGCGCGGAGAAGGCAGCTGCAATTTCGCGCACCGGGCCGATCGCCCGGATCATGCCGTTCTCGACCGCGATCGCCCCGCCTTCCACCGGAGGCCCGGAAACCGGGAGGAGGTGTGAAGCTGCGAATATCTTCAATGTCATGGCAGCACAATTATACCAACAGACTGCCGGATTACCAGTTCACCTTGCGCAGGGTCCCCTGCCCCGCTTTTTCCTTACGGGTCGGAATGATCCGGTTGCGCTCGTCCACGAACACCAGCTTCGGCTCGTGCTGCCGGGCCTCTTCGGCATCCATGGAAACGAAGCTGGCCACGATCACCAGATCGCGGGGCGCCACCAGCCGGGCAGCCGCGCCGTTGACGCAGACCACCCCCGAGCCCCTCTCGCCCTCGATGGCGTAGGTCTCGAAACGGCTGCCGTTGGTGACGTTCCAGACACTGACCGCTTCATAGGGGATGATGTCGGCGGCATCCATCAGATCCCGGTCAATGGTTATGCTTCCCTCATACTGGAGGTCCGCCCCGGTCAGCGTAGCCCGGTGGATTTTGCTCTTCAGCATGTTTCTCTGCATACGACTCCCCTTCCAAGCATTCTATTGTCAATAAGTCTGGTGGCCCCGATCCTTACGGCGAGCGCCAGGACGGTGCCGTCATCCGCGGTTTCCACCGCTGCCAGGGACTCGCCGTCGCGCAGTTCGACATAGTCGACACACGCGGCAGGCTCTTTCCCGATGATTCTCAGCGCCTCGTTCCTGAGCTGCGGAACGGACCGCTCCCCGGACAGGTAGAGCTCTATTGCGGCGGTAATGGCGCGGGACAGGCACAGGGCGCTCTTCCTTTCGTCCGGGGAAAGATAGGAATTGCGCGAACTCATGGCCAGCCCTTCAGGTTCGCGGACGATGGGCATTCCCACGATCTCCACGTCCATGTTCAGGTCCTCGACCATCCTGCGGATCACCGCCAGCTGCTGGTAATCCTTTTCACCGAAGAACGCCAGCTCCGGTTTCACGATATTGAAAAGCTTTGCAACGACCGTGGTTACGCCCCGGAAATGCCCCGGGCGCGAAGCTCCGCACAATTCCCGGGTAATCCCCTCCACGTCGACATAGGTCTGGTACCCCCCGGGATACATCTCGGCAACTCCGGGAGCGAACAACACGTCGACGCCATTTTCCCGGGAGATTTCCGTATCGCGCTCGAGGTCCCGGGGATAGGACTGGAAATCCTCCCCGGCCCCGAACTGGGTGGGGTTGACGAAGATGCTCACCACGCACAGGTCGCCCCGTTTCCGGGCACCGCGAATCAGGGAAACATGTCCTTCGTGGAGAAATCCCATGGTGGGAACGAAGGAAATGCGCTTTCCCTCTGCCTTGGCGCGGGCAGCGTACCCGCGCATTTCGTCTATCGAATGAATGGTGTCCATGTCAGGAAAAAGAATGTTCCTCAGTGGGGAACCGGCCTTCCTTCACATCCGCCGAGTAACTGCTCACCGCTTCCGAAATCACCGATTTTACGTCTGCATACCGTTTAACGAACTTGGGTGAATACTTTTCGCAGAGTCCCAGGATGTCGTGGATCACCAGTACCTGGCCGTCGCAGAAATCGCCGGCCCCGATACCGATGGTTGGGATGGAAAGCTCCGTGCTTATCAACTGCCCCAACTTGCGTGGAATCCCCTCCAGAACGACGGAAAATGCACCCGCGTTCTGCACGGCAAGAGCGTCGGCCAGCAGCTTCTCCCCCGCCGCTTCCGATTTCCCCTGCACACGGTACCCCCCCATGCGGTGGATGGACTGGGGTGTAAGACCGATGTGGGCCATCACCGGGACATCCATGTCGACTATGGCTTTTATGCAGTCCGCCATGTTTTCCCCGCCTTCCAGCTTGACCGCCTCGGCCCCGCCGTCCTTGATCAGGCGCCCGGCATTGAGCCGCGCCTCGCGCAGGTCGGTCTGGTAGGAGAGAAAGGGCATGTCGGCCACCAGGAGCGATTTCGGCTTTGCCCTCGCCACCGCCCTGCTATGGTAAATGATATCCTCCATGGTGACGGGCAGAGTATTATCATAACCGGAAAAGGTGACACCGACCGAATCGCCCACCAGCAGGACATCGATCCCACATTCGTCCATTATCCGCGCGGTCGGATAATCATAGCAGGTGAGCATGGAGATTTTCTCCCCGTTCACCTTCATCTTCTGCAGGTCAAGGATGGTGATCTTCTTTTTCACGACTTCCCCCCACGAAAAAAGCCCTTCCCGGACAGGAAGGGCCTTTCAGCGCATGGCGACGGGAGAGGAAAACCTCCCGTTGATCAAGGGCTATCGCCTTCCGTCCCGGTTCACTCCTGAATCCAGGCGGTATAGGTATATGATACCACAATGGTGCCGTATTAGTAGAAGTCACAAACGGATCTTCACAAACGTTCTACATCTAGCATAACAGCGACAAAAAGACCAGCAAAATTTGACGGCGACGTAAACGGGAACGCGGGAAAAGCCTAGCCGGCAACGCCCCTGATAACGTCAAGTTCCTGCACAATCTCCATACTCTGCTGCTTGCGCAGCTCCATGCTGTCGAAAATCTCCTCGCTCAGCGCGGCGTGGGATTTCACGACTTCTTCTATGGCGAACCCCTCCTTGACCTGCGCTTCGGTGGCCTTGACCATGTCATCGGTCATGTCTTTGATGCACTCTATGGAACGCAGTATGTTCCTGGTCGCTTCGGACTGTTCCTTGGAGGCGTTGTAGATCTGGGACGCCATCGCGCTGACATCCTCAATGGACTGGCTTGCCAGCTTGATGCCCCGCACCTGTTCTTCGGTTGCCGACTTGATCTCGGCCGTCATCTCCATGGAACGGAACGACTTCTCATGGATGGTCCTGAGAGTCTGGCCGGTTTCATGGCCGATTTCGACGCCTTTCTGCACCAGATCCTTGGAAAAGGTTATATTGCGGGCGGCCGTATCGGAATCGTTCAGGATGTAGGAGATGATGACCTCGATTTCCCCGGTGATCTGCCCGGTCTGGTGCGACAGGGCACGCATCTCTTCGGCCACGACCCCGAAATCCTTGCCGAACTCGCCCGCCTGCGCCGCAATGATCGAAGCGTTCAATGCCAGGAGATTGGTCTTCTTCGTTATGTCCTTGATGACTTTGACGATGCTGCTGATGCGCCCGCTGTTGCTGCTCAGGCGCATGATGCCGTCGAAGGAGAGATCGACGGACTTCTGTATCTCGGCCAGCGCATCGATCGTCTCGCCCACGCCCTCCCTCCCCTTGTCGGCCTGCTGGGACGCCAGTTGCGAAATCTCGTGCGAAACGGCCGCGTTCTTTTCCACGTTCCTGATGGAAGCGTGGATCTCTTCCATGGCAGACGCCGATTTTTCGATGGCTTCGGCAAGAAAGTTGAGATTGTTGGTGACCTGATCTATCGACACGGAAATCTGCCCCACCGCCGAACTGGTCTCCTCCACCGATGCCATGATGCTCTCGGATGCCGTTGCGTTCCGCGAGGCGCTGTCCAGCACCGAGTCCAGGGAAGATTCCAGGTCGCGGACGGCGCGGGAATAGCCATCCCTCTTGACAAGGAAATTGGTGAACGTGTCCTCCAGCTCCGTCGTCAGAGTGCTTATCGCCTGCAGAAGATTGATCCGGGTAATGGCCGAGGCCGCCTGGTCGGCAAAAAGGCAAATGGTATCCTTATCGCTGGCATTGGCGATTCTCCTGCTGTACGCATTGTCGATGCCGAAAAGTCCGACCGATTCCCCTTTCACGACGATGGGGCAGAGAACGAAACTCTTGGACCTGAGGGGCTTGATCCGGTCATAAGGGGGCTGGAGGTAGTAATCCTGGGGGCATTTGCCCATATCGTCGACCAGGTAGAGTTTCTGCTCCGCAAAACATTTGTTGATTACGCCGATCCTCTGGTCCAGGGGAAGGACGACACTGTGCGGGTCGAAATCGTCGCTTCCGGTCGCCATAAGGAATCGCAGGTTCTTCCGATCCTTGTCGGCCAGGAGGATATTGACCCGCTCAAAACCCAGCACATCGTGAAGCCCCTCGGCACAGAGCCTGAGCACATCATCCACGACGAGCGTCTTCATGATCTTGTTGCTCAGGTTCTGGATCTTCACGATATTCTCGTCAAGTTGCCGATACCGCTTTTCGAGCGAATCCTTCTGGGAGAGAATGTCCCTGTTGAGCGATTCCTTTTTTTTCAGCAGCTCTATCGCCTTGCGGGTCCGCTTTCGGTAACTTCGGCCCATGGCAATGACGACACATCCGATGGCTATTCCCATGAACCAGTAGACGAAACCGCCGGAGGACATTATCGAGACGTCCGCCAACGCCCGTTCCAGGATGGTCGTATGTGCGGAAGGAAATGCAACAGCCCGAAACAGCGCGCACGCCATGGGAACAATCAACATCAGAGACAATCCGAGGACAACATGGTGCATGCCGTTGTTCAGCATCTTCAGTTCGTGAGCCATATTTCTCGATCTCCATCAGTAGTGCCCGGAGCCTGGTACTCCCGGCAGCACGCGTAATAGCGGCGATCAGACGCTTCGTGGCCCCGGCTGCGCCACGGTGCCGTTCCAGTATCCGTCATATCACGAATTACGGACCGCAACGGCCCCTGGCATTCGTGTCACCTGGGGAAAAGGGGATAAAGCCTGTCATAAGTCGCCGCAAGGTTCTCCGGCATTACCCGCAGGTCGGCGATAACCGTCATGAAATTCGTGTCCCCTGTCCATCGCGGCACGACATGGATATGCAGATGATCGTCCACACCGGCGCCCGCGGCCTTCCCCAGGTTCATGCCGATATTGAAACCCTGGGGCGAAAACGCTTTGGTCATGACGTCGCAGCAGATCCTGGTATTCTCGAACAGTTCAAGCATCTCCTCCGTGCCGAGGTCATTCATGGCGCCGACATGGCGATTCGGAGATACGAGAAGATGCCCGTTGCAGTAGGGATAACGGTTCATCATGACAAAAGTTCGCTTGTCGCGGCGGAGCACCAGCCTCTCCCGGTCCGCATCATCCCCGGCCGCCGCCTCCAGGCAGAAAACGCACCCGTCCGGCTTTGGATTCAGTATGTATTCCATCCTCCACGGCGCCCAGAGTCTTTCCATAGAATGCGCAACTCCTTCCAGATGCAGGATGTCCCGCCAAGGCGGGGTCAAATGATGCGACGCCATCGGCGGCGGCAGATTCCATGCGGCACGCCGTGATCCGCCCCTGTGCTCACGCAAGCTCGTCCAGTTCCAGATCAGCGTCATTGATATCGGACAGGTCCAGGGAACCGTTATCCCTGGCGCTCAAGCGCGCAATCTTCTTCATGGTGTCGCGAAATCCCGGGCTGGCCTGGAAAATTTCGCCGAAAACCTTGAGGGCGCCATCCCTGTTTCCCGCGGTTTCGTACATTACTCCCAGTTCGTAACGGAGGCTGAGTATGCGGTCGTTGTCGAGGCCCTCAAGCGAGAGGGCATCGAGAAACACCTTCTCGGCACTGGCGAAGTCCCCCCTCCTCCCGAAACACATGCCTTCCAGGGTGATGCAATCGAGCAAACGGACCGGATCCTTGCTCGCGGCCCGGAACTCACCGATCGCCTCGTCGTAGAGACCCATTTCCATGTACGCGATGCCAAGGCTATACCTTGTCTCGGTATCAGCGGAATCCACCTGGCTGTCAAGACTCTCCCGGAAACGGGACAGAACGCCTTCCTGGCTGAATCTATCACTTTCCTCCCCGAAAGAGTCCGTATCGAACAAACCCGGAACCGTTTCTTCGACCGGCTCCAGTTCCAGCGGTTCGGGTTCGAGGATTATTTCCGCTTCAGGAAGTTCCTCCGACAGGGTGATGCATTCATCCTCCTGGGAAGCATGACTCGCAGAACTTAACGTATCGCTTGAAACATCTGGCTGCAACTCAAGCAATACTGCTGAATTTTCGCCATCATCCACCGGGGGAGTTTCAGCTTCGGCGGAGAGATCCAGTTCCAGGCCCTCGAGAAAATCAGGCACTTCCATTTCCCCGACCGGAGCCGCCGCGCCGACATCCGCCTGCATCGACTGCGGAGGTTCTTCATGGGCCGCGGCCGGGACATCGACGCCACCGAAATCCTGCAGATCAGGCAACTCGAATGAAATGTCTATGTCGAACACATCCCCGTCAACCTCCGGTTCCGTCACGCTCCCGGAAGAAATATCCTCCGGGCTGAGCAGCACAGGTCCCGCTTCCGGCGTATCCACGGCGGAAACCGATTCCCCCTCAGGGGCAAAGGACAGGTCTATCTCGTCCTGCCAGGGGAAATCCGCCGTATCCTCCGCGCTCCCGGCCCGCAGCAACTGATCTTCCTCAGGCTCTTCCGTGTCCGGCTCGCCGGATTCCTTCGACAGGATATTGATGCTGACCAGCACGTCGGCCAGTTTCGACTGGTCCCCGGTCGCTTCGTACAGGGCTTTGAGACCTTCGAGAATTCTTATGTCATAGGGGGCCTGTTCCTGCAGCCCGGTATAGAACCGCTCAACTTCGGCGTAACAGCCCGATCCCATAAGCACAGGCACATAGCGCCGGATCAGCGACAAGCTCTCCTCCAGCGAGGAGGCTTCGATTTCGATAGCTATGAGATTCTTGATTGCTGCCGTGTCACCGGGCGTGGTCCGGAGAATCCCGCGCAGCATCTCCCGGCATTTTTCCACTTCGCCGGTACCGCGGTATGCATCCGCCAACAACGCCATCGCCCTGGCGTTGCCGGGCTCGCCAGCCAGCAGCTTTTCCAGCTTGGGAACGGCATCCTCCAGCATGCCGCTTTTCACCTGCGACTCGAGGATATCGAAAACACCTTCCTTCCTTTCCGGGAAGAGAACCTGGATCCTCTGGCAGACGCGCTCGAATACTTCCTTTTTCCCCTTGTCCTTGAGGGACATGGCCAGGCCGGTAAATTCCTGGTAAGCCTTGTCGGCATGCCCCGCGCTGAAGCAGGTTTCGGCCAGCTTCAGGCGGATATCCGAGTTCTGGGGGTCCACCCCTTTCATTTTTTCCAGTATGTTGATCGCTGCATCGACCCGCCCGGCTTTCTGATGGTGATCGAACACCGTCTTGTATTCGATCAGGGCGTTTCCGACGAGCCCCTGTTTCTCGTTGAGCTGGGCGAGGGCCACGGAGATATCGAGGTTGGAAGGGTCGAGGCGCTGTATCTGCTTGTAGACGGCAATGGATTTCAGATAGAAACCGTTCTCGTCGTAATACTTGGCAATGGTATCATATTCCCGGATGGCATCCTCCCGGCGGTTGCACCTTACCATCAGTTCAGCGAGCTTCTGGCGATGCTTCACATCCTTCGGATCCGCGGTTACCACCTGTTCATAGTCCTTGAGCGCCCTGTCGAACTGGCCTTTCTGGATATATTTCAGCGCACTGGCAAGAAACTTTTCTTTCTGTGTACTCAAATCTCACCCTCTTGTCTGATGGAAGGAAAAATGGTCCATCTGCCGACCCTTTGCACATTCCCGGATTTACCCGCACAGGTCACATTTTAATGATCATCCGATTTTATTCGGAACATATGGGGCAAAACTGAAATCTATCAGTAAAATAAAACAAAGTCAACGACTTGTAGCCAGGGCAATCGACCATTCAGGCTTGCCGGAACCTTGCCGGATGGATCGGGAACACAGGGGGATATGAAGAGCTGATTACCGGGGTCCGATTCGAATCGTGGAGACTGTCGCGAATGAATGCCGACGATGACGATTTTCTGTTGACATTTGAGCTGGTGCTGATATGTGTATTCCACTATCATTCCCCCATATTCGAAGTATAGAGTCCAGTTTTATACGGCGGCATAAAAAGGATGGACAGGCATGGACCCGATCCGCAACAGGATTTTCATTACCGATCTGATCAAGACCGATTTTCCCCAGAGCGTTTTCGAAGAGGTCGTTCACCTGATGTCGCTGGTCTACCTGGACTACGATTCCACCTGGCTTTCCAGCGTCTTCAAGGACATGGTGAACCTGTACAGCGGCAATTACCCGGGATACAGACAATGCAATACCCCCTACCACGACCTGAAGCATGTGACAGACGCGTTGCTGGTTTTCGCAAGCCTGGTCCACGGCGCTTTTGCAACCGGCGTCTCCTTCCGCGAAAAACACGTAACACTGGCACTCATAAGCATACTGCTCCATGAAACCGGTTATATCCAGCGGGATGACGACACCACCGGCACGGGCGCCAAATATACCCTTGTCAAAGCGGAAAGAAGTGTCGAATTCCTGGAAAGCTATTTCGGAGCAAACGGCTATGACGATAGCGACTGCAGCTTATGCAGGGAATTCATAATCTGCGCCGATATCAACGAGGACATCAGTGAAATTCCACAGGAGTCCCCCGAAACCGAATCCATCGCCAAGATGGTGGCGACAGCCTGCATCATCGGCCAGATCAGCGACCGGACCTACCTGGAGAAGCTTCTGTTCCTGTTCCAGGAACTCAACGAGGCCCAGGTTTTCGAATTCCAGACTGAGCTCGACCTTCTTGCAAACACCATGGAATTCTACGAACGCGCAAAGAGCAGGCTGGAAAACGAACTGGGGGACGTACAGTACTTCCTGGCACACCATTTCCTCAAAAGATGGGGAATCGACTACGACATGTACGCGGATGCACTAGAGAGCAACCTGTCTTACCTTGGGCATCTGCTGGAAAACCATCGAAACGATTACAGAGAAAAGCTGAAACGGGGGGGACTGCTGAAACGACTCGCCATCCTTGAAAAGAACAACGGGACGCAGTGACCTCCGGGAAAACGTCAGCGCCCCCTCTGGGGAGAATGGGATAAAAAGCGGCCTGGCGGATACGAAATCCGCCAGGCCGCTTTTTTGTCAGCCGAGGATGGCCTTCAGGTCTTCTTCAGCGGTGGAGATGGGACCGATGTTGAAGTTCTCCACCAGGAAGTTGAGCACGTTGGGGGTGATGAAAGCCGGGAGGGAAGGCC
>JAVBWB010000020.1:0-5219 GCA_036677645.1 Geobacteraceae bacterium | reverse complement strand
GGGACGGTTTCCGTGGCTGCGCCGACGTCTCAGCTGCTTTATAATGATATTGTGCCGCCCAATTTGATACTTCGCCGAAACGACGCATTTGCGGGCTTGTTCAATGCCTGTGAAGGATGTGCACCGGTCGTTTGTGCCGTTGCCCACCCCTGTGACACCGACTCGCTGATGGGAGCAATTGAAGCGGCCCGCCGAAACCTCATCATTCCCATACTTGTCGGTCCGGAGGAAAAGATCCGTAGCGTTGCCGATGCTTCACGAATAGATATTTCCCCCTATCAGATCGTTTCTACGCCGCACAGCCATGCCTCTGCGGCAAAAGCCGTTGAATTGGCCAGTTCAGGACAGGCCGAGGCCATCATGAAAGGAAGCCTTCATACCGACGAAATCATGGGGGCTATCGTTCCGGTTGCCGCCGGTCTTCGCACCTCACGCCGGATCAGCCATGCCTTTGTGATGGATGTGCCGACTTATCACAAACCTTTCATCATCAGCGACGCGGCCGTTAACATCTTTCCGAATCTGGAGGTCAAGGTTGACATTATCCAAAATGCGATTGATCTTGCCCATGTATTAAAGGTCGCAAATCCCAAAATTGCCCTTCTTTCAGCCGTGGAGACGGTCACATCGAAAATTCCATCTACGCTGGATGCCGCGGCGCTTTGCAAGATGGCCGACAGAGGTCAGATCACGGGAGGCATTATTGACGGGCCGCTCGCCTTCGACAATGCCATCAGCGCGGAAGCAGCCAGGACGAAGGGTATCACCTCGCCGGTGAGCGGAGATCTTGACATCATGGTTGCTCCCGATCTTGAATCCGCCAATATGATTTTCAAGCAGCTCACCTATCTTGCCGGGGCTGAGGGTGCCGGTATTGTTCTCGGGACGCGGGTGCCGGTCGTTCTGACGAGTCGCGCCGACACGGTGAGGACACGTTTAACGTCGACGGCGGTTATGACACTCATTGCGCATGCGCGCCGGACCGGAAAGTACGAGACGAGGTGATCTGATGCAAAAACTCATCCTTGTCCTCAATGCCGGGTCCTCCAGCTTGAAATTCACTCTTTTTGTCGATCAGGGTGAAACGCCCGAAGTTCTCTACGATGGCCAGATCGAAGGTATCCTGACGGAGTCACGATTCAGGGCAAAGGACGGGGCGGGAAAGCTGGTTGCCGAGAAGACGTGGCCTGCGGAAACACCCCTCGGTCACGAAGGAGCCATCGAGGCCCTCTTTGCGTGGGGGCGGGAAGTCCTGGGGGACGCAGGCAGTATTGCGGCCGTGGGCCACCGTGTCGTCCACGGAGGACTTAAGTACACAAAACCCACTCTCGTCAATGATCACATCCTGGCGGACCTGGATAAATTTAATCCTCTGGCGCCGCTGCACCAGCCTCACAATCTTGCCGCCATCCGCGTTATTGCGAAGAGACGTCCCGACATTCCCCAGGTCGCCTGTTTCGACACGTCCTTTCACACGAGCATTCCCGCCGTGGCGCAAACATTTGCGATTCCCCGAAAATACAGCGAGCAGGGAATTCGCCGCTACGGTTTCCACGGCCTCTCCTATGAATACATTGCCTCGGTTCTTCCGGAGATCGATTCAGGCGCTGCAAAAGGTCGGACAGTCGTTGCGCACCTGGGAAACGGCGCCAGCATGTGCGCCATGCAGGGATTGAAGAGCATGGCCTGCACCCTGGGATTTACCGCCGTTGACGGTCTCATGATGGGAACGCGCTGCGGGGCCATCGACCCGGGCGTGATGCTCTACTTGATGGATGAGTGCGGCATGAATGCGCGCAACCTCGAGAATCTTATTTACAAGGAATCGGGCCTGCTGGGCGTTTCCGGGATTTCCAGCGATATGCGGACGCTCCTGGAAAGTGATGATCCGCATGCCGCGGAAGCGGTGGAATTGTTTGTTTACCGGATCAGCCGTGAGTTGGGTTCCCTTACGGCAGCCCTCGGGGGTCTCGATGCGCTGGTCTTTACCGGCGGCATTGGAGAAAATGCGGCGCCGATCCGCGATCGGATTTGCCGCGCCGCGAACTGGCTGGGCCTTGCGTTTGATGAAAAAGCCAACGCTGCCGGCGGGCCGCGCATCAGCCGTGCAGGAAGCCTTGTTAGCGCCTGGGTGATACCGACGGATGAGGAACTGATGATCGCCCGGCACACACAAAAAGCGGTGTTGGCGTAATTGAACTGAACTGTGGATTAGAGCTTGTACATTTATAATAACAGGAGGAACTCCCGATGAATAATGAGCATCGATACCTCACAGGGAAAAAGGGCCTCGTCGTCGGTATTGCTAATGACGAGAGTATTGCTTACGGCTGTGCTCTTCGTTTCAGCGAGCTCGGAGCAATTCAGGCCATCACCTACCAGAACGAAAAGACAAAATCCTTTGTTGAACCTTTGGTGGAAAATTTCGCACCAGAAATATTCATGCCATTGGATGTACAGAAACCGGAACAGATGGAAGCGATCTTTAAAACCATTCAGGAAAAATGGGGCCGCCTTGATTTCCTTGTTCACTCCATTGCCTTCATGCCCAAGGAGGACCTCCAGGGAAGGGTGATCGACTGCTCACTCGACGGTTTTCTCATGGCCATGGATATCTCCTGCCATTCCTTCATCCGTATGGCGAGACTCGCCGAACCGCTGATGCCGTCCGGAGGATGTCTTCTGGCAATGAGCTACTACGGCGCAAACCAGGTTGTGACGAATTACAACGCTATGGGGCCCGTGAAGGCGGCACTCGAAAGCGTCGTGCGCTATCTTGCGGCCGAGTTGGGATCGAAGCGCATCCGGGTCCATGCCCTCTCGCCGGGTCCCCTCAAGACGAGAGCTGCATCCGGCATCGGCAATTTCGACGAGCTACTGGACCAGGCCGAGAAAAAATCGCCCCAGAAGCGCCTCGTGACCATCGAGGACGTAGGCGCTGTGGCGGCATTTCTCGTGAGCGACCATGCGGAATCATTAACGGGGAATATCACCTTCATTGATGCCGGATATAACATCATGGACTGATGTTTTGGCACAAACAGGGATGCCGAACGCCGGTATGCCCGAAAGATAAAAAAAAACCGACACAAATAAATTATAAACAATAAGATATTTGATGTTTGCAATGGAAAGAAAAGAGGGAAAGACATGACCGAGCAAAAACACACCCCACTGGATTTAACCCGCCTAATCCTGCAGATTCTATGGATAGGAATTCTCATTGCTGCGACATTCTGGATCATGAGGCCATTCATTCCTTCGTTTATCTGGGCCGCCACAATTGTTATGGCCACTTGGCCGTTAATGCTGAAGGTGGAAGCATGGCTGTGGAAAAAACGAGGCCTGGCCGTCGCCGCCATGACGATAGCCATGCTTGTTACATTCATTGTACCATTTTCTCTGGCCGTCGTCGCCATTATCGAGAACGCGGACAGGATCGCCGACGGGGTGAAATCATTTCAGACGCAGTCACTGCCTACCCTGCCCGGCTGGTTGTCCGGAATTCCCTTTCTTGGTCCCAAGCTGGCCGTTGCCTGGGAGGGCGTTAGGACCGGATCGGAGGGGGTATCGGCACGCCTTGCTCCCTATGCAGGGCAACTGTTGAACTGGTTTCTGTCCCAGGCCGGAAGTGTTGGAATGATCGCGATAGAATTTCTGCTGACGGTAATCATTGCGGCAATTTTCTATTCGAAAGGCGAGATTGCTTCGACGGGTCTGATTCGCTTCGCACGCAGGCTGGGTGGAGATCGTGGAGAAGAAGTCGCAGTCCTTGCTGTTCAAACCGTCAGAGGTGTTGCGCTGGGCGTGGTCGGTACAGCCCTGATCCAGTCACTTTTCGGGGGCATTGGTCTGGTTGTCGCCGGTGTGCCGGCCCCCGCGCTGCTGACGGCGGTGATGTTCATGCTCTGTATCGCCCAACTCGGTCCCGGACTTGTCCTCTTCTCGGCGGTAATCTGGCTCTATTACAGCGATCAAGCCATCTGGGGAACGATATTGCTGGTGTGGTCTATATTTGTCGGCACCTTCGACAATATCCTGCGGCCATTTCTTATTCGGAGGGGAGCCGATCTCCCGATTATTTTGATTTTTGCCGGCGTCATCGGCGGTCTTATCACCTTCGGTATCATCGGACTTTTTATCGGTCCGGTAGTCCTGGCCATTACATACAAATTGCTCACAGTGTGGGTCGAAGGTACGGAAGCACATCCGGTGCAGGGGCAGCCGGAAAAGGAGCAAATATAAGAATTATGATGGCCTGGAATCGTCGCTACAGCTTAATAAGCTATCTCAAATCATCACTGTGGGTTATCCCGGTCTTCGCCCTCATAATTGAGTTGGCAGTGAAGCGCCTGTTTGAAAGCTTTGGCGTTTGGATGGTCAGGCAGGGGGTTTATGATCTGAAGACCGGCTTTTTTGCGCTTAGTGCAGCAGAGGCGCATGCGGTTCTCGATCGCATATTCACGATTAACTTGTCGTGTCTGGTGTTTACATTCGGCTCTTTGCTCGTTGCAATCCAGGTCGCGGGTGGGCAATACACGCCGCGGATCATCGCGACTACTTTACTGCGCGACAATGTCATTCGTTGTATTGTGGGTTTTTTTGTTTTCACGCTGCTGTGGGCTAATAGAACAATGATTCAACTGGGCAATATGGGTGTCGTACCCCAGTTCCAACTTTTTCTGACAATGGTTTTCGGCTTAGGCGCTATTATTGCTTTCATTTTACTGATTGACTATGCTGCGAAATTATTGCGCCCGGTAAGCCTTGTGGGTCGTATCGGTGAACAGGGGATTGCGGTCATCAAAAGCGTCTATCCTGATCCGGCTCTGAGCGCGGCTGTGCCCGCTGCGCCACCCACGAAGCTCGGCTCACCGGACCGCATTATAAAATATCAGGGTAAATCCGGAATAGTTCTGGCCGTCAATCTGCAAGGGTTGATGTCAGAGGCGCACCGGGCCGACTGTATTATTGAAATCTTGCCCCAGGTGGGAGATTTTCTTACCGAAGACGATTCCCTGTTTAACCTGTATGGCAACGCCGATACAATTGATTCGCGCAAGCTGCTGACACAGATCGCACTCGGCTCGGAGCGGACGATGGAGCAGGATCCGATGTTTGCGTTTCGCATTGAGGTCGACATAGCGTTAAAAGCCCTGTCGCCGGCGATTAACGATCCGACCACGGCCGTGCTGGCCATTGACCAGTTGCACCGCCTG
>JAVBWB010000019.1:0-19187 GCA_036677645.1 Geobacteraceae bacterium | reverse complement strand
CTTCCACGGCAGTGTTCTCCTCTCGGGTTGAATTTTGTTTGGCGACGTAATTCTAACCGATTTGAGGCACTGCCGTGCTTCTTTTTAAAAAAGCGAAAAATATTTTACGTTATCCGCCATCGAATTCGGGGTCGGCAAACAGGCGGGTCGCGCCCTTGAAGTCCATGATGGCGAAGTAGAGTTTCTGGTAGTCCTCCCGGATGCGGGTCCCCCGCCCGATGATCTGCTTGAATTCGGTCATGGAGTTGATGTTCTGGTCAAGCACGATCAGCTTGCAGGTCTTGGCGTCCACTCCCGTGCTGAGCAGCCGGGAGGTGGTCGCAATTACCGGGTAGGGTTCGTCGTTATCGATGAAATAGGAGAGCTGGGCCTTGCCTTCGGTATCATCCCCGGTAATCCGCATGACATAGCGACGATTGAAGGCAGCCTCCGGGATGATCTTTACCAAGGACTGTCGCATGCGTTCGGCGTGATCCTGGTCGTCGCAGAACACGATGGTTTTAGACATGGGGTCGGTTGCTTTCAGGTATTCCCATACCTTTCCGGCGACCAGTTCCGTGCGCTTTTCCAGCACGAGATTGCGATCGAAATCCCTGGTGTTGTACTGACGCTGTTCGACGACCTGCCCGTGCTTGTCGATTTTGCCTTTCTCCGGCGTATAACCGAGCGCATCCGCATCCGTGACAATTCGAATTACCTTGTAGGGGGCAAGAAATCCGTCTTCGATACCCTGTTTGAGCGAATAGGTGTAAACCGGGTCGCCAAAATAGGTTATGCTGCTGATTTCCCTGGTTTCTTTCGGTGTTGCGGTAAGGCCCAAGTGCGTTGCCTCGGTGAAGTAGTCCAGCACTTCACGCCAGGCGGAATCTTCGGACGCGCTTCCGCGATGGCATTCATCCACCACCACCAGGTCAAAGAAATCAGGCGGAAATTGCCGGTAAATCTGCTTCCATTCCTCTTTGCCGGTGACGGCCTGATAAAGTGACAGGTAGATTTCGTAGTTCTTCCTGACTTCCCGGTTGGATATCCGGTGCATGACCTCGCCGAACGGCGCGAAATCCTGCTGCATGGTCTGATCCACCAGGATATTGCGATCGGCCAGAAAGAGCATACGCTTTTTCTTCTTGGCCTTCCAAAGCCGCCAGATAATCTGGAATGCGGTATAGGTTTTTCCGGTTCCGGTGGCCATAACCAGAAGGATGCGTTGCTGCCCCTTGGCAATGGCCTCAATGGCGCGGTTGATGGCGACGCGCTGATAATACCGCGGCTCCTTGCCGCTGCCGTCGCTGTGGTACGGTTGCTCAACCAGTTTCACAGTGTCCGGTTTGTCCAGCCCTTTCCATTGCCGGTAGAGGCGCCAGAGATCTTCCAGACACGGGAATTCTTCCAGGCTCAGCTCCCGTTCGGCAGGCTGGGTCAGTCCGGTTCTGTCATGGAGCAGAAAGCCGTCACCGTTGGAACTCAGCGCAAAGGGCGCATCCAGCATTTCCGCATACACCAGCGCCTGCTGCATGCCGTGACCAACTGAATATTTGTTCTGCTTTGCCTCCACAACCGCAATGGCGAGATTGGGGCGGGCATAGAGAACGTAATCCGCCCGTTTCGGCCCACCCTTGGCGTCGGGATTTTTCACCCGTGCCGCCATGTTGCCCCGAACCATCACACGGCCGTCAGTGAGTTTGACCTCCTCGCGGAATTGAGTATGCAACCAGCCTGATTGCAAAATTGCCGGGGTGATGAATTTGCTGCAAATATCGCGTTCGCTGAGGTCTTTTTTGTTCATGAGAATGGTTTTCCAATCTTCAAACAAAGAGAACCTTATGGATGAATTTGTTTAACAGCTACTTATATCAGTAATTATCGTTTTTCTTAAGACCTATCTTCTTTTTCTTCGCTTCCGGAATCTCCTTAAAGTTTTCCCTCGTAGATACCCGTTTTCCCGATTTCAGTTCCAGGTCTTTTCTGGCGCTACCGGCTACCGTGCCACCTTCAACCGCGGCATCGTGGTTCTCCTCATACCCTTTGGCATCCCGATTCCTGGCGATTTCGGTTGTAGAAGCTTCACCAAGCATGGTAAAAATCAGCTCCAGATCGGTCATATGATCCCGCAGGTTGTCCCGTTGTTTCTCCAACCCTTTGAACTCCTTGTACTCGGTTGGGGTCATACCAAAGGTGGCCCGGCTGATCTCGGCGGTGAGGATTGAGTACTCACGCTGTTCCTTAACCCCGCGCTTCTTCCATTCGTTGGTCAGCTCGTCGCGGATGGCAATACCGCGCACCCGTTTTTCTATCCATTCGTCACTATATCCCTTGGCCCGGTAGATCTCACGCATGCGTTTGGCCGCCAACTCAGGGTTCTCTATTTCCTCCAACCGTTCGTAACCCACCCGTGCCAGCCAGCGCTTGAACGGTTCGGCCTTGGGGGATGGGATTGATTGGATAAGCCGTAATAATTGTTCAGCATCGGCAACATCCGTGAACCGTTGTTTCCCGTCAGCCGCAGTCATTTTCAAAGCGTGACAATTTGTCACGGTTTCATTTCCTTCTTTTTTCAGCCTCTCTTTCAACTTTCGCCAATATGCGCCCGGATCAGGGCTTGCCGTGAGTACCGCTATAACATCAATAATGGCGAAATACCACTTACCTTTTACCGAATCCCATACCGAACGAACCTGTTTTGATTCAAACAGCTTTATCGCGGTTTCCCGAATCATTGTTTTCCTCCCTGCTCGAATATCGGCATCCTATTCACGGCAGAATCTTCGCACTGTCACCTGCTGCCACCAAATATCCAGCATGCGCCAGCTCTGCATTCAGATTAGGATAGTCTTAATTATTCGGAAGGATGTCTAACTCTGCACAAATTGTCAATTGAATTTACAAAATGTGCACATGCTCTAGCGTGTCTCAAAAAATCATTTTATCCCGCAAATCTGCAGCAGCCTCTCCATATCCAGGTGCCTCTCCAGGTGCTCCGCAAGCAGGTCGAAGGGGTCTTCGCTCCTGCAGTCGGCGGAGATGGTCGGCAATCCCTTTTCCATGCGCAAACGGTTCAGGAACGCGGACCGGAATCCGTCGTTGTCGAACAGTCCGTGGAGATAGGTGCCGAACACCCTGCCGTCGGCGGAAACGGCGCCGTCGGGAACCGCCACGTCATGCCCCGAGCGGCTCAGCAGCTGGGCAAAGGGGAGCGACCCGCCGCCCAGGGTCGTGGCGCCCATGTGGATTTCGTAACCCTCGATAAATCCGCTGCATCCAGGCGCGGCCAGTGATGCGGCAGACAGGAGCCGGGCCCGGGCCTGGTGGGTTTCCTTGTGGAGCAGGAGCACCGTTTCCGCATCCAGGAGTCCCAGTCCTTCAGCTTGTGACAGGGACGATTCCACATGGTCGGGGTCCAGTATCCGTGTACCGAGCATCTGGAAACCGCCGCAGATTCCGGCTATGGGGCCGGGAAAATTCCGGATCCGCTGCGTGAACCCATGCTTGACCAGGAAACGCAGATCGGCCATGGTGGATTTGCTGCCGGGCAGGATCAGCAGGTCCAGGTCATCCATGTCCTCGGCCCGTTCCAGGTATCTGAGTTCCACATCCGGTTCCGCATCCAGGGGATCGAAATCGGTGTAGTTGGAAATTCGCGGAAACCGGATCACGCCGATTCTGAGCTTCTGTTCCACGTGCCCCGTACTTTTTGCCCTTTGCCCTTTGCCCTTCGCCCGCTTTTCCAGCGCCACGCTGTCCTCTTCCGGAATGCGGAAATGGTTGAAGTACGGCACCACCCCCAGCACCGGAACGCCGGTTCGCTGTTCCACGAAGTCGATCCCCGGCTGCAGCAGGGAAGGGTCGCCGCGGAACTTGTTGATGATCACCCCCCTGACCAGCTCCCTTTCCTCCGGGTCCAGCAGCTCCAGCGTGCCGACGATCTGGGCGAACACCCCGCCCCGGTCGATGTCCGCCACCAGGATGCAGGGGGCTCCGGCCATGCTGGCTATGCGCAGATTGGCGATGTCGTGGGCCTTCAGGTTGATTTCCGCAATGCTTCCGGCGCCTTCGATGACGACGAACGCAAAGTCCCGGCTCAGGCGCTGATAACTTTCCGCGATCTTCCGGAATGCTTGCGGTTTGTAGGCGTTGTATTCCTTCACCGACATGTTGCCCACGGCAGTGCCCTGGACGATGACCTGGCTGCCGATGTCCGAATTGGGCTTGAGCAGCACCGGGTTCATGTCCGTGTGGGGCGGAATGCCGCAGGCCTGGGCCTGCACCGCCTGGGCCCGGCCGATTTCTCCCCCCTCCGGCGTGGCGAAGGAATTGAGGGCCATGTTCTGGGACTTGAAAGGCGCCACGGAAATGCCGCGGTTTTTGAGTATGCGGCAAAACCCGGCCGCCATGACCGACTTTCCCACGTCCGAGCCGGTACCCACAAACATCATGGAGCGTGGCGGTCCCTGGCATTGGGCTTCTGGTAAAGGGCCAGGGGATGTTACGGTTTTTCCTTCACTCTTCACCCTTCTGCTTCCCCCCTTGACTTCGTACCCCCTCGGTGTGACCATGCGTCCTTTTCTGTCGAGGTAGGTGGCGGAATTGCCCACGATAACCAGGGAAAACATGTCGGCTTTCTCCAGGGGCATGTCGGCCAGTGTGGCGATGATCCGCTCTTCGCCCCTTCGACAGGCGTTGCGGACGATGCCGACCGGTGTCCGACCGGGGCGCGATCGGAGGATGATGTCCCTGGCACGTTCGAGGTGTCCGCTCCTCCCCTTGCTGCGGGGATTGTAGAGGGCGATCACGAAGTCAGTCGCGGCAGCCGCGGCCAGCCTTTTTTCTATGGCCTCCCAAGGGGTGAGCAGATCGGAAAGCGAAATCACCGCGAAGTCGTGCATCAGGGGCGCGCCCAGCACCGCGGCTGCGGCCTGCACCGCCGAGACACCGGGTACGATCCCGATTTCCATTTCGTCCGGAGGATCAAGCTCCAGAACCAGGCCGGCCATGCCGTAGACTCCGGCGTCTCCGCTGGAAACCAGGGCGACCGTTTTTCCTTCGCAAGCAAGGCTGATGGCCTGCCGGCAGCGATCCACCTCTTTGGTCATCCCCGAGGATACGACCTCTTTTCCTGCCAGCAGGGGCTCGATAAGTTTCAGATACGTGGCGTATCCGACCACGGCATCAGAGCTTTCGATCGCTTCCCGCGCCTCGCAGGTCATGTGTTTCAGGTCGCCAGGCCCGATACCGACTACGTAAATCTTTGACATATTTACCCTAATTCCTTGCACTCAGGGAATTTCCGCTATGGCCAGCGTCACATTCCCGCTCTTGACCTTTTTCAACAGCAGTCTCCCGCCGTCTGAGGCGATTAATGCCGCCGGTTCCGCTACTCCAGTGGCGCCTATGGCTTCAAGCGCATGCGGGGAGGGGGGTGAAGGTGAAGCAACTGCGTTCAACTCGTTGCTTTCGTAGTAAATAACCGGGAGAGTATTCTTTTCGGCAAAGAGCGAGAGTCCCGATTCGTTGCGCTTTGCAGCAGCAGTGGCGATGCATCTGACGCTCCTGATGGAGAGGAACTGCCGTTTCAGGTTGGCCAGGACCACTTCGCCGATCTCTTCGGCGCCGGTTCCGCTGTTGCAGCCGATGCCCAGCACCAGGTTCTGCGGCCGGAGAACCAGAAGCGCCGGGTTTTGGAGCTGTGGCGGGATGCTGCGGTTGGTGACGAACAGGAAGCCTTGTGCCCCGCTTTTCCTTGCCGCGCTGAAATCGGGGTGGAAGGTCAGGTTTCCCCGGCCGGAAAAGTGCTGCTCCACGTGCCCAGTGGGATCGACAACTGCGATGTGGCCTTTTTCCAGCAAGAGGGCGTTCAGTGTCTTGACCCTCGACAGGTCTTCTATTGCCCAGCCCTGTTCCTTTGCCAGCATGTCGAAGGAGGGAAGGCCATTGGCGTCGGTGGCGGTGGTGATCACCGGCATCGCGCCGGTTATTGCGGCACACCTGCCGGCCAGATCGTTTGCGCCGCCGAGGTGTCCGGAGAGCAGAGACACGGCGAACTTTCCGGACTCATCCATTACCACAACGGCCGGGTCTCTATCTTTGCCTTCCAGGAGGGGCGCGATCAGCCGCACGACGATGCCGGTGGCCATGATGAAAACAAGGCCGTCCGCTTTTCGCCACAATCCAACCACGAGCTCTTTCAGGCATCCCGGAAAGGGAATGAACGGCCCCGCGCATGCGATGTCCCATTTCGGGGGAACGTACAACGCTGAATCGAGCAGGGCGTCCCTGAGCCGGCAGCCGAGCCGGACACCGTTGCCGGTTATGGCTATGATGGCAATGTTCATGGTGCGCTTTGTGCAACTGGCAAAGGGCATAAGGCAAAGGGCAAAAGGAATTTGATTCCTTCGACCTTCGACCTTCAGCCTTCAGCCCGTTGTTTTATCCTTTTATCCCCTTCCTGCAGCCGTGGCTGAACTCTCTGTCGTACAGGAGCGATTTCGCCTTCAGGCCGGTCGTCCGCGCATTCAGCACGTCACCTGCCAGGATGACGGCCTGCCGGTCGATGCCGGCTTCCATGACGAGAGCGGCGATGTCCGCAAGCGTTCCCCGGATGATCCGTTCATCGGGCCAGGATGCCCGCGATACCACGGCAACCGGAGTCTGCGCGGTGTAGGCTCCCTGCAGCAGGTCCTCGACTACCTTGCCGATCATGGAGACCGACAGGTAGATGGCCAGGGTGGCGCCGGTTTTGGCGATTTCCTTCAGCGACTCCCGTTCCGGCACCGGTGTCCTCCCCTCCATGCGGGTGAATATCAGGGTCTGGGACACTTCCGGCAGGGTGAGTTCCTGTTTCAGCGAAGCGGCAGCGGCAAAGGCGCTGGTCACTCCCGGCACGACGGCGTAGTCTATCCCCAGCCGTTCCAGCTCGGCCATCTGTTCCTGGATCGCGCCGTAGAGGGATGGATCGCCGGTATGCAACCGGACCACGCTCTTGTCCGAGATCACGGCTTCCGCAATCAGCGCGGTGGTTTCTTCAAGCGTCAGGGATGATGAATCGTGAACTTCCGCGGTGGGCGCGAATCGGCGAACCAGTTCCCGGTCCACCAGGCTGCCGGCATAGATCACCAGGGCTGCCGCCCCCAGGAGCCGGGCGCCCTTGACGGTAACCAGTTCCGGGTCGCCGGGACCCGCGCCGATGAAATGGACAAGTGGCACAAAACCTCCGGAAGTTACTTCTTCACGATCAACAGCGACAGGTAATCCAGTTTCTCCCCCACCAGCGAGGCCAGGTCGTAAATCACCTTTTCATCGGCGGTTCCGGCCCGGCTGACAAAGGCGCCGTTCCGGGTCAGCCCCAGTTCTTCCAGCAGGGCGTAGACCCGGTCGAAAACCCGGTTCACCTTCATCAGGACCACGGTATCGAAATCCAGCAGGGTGCGGCGGAGCTTGTCGTCCTCGAAGGTGGCGGGCAGGATGGCCACCCGTTCCGCGGCGGCCGCGAGCGGGATGCCTGCCGCTACTGCCGCCGTAGTCACGCTGGATACTCCCGGCACCACTTCGACCGGAATGTCCGGATACCGGTCACGAAGGATCCGGTAGAGGTAGAGGAAGGTGGAGTAGAGGAACGGGTCGCCAATGGTTATGAAGGCCACGTCCTTCCCTTCCCGGACCTGGCAGGCCACCTTTTCGGCCGCCTCTTCCCAGAAGCCGTCCAGCCCTTCCTGGTCTTTGCGCATCGGGAAAACCAGGACGATGATCTCCTGCCGGGACCGGTCCAGCAGCGATTCCACGATGGACAGGGCGTAGCTGGAATCGCCTTCGACAGCTGACGGCGCGCACACGACCGGCGTCTGGCGCAGAATCCGTTCGGCCTTGCGGGTCAGGAGCTCCGGGTCGCCCGGCCCCACTCCGACGGCATAGATGCGCGCCATTATTCCTCACCCCGGCGTGCGGAAATTATGTAGACCGGGTTGTGGGCCTCGAACATCTTGTATTCGGTCAGCCCGATGGTCTTGGCGACATTGACGCAGGTCACTTCCACGGTGTAGCCGTGGTCCTCCAGGAATTCCACCGCCTTGGTCAGGGTGTCCAGCGTCACGGCATTGAGCACGATCAGGCCGTCCGGCTTCAGCCGACGGTCCACGGCATCGATGATGTCTTCCAGCATGCCGCCCGAGCCGCCGATGAAGACCCGGTCCGGGTTGGGCAGGTCGTCCAGTCCCTCGGGGGCCAGAGCTTCCACCAGCAGGACGTTCTTGGAGGCGAATTTCTTCAGGTTCTCGCGGATGAAGGCCAGGTACTGGGGATTTTTCTCCAGCGCGTAGACCTTGCCGTTGGGCATCAGGTTGCCCGCCTCGATGGAGACCGAGCCGCTGCCGGCGCCCACGTCCCACAGGACCAGGTCGTTCTGCAGCTGGAGCTTGGCCAGGGTCACGGCGCGGATTTCCTGCTTGGTGATCAGCTTCTTGGCAGTTGCATATTCGTCATCCGCGATGCCGATGATGGGATAGTTTTCCAGGTTCGGTTCCCAGGATTTGATGAGGATCAGGATGTTCAGGGCCGATGACTCCATTTCGGCCAGCCCCCGCACGTCGGTGCGCGTGAATTTTTCCGAGGGGAGGCCCAGGTCTTCGCACAGATACACCTCGAAGCCCTCGGCGCCGCGCGCGATGAGTTCCCGGGCGATGGCAGCCGGGTTGTTGACCGCATCGGTCAGCACGGCCGCCTTGTCGGCGGCGATGATCCGGTCGATGGCGCTCTTCAGGCCGCGGCCGTGAACCGAGAGGAAAATGGCGTCGTCCCAGGGCTCTTTGATCCTGGCAAAGGCGTATTGGGTGCTGGTGACGTTGGGAAATATCTCGATCCGCTCCTTGGGGAGATTGCGCAGCAGGAATCTGGCAACGCCGAAAAAATTGGGGTCGCCGGAACTGAGCACCACCACCCTTTGATCGGTATCCTTGAGGAAATCGAGCATTATGGAGAGATCGCCGTAGGTCTGCTTTTTCCCCTTGAAATCCGGGAAGATGTCCAGGAGCCGCTGGTGGCCGATGAGAAGATCCGCCGAATTGATCACTTCCAGCGCCCTGGCGCCGAACCCTTCCCAGCCCGCGATGCCCGCGCCTACCAGAAAGATTTTTTGCTGCGACATGGTTGCCCTCCCATCCACTGAAAAAGGATTCCAGGAAATTTTAGCCGAAATATAGCACTTCTCCATCATACCCTGCCAGAAAAACCTTTATTGCCGGGCCGTGGACAAGTGTTGCGGCGAAATCCGCCGCTTTTCCGCATACCAGCCTGATCAGCGGATCACTGTTCCCGCTTGCGTCCAGGACCTCTCGGGCGCTGTTCGCCCGGGCGGCGAAACGGGAGAGACGCGCGTCTTGGGATGACGCTTCCAGCCACCCGGCCAGGGTCTTGAGGTCGAGAGCGGATGACGAGACATGGGTCTGCTCATGTCCGCAGGCAATTTTCAGGAGCTTGGCGAACTGGCCGGCCAGGATGATGCGCTTAGCCCCTTTGCCGGAGCAGGCCCGCAGGGCGTGCCCCACATGGTCGCCCATCATCACGTAAGCTTCTTCCGGAAACGGGGAACCTTCGGCCGGCACCGGGCACCGGGCACCGGGCACACGGTCTTTTCCATCAGGCGCGCCCCGTTCGGTCATCGCGAAAAAGCGCTGGGCAGCCAGTTCGCTGGTCCGTCCGGTGGACAGCACGACGGTTTCGCAGCCGCAGGCGCGCGCCACGTCGATGGCGGTGTCGATGGTATCGGTCCAGGCAGCGGCCGAAACCGGTTTCACAATTCCGGTGGTGCCGAGGATGGAGAGTCCGCCGATGATGCCCAGCCGCGAGTTCAGGGTTTTTTTTGCCAGCTCCGCGCCATTGGGGATGCTGATGGCGACATGCGGGACCACGGTGGCGGCATGTCCGGAGCCGGGCGGCCGGAACGCCGCGAAAACTTCCCGCACCGCCGCGCTTATCATCTGCCGGGGCACGGGGTTGATGGCCCATTCCCCAACGGGCATGGCAAGGCCGGGCTTGGTGACCCGGCCGATCCCGACGCCGCCTTCGATAATGACCTGGATATCGTCCCCCCCGTTCTGATCGGGGGGTGTGGGGGAATGCAACATAACCGTTGCATGTATTTCCGCGCCGTTGGTAACGTCGGGATCGTCTCCTGCGTCCTTCACCACGAAACAGGCAGAGGAATCCGGCGTGAACACCTGCCCGTGAAGAGGAAACCGTGCGTGCCCGCCCCGGGGAAGGACGATTTCCACTTCGTCCACGGCACCCTGCGCCTGAAGCATCAGGGCAGCACCTTTGGCGGCGGCGGCGGCGCAGGCTCCGGTGGTGTATCCGGATTTAAGCTTTCTTTTCCCCATTTTCCCTGTCCGCCATGAGTAGAAGGGCATTCACGACCGCCGCGGCGACATTGGACCCGCCCTTCCGTCCCCGGTTGGTTATGAAGGGGATTCCGGCAAGTCTCGCTTCCCGGATAAGCTGCTCCTTGCTCGCCTCGGCGCCGACGAAACCCACCGGCAGGCCGATCACCAGGTCCGGCCGCAGCCCTTCTTCCCGCACCAGCCGCAGCAACTCGAACAGGGCGGTGGGGGCGTTGCCGATAACGAATATCCCCTTAACCGGGTCGGCGGCACCCTTTCTCATGGCGGGAATGGACCGGGTAATGCCGGCTTTGAGCGCGTCCGCCGCAACGTCCGGGTCCGAGACAAAGCATGAGGCCTCGATTGAGAAGTGTTTCAGCAGCTTCTTGTTGATCCCGGCCAGCGCCATGGTAGTGTCGGCGACGATTCCCCGCCCTCCGGCCAGGGCCGATATCCCCCGGGCAACCGCATCGGGCGAGAAAGCCATCGTGCGCGCGTAGTCGAAATCGGCCGTGGTGTGGATTGCCCGGCGGATGACCGGCCACTCCATGGACGACCAGGAATGTTTCCCCACCTCAGCATCGATGATGCTGAACGATTCGGCCTCGATGTCTTCCGGACGCATATGAACCGACATCAGTTCCATCCTTTTTCGCTGAAGCTCTCTTCGATCCGGTCGATGACCAGCTTGGCGAGCCGCTTGTGGACGCCAAGGTGCCGGCCCATGGCGATGTCGACGTCTGGGTGGCGCTGCCTCGCCTGTTCCATTTCCTTCGGCAGGTCTTCCTGCACGTGGGCGCCCATGTAGAGGAAATAGGGCGCCAGCAGGATACGCTGCGCACCCTGGGCGACACAGGCGTCGATACCTTCCTGGATATTGGGGGAGTGGTTTTCCCGGAAAGCGACCTCGACGATCTCGTAATCGGCGAAATTTTTTACCATCCTGGCGATTTCATGCACGGCGTCGTTCGCTTCGGCAATGCGGCTGCCGTGCGCCATGAGAAGAATTGCGGTTTTCATGGTAACTCCTTTGATTTGAAGAGGGTTTCGAATTATTTTGTCGTTTTCAGCCGCTCCAGTATCTCCCGCCGCGCTTCGCCGATGGTCAGGGGAAGGCGTTCGAAGGGGATGCTGTCCTCGTGCTTCAGCCGGTAGATCAGCTCGGCGATATGGGGCAGCCGCAGCTTGACGTCGGCCATTTCCGCCGGTGCGGTGAAAACGTCCTCGGGCGGTCCGCCCCGGGCAAGGACTCCCCTGCTCAGGATGTGGAGGTGGTGCAGGAACAGCGGCACCAGGTCGACGCTGTGGGTCGCCATGACGATGGTGACCCCGTGCTCCCGGTTCAGCCGGGTCAGGAGTTCCATCATCCGGTATTCGCCCATGGGATCCAGGCCGGCGGTCGGCTCGTCCAGGAGCAGGATCTCGTGCCCCATGGCCAGGAGACCGGCTATGCAGACCCGTTTTTTCTGGCCGAAGCTCAGGTGGTGGATGGACTTGCCGGCGTATTCCGCCATGTCCACGCTGGCAAGGGCGGTGCGGACCCTTTCGGCAACCTCCTGCTCATTGAAACCCATGTTGCGGGGGCCGAAGGCAACGTCTTCGGCAACCGAGTGCGCGAACAACTGGTCATCGGGGTTCTGGAAGATCAGGCCCACCTTGCTGTAGATGTCCCGCGGCGAAAGCCTGCGGATGTCGTCGCCATCCAGCAGGACCTGACCGTCATAGTCCTTGATGATCCCGTCCATCACCTTGAGCAGGGTGGTCTTACCGGACCCGTTTGAGCCCAGGATGCCGATGAACTGGCCGCGCTCCACGTCGAAACTGATGCCGGACAAGGCGACAGTGCCGTCAGGGTATCTGAAAGTATCTATGGTTATCGAAAGTCGCGGAGCGTCCACAATTTCCTTCATAATCATGAATATTCGGGGTGCACGGCCGGCATCGCCCTGTTCAAATTGTCCACAGCATGCCCATGCCCATGAGGAATGCGCAGCCGGCAGCGATTTCGACGCTCCTGAACGGCTTCTGCTTCAGCATCGGCATGGTCCCGTCATAGCCCCGCTGCACCATGGCGGTGGTAATGTTCTGGCTGCTGTCGAACGCCTTGATGACGAGGGTGCCCGCGAGCGTGCCGAAGGAACGGAGCCCTTTCCGGTATCCGGAGTAGCCGAGGCGGTTTTTCTGGGCGCTGTAGATCACTTTTGCGTCGTCGAACAGGAGAAACAGGTAGCGCCAGGCGAAGATGGTGATGTCGATGAATACTCGAGGCACGCGCAGCCAGGCGAGTGCGGCCATGATGTCGGTGAACGGCGTGAAAATGACCAGGGTGGCCATTACCGCTACCGCTCCGGTAATCCGGCTGCCGATGGCCAGTCCTTCCGATAATCCCTCCCGGTAGCCGGAAATCTCCAGGCCGGCGAGATGGATGGTGAAAAGCGGGTCCCTGCCGGTAAAAAACAGCTTGAGCAGCACTACCATGAGAATGATGAACCCGGGTTCGGCAAAGCGGAGCAGGAGAGTCTTGATGGGCACGCCGCGCAACCGGCAGACCGTTATGCAGAGTCCGGCCGTTGCCAGCGGGAACAGCCAGCCCCCTGCGCTGAGCACCATCACCAGCAGGGCAAGAGCGGTCAGGAGCTTAACCCGCTCGTCGATGCGGGAGAAGAAACAGGCTCCGTTATGGTTCAAATGCTGATGCATGTTCGGTTCCTAGCCCCGGTTCTTGTTTCCATCGGTCAAAACGCGCCAGTAATAGCCGGCTGCGAAGCCGCCGGCAGCGCCTGCCAGGAGAAAGGCGAACAGCAGCAGATCCCCCTGGTCGGTGTTGATGAGCGGCTCCCTTGCTTCCCGACCGTGTTCCCGGGAGATTTTTTCCACCACCGCTTCGTCCACGCCGGGCCATTTGTCCGCGCCATGTACGGCCTGGCGCCAGGCACAGGGCACAAGGCACAGGACCGCAAGCGATAACATAAATGAAATAACGAATGTTTTCTTGATTTTTCTTGCGCGTTTCGCCTCGCGCCCCGAGCCTGGCTCGCTACCCATTTCCTGTGACCTCGTCGGCTTCCAGCACCTTCATCCTAACCAGTATATCAGGTCGCTTGCGTTTCAGCAGCACCACCATGCCCGCGGTCATGGCGCCTTCCAGAATGCCGAGCGGGAGCTGGGTCGGGACGAAGGCCAGCATGATCTTTTCCAGGAGCGGCAGGAACGGTTCAGTTCCGCGGATCCCTGTAGCCAGTTCGACGGAGGTGACCAGGTACGTGGCCCAGTCAGCCTGAATGCCGGCGAAGAATGCGGCAACCGCGAGTGAGGCTCCCATTGCGCGAAGTCCCTTGAAGGTCAGATAACCGGCGAGGGAGCCGACGATTCCCATGGAGACGATATTCGCGCCCAGGGTGGAAAGGCCGCCGTGGGAGAGGAACAGGGCCTGGAGCAGCAGGGAAACCGAAGCGATCACCGCGCTGGCCAGCGGTCCCAGGAGTATTGCGGCCATTCCCGTTCCGCACGGGTGGGAGCATGTCCCGGCCGTGGGCACCGGCACGGGCATGCAGGATATGATGAAGACCACAGCAGCCATCAGGCCGGCCAGCGGTTTGTACGAGAGGTCCTGCCGGGACAGCGCATTCAGCTGCCGGACTCCCAGTGCCACGAAGGGCAGGGCGACGACGTACCAGGCCACCGCCCACGGCAGGGGAAGAATTCCTTCCGAGATATGCATGGCATGGGCCGGAGCGGCGATCAGCAGCAAAGCGGCGCAGACAAGAAACTTCACCGTAAATACCTCGAATCGGCAGGGTTAATGTTCATTTCTCCCCAGCTCAACCTGAATTCCGTTAGCATACCCGGTGCATTTTTCGGCAAAGGTGGTTGCCAGTTCCGGGCAGCTGCCGAAATGGAGGTGGATATAGGAGCCGAGGCAGTTTTTGTACCGGTAACCTTCCAAGCCGAGATCGACCCCGTGCTTCCTTACCCGGTACAGGCGTTCCACCTTGTCAGGCATTTCCTCCATTTCTGAATAGTGGAACTCGTGCCCCCTGGCAACGGTCCCTTTGCCGCCGATCACGCTGTGGGCCAGGAACTCCACCTCCCGGTAGCCGAGGGCTTTCCTGCGCGGGAGCATCCTGGCGGTGACGGGAAAAATGCCGACAAAAGGAGCGAGTTTTTCTCCCGCCAAACCCCTGGTGAGATAGATGAAGCCGCCGCATTCGGCGTAAACCGGCATTCCCTTTTCCACGGCGCGCCGAATGGCCGCTTTCAAGGGTTCATTGGCGGCAAGCGGCTCAGCGTGGAGCTCCGGATAGCCGCCGGGGAGGTAAATTCCGCCGATCCCTTCAGGTAACCCCGCATCTTTCAGGGGAGAAAATTCCGCTATCTCCGCGCCTGCCTCCCGCAGCAGCCGTAAATTGTCTTCGTACACGAAACAGAACGCCTCGTCGCGGGCAACGGCGATGCGAACATGGGTCAGGTCCTTGCATTTGGCGGAATTGTCAACTGTCGGGAGTTGGCCCCCCTGGCCGGCCAGGGAAACGATTCCATCCAGGTCCAGGTGTTGTTCTATTGTTTCCGCCAGCAGGACGAGGAACTCGCATGGAAGCGGATTTTCCCCGGCCGTCACCAGGCCCAGGTGGCGCGAGGGGATTGTCAGCCCGCAATCGCGGGGAATGCATCCCAGGACTTCGATATCCGCCACCGATGAGGCGATGGACTGCCGGAGGATGCGGGCGTGGCTGTCGCTTCCCACGTTGTTGAAGATCACCCCTGCCACATGGACCCTCGGATCGAAGCGGGCGAACCCGCTGACCAGGGCGGCTGCGCTCCGGGCCTGGCTCCTGGCATCGGCCACGAGGATGACCGGAGCGCCGAGCAGCCTGGCGACCTGGGCGGTGCTGCCCTGGTCGGATGCGGCGTCGATGCCGTCGAACAGGCCCATGACCCCTTCGACAACTGCAAGATCGGCGTTTCGGGAGTGAAGGGCGAAGGTTTCGCGCACGAACTGTTCCGGGCACATCCAGCCGTCCAGGTTGACGGAAGTTCGTCCGCACGCCGCGCTGTGCCAGCCCGGGTCGATGAAATCCGGTCCCACCTTGAACGGCGCAGGCTGCAGGCCACGCCTTTTCAGTGCCGCCAGCAGACCGAGGGTAACGGTGGTCTTGCCGGAGCCGCTCATGGGTGCGGCGATGACGATGGATTTCATGGAGATCACCCGTTCAGCAGCTTGACTACCGGATTACCGTCCGCATAGTAGTCGATGATGTTGAGGCAGCCGAAATCCTGTTCGATCCGGAACATCGATGAGAGCGGAGCGCCGAGTGCGGAGAGGAGTATGACCCGGTTGCCGCCGCCATGGCCGACCACCAGCACGTCTTCGCCCTGGTGCCCGCCGATGATTCGTTCCATCGCGGGCAAGAGCCTGGTTTGCAGGTCGTGGAGGTTCTCCCCCTCCGGAACGCGGTAGCCGATGAAATCGTTCATCCGTGCCTGCCATTCTTCAGGGTATCTCTCGGCCAGTTCGTCCCACGTCAGGCCTTCCCAGGCACCGAAGCTCAATTCCCGGAGCTCCTTTTTCAGAACCGGTTCCAGTCCCTGCCGGGCGCATATGATTCGCGCGCCCTGCACGCAGCGTGAAAGATCGCTGGTGTAGCAGGCGACGAACTTTTTGTCCGACAGGCGGTCCGCCAGCTGGTGGTACTGGTGGAGCCCTTGCGCCGTCAGCTGCACATCAGTCTGGCCGTTGTAGCGGAATGCGCCGCTCCCTTCGATTTCACCGTGGCGCAAGAGATATATGCGGGTCCTGGTTGTCAAATGATTTGTAACCCCGATAGCGCCAGAAGCATCAGCAGGCAGAGGACCTCGTTCAGTTCGCTGGCAAACCCGATCATGTCGCCGGATACGCCGCCGAGCCTGCGGTGGAACCAGGCTTTGATGCCCCAGGTCGCGAGATAGGCGGCGGCGAACAGCCACAGTCCCTGAATGCCAATGAGCAAGACTGTCGCAGCCAGGGTCGTTGCCGTGGCGATCGTGAATTGCAGCCAGCCGGCGCCGGCGATGAATGTGGTGCCGAGCCCGTCGCTCCGCGCCTTCACAGCCCCCACGGTCATCTGCACCTGGGAAAAGCGGGCCATGAGGGGGAAACAGAACAGGGCCTGCTGCTTCAGCTCCAAGGGCACATGCAGCAGTGCCTGGTACTTGAGCGTCAGCAGCAGCACCAGGCCCACGGCCCCGGCCGCTCCGGTCCGCGAATCCTTCATCACTGCCAGGAACCGTTCCCGGCCGCCGCGGGCGGCCAGGCCGTCGCAGACATCGGCCAGCCCATCCAGGTGAAGCACGCCGGTCAGGACCGCAAGGATGGCCACCAGGAGGAGATCGACCACGCCGCGGGGCAGCGCCACCAGGAGCAGATGGTTCATTGCTGTCAGCAGAGCGCCCAGGAAGAGGCCGACCAGCGGGAAAAAGGCCATCGAGCGGCCCAGGTCGCGCTCTTCGCAGCGGACGGAAAAGGGCAGGGGGACGATGGTCAGAAACTGCAGTGCGATGATGATGAAACGCATGGCTCCCCGTCGGGGCAAACTTCGTGTTTGCCCGTTCATCGGGCGATCACCTGACCGCCCCTGCTAGTGTCCCGTCACGCCCGCCTCTTCGAACGAGGCCATCTCCTTGAGGATTTTCACGCCTGCTTCAATCAGCCCCATGGCCAGTGCGGCGCCGGTGCCTTCGCCGAGGCGGAGCTTCAGGTCGAGAATCGGTTCCGCGCCGAGGCGTTCCAGCATGAAACGGTGGCCGACTTCCACCGACTCGTGGGCCGCGAACAGATAGTCGCGGATATGGGGATGCATCTCCGCGGCGATAAGCGCGCCGGCAGTGGAAATGAAGCCGTCAACCACGACCGGGATCCGGTTGGCTGCGCAACCGATGACCAGGCCGGCGATGCCGGCGATTTCCAGTCCGCCCACCTTTGCGAGCACATCCAGGGGATTGGAAGGGTCCGGCTTGTTCGTTTCCACCCCCTGCTCGATGACACGGATCTTGTTCTCCAGCGCAGCGTCGTTGATCCCGGTCCCGCGGCTGGTGACCCGGCGGACGGGAAGACCGGACAGCACCGATATGATCGCCGAGGCAGAGGAGGTGTTGCCGATGCCCATTTCGCCGGTTCCGGCCATGGCAATTCCCTCGTCGCGGCAACTGTCGGCCAGCGCAATGCCTGCTTCCAGCGCCGCCAGCGCCTGCTCCCCGGTCATGGCCGCGCCCCTGGCGAAATTTTTCGTTCCCCGGGCGATCTTGCGGTCGATGAGGCCCGGCAGCGGCCCGAAATCGTGATCGACGCCCATGTCCACCACCCGGACATCCACGCCGGCATGCCTGGCCAGCACGTTGACGCCCGCTCCTCCGTTCAGGAAGTTGTAAACCATCTGGGGGGTGACTTCTTTCGGGTAGGCGGATACCCCCTCTTCAACGATTCCGTGGTCGGCGGCGAAGGTGAAGATCACTTTTTTGTCCGTGGCAGGCTCCATGGTGCCGGCAATGGCGGCACAACGGCGGCCGAACTCTTCCAGGCGGCCGAGCGAGCCCAGCGGTTTGGTCTTGTAGTCCAGCCGGTGCTGGGCCTGCTGCAGGAGCGCGGAGTCTACGGGTTGGATGCGGGCGAGGGTGTCCTGGAGAAGAGTCATGGTTGGTATCCTGTTATGTAGGTGATTGGTAGGGGCGATCCTCGTGATCGCCCGTTTCCCGGGCAAATGCAGGGGCAAACACAAGGTTTGCCCCTACGATTTCCCGGTCCTTTATTTCAATTTCAACGGTATCCCGGAAAATGTCACGTACACCTCATCGGAAGCTGCCGCGAGGAGTTCGTTGGCTTTCCCCGCCAGGTCGCGGAAGGTCCGCGCCAGGGCGTTCTCCGGCACTATGCCCATTCCCACTTCGTTGGATACCAGGATGACGGGCGTCCGGCAATCCGCGAGAGATATTATCAGGGCCCGCACCTCATCCAGTACGGCTTCAGCCGTTCCAAAGCGGAAAAGGAGATTGGAAATCCACAGGGTGATGCAGTCCACCAGCACTGCCTTGCAGCGGCCCTGGACATCCCTGAGCGCTTCCTGGAGGTTGAGCGGCTCCTCTAGAGTTTGCCATGCTTCTCCGCGGCGGGCCTTGTGTGCTGCGATCCTTTCGGTCATTTCCGCATCCCGCGCCTCTCCCGTGGCAACATAGCAGAGCGGGCCGCCGAAGGCTTCGGCAAGTTTTTCCGCCAGGCGGCTCTTGCCGCTCCGGGCGCCGCCGGTGATGAGAATGATCTTCGCCATAACAAAAACCCCGCCTCACTCGAAGAGAGGCGGGGTTCCGAACCGGTCGCTGGATGCACGGGTGGTCTCGGCGCCTCTCCCTCGGAGGTCCTCACGCATTCGGCCGGGCAGGTTTCCTGACTCGCGGATCGCTTGACTCGCTGCGCCTTCCCGATTGGCTCAGTGGCATCTCGTGCAGCTTTTATCACCGCTCACAGTTGCGGGGCAGTGAGGGGTTTCCACCCTCTTCCCTTTTACCTCCCGTCGTTCCGTTTTTCCGCGCATGCGCTCTTTGAACGGCATCGACTAACGGAGCACCCGGTCGTATTGGTATCATTTATAAGAGAATAGTTGCAGAGGTTGCCGTAATTGTCAACCGGCAAATACTCAAATCTTGCCGCTAGTTCTCCGCCGCCGCGGGCCATGCGCCGGTGCTCAGGTACTCGTGCATGGCGCGGGCGGCCTTCTTGCCGGCGCCGATGGCCAGGATGACCGTGGCCGCCCCGGTGACGATGTCGCCCCCGGCGAACACCCCCGGCTTGGTGGTCCG
>JAVBWB010000018.1:0-20797 GCA_036677645.1 Geobacteraceae bacterium | reverse complement strand
GCAAAAACCCCGGCCTGGATATTCTGGCCGCTTACTCCAATTGGCGGCATGATTACAACCGGCTATCCACCTTATTCCCGCCGCCTACCTGTCCTGCTATCCGGGGCCACCTCTTAGCGGCGGTCGCCGCTCATTATGATGATTTCAGGAAGCTCGGCGTTGAGGTTCTGTCCATGAGCGTGGACAGCGTCTTCGTGCACAAGATGTGGAATGACAAGGAGTTGGCGAAAATGGTCGAGGGAGGCGTCCCATTCCCCATGCTTTCCGATGGAGGAGGCAAGGTCGGGACTGCGTACGGCATCTATGATGAGAATGCCGGCGTGGAAAACCGGGGAAGGTTCATCATCGACCCCGAGGGAATAATCCAGGCCTACGAGGTCCTCACTCCCCCGGTAGGCAGGCATGTAGCCGAAAGCCTGCGCCAGATCCAGGCCTTCCAGCTGGTCAGGGAAAGCAAGGGAACAGAGGCGACCCCCTCCGGATGGAAGCCGGGGAAACTTACCCTCAAGCCCGGTCCGGATCTCGTCGGCAGGGTGTGGGAAGTCTGGAGCGTAGACATGGAATCCGACTAACCAATGGCGATTATACGCCCCACCCGCCTCGCAAAGATGGGCGGTGATTCGAGCCGGCAAATCCAGTTGTTTGCCGGCTCCTTTTTGCCCACGCACAGGGATTCCCGTTCACATGACCAAAGTATCTTCAAAGACGATTTTCGATTCACTTCCTTTTGTTGTCATATTATTCCTACCTCACTAAGTCCTTCCGTTCACTTTTTGTGTCCTTTTATAACAACGAAACTTCCGTCGCCAAAACCTTCACGTACCGTTACGTCGGTTCGCTCCCCTGGGAACAGGGTCTGCCGGTATGAGAAATCCGAGAAGCCGGCTTCATGCAACAGCATCACCAGGTCATTCACCGAGTAAAAAGTGGCGTCACGATAGAAGACACTCTGTCCTCTCTTCTGCTCATAGGTGCGGCCCAATTCACTCTCCCGGTCAATGAACCCGACTACAAAAGCTCCGCCGGGCTTGAGGATACGCCACGCTTCGCGGAATGCCCCGTAGACATCATCGAGAAAACAGACAACCGTTACCATGAGCGCAAAATCAAAACTTTCGTCATTAAACGGCAGCGCTTCGGCAACCCCTTCTCGCACATCCAATCCACGTCGACGAGCCAGTTCGGCCATTGCCGGCGAGGGTTCAACCCCGATCGAGATGCCAAGGGAAAGGGCAAATCGAGCGGTACCCACGCCGATTTCCACTCCATGGCCGGTTGCGGGCACAATGCTCCGCAAGGCGGCCAGTTCCGCCTGGAAGAGGAGGCAATGCCTGTCAAACCATGCATCGTATTCAGCTGCTTGTTTGTCGAAGACCGATGTCTTAGCCATGAATCCTTGTCCTCCTGCCCGTGAGCGTTTCAATATATTCAGCCACGGCCACTCGTCAGGGTGCTTCACCTGGGGTCACGCATGAGATTCCCGGGCATGACGGGCACGCATTGGAATACTTGACATGCAGAACTACATCGCACTGATCAGCCACTCGTGCGAAGCCGTCGGCAACCGCCGCAAACACGATTTCCCTTTCCCCGGCGATTACCGTACTCATTACTCCGGTGCTGATGGTAATTCCGTCGCGCCGGATCGTGTCAAGGAAATCGTCAATACAGGATCCGAGGTGTAATTCCCGCAAAGGGTAGAGACTGAGTTCCGCTTGAATTTTCATACAAATATCCTCACTGGAAGCTTTTCGCACTCGAAGAATGTGAACCCCGGTACCTGGACTTCAGGCTCCCGCGACGTAAGAGAGGTCACCCCTGCTTGACCATGACGTCTTTCACCTCGGCAACGAACCTTGCCAGCGACCTCGAGATCCGCTCCAGAACCAGCAGCCATTCAGCGAGGTGCTCCTCTCCGCGTGGAGTCAGGTCGTACAATCTTCTCGCAGGCCCTCCGCCGCTCACGTCCCATGTCGAAACCACCAGGCCACTTTCTTCGAGACGGCGAAGAGCCCTGTACAGGGCGCCCGGTTCAATGCGTGAGTCGGTAAGGGCGGTATCGTTCAACGCGCCCGTGAGATCGTATCCGTGAATCCTCCCCCGCACCTTCAGCAGGTAGAGGGTCACCGGCTCGACGAAGCGATACAGGTTCCCCATCCCGCATGAACAGGAGATGTCCGGGCCATGACGGCGGCATATTCCTCTCGGCATTACGAGCAACTCCTTTTCAGAAGAGGTTCAATCTCTTTTGCTGATATTTCCTCACGAAGAACCTGCTGCCGCCATATTCAGTTTCAACGAGACGTCCCTCCTCAATCAGCTCCCGCACCGTATGCCAGTCACCATTCCTGCGTGCGAGAAATTCGCAGACCGCGTCTTCTCTCATGGGATGAACCGCGGTAATGGCCAGCAGGTCTTCCCCGATATCCCCGGTTGATGAAAAGGAGGTCCCCTCGAATTCCACGAGCATTTCCACGGGCAGACCGCATTCACGGTAAATCTGGAATGCCGCGTTCAGCGTATCTTCGGTCGGGGGTTCGACCCAGGGCTCTGCAGGAGGACGTACAGGCGCGGAAAGGCAGACACGCGTCGGGTTCAGGCGCGCGATGAATGTTCCCGTCCGTTTCAGATCATCTCCGGAGTCATTTACATCCCTGACCAGCATAGTTTCCGTTTCCAGTTCACCCTGAAACACCTCCGCGAAAGCACGTATGCCATCAAGGAGTTCAGTAAGCCGAAGCAAGGGGTGAGGCCTGTTCAGCTTCCTCCACAGGTCCTCACGGACCGTGTCAACCTTCAGCGATACCCAGTCCGCTTTCGCGAGATCTTCCCGCACATCGGCGCGCCACAAAAGCGATGCGTTGGTAATAACCGCAATCCTGATCCCCAGAGGTTTCAGAAGTTCGATGGTTCGCCCCAGATTCACATCAAGGGTCGGCTCGCCGTTGGGGACGAAGGAGAGATAATCGACGCTCTCCCCCCTTCCCCGCAGTTTTTCAACCCTTTCAGCAACTTCCTCGACCAGTTCTCCCGATCTGAGAAACGAGCTGCGTTCAACCCGGAAACGGGTGGTTCTCCCGGCCTGGCAGTAGACGCAGGAATAGGAGCATACCTTGGACGGCATATTGTTTATGCCGAGACTGCGACCCAGTCTCCTCGACGGGACCGGCCCGTAAACGTTCATAAGCTATCCCCTCTTCGCTATCCCAGGGAACACGTGCTAGTGGTCATGATCCTCATCGTCATGGGAATGGTCGCAACCGCTTTCCCCGCTTGCATCGCCGCATCTCCCGGTTTCAGCGCTGTTCATCTTCCGCGCCTCCGGCAAATCCTGCGTGAGGAACAGATCGATGTTCTCCTTTATGCTCGCCATCTGCGCCTCGAAGACCCGATACCCCAGCATGTTCAGCATCTCCAATCCGCCGTCACCTACTCCTTCCACTATAACGCCGTCCAGTCGCCGATTGGCAAGAGCCTTGAAGGGATTGCACCCCGCCGCCGGGGCTGAGGGATCGCAGTTCGGAATGACCGTTGATTCGCCGGTGTCGGTATCAACTGCGAGAAAAAACGGCGCGGATGTAAAGTGGCCATACAGCGGACTCCGCAACCCTGCGTCGTTAACAACCGGAAAGCATACTTTCATCTAGATGGTTCTCCTTTTCAGGTATTATGATTTGCCCCAGAGCGGATCGGTCATGAACTGCATCCTGATCCGCTCCTCGGTGTTCTGCTCGTAAAACTCTTCCTCAGAGAAGGAATACCTGTAGGCTTCTACATATTCCCGCAGCACTCGGTAGGCCGCGTTGACTCTTCGGATCTGCTCCGGCTCGTCATCATTGCCGACATCTGGATGATACATTCTTACCAGTTCCCGATGGCGCTTTCTTATTTCGCGGAGCGTCGCACGCTCGCCGAGCCCGAACACCAGCAGGGATTCACGCAGTTCCGCATAGGTCACACCTTTCCTCCTCGATCAGTTAGTGTTCATCCGGGAACTCCTGATAATAGCTGATAAAGGCCGAAGCGGGGCTTTCGAGGAGATCGTGATACGGAGAAAGTAGCAGGATCTCGAAAAACAGGAAAGCGCTTGAAACCAGTGAAAGCTCAGGCCAATGAGTCCTGCGTTGACAGATTATCACGAGTGACGAGGAAGTTCCGCTCCGGACCCGGAGTGACTTTTCGGATGGTCACCAGTTAACATCTTGATTCCTCTGGTTCGGTACTTTGGAGCAATCCCCGTCCGCACCTTTCTTCAGGGCATGTTCTGCTCGACAGCCCCCTCCTCCGGAGGCGAAATATATCGCAAAATTCCCGCATGAATGGCTCCGACGGCAAGGGACGAGCAGTGCATCTTTTCTTCCGGCAGACCGCCCAGAGCTTCGGCAACCTGGACATCGGTCATAGCCAGCGCCTCTTCCAATGTTTTTCCCTTTACCATTTCCGTGGTCATTGAAGAAGTGGCGATCGCCGCACCGCAGCCCTTGATCCGAAACTTCGCATCGCAGATGACGTCATTGTCGACTTTGAGAAAAAGCAGGAGGCTGTCGCCACAGGTCGGGTCCCCCACCTGGATGATTATTTCCGCATCCTCAATGACCCCGACATTCCGCGGATTCAGGAAATGGTCCATTGCAATTTCTGGATACAATTTTCTTTTCTCCTTGTTTATCTGGTATCAGCTCCACTCGGCTTGACACAGCACACATGGACAGCTATGGCATTTTACCCTCGTGAGAAGGCTCCAGAAGGCGTCCGGTTTCCGAATTCTCCAGAGTGTGTGTCGGCTCATGCAGCCGATGCAGTTTGTCGTGACGATATGAAGTCACTATTTCCCTTATGGTCGGGGTTCCCTCAACTTGATAGATATCGACGAACCGCTCTTTCAGCAAAGAAAAGGACAGCTCCCCGATCTGTTTCGTAAAAAGCATGTCAATTCCTGCAGCCGAGATCGCCTTGATAATCTTGACCCCGATATGGAGCTTTTCATCGAGGAATTCGTTGTAATAGAAATCATCGAGTTCCACATTTCTTTCGTCTATCCGCACCAGCGCGAAATATGGCGCTCTGCCGAAGTGTTCGTGGATGACGGAATCAAGGCCGTTCACTCCGGTGACTGGCACCAGGGCCGAAAGAACCTTTTCCCGGAAAGGTTCAACGTGGACGAACACCGTGTCAATGTCGCGATATGTCCCGGCGATGTCCTCCTCAACCCGGTCCGCCAGCTCGTGGGCCTGGTAGAGAGGCAGGTGCGGCGCGGTTTCGATGGTGCAGTCCACCATCCTGAAAGGACCGGCACGGCGTATCCTGATCCCGGTCACGGCGCGGACACCCGGAATTTCACTGATCATGCAGCTTATGCCGTCCCGCAGGTCCAGGTCCAGGTCGGCATCCAAAAGCGACATGACCGACAGACATACGGTTTCTCCTCCCAGCTTCAGGATCAGGAGAGCAATGACGAGTATGAGCCCCCCTTCCACGTAGGGTATGCCCCAGGATGCCATGAGGATGCCGGCCAGCACGGCAACCGAGACAAAAACGTCAAGCCGGGTCTCCCGGGCGGTAACGAGAAGGGATTGGGAGTTTATTGCCAGCGCCGTCGCTTCCTGTATTTTGGCAAGAAAGAAACTCACAACGACAGACAGAATCGCTGCGCAAACTGGGATCACGGGGAATAGCGTCGACGTTTCATACCGGAAAAGCTTTTCATAACCTTCCCGTGCCATTGCCACGCCGGCCCACAGGATCAACAGACTGATGAAGAGCGTTGCCACCGTTTCCGCCCTGTAGAGACCGTAAGGAAACTTTTCGCTCTTCTTGCGCGCGGCGAGCCAGAGACCGAATCCGGAGGCTGCAACGGTGACCACGTCCCCGGCGCTGTGAAAGGCGTCGGCGATGAGGAGGTGGGAATCGAAGTGAGCCCCGGTTACCACCTTTACCAGGGCAACGCCGATCGTGGCAAGCGACGAGACGAGGGCAATCCTTTGTCCCCGCTTCAGCAGGTCTTTTTTCTCCATTTCACTATTCATGGCGGAGAACCGTCACCCGCCGCCGGTGAATCGGCGGGCCATGCGCGCGCCGCACCTCGGACAGGGTGTAAGGAAGCACGGGTTTCCGGGCTTCTTCGACACCACGAAACCGCATTCGGGACAAATACAGAAATCCGGCCGCCCTTTTCCGGTCACGGGCATTCCTCCCCTTCCCAGGAAACGTTTCCACCACGGGCCGCCGCCCCTGCCGAAACCTGCGGGCATGATGACCTCCACACAGGCGCGGCACCGGCTATGTCAATGCCGCGCGGTAATGTTCATTGCATTGCCTATCCCTCGTCGGAGGGAGAAAACATTTCCCTCGAATCAATCGAGAAAAACCGTGCAAGAATCTGAAGATTCCTTCTGGAATCAGTCTACCATCCCTTCCAGAGGACTCGATGCGGTTGCATACAACTTTCGCGGGATGCGCCCCGACATGTACGCAAGCCGCCCGGCACGCACCGCCAGATTCATGGCCTCGGCCATCGCAACCGGGTCCTTCGACCCGGAAATAGCGGTGTTCATAAGCACTCCGTCACATCCGAGTTCCATGGCGATCGCGGCATCCGACGCTGTGCCCACACCTGCATCAACTATCACTGGAATCTTCACCGTTTCCAGGATGATGCGGATATTGTACGGGTTCCTAATGCCCAGACCGCTGCCGATGGGCGCTCCGAGCGGCATGACCGCTGCGCATCCCAGATCTTGCAGCTTCTTGCACATGATCGGATCGTCAGTCGTGTACGGAAGCACGGTAAAACCTTCCTTCACCAGGATTGAGGCTGCTTTCAGCAAGCCCTCGTTGTCCGGAAACAGGGTCTTCTCGTCCCCGATCACCTCCAGTTTGACAAAGTCGGATAGGCCGGCTTCGCGTGCCAGGCGGCAGGTTCTCACAGCTTCGTCCGCCGAATAGCATCCGGCCGTGTTGGGCAGAAGAGTGTATTTTTTCAGGTCGATGTGGTCGAGCAGCGATTCCTTGCTCCGATCGGATATGTTGACCCTTCTCACGGCAACGGTCACTATTTCCGCTCCCGAAGCCTCGATGGATCGGGCCATCTGCTGAAAATCAGCATATTTGCCTGTCCCGACCATAAGACGAGAACGGAACTCGCGACCGGCGATTTTCCAGGTGTCGTTCTGTGAGGTCATGCGTCTTCTCCTTTTACCCTCCTCCGTCGAACCAGACGGTCTTCAGCGTTGCCCGTTGTCAGAGAGAGGTTGTTCGTTAATCGTTTTTCGGCAATATGAATCTATTCAGTTCGACGGCCAAGTGCCGTGGACCTGAACCGATGATCATCAGATAATCATCGACGCTCATGCCATGAATAATCTTCTCCGCGCTAAGAACGATAATAGTTGATGGTTTTGTCGGGTGCCATCCCTTCCGAGGTCATCTGACTCCTCCGCTCTTCTTTCTCATTTCACCAGCCCCACAACCCTTACCCCTCTCCCCCCTTCCAGGGAGAGAGGGGATTATATTGCATCAACATCTTATATTATAAGCGCTCGATCCTCTGTCCATCAATGGTCACAGACATTGGCGCCGGTGACGAGACTGCCGGCCAGGTAATCCATGACCACCGATTCCGGCTCGGCTGAAGAGGCGCCGACGATGACTTTGACCCCAGCTTCGGCGAAAAGCTGCTGGGCGCGGCCACCCATGCCGCCGGCTATCACCAGGTTGACGCCCCGTTCGGCGAGCCAGCCCGGCAGCAGGCCCGGCTCGTGCGGAGGCGGATCGACCGCCGTCGTTTCCACGATCGCCTTCAACTCCGGGTCCACATCCACCAGCGCGAATTTCTCACAGTGCCCGAAATGCATGGACAACACTCCTTCACAGACCGGTATGGCTACGCGCATCATTGTTTTTTCCCCTTCCTTTCGTTCCCCGTTACTGTTTTTTCCAGAATCTGCGAGACTATATCCCCAAACGCCTTTCCGGCTTCCGTACTCTCATGATGGTACGAATAGGGCTTGCCGTCGTCCCCGGCAACAACGACCTTCGGGTCCATGGGAACGCGTCCGAGGAATGGCACACTCATTTCCGCGGCCATTGCTTCGCCGCCGCCGGTCTTGAAGACATCGATCGTTTCGCCGCAATGTGGGCAGACCAGCCCGCTCATGTTCTCGATCACGCCGAGGATGGGGAGGTTCAGCTGGCCGCAGAAACTGATGGATTTCCGCACGTCGGCCAACGCCACGTCCTGGGGAGTGGTGACCACCACCGCTCCGTCGATCTTCTCCAGGGTCTGGATCACCGTCAAAGGCTCGTCCCCGGTGCCGGGGGGACAGTCAACGACCAGGTAGTCCAAGTCTCCCCACTCAACTTCACCGATGAACTGCTTGATGGCGGACGCCTTGGCCGGTCCCCTCCAGATGACCGCCTCCTCCTCGCCGGGGAGGAGAAAACCGATGGACATGACCTTGAGCCCGCCGAAATCGACCGGAACCAGCTTGCCCCTCTCGGACGGCTGCATGACCGATCCGTCAAGGCGGAGCATCTTGGGAACGCTCGGCCCGTGGATATCAATATCCAGGAGGCCCGTCTTGTACCCGGACATGCTCAGAGACACCGCCAGGTTGACCGCCACGGTGCTCTTGCCGACCCCTCCCTTTCCCGACAGAACGACGATCTTGTGCCCGATACGCTTCAGCGCCTCTGCAATCCCTGCATCTCCATTCATCTGACCCTGGCCGCCGTGGGCGGAATCGCCCTGGCAACTTTGATGCTGTGCCATTTTTCTGCTCCTTTGTCTGCTTTGTTAAGTCCCGGCTTAATCCGGGCATGAAATTCGTGATTGAAACAAAATCAAAACGTGAATGACGCTCCGGAACATCCTGACCTCACGCCCGATCCAAAAGCATCAGCCAGCGCGTCCACGGCTTTGGATCCGGTACAATGGCAGGGAACGATCAGTTCTGGTGAAAGGTACCGCAGTGCCTTGACCGTGTTTTCAATACGGCTGTCGTCGGCATTCAGGAGATGAAAACCGCCGATGATTGCCCTGAGCCGTGACGCTCCGCTTTGGAAAAGCGCCTGGTTCAGTGTGTTGATGAGACCGGAGTGGCAGCACCCTACACATACGATCACTCCTTCCGGCGTGCGTATCCAGAGGGCCATGTCATCATCGATGGGATCGGGCCGTCTCAGCTCCGGGTCGAGGAAAAATGCCCCGCCTGTGTTCTCATAATCGGTTTGACGAGGAATATACCCAGTCAGCCCGATACCTGGGAAAAGAACTTTCACGCCCTGTACCCAGTGATTTCTCCGTGATGACAAACTTTCCAGAGCCCACAGCGACTCGCCCGTCATCCCGAGCGGCTTGGACTCACCTTCTCGCATTCCGTACCTTGGCAGAACCGCTGCGGGATGACAGAAGACCTCCATTTCCGGAGCATTCCGGATTGCCCAGGATACCCCCCCTGTGTGGTCATAGTGTCCGTGGCTCAGCACCAGCGAATCAGCCGTAGACAGGTCGATCCCCAACTTTTCGGCATTCGGCGCCAGGGCGCCGCCCTGCCCCGTGTCGAGCAGGATGCGCCTGCTCCCCGCGTCTATCCAGAGCGAGAGTCCATGCTCGGCAGAAAGGCCGTCACCGGCGTAATTATCTACAAGAATCGTGATTGTCACTGGATCGATGTTCATGGTTGTATTCCCGCTTCTCCATTTCACTTTTCTACAAGCCAAGCGATTTCCAGACACACCGAATGTCGTCCGCAGACGGCGCTTCGGTCTCGACTACTGCTTTTTCCTGCATCTGGGCCAATGTCACTCCCCGATCATAGCGAATGCGCCCTGCAATTTTCGCCCCTGCCCTGAGCGCCAAAGCTTCGATCTGCTCCGCCATGGCCGGGTTCAGATCCCATTTGTTGACGCACACCCAAGCCGGAATGCCGAAGTGGCGCGCCAGTTTCAGCACCCGTTCCAGGTCGTGCTCGCCGGAGACCGTGGGTTCGGTGACCACCAGCGCCTGCGACGTGCCGGTCATGGAGGCGATCACCGGGCAACCGATGCCGGGCGGGCCGTCCACGATCACCAGGCCGCTGCCGTTCTCTTCTGCCAGACGACGTGCCTCGCGGCGCACCGTTGACACCAGCTTGCCGGAATTCTCGGCTGCCACGCCAAGACGTGCATGGACCATGGAGCCGCAGCGTGTCTCCGACACCATCCATTCGCCGCTGAGAGATTCAGGGAAATCAATTGCCTGGACGGGACAGAACCGGACGCAGACCCCGCACCCGTCACAGGCGACCGGATCAACGGCATAGGGCATACCGTCATCGCCACGAGCAATCGCACCAAAGCGGCACAATTCGAGGCATATCCCGCAACGGGTGCAGTCGGCGGAGCGTATGACCGCCTCGTTGCCGCAGCGGAATTCGTAACGCTCACGAACACTCGGCGCAAGAATCAGATGCAAATCAGCCGCGTCCACATCGCAATCAGCCAGCACCGGAGAATCGGCCAGTACCGCGAATGATGCCGTCAGGCTGGTCTTACCCGTTCCCCCCTTGCCGCTTATGACCACGAGTTCCTTTACCTTCGATTCCGGCATGATTCATTTCCCTCCGCCATTCCTGAACTCCCTGATGTTCCACACCAGCGTGGCAAAATGGGGACCGTATTCCGGCAGTGCGTCTACCAGCAGTTTTCCCCGCGAATACGCCTCGGCAATCCGTCGGTCATCCGGTATTTCCAGGAGGATCGGAATTCCCTGCCCGCGGCAGAACTGGTGTACCCGATCGTCACCGACACCCATGCGGTTCACGACCACACCGAAGGGAGCGGCAAGCTCCCTGACCATATCCACAGCCAGCCGCAGATCATGCAGACCGAATGGTGTCGGTTCCGTAACCAGCACGACGAAATCCGAACCGCGCAACGTTGTGATTACCGGGCACGACGTCCCCGGAGGAGCGTCGAGAATCACGGTAGTAACGTTGTTCACCCGCGCCTTGACCGCCCTGATCAGGGGAGGCGCCATGGCGACGCCGATGTCCAGCCTGCCCTGAATCAAGGTGATGCCGTCCGTTTCCATCGTTGCGACAATGCCGATACGCCTGCCCGCTTCGCGGATGGCGCCCCGGGAACACACCATGGCACACCCCCCGCACCCGTGGCACATCTCGGGAAACACCAGGGGTGTCGAGCCGAACGAGACTATGGCGTGGTAACGGCAGAACCTGCCGCACTCGCCACAGCCATTGCACAGAGACTCGTCCACGTCCGGAATCGGTATGGTGACAATATCGCTCGCTGTTTCCGCACAGCGCAGAAACAGATGGGCATTGGGTTCCTCAACGTCGCAGTCCAGCAACTGCACATTGGAACCCACGGTTCGCGCCAGATTGACGGATACCGTTGTCTTGCCGGTTCCGCCCTTCCCGGATGCAACCGCGATTCTCATGACCAGTGCCCTTCCACATCCGCGGATTTCATGGTAGACAGTGCTCCGGCCAGGTATGCCTCAAGAGCCTCAGATACCGTTGCCGCCTCTGTCGTGTATATGCGGATGCCCGCACCGGAAAGCGCCTTGAACGCATTTGGGCCGCAATGGCCGGTCACGACACAGTTGGCGCCCTTGCGCACGATCGCCTCCGTTGCCTGAATGCCCGCCCCATGGGCTGAATTCAGCACCTGCTTGTTGTCGACCGCTTCAAATGTCTCACTATCAGTGTCATAGACGATAAACCCCTCCGCGCGGCCGAAGCGCGGGTCCATGGGAGCATCCAGCGTGTTTCCTGATGTGGTGAAGGCTACTTTCACGATTGTTCTCCTTTTTTTGGAAAAAATGCCCAGGTCCGCACGGCCCATTGAAAACCCATCCCACCTCTATGGGAGAGAAAAGACAGGATTGGCGTCTTCCCTTGTATCCGGCGCGGACCCGGGTCGGCAAAAGGTGGCGGATTCCATGGAATCCGCCACCTGACGTATCAATCAACTGCCTACTCGGTCTCCTCAAGTGCGCCGATCCGCTGTTTGATCATTTCAAGCTCGGCTTCAAGCGCATCGGCCCGCACCTTCAGTGTCTGTTTTTCAATTTCGGGGTCCGGTTTCACGATCGGTGCCGCCAAGCCGGCGTACCCGTACCCGCCACAACGCGCCCAACCCGGCAATCCGGTGGCGTAGAAGCAGTTCCGCCAGCCGCGGCCGCCACCTCCGCCGAAAAAACCGGCGCCACGCCCACTACCCATTCCGAATCCCCTGCCGAAAAACTGGTTCGCAAATCCCGGCATATCATAACCCGCGCAGAATCCGGCTCCGCGACCGGTCATCCGACCCATTCCCCGTGGTCCTGTCCCGTCTCCTCTCGGCATGGCACAACCTCCTTTCCTTTTCCGCATCATCCGACCGTAGCCGGATCAGCGCTCTTCACCCTTTTCCCTTCCCGCTTCACTTCACACTTTTTATGCCCGCGTCATTGGTGCGTTACACTGCGGGCATTTCCGCGAAACACACGGCACACCCCTCACATGGGGCTCACGATGTCCGCAAGCGGAGCAGACACACTCACCACCAGGGCCGCCTGCTTGAGGGCCTCCCATCCGGCCGCCTTTACCGCCGCCCGCTCCTTGACCCATTCCACCACCGGAACCTCCCCTACCTCCACCCGAGCCACCCCTTCCACTACCTCTTGGCATGACGCATCTCCTTCTCTCGTGTCAGGTCTTTGGTTTACCAACCATGAACATGTATGTTCGTCATAGGTGTAGTTTGCACCTATAGAATAAAAACTGTATCACAGCCTGTCAAGCAAAAAAAAACAGCCCGCCTGAGAGAAAGCCCCGGCGAGCTGTTTTTCCATTCAATACTATGGATTTGGAAAGCTAAAGGGCGATGGGCCTACAGCCCCTTCTTCTCGAACCAGCGGAACAGGTACAATCCGCCCATTATGAACAGGGGAATGATGAACCAGTGATTGAGCCCCAGCACCTGCGGCAGGGTCGCCTTACCGTAATCACCCCAGGTCAGAACTGTGGACTTCATTATCGGATATGCCTCGGCATAAAGCGCCGCCCCGCAGAGCATGCCAGCGATCCCCCATAATGAATCCCATCTCCCCTCGCCGAACGCGCCCAGAGAAGTGCCGGGACAATAGCCTAGCAGCCCCCAGCCCACCCCGAACGTGAGGCCGCCGATCACCACCCCGCCGACGATCATGGGTTTGATGGAAAGTTTCGCCAGCCCCAGGTCGTTGAGCAGGTAGATGCCGGCCATGCCGACCAGAACAGCGGACAGCATGAACTTGACGATGGTCATGTCAATGAGGCGCAGCGCCCCCAGCTGCTTGTCGTAGCGCAGCACCCTTCCCTTCTGCAGCAGGAAGCCGAACAGGATTCCGGTGACCAGTCCGTAAATCAGGATCGTCATTGGCGTTCACCTCCCCCGTAGAGCAGCCGGGCAACGATCATACCGCCCAGGAAGAAGCAGACCAGGGCGACGAAGCCGCTCACCGCCAGCTGCATGCTGCCGCTCAATCCGTGGCCACTTGGGCAGCCGTCGGCCAGCCGTGCGCCAAACATGCCGATGGCTCCTCCCACGAACGCGGTCAGCCAGCGCTTCCACCGCACCGGGCCGAAACGCTCCCGCCACATGTCCGGCACCGCCTGCCAGCGGAAACTGCCGGATGTCGTGGACGCAATGAGGGCGCCGATGAAGATACCCACCACAAACATCCACTGCCAATCGATGATGGGCAGCTCCTTGGCGAAATAGGGCATCTGCGCCACGCGCTCCGGGTTCACCGCTTTCTCCACCATCCCCGCAGAACGGACGAACGTTGTGGACGCGCCGAAGTATTTCCCGGAGATCCAGACCGAACCGATGGAGACCAGGCCGCTCAGCGCACCGGCCAGGTAAGGGCTCCAGCCGCCGTCATCTCTCTCATTCAAAATGACACCTCCTGTGCATCGATTTCTAGAAGCCTTGAGAGGCCCCCGAACAGTCTCTCAGTATTCATATTACCGAGAACTGATTTTTTGACAACAGGCACTCGATTCAGCACGTGGGTTTCTTTACGCATTTCTCTTCAGTTCAGCAATCAGCCATGCAATTGAATATCCCCTCTATAACTGATTTTCACCCTTGACAAGAAAGTCCTTTCTGCAATATCGTGCATATGCACACATCAACATAGGAGGAAACATCCCATGAGAATCTGCTTTCCCATTGAAAACGACAAAGGACTGGACAGCATGGTTTCCGATCATTTCGGTTCAACTCCCTTGTTCCTGATCACGGACACCGACAACGGTGACACATCGGTCATTTCAAACTCCGATCAACACCACGCCCACGGCGCCTGCAACCCGCTTCAGGCACTTCAGGGCAGCCGTATCGAAGGGATTGCCGTGCGCAACATCGGCGCCGGCGCGGTCGGCCACCTCAGCCGCTGCGGTCTGCGCGTCTACAAGGCTGTCGGTGATACCGTGCGAGAGAATGTGGAGAAACTCAAGACGAACACACTCCCCGAATACTCCCCATCCGAGACCTGTTCCGGCCATGGTAACGGCGGTGGCTGCTGCCACTGACAGCACGCCGGGCCGATAGTACCCGTAGCGTCACGGGGAAAACAGCTCTTCTCTGAAGCCGGAAGGATAGCGTTCATGTCACCTCGCTGCAAAAAACCAAGACACTGCAGTTGTCCTTTCCACGGGGAAGCAGAGATACTCTACCGACCGATGGGAATCCCGCTGCACTGCCTTGAGCAAACAAGACTGAATCACGATGAGATTGAAGCGATGTACCTCTGCGATTCAGAAGGGCTGACACAGGAAGAGGCCGGGGCGCGCATGGGGATTTCCCGCGGTACAGTGCAGCGACTGCTCTACACCGTGCGGAGAAAGGTGGTTGATGCCCTGGTGAAGGGCATTGCTATCTCTATCGAAACGGAAGTCGCGAGTATAGACTGATGTAATCCGAAATAATGAAGCATTCCTCAATCCCCCGACAGGAAACAGGAAATTTTTTGGAAAAACCCTAAGGACAAGCAATACTTGGTGGAAAGATACATTCTTCCCATGCACGGGTATACGTTTATCATGCGTTATGAGGCAAAATACATAACGAAACGACTCCCACGGCACGATTGAGAGGGAGCAAACCTATCAAAGAAAGGACGTATAAAGATGGATATTCTGGAAAAGGCACGACAGGAACTGGACAGGATTGTAAAAGAGCGAGGTCTTGACCGCGGCGAACGGATAACGGTCCGGGCGCTGACACCCGAAGAAGCGATAGGCGCCAAGGCGGATGAAAACTTCGTCATCAAAAAGGGTAAGGAGCGCGTCATCGAGGCGGTGTACCGGGAAGCTCACGGACAGGCCTTCACCGATGCGCCGGGCAACTGGGAGGGGACACTTGGTGAACTTCTCTTCCTGGATCTCGGAAAAACCGGATACCGCGCCGTGTTCACCGCCGGCCTGAATGCCGTGATGCGCTCTCTTGATCTGGCCTCCGGCACCGTGCACTGCAAGGATGAGGAGCCGACGAAATGCGGCGGCGAAATGCCGGATGTGATGCATAAGCTTTTCGGCACGAAGCGCTTCGGGATGATCGGCCTGCAACCGGCCATTCTGAAAGAAATGGTGGACGCCTACGGCAAGGTTGGCATGCGTGTGGCCGACCTGAACCCGGACAACATCGGCCAGATACGGGAAGACCTGCTGGTCATGGACGGGGAGAAGGAACTGGACGATTTGATCGCATGGTGCGATGTGGGCCTCGCCACCGGTTCCAGCGTGGTAAACGGCACCATCAATGACATACTCGAACGCTTCGAGGCCGCGGGCAAGCCGGTCGTCTTTTTCGGCAACACCATCTCCGGCGTGGCGGCACTCCTCGATCTGAAGCGGGTCTGTCCACTCGCGCGGTAGAAACCCTGAAGATTAGAACGCCATGCAACGGGCGGCATCCATAAGGATTGGAAACAATGATTAAAAAAGTCAAAATCGAAGAGGCAATCGGAATGGCTCTGGGACATGATGTGGCGCGGGTCGTGCCGGGAGGACCCAAACTGGTTCCGTTTCAACGCGGACATATCGTGAGGGAAGAGGACATTCCTCAATTCCTCGATATCGGCAAGGAACATATCTATGTCGTGGAGACCGAGGAAGAGGAGGTCCACGAAAATGACGCGGCGCTCAGAATCGCGCAGGCCGTGACTGGGGAAGGTTTCAACTTCGAAAACCCATCCAGCGGGGCTGTACGCATCAAGCCCCGCTATCCGGGTCTTCTTCTGGTAAATGTTCCGCTCCTGAACGAGGTCAATGCCATGGGAAGCTTCGCTATCGGCACACGGTACAGCTTCACGGTATGCAAGCCGGACAATACCGCCGCTGTCGCCAAGACGATACCGCTGTATATTGCCGAAACAAAACTGGCCGAATTGGAAAAAACATGCTGTTCACGGGGCAGGATACTGGAACTGAAGCCTTTCATACTCAAGAAGGTTGGCGTGGTCATTACCGGAAATGAGGTCTTCAAGGAAAGGATCAAAGACAGGTTCGCGGAAACCATCGCCAGAAAAGCTGAGCCGTTCGGCGCTTCCATCTCGCGCACCGCCAAGGTTCCCGACGACGTGGCGGCGATTGCCGGAGCGATACGGGAGATGCGTGAGGCGGAGTGCGAGGTAATATTCGCCTGCAGCGGAATGTCCGTTGATCCCGATGACGTTACCATGGAGGGAATCAGGGAATCCGGAGCTGAGGTCGTTATCGAGGGTGTGCCGATGATGCCCGGCGCGGTATTGGGCCTGGCGATGCTGAAAGGCGTTCCCGTGGTCGGCACGCCGGCCGGCGCGCTCCGCGTCGCCCCCACCGCCCTGGACGGTCTGCTGCCCATGATTTTCGCCGGCGTACGCCCGACGGCCGCTGATATCATTTCAATGGGCCATGGAGGCATATGTCTCGATAAATACGCCTTTTGACAATGCCGCTGGTACCGCTCGGCTCAAATTCCGTTTTCAGGGCGACGGGCTCCTCCGGAAACAGCATCACCCCCCGTATCAAGCGAGGGCTGAATATAACCTGTCACTATTGAGGAGAATGCATTGCTGTCCAAAATAATCCGGAATTGAAGAACCGGGTATGAAATAACAACAAGTTGGACAGATAAATCGTTTTTTGTAAATTCAGGTTGTCATTTTCCGGATGCTGTCCAATTACCGGAACTCAAGCATCAGTTGCACATCTTCAGGGACCATCACCGGCACCTCGAAAGGACTGTCCAGCCAAAGCCATAAGTCCCTGTAGGTGAACATGATTGTACCTGAGCATGGCTACCATGTTCGACAGCGACCAGTCATGCTCGACCGGAACCTGAGAAACTTCAACAACAGAATTGCGATCAATGCTGTCCAGATCTGGATAAGCAGCGCGTTCTTGCTGGTTCCGACAAAAGTCTTGATCTTCAGATTCTGCTTAATCGTCTTAAAGAATATCTCGATCTGCCAGCGGTCCTTGTACATGGCCGCGACGGTAGTCGCCCCAAACGTGAGGTGGTTGGTCAGAAGAACAATGATCCTGTTGTTCTCAGCATCGAGCACCTCAACCCGGCGCAAGCGGTGCGGGCAATCCTTTTTGGAGTAGTAGCCGGTGAACTCGATGATCTGGTCTTTGAGAACATTCCGATACTGGGGAACGGAACGTTCATTAATAACCCGGTAGGCAGCATTTCCTTTTTGCCGAGTGACAAAGTACACGCCATCATTTGTCCACTGGGCGAACTGGGAATAGTCAGTATATCCCTTGTCGATGGCCAGAATAGAACCTTTTGGGAAAGTAAGGTTCCTTGCGATGTTGATCTCATGAACATCTCCTTCGGTCACCGTAGCAAACACAGGCAAGTAGCCGTCGTGATCAAGAAGGAAGTGAAGCTTTACAGCTCCTTTGGTCTGCCGGAACGTTGCCCAGTCAAACAGGGACAGACAGAGTTCGATGACCGTTGCATCAAGGCTGAACAGCTTGTTCTTGAACCGGAACTTACGCTTCTGCAACTTCGCCATCGACTGGCACTTTTCGAGGAGATGGAAAAACGTCCTCTGATACAGCTGTTACGGCCGGTGCTCATTGGCGTAGGACAGGGTCGATCGTTTGGGGGCATCGCCGATGCCAAGATGCTTCAGCTTGCCGAGACAGGTGGCAAGGCCACCGCAGATTTCCCGAAGAGAATGTGCCTGGCCAAGCTGACAGAAGAGCATGGCTACGAACTGATCCCAGCAGGGAAAACCCTTGGCGGAACGTTCCGCCTTGGTGTCACGAACTGCCTGCAAGAAATCGCGCTTGTCAAAGATCTGTAGAATCTGGCCGAAGATACTGCTAAACTTGTTCATGGGGAATCCTCCGGTGGCTTGTTTTTGGCTCGTAACCTAAACTTACCGCAGGGGTGTATTCCCCTTCAACGTTTCAGTAACTTATTTTGGACAAGTCTGATCAAAAACGAGAAGTACATGCTTCAGTCATGGAGTGAAATATGTCCTATATTATGTGATGCTTACCAGTATAAAGAGCGTTTTATGGACATCTGGGAGGCTACTGACAGGCAAAAAGCTGAAAGTCATTACGAAGAGTGGGTGTGTAGACTGCCTACCGAATTAAGGCCACACTTTAAAGAAATCACGACCGCTTTCAAAAACTGGCGCAACGAGATTTTCAATTACTGGGACCATAGAATCACCAATGCTTTCACTGAGTCGCTGAACGGCAAGTAAACGGCGGCCTGCAACACGTAGTGGACAAACTCAATATATTGTCTTCTTCATCGCCGCGGTTAATTCCGCGGACGCTCATGTCTGCCTGTTATGCCTCGATGAACCGATTGTGAAACAATCTCTCCAGTCCTTCTACCCGCATTGATATCTCCCTTTAGTACCCTGATATACCGTTGTTGCAATGTATCGTATTTGGTGTAAGCAGGCTGATCGCTTTCCCGATAGCGATGTCCAGCATAATCACTTCCTGACCGTCCAGGTAGGACTCGTTAGCTGTTTTACCGTTTTGCTGCAGACATATCTGAAGAAAATGCATTTTGTTCTTCTGCCGGGCCACGAAATAAAGTGATTGCCTACCTTTACCGGTATTTTGGTGCTCAAGAACCTTTACCAACTCAATTTTTCTCCCTTCCTTGCTGGACCGCTTCCAGTAAGCCTGCACAAAATAGTTCAAGACGGACTTCACAAATGCGAGTTCATGAAGGTTCCCGTTCCAGATGGTGAAATCCCAAAAATGAACGAAGACCCTGACTTCCCTGTCAAAACGAGTCCGCTGACGGTTGCCGGCATCGCTATAGTCATGCTGTTCCATTTCGACTGTAGCCTCAATTCTGATGCCTTTGAAGTCGAACTCAATCATTGTCTTCCATCTCATGCCATAGTTTGACGAGGTACGACGCTGAAGTCTTCACCTTACGCGTCTTCGCCAAATAGGCAGCAATCGTCCGAAATCCTATTCCGTTAGCCTTCAGTTCCCTTACTTCTCCCCAATGAGCCAGGATCTTTCTACGCAACACCGGTATCCGTCCGCGCTGGATTAGCTCTGCCGCTTTCGCCTTACGCAGGCTGGAGAAGTCGCTGAACTGCTCTTTTTCCGCCACTCGGTAGCCTTTCCCTTTCAACGTGTCCCAGCCGGCCTTGCGGGCGGCAACGATGAAGGCGCAGTATTTGCCGATTCTACCGAGAAGATCGGGGCGTTCTTCCTTGATCTGGTAAGCCTTTTTCACCCCCTCCTGAAAGATCTCGATGATTTTTTCCTCCGGAAGCGATGCCACCCAGGCGAGGACCTGTTTCCGCTCCCGGTCGGTCAGGCCGGTTATCTGGTTGAGGAGGTCATCCATATGTCATCCTCTCGTGTAGGTTAGGGTCTCCCTCAGCCGGAAGTGGGAGGTTTCCAGGGAAGTCTGTTGGAGGGCCTGCTCGTGGGTCAGACCGTGGCTGATGCATTCCAGGTAGCGCTCCTGCGCGAAGTTGTGCTTCAGTCCGTGGCTACCGCGCCCCGATGCATACTGGCCGGTTTCCCGGGCGGCCCGGTTGATCGCCGTCACATAATCGGAATAATCACTCTCCAACCTGCCGTGCAACCGGATATACTCCTCCAGCCGCCGGTAGGTCTCGACGGAGACGTAATGCTCCGTTTCCTTCCCTCCTTTTTCCACCGACAAGACAATTCCCACTGAGACGCTGGTTATCGGATCGATGCCGATGCCGTGGAGCCCCTCGGCAGTCAAAGGGTTCTTCACCCTATGGTTGCTCGGCGCCCCCACTCCTTCGGCCCGCAAGCCTCCCTCATATTGCAGCGACGCCTGGAGCTGATAGGTCCCGCTATGGATCGATTCGATGAGCCGGACCGGGTCGGGATAGGCCCGGTTGTCGAATACCCTGCTCGATTTTCGTAACAGTTTCTTGCTCCGGGCATAGAACTCAAGGCGAAGCGCTTCCGTATCCATGGAAGAAACCTCGATCCCGTGCAGCGCGATGTAATGATTGACCGCGTACTCGAACTTACCCAAGGCCGACAGAAGGGTCTCCATGGTCTGCCGTGAACGTCTTCTTTCTACATAGTAGGCAAGCCTTTCTTGAAGATACTCAGCCATGGCGTATCGTACTGACCGTGTGTTAAGAAGGGTTGTAATACCCCTTGCCGGCAGAGCTGCCACGAAGTGATCAGCGACAATTAAACCTCCCGCTCGGCGACAATTATAATTCCCGGAATCGTTAGGGAATTATAGAATCCGACCATCTTTGAAGAAAGGATGGCGGATGGTCACCGAT
>JAVBWB010000017.1:0-198944 GCA_036677645.1 Geobacteraceae bacterium | reverse complement strand
CCGTTCCCATCCCGAACACGGAAGTTAAGCCCCTCTGGGCCGATGGTACTGCACGGGCAGCTGTGTGGGAGAGTAGGTCGCCGCCGGGATCTTTCAACAAAGCCCCGCTTCTCTTATGAGACGCGGGGCTTTGTCGTTTCCGGGTTCTATGCAGGTTTTTTACGATTCCGCTCGTTATGATTTGACGAACGTTGCGGTGATGCATTTTGTTTAGTATTCTGCACCTGTCCGATGTTGGTCGGGATACTCCCATTCAACCATTTAAGCCGGAGAATAAATTGAAAGCAGTCATTCAGCGAGTCCTCAATGCTTCGGTAAAAGTAGATGATTTGATAGTGGGTTCCATAGACAAGGGTATTTTGGTTTTGCTCGGCGTGGAGAAGGGCGATGTGGAGCGGGACGCGGCCTGGCTGGCGGAAAAGATCGCCCATCTTCGCATCTTCGAGGACGATGCCGGCAAGATGAACCGTTCCGTTGTGGAAGCCGGCGGCGCAATTCTGGCCGTATCCCAGTTCACCCTGGCGGGCAACTGCGCCAAGGGGCGGCGCCCGTCCTTCGACAGCGCGGCTGCTCCCGAAGAGGCAAACCGGTTGTATGAATTCTTCATTGGTGAATGCCGCACAATGGGTACTCCTGTCGCAACCGGCGTGTTCCAGGCCGACATGATGGTCAGTCTGATCAACGACGGACCGGTGACGTTCATCCTGGAAAGCCCGAAAAAAGGCTGAGCAGCCTGCCGGATCAGACGTGCTTTCAAGCGCTTGACGAATCTATTCTCCCTCCATCAGCATTCCTGAAAGATTTCCTGCCCTGCTTTGTGGTATCCTGACCTCGTTGCAGCATTCCCATAAAATAACCCGTTTGGAAGATTCATGGAACTGAAGACCATCCTGGACCGCTTGTACGAAAGCCGGTCCACTGCGCACCTAGCCAATGATCCGCTGTCGTTCTGCCACAGGTATGAAGATCCCCGGGACCGGGAGATTGCGGGTTTCATTGCGTCTTCGTTGGCCTACGGCAACGTCAAGGCAATTCTGGCGTGCCTGGAGTTGGTCTTCGCCCGTATGCTTCCTTCCCCGCGGCGCTACGAGGAGTGTTTCGATGCGGAGGCGGGGCTGAAGGAGTTTGCCGGTTTCAAGTACCGATTCCACGATGGCCGGGACCTGTGCGCACTGTTCCTGGCAGTGAGGAAGATGCTGGAGGAAGCGGATTCCATCCAGGAGTTTTTCCTCGCCGGCCACGATGCTGATGCGCAGGACATATCGGCAGGCCTTGTGGAATTTACCGCCGCGGTGCTCCGGTTTGATTATTCGGCTGTCTTCGGTTGTCAGACCATGCCAAGGGAGTCTTATTTCCCGCTGTTCCTCCCTTCTCCCGCGGGCGGCAGCGCCTGCAAGCGGCTCTGCATGTTCCTCAGGTGGATGGTCCGTCCGGCTGATGGTATCGATCTCGGCCTGTGGCAGTCGGTTTCACCGGCACAGCTCGTCATCCCGGTCGATGCCCACATCCGGCGGATCTCGCGCTTCCTTGGCTTCACTTCTCGCCGCCAGGCGGATTGGCGCATGGCCCGTGAGGTGACCGCGGCGCTCATGAAGCTGGACCCGGACGACCCGGTGAAGTACGATTTTGCCCTCTGCCACCTGGGTATTTCCGAGGGTTGCGACGGCAGGGACAGAGTGGCATGTCTCAAATGCTCGATTTCTGATGTCTGCGCGCGAGGCATGGAATGATCCCTTCCGGAGAACTGTTGTTTGAATCGCACCGTGGGGCTGATTCGATGGCCACGAAGTTTTCCGGTCTGGTCGAGGTGGTGTGTGCATGGTCCCTTGACGAGGTCCTCCCGGCTTTGCGGAGCATTGAGGCGTCAGTGGCGGCCGGTAACCATGCGGCCGGGTTTATCTGCTACGAGGCTGCCATTGGTGTCGACCCGGACCTGACCACCCGGCCTGCCGGCGCGCTGCCGCTTTTGTGGTTCGGCATATATTCGCAGCGAAGCGAGATGGCCCCGCCGGAGCCTGAGGCGAGAGAACAGTATGCTGCCTGGGATTGGGTGTCATCGTTGTCAGCAGATGCGTACCGGCAGGCAGTGGCAGCGATCAGGGAATACATCGCCGCTGGAGACTGCTACCAGGTGAATTTCACCATGCCGCTCAGATTCCGTTTTTCCGGCAGCCCGTTTCGCTACTACCGCGACCTGTGCCGTTCCCAGCGGACCAGCTACAGTGCCTTTCTCGACCTGGGCAGGTACTGCATCCTGTCGGTTTCGCCCGAACTCTTCTTCCGCCTGGACCGTGGCGTGCTGACGGTCCGCCCCATGAAGGGTACCGCTCCCCGCGGCAGGTGGGTCGAAGAGGACACGCTGTTTGCCCGCCGGCTGCGGGAGAGCGCCAAGGAACGGGCCGAGAACCTGATGATCGTCGACCTGCTGCGCAACGACCTGGGACGGGTTTCCCGCAGCGGCACCGTTGTCGCCGCGTCTCTTTTTGACGTGGAGCCATTCGAGACGGTTCACCAGATGACGTCCACGGTCGTTTCCGGGATTAACCCCGGGACAGGGCTGGTTGAGCTCATGCAGGCGCTCTTTCCCTGCGGATCGGTGACCGGTGCGCCCAAGAAGCGTTCCATGGAGATCATAGCGGAATTGGAAACCTTTCCGCGGGGCCTCTACACCGGCTGCATCGGTTATATCTCGCCAGGCATGGACGAGGCGGTTTTCAGTGTCGCCATCAGATCGCTCGTGATCGACACGCAGGCAGGCGCCGGGGAACTCGGCGTGGGCAGCGGCATCACCTGGGATTCAGATGCGGATGCCGAATTTGACGAGTGCCTGGCAAAGGGGCTTTTTGCGCAAACCGTCCGGCCCGAGTTCACGCTCATCGAATCGCTGTTGTACGAGGAGGGGGAGGGATATTTCCTTCTCGACCTGCATCTGGCTAGGCTGGAGAGATCCGCCCGGTACTTCGGCTTTGTTCTGGACTACGGCACGGTGCTGCATTCCCTGGAAGAGGCGTGCGGCGGTCTGAACGGCCGCTGCAAGGTCAGGCTCGAGCTGTCCCGTGACGGCAGTTTTGTCATCGATGTTGAGCCGCTTGGCAGGGGAGGCATTCCCGGGTCATGCGATATCTGTCTTGCTGGAGAAAGAGTCGACTCGTCCGACCCCTTTCTCTATCACAAGACCAGCAATCGGGAGCTTTACAGGAGCGAAACAGGCAGAAAGCCCGAATGCCTCGATGTGATCTTTCTCAATGAGCGTGGGGAGGTGACGGAAGGGGCCAACAATAATGTCGTGGTCCGGCAGGGTGATGTTCTACTTACGCCAACTATGGAGTGCGGCCTACTGCCGGGAACGTTCCGCCAGTTTCTCCTCGCTGCCGGAGAAATCCGTGAAGGGATACTAACGCGCCCTGACCTGGAAACGGCTGACGAGATTTTCCTGATAAACTCAGTGCGGAAATGGCGTCGGGTTTGTCTGCTGAGTGGTGATTGATTCATGAAGATGCTTCTCAAGCTGGGTGCAGTTTCTTTCCTTTGCACCGCATTTCTCGATCCGCTCTGGACAACCGGCATTGGCCTGCCGATCCACTGGTCCAGGGATACCGCAATGGCTGCGGCGGGAGCAGTGTGCCTGTACCTGCTGGTCCGTTTCAGGAATAGCCTTTAGCAGCCGGCAGTCGAAAAACGTAAAACCATCTCTCGCTATCTATTTTTTTTATAGCTGGGAAATGAGTTATGTATTACTATTTGGCATTGACCGTAATGGGTTGCCGTTTCATGTCCTTCAGCGGCAAACAGATTGGCTGGTCGAAAAATCTCCATTCAGGATTCAGAAATCATGAGCGAAGAAACACAGCGTTGCATGGTCTCGGACGGGAAAGCAGCTGATTCCTGCCAAACCGTTCCGGGCCAGATCCTTCTGCCGGATTCCCATCCGGCTTTCCGGGAGTATCCTTCCAGGCTGTTTGTCGAACTGACCACGCGCTGCAACCTTTCCTGTCACATGTGCGTCAAACAGTCATGGGGCAACGGCATCGTGGAAGGCGACATGACGCGGGAGACCTTCATGAAGCTGGTCCCTGCTTTTCCGCACCTTGAGGGGCTGCTGTTGAACGGAATCGGCGAATCGCTGCTTCATCCCCAGCTTGAAGAATTAATCAGCATCGCCAAGGAGCACATGCCCTCCGGCAGCTGGGTCGGCTTCCAGTCCAACGGTCTCCTGCTGGATGAAGCCCGGGCCGTCTCGCTCCTGGATGCGGGACTGGACAGGATCTGTCTGTCGCTGGACGCCATTTGTCCGGAAACATTCAGGAAAATCAGGGAAGGTGGAGAGGTCGATGATCTGGCGCAGGCTTTCAACGCGCTGGCCGCTGCCAGAAATCTCCGCCCGGATTCCCGGGTCAGCGTCGGGGTCGAGTTCGTCCTCATGGAGGACAACATGCACCAGTTGCCCGAGGTGCTCCGCTGGTCGGCGTCCCGGGGAGCGGATTTCGCGATAGTGTCCCATCTCCTCCCCTATGAAGCGGAACATGTGTCCAAGACCGCTTACGACAGCAACACCGATCAGGCTTTGCAGCTGTTCCGGAAGTGGAAAAGAAAAGCCGATGCCCAGGGTATCGACATGAGCGATTACTTTTTCATTTATTTCTGCAAATACAATCGCACCGAAGAAGAGGAACGGATGGTCGCTTTCGTCCATGAGATGATGGAGGACGCCCGTTCCAGGGATATTTTCCTGCATGTGAAGAACCTCCTCACCATGGACGCTGGAAAAATTGACCGGGTGACCGGGATTTTTGCAGAGGCCAGGGCGGTTGCCGAAGATTGCGGCCTTGAACTCAAGCTCCCCGGGGTGTCGCCCAAAAACGACCGCCGCTGTGATTTCATCGAAGGGGGCGGAGCGTTCGTCTCCTGGGACGGCGCAATCCATCCCTGCTATTTTCTCTGGCACCGTTTCGTCTGTTACTTCTCCGGAAGGAAGAAATATGTGAACGCCAAAGTGTTCGGCAACGTATCCGACAAAGGAATATTCGCTGCTTGGAACGATCCCGCTTTTGCCGAATTCCGCGCCGAAGTCCTTCGCCACGAATACCCGTTCTGCTCCAACTGCAACCTTATTCCGTGCGAATACATCTATTGCGAGGAATTCGAACAGGATTGCTACACCAACACGGTCCCGTGCGGCGACTGTTTCTGGTGTCTGGGGCTCTTCAACTGCATGCAATAGGTTCCCGGCCGAAAACGGTCTTTTTGTGCCCTGACGGTGTCGGCCTGCGTGCTTGCTTGTGCGGCATACTCGAGTATGCCTCCGCGCACTCCCTTGGCTTCCGTGCCAAGACAAAACTTCCTCGCTTCCTGCTGATTGCAAACCCTCGTACCGGTACCGTGTTTCCGTTCAGAATCGACCTGGCCATTCATTCGAGCAGACAGAAAAGGCGGGGGTATTCACCCCCGCCTTTTTCCTTTGTGCGCCAGGCATGGCGCATAGCGCCGTGACAGGCGCTGTCCGGTTCACTGTGGTGGTGAACCGGTGACTTGGGGGTGCAAGTCCCCTACGGACCCTGATGGTGGGAACCGTTAGCCGGACGGCAAGGGTGTCCGTCGTGAGGCGGAATCCGAAGGAAGCCGCAGGCAAAATCCCGACCCGACGAACAGGAATCGCATATGAGGCAGCCACATCCGGGCGAGGAGGCAAATCTCTTCAAAGCCCAATAACCATCCGGGAGGATGTGGAAGTAGATGCGGCGGGTATATGGGATGAAGGTCACGCGCATTACCCTGGGAGGTCTGTCAACCTGCCATGTGCTACCGGCGTCGAGAGATGTCGGGATGGGTTGGCAGAAGTCAGCAGAGGCCGTAGTAGTCGCCCCGACCAGGTGATGAAGGGCCGAACATGAAGCAAGTGGACAGGAGCCTTGAATTTCGATGACGACAGGAGCGGCAGAAGGTCGGGATGAGACACCCGGCGCCAGCCCGGCGGGTAGCGGTCGGAAACCGCGAGAGAATGGGACAGGTGCGGCAAACGTCACGGGAAGGAAAGTAACTCACTGGCCGGAGGCGGCAACGGGCTTGCGCGCCGAAGTGCGCTTCAGCCCGCAGGCGGGACTGATGGAGAAAATCGTCAGCCGCGCCAACATGATGGCGGCATACTCGCGAGTGGTACGCAACAAGGGAGCCGCCGGTGTCGATGGGATGCCGGTTACGGATCTGAAAGGCTACCTCAAGGAGAATTGGCCGCGCATCAGAGAAGAACTGCTGGCGGGGAAGTATCGCCCGCAACCGGTGCGTAAGGTAGAAATACCCAAGCCGGGAGGAGGCACAAGGATGCTGGGAATCCCAACCGTCCTTGACCGACTCATCCAGCAGGCAGTGCATCAGGGACTGAGCCCGAAGTTCGACCCTGGTTTCTCCGAAGGCTCTTACGGGTTTCGACCCGGAAGGAGCGCCCATCAAGCTGTCAAAGCCGCACAGAAGCATGTCGAGAGCGGCCTGAGATGGGTGGTAGACATCGACCTGGAGAAATTCTTCGACCGAGTGCACCACGACACCCTCATGTCGCTGGTGAAGCGCGAGGTCGGGGACCGTTTGGTGCTGTCCCTCATCGACAGCTACCTCAAGGCAGGAATACTCGAAGGAGGATTGACCACAGCACGGGTGGAAGGCACGCCGCAAGGCGGACCGCTATCACCCGTGCTGTCCAACATCCTCCTCGACGAACTGGACAAGGAACTGGAGAGAAGAGGCCACAAGTTCTGCCGCTACGCCGACGATTGCAACATCTACGTAGCAACGCGGAGAAGCGGCGAGCGGGTCATGGCTTCCATCACCGGCTACCTGTCCGAACGGCTCAAGCTTACGGTCAATCAAGCCAAAAGCGCGGTTGACCGGCCGTGGAAAAGGACGTTTCTGAGTTACAGCATGACCTGGCACCGCAAACCACGGCTTACCGTAGCGAGGAAGGCGGTAGGCAGGTTAAAAGCTGGACTCAAGGTTACCTTTCGACGGGGCAGGGGAAGGAACATCCGCACAACCATAGAAGAGACAACCCCGAAACTGCGTGGATGGATAAACTACTTCCGTCACGTGGAGGTAAAGGGCATCTTCGAAGAACTGGACGGATGGCTCAGGCGGAAACTGCGCCGCATTCTCTGGAAGCAGTGGAAGCGGTCCTATACCCGAGCAAAGAACCTGATGCGGCTGGGGTTATCGAGGGCGACCGCATGGAAATCCGCCACAAACGGCCGCGGCCCCTGGTGGAATGCAGGAGCCGCGCACATGCACAAAGCTCTTCCGAAATCCTACTTCGACAAAATGGGACTGGTTTCGCTTATGGACCAATCCCACCGACTTCAACATGCATCATGAACCGCCGTGTACGGAACCGTACGCACGGTGGTGTGGGAGGACGGCGGGGGTGACCCCGCCTCCTACCCGATCCGGCTCAATTGTTCGGTCCGCGGATTGCCAATATTTGTCTATGGAATTATACTACAGGTATGACAAAGGGATAAACCCGTGAACTCTACAACTGTATGAAGGAGGAGAAGCTATGCCTGATTTCGGTAATTCTTTTTCCGGACTGGCGGCTGACAGGAAGCTGACGCACAGCGAACTGGTGAGAGCCATCCGCTTCATGATTGCGGCTGAGTATGAAGCGGTGCAGCTTTATACCCAGCTGGCCGAGTCCATTGACGATGAACTTTCCAAGAGCGTCCTGCTCGACATCGCCGACGAGGAAATCGTGCACGCCGGAGAATTCCTGGCGCTTCTGAAACGCCTGGCGCCGGGTGAGGATGCCTTCTATGCCGAAGGGGCTCTGGAGGTCCAGGAGCTTGCGGAAAAGCTTGAAGGAAATGAGCAGGTTTCCGGAGCCGGAGAGACGGCCACGGATGCTTCTGCTCCGACGGTTGGCGACCTGGTTGAGAAAGAGTGATGGCTAATGGGTGTTGACAAAGCTTCACCGGTTATAAAGGAGGCTTGAAGTATGGACATTCTCGATAGGCAATCAGCTCCACTTACTTCGGAAGAATGGTCTCGCATAGATGAGGCGGTCGTGAATACCGCCAGAAGCATGCTGGTAGGGAGGAGGGTCATCAACATTCTCGGCCCTCTGGGTGCAGGTGTCTACTGCATGCCCTATTCGGTTTTCAGCGGCAAGACGAGAGCGGGTGTCGATATGGTCGGTGAGACCGCCGACCAGGTTGTGGAGCCCGACTGCAGGGCAACCATAAATCTTCCCATCCTGTACAAGGATTTCAAAATCCTGTGGCGTGATGTGGAGGCGGATCGGCACCTGGGCATTCCCCTTGACGTGAGTACCGCCGCAGTTGCCGCCAATTTCGTTGCGGTTCAGGAAGACAACCTGATCTTCAACGGCAATGCGGAACTCGGCCATGAAGGCATTTTTACCGCAACCGGCCGCCAGAAGGTCGCGATCGGCGGCTGGGACAAAAGCGGCGCCGCGCTTGCCGATGCTGTCAAGGCCGTGGGAGCGCTGGCAGCGGCAGGGCATTACGGACCTTATGCGATGATTGCAAGCCCGGTGCTTTACGGCAGCATGGTGAGGGTTTACGCATCAACTGGAATGCTGGAACTGGATCAGGTCAAGGCGCTGATAAACGGCGGGGTGTTTCCCTCCAACGTAATCAGCGGCAAAAAGGCCGTGGTGCTTGCCCTGGGGCAGCAGAACCTGAGTCTGGCTCTCGGGCAGGACATGATAACCGCATATCTGGGACCGGAGAGCATGAACCACATGTTCCGCGTGCTGGAGACCGCTGCGCTCCTCATTCGCCGGCCTGACGCGATCTGCACCATAGAGTGAAGCGGTTCTTTCGCATAGTTTTATTGAAGGGCGCCGGTGTAGGCGCCCTTTTTTATTTCAGCAGATTCGTATTGTGGAAATGCCGATCAATTTTATGGTAATGTCAACCCCTGGAAAGGCGACGCGTTACTAATAACAAAAGGATGTAACGGAGGATGGATCTGGCTACGTCTGAAGCATTGAACAGGTTCCTTGCCGGAGTGGAGATCAGGGCGTACCGCATGGCGGAATTCTCGATCGGAGATGCAGATGAGGCCCTGGACCTGGTACAGGATGCAATGCTTGGCTTTGTCAAGCGATATGCAGCCAAACCGGAGGCCGAATGGAACGCGATTTTCTATCGCATACTCCAGAACCGCATAACCGACTGGTATCGGCGCACGGCTGTCCGCAACAGGTTCCGGGCGTGGTTCGCCAATTCCGACGAAGGTGATGACAAAGAGGACCCGATCCAGACGATCGCCGATACGAACAGTCCCGACCCTGCTACATCCCTGTACCATTCCGATGCTGTCGCTGCCATGAAAACCGCAATCAGTTCATTGCCTTTGCGACAGCGCCAGGCATTCATGCTCAGGGCATGGGAAGGAATGGACGTGGCCCAGACGGCATTTGCCATGGGATGTTCGGAGGGAAGCGTGAAGACCCATTATTCGCGGGCAGTGCACACGCTGCGCGGCCTGCTTGAGGAGTTCAAGCCATGAGTGGCGAAGAGCGCGACAAAGTTTTCGTGGAGAGTGCGGCGAAAGTGCTGGCAGATGCTGAGGCGAGTACTGACGCTCTTACCAGGATGCGCCTGAAGAGCGCACGTTTCAGGGCTCTGGAGGCAGCGGAAAAACCTGTCCCCTGGTATGTCCGGTTTCCCAAATGGATTACCGCCGGTGGATTGGCTACCGCCATGGTGATAGTCATGGCAGTCTCCTTCTGGCACTCGACCGACACGAGGCCCAAGACAGCCGGGCAGGTAGAGGACATGGAAATCATGGCGACCCATGAACAGCTGGATCTCTACAAGGACCTTGACTTTTACCGCTGGCTTGAGACCGTGGACAATGCGGGTTAGCACGGCGGCTTTCGCGGGGCTGCTATGTCTGGTGTGCTCCTTCGCACCTGCAGGGGCTGCTTCGGTCAGACCGCCAGCAGATATGCTGGAATTCCTGGGGACTTTTGAAACGTCATCCGGCAGGGATATGGATCCGATGAACCTCGCTCCCGTTGCCGAAAAGAAGAAGCTGCCGGCACGGAAGGTGGCCGCGAAAACCGCTGCTGCCAAGAGAAAAACAAAGAAAGCGAAAAAGGATGGTGGACATGGATAGGTTTCTGCAGTTATTCGTCACGGTGGCGATCCTGAGTATTGCGGCGATGGCGTGGGGAAAAGGCGCGAGCCCTTCGTCATGGGATCAGCTTCCACAGGATGAAAAGCAGCTGCTGATGCCTTTCAAGGACAGATGGGAACAGCTGCCGCAGGAAAAGCGGGACAGGCTGCGGCGGGGCGTGGAGCGTTGGAAGGCCATGACTCCCGATGAGCGCACCGAGGCGCAGGAGCGTTACCAGAGATGGAAATCGCTGCCTCCGGAGCAGCGTGAAATGATCCGCAAGCGTTTCTCGGAATTCCGGAAACTGCCGCCCGAAGAGCAGGAAAAAATCCGCGAGAGATACCGGTGGTTCCGTTCCCTTCCTCCCGAGCAGCGGCGCTCTCTCAGGGAAAAGTGGCACGGCATGAGCCCTGACGAGCGGCACGAGATGCGGGAACGGATGCAAAACATGAGCCCGCAGGAACGGCAGGATTTTATCCGGAGGTAGCGCTTCTGGAGAACAAATTCCGCTATATCGCCTGCCGGGGAGGGGAGGATTGTGTCTAGCGATCCAGCACTATGGGCAGCGGTCTGATGAGACGGATTTCTTCGGGATCGACGCTGGCCTGGTAGGCAAGCGCTTCCACCCCGTTTTCAACTGCGAGCCGCAACAGTCTTCCGTATTCAGGGTCAATCCCATCTGCCGGGGCGACGCACGACGCGTCACCCCGCTGAACCACAAAGAAAATCACCCCCCTGTGCCCGCTTCGCACGACCTTCATCAATTCCAGCAGATGTTTCTGCCCCCTCGTGGTTACGGCATCGGGGAACAGGGCTTCTTCGCCGTCCACAAGGGTGACGTTTTTCACTTCCACGTAGCATAACCCGGAAGAATCGGTGAGCAGCAAATCGATTCTGCTTCCGGTTCCGTAGGGGACCTCTGAGCGGATTCCCTGGAATCCGGCCAATTCCGGGACGTTGTTTTGTGAAACGGCTTCCCGGACCAACCTGTTGGGGTATCCGGTATTGATACCCACCCATTCCCCCCTGACCAGGACCAGTTCCCAGGTGAAGGGGAGTTTTCGCTTCGGGTTGTCGCTCCGGGAGAGCAAGACGCTGCTTCCGGGATCTGCGCAACCCCGCATGCTCCCCGTATTGGGACAGTGGGCGGTGGCCACTTCCCCGCTTTCGAGGCGGATATCGGCAAGGAAGCGCTGGTAGCGGCGGAGCAGTTCGCCCCGGTATAATGGTTGGGGCAGTTTCACGGAAGGTGCGTGTTTTGGGGAGGATTTTCGATTCCGTCCCGGGTCGTTCGGCCGGTTGCCTGGAAGAAAATGGTTCCCAGCACGACATCGGCAATTGCGCCGGTTATCACGGCAGCGGGAAGGAGGGCCACGGAAGCGACCAGCCCTCCCGTGATGATCGTGAAAATTCCGTATGGCCTGAGCATCCCTCGGGCGCTGTCGGGTGCGCGCAGGATTTTGAACCCGAACAGTACCTGCGTGACTCCGAACACCACGATGAGGATGAAGCAGAAACGTTCTATGGCGCTTTCATATACGGGAATGAAAAGGCCGGCAACAGTGGCAAGGCTGAATATCAGGTTTGTCGTTATCAGGAAATCGATATAGTTGTCGACATCGTGGAACGAATGGCGTTGGTTCAGCAATTTCTTCAGCATTGCCGCGAGGTAGACGAAGAGGAAAAGCCCGACCAGCTGAATTGCGGCCAGTACCCCATTCGAGGCGACGTCTTCACGTTGCGAAAATTGGTATGACAGCACGAGAAAAGGTATGCTGAGAATTGCGCTGGTCATGGCCAGATAGCCTGCCCGTCTGAAACCGTTCCTGGTCAATTGTCCCTCCACGTTCTGCCCCTTGCGGTGAAAATCTTTGGCCGCGGCCGGTTCATCTGGTGCGGTTTGAACCGGCAATTTTTGATTATGGTAAATTATATTTATTTATATTGAAATTAGTGCGGGAATGATGTATTACATAAAGAGTAGACCCTCCTGCTATGCACCCCGGTTTCGGCGTTTTGCTACCCTGCTGATCGACGGAAACCGGGGTGTCTTTTATCTGTTGTCTCCCTTCGTTGCATGCCTCCCGGTTTCCTTTTTCAGGCCTTCGTCATGGTGTTTCGCAATTCTGCCACAGTGGGGAAAACAGGGCTGTCACAATCCGCAATTCCTCTTCCGGGATCTCGAACGGGTTGTCGGCAAGCATACCCGCAAGGGCTTTCCTGATGAGGGAACAATGGCTGGCGTAAAGCGCTTCCATGGTACTCCCGTTCAAAGGCAGCCATCTGACGGCAGCGGCATCGTCGCCGGCGTGCGGTTTTACCCGGCAAGCTATCTCCTCGGGGAGATGAAGGTGCTTCGCGGTCGTTTCCATCCAGGCATGATCCGTATTGCGCGGATCGTCAACGTATCCACGGCAGGTCAGCCGCCCTTTCGCCATGTCGAGTTTTACGCCTGTTTCCTCCTCCAGTTCGCGCGCCAGGGTGCGGGTGACCTCTTCTCCCTTGTCCACCATTCCCCCCGGTATCGCCCACTGGCCGTTGTCCTTCCTCCGTATGGCAAGCAGTTCCACGGAACGGGTTGCCATGTTGATCCTGGTGATAATGGGATCTGCGGCGTAATTCGGCCCCCATTTTCCCAGCAGCCCTCTTCCGGCCATGCCGGTTCTGCCGGCCGGGTTCAGCGGACGGCCTTTGTCGTCATGGAACAAGGGGCCGGTAAAACTCTCGGCCGGAACAGCCGCAATGCGGGATATGTCTTCCGGGTCCGCCCAGCCGCCCGTCTTCCGCGTTGCATCATTGGCGATCACCACGGGCGAGACATAGTAGGGAGGGGAGTAGTCCGGGTAATCCGCAGTCCACGGAACCAGGTGGTCGGGCACCGGGAACCTTGCCGGATATTCGGGAGGCTTTTCCAGTCGCGCCTTGCGGTGCGCTGCAGGTCTTTCGAATGCTCTGTCTGCCGCCGGGTCGTTCACTGTTTCTCTGACCATGTGTCGCCTCCTCGATCGGGCCGCGTTGTCATCCGTGGTGCGGATGCCGGCAGATGCCGGAACGGATACCGGTTTATTGTATTCGATACATTCCCGGTTGTCGAGATGTATGCGCCGGGTTCGATCTGTCAGGAGCACCTTCGGACGGTGAATGGCTTTTAACGCATGAAACGCTGTCAACCTTGACAAAGAGATTGCATAAAAGGTAGACTTCAACCTTAAAGCAACTGATTCAAGCAGTCGATCGACTTCGGGGAAACGATGGAGTTCCAAGGAAAAATTGTCGTGGTCACCGGCGGCACCAGGGGCATTGGACGGGCCATATCCCTTCATTTCGCCCGCGAGGGTGCGCACGTTGCCGCGGCTTATCTCAAAAACGATGCAGCGGCCGAATCCCTGTTGCGGGAGTCAGATCCCCTTCCCGGCAAAGTCCGCGTGATAAAGGCTGATGTGCGCACCAGCGAGGGCGCCAGGTCGGTTATCGACGCAGCGGCTGCCGACAGCGGCTACATAGATGTCCTGGTGAACAACGCCGGCATTCTCCGGGATTCCTATCTCGCCATGATGTCGGAAACGGACTGGAGCGACGTGATCGAGAGCAACCTCCATCCCCTGTTCCACTGCTGCAAATGGGGAGTGAGAAAAATGCTCTCCAGGAGGAAGGGTGCGATAGTGACCATCGCCTCGATCTCCGCGTTCACCGGCAACCCCGGACAGACCAACTACGCTGCCAGCAAGGGTGCGGCCATCAGTTTCACCCGCTCTCTTGCCAGGGAAACCGGCCCGCTGGGCATCAGAGTCAACGCGGTGGCTCCCGGCCTCATCGACACGGACATGGTTTCTTCTCTGAAGCCTGAAATAGTCGACTCCATAATCAAGGCCTCCGCGCTGAACAGGATCGGCCGTACTGGAGAAGTTGCAGAGGCGGTGGCATTCCTCTCTTCCGAACGCGCCTCTTATATCACCGGCCAGTGTCTGATCGTCGATGGCGGTATAGCATGACTTTGAATTCGCGGCCAGGATCATTATGACGAAGAAAAGAATCGCCATAACAGGGATCGGTATTTTCTGCGCGGCCGGCAAAGGCATTGCCGCTTTCACTGAAAACCTTTTGAGCAGCAGGAGCGCCATCGGACCGGTGGATCTATTCGACGTTTCGCGGTTTCCGGCCGGAATCGGCGCCCAGGTCCGGGATTACGACCCGCTGGCGTATTTCGACGCCAGATTCGCCCGGAGGTTTTCCCGCGCCGACCAGTTCGGGCTCATAGCTGCCGGAGAGGCCCTGAGTGACAGCGGGGTCCGGGACAGCTATTCTCCCTACGACATCGGCGTTTCCATGGGAGCAGGGGCGTCGGGCATGTACCATGCGGAACTCTGGCTCGGCCAGACCCTGGCGGGTGAGCGCGCTCAGCCTTCGCTCCTCAGGGGTATCCTTCCGGACCGCACTGCGACCGACATAGCCATGCGCTACGATCTGTGCGGTTACCAGGCCAGCATCATGACCGCCTGCTCGTCTTCCGCGACAGCCATCGGCTGGGGGGCCGATCTGGTCGCCACCGGGAAACTCAAGGCGGTCGTCTGCGGGGGAACCGACGCCATCTCGCTCCTTACCTACGCCGGTTTCAACTCCCTGCGGGTCGTGGACCCGGAGCCGTGCTCCCCTTTCAGTCTCGACCGGCGCGGCATTTCGCTGGGTGAAGGCGCGGCCTTTTTCGTGCTGGAGGATGAGTCTGCCGCCCGGAGCCGGGGCGCGGCCATTCATGGTTTCGTGCTCGGCTACGCTGTGGCGGGCGAGGCGTACCACATGACGGCTCCCGAGCCTACCGGAACAGAGGCTGCGCGGGTGATGGCGGAAGCGCTGGATTTTGCCGGGGTCGGCCGTGAGGAGATCGGCTGGGTCAATGCCCACGGCACGGGAACTCCATTGAACGATGTGGTTGAAACCAAGGCGATGAAGCTGGTTTTCGGCGAGCGGGCGGGCGCTGTTCCGCTGGTCTCCACCAAAGGGTTTACCGGCCATTGCCTGGGCTCCGCGGGCGCAATAGAGGCGGTCGCCACTTTGATTTCACTTAAGGCGGGCATAATCCCCCGGACCTTGAATTTTCGCGGGGCCGATCCTGAATGCGACCTGAATTACTGCCATCACGGCAATCAGGCCACTGACGCCAGGGTTGCGCTTTCCAACTCCTTCGCGTTTGGCGGCAATATTACGTCCCTGGTGGTGGCCATATGAGCGCTGAACGGATGAACATCGCCGTTACCGGTCTCGCAGCCATATCGGCTGCCGGCGCCGGGCTCGACTCCGTCAGGCAGGTCATCGTGAGCCGTGAAAGCGCCCTGAAGCCGGTGCCTTCCGAACTGGCGGGTGGGGAGGGGCACCTGTGGGGACGCGCTGACGGCTTCAAGGCAGCTGACTACCTGTCGCCGCTCAAGGCCCGCAAACTTGACCGCTGCAGCCTTTTCGCCGTTGTGGCCGCAGGCATGGCCCTGAAGGATGCCGGTATCGATGTCAAGGAACATGGCCCGGAACGCATCGGCATAACGCTGGGCTGCGGCTTCGGCGGCATCGCCAATTCGGAGGAATTCCTGCGCGGCTACTTTACCGCCGGGACCGAGGGACTGGTGCCGATGCTGTTCCCCAACACCGTTCCCAATGCTCCAGCCAGCAACGCCTCCATAGAACACGGATTCAAGGGGCCGAACGTGACATTCGTGCAGCGTTTCTGCTCGGCCGAGGTGGCGGTCCAGATGGCATGCCGCTACCTTGAGGAGGATCGGGCCGATGTGATGATCACCGGAGGGGTTGACGAGCTCGATCCTTTCATGATTCGCGCTTTCCGGAGCATTGGCCAGCTGAGACGCTATGCGGCCGGTTTCGGCGAAGGCGCGGGGCTGCTGGTCCTGGAAAAGTCCGATAATGCGCGCCGGCGCGGCGCCCCGGTCAAGGCCGGGCTCGGGGAAATCCGCACTGTCGGCAGGATTCTGCCCGGCCGCGAGGCCGAGGGCATGGACCGGCTGACGGGATCAAGCCGCGGACCCGATATGGTTTCCCTGTCCGGCACGGCTTCCCGGACCCCCTCCCTTATGGCCCGCTTACCGTTGGCGATTCCCCGGCTTGAAACCGGGGAGCTTCTGGGCCACAGCCTGGCCATGGGAGGGCTGGCGCTGGTGTCGCTGGTCCTTGCGCTGGCGCCGGGCGCTCATTCCATTCACTACGCTGCATCTCCAGAGGGTCCCTACTATGGAATCGACGTCACGGGACCGGAAGTGCTTTAGCTCTTCCCCCGCCGATTATCTGCCGCATCGCATCCCATTCCTCCTCATCGACCGGGTGACTTCGCGTGAACCGGGTGTGGCTGCAACCGGCATCAAGGTCATACCTGCCGAGGGAGGCCCTTTCCCGGTTTTCCTCCTCGTGGAATCCATCGCCCAGCTTGGCGGCATAGCAGCGGCAACCGGAGAGGGCGAGGGGGGATTCCTGGCGGCCATCGATCATGCCGGGTTTTCCCGGGAAGTGCGGCAGGGCGATTGTGTCGAGTTCAAGGTCCGCATTGCAAAGTCCTTCGGCAGGCTCTTCCTCCTGGAAGGCGAGGCTTTCGTGGATGGCGAAAGGATTGCAGAGGCGAGGCTTACACTCGGTATCGGCAATGTTTTGCCGTAATGCCGGCAATTTCGAATCCAGACCGGACAGGAACAGCAAAATGATCAAACTGCGAACTGCATTCTTTTCGATGGTATGTTTAGTTTCGATTTCCGCCCCATCCGTATCCGCGGCTGCAATAAGCCCGGTCGAAGGGTTGGAGGCATTCCGGCGCGCCTTTGCCGGCACCAGGGATTTCTCGGCGGACATCACCCAGGAGAAGCAGTTGACGCTGATGAAAAAGAAGATGGTTGCCAGCGGCACCGTCCGCTTCAGGAAGCCGGACAGCTTTTTCATGGAACTCCGTTCTCCCTATGCCAGCCGCGTCCTTTTGAAGGACAATACCCTGAACCTCAAACTGCCCAACGAAACTGAACGCCAGAAAATGGTGCTTCCGGCCGATCAGAGCCTTTCACGCTGGTTCGTTTTCATGGACCGCCCGGTGAAGAGCATCCCGGCAGGTTTTGACGTGCGGGCGGAAAAAAGGGGCTCGATCCTGTCGCTGCGTATCCAGCCCCGGGCTAAGGGCGCCATGAAGGCGCTGTCGGTAACGTTTCGCAAGGACGGACGGCTGGTGCGCCTGGTCATCGAGGAGAACAACGGGGATCGTACGGAGATCGGATTCCGTAACGTGAAAAAGAATACCGGTTTGACGGACAAGGATTTCCAGTTGTAACGTCCGGACCCCGATCAGGGTTGGGTGGCGCTGTCGCCGGGATGGCTGTTGCTTGCCTGGATGTTTCCCTCCCCGGCACGATGGCTCACATCAACGGGAACGCCCTTCCTGTTCCTGATCGATGTTTTCACCCTTTCCCAGTCGACCCTCTGTTTCAGGTTGCTCTTTTCGATCAGCGACCTGGCGACGTCTTCCAGATTCTGGTACTGGTTGTAAACATCTCGGTGAACCTCGAGGAACACCCTCCCGTCGTCAGCCATGGCGAGCTTTACCGGCTGGTAGATTATTTCGCCGCCGGTGTTGATCCTTATGTCTTCGAAAATCTCCTTCATGTTGCCCGGCATAACCCTGATGCAGCCATGGCTGCTGTACGTGTAGATGGATTCGGGTGAAATCGTGCCGTGAATCAGGATGCCCGTCAGGGAAGTCTTCAGCGCGTACCCGCCGAGCGGGTTCCGCTTGCCCGGAGGCACGCTGGTTTGAACGTCCTTGCGGGTTTTCTTCATTTTTTTCAGGATGGACTGGGGAATGAACCAGGTCGGGTCCTTGACCTTGGAAACGATCCTGAAGGCTCCCGTGGGCGTGCGCCATACTTCGTCCTTTCGCAAGGTCGGCATCCCGAGGGCAACCGGGACCGTCCTTTCCAGCTTCCTTCCCTTGAAGAGGTACATGGTGCGGTCGGGAATGTTGATCACGATCCCCTCGGTCCTGGTTTTCGGTATGATCCTGCGATTGTCGATCCTGAGCCGCTGCCCCGGCTCGAGTGGTTTGGCCGGGTCCAGGGAGTTTTCCCTGGCAATGGAGCGCCAGCTGACCCCGAACTTCGCCCCGACCATTCGGAGTGATTCCCGTCTTTTGACCGAATAGGTGAATACCCTGCCGATAATGGATTTTGACACTATTGGGCCTGTTGCGGTCTCTTCGGCACCCGCAGTGCCGGTTTCCGAGTCGCTTCCGGCCAATGCCCGCCGCTCATCCGGACCCGCTGCGCTGTCTCCTTTTTCCCGGTTCCGGACGCTTGCCGCCGGACCGGAAACCCCTGAGTTCCCGGAAATTCCCTGAACCGCGCTGCCCGGCGTTGGCTCGGGACCCGTCATCTCCCTCAATTTTTTCTCATATAGGGATGACTTGAGTATCGTGAGGTTGTAAAGTCTCTGAGCTTCCCCGGTTTTGTTTTCTTGTGCCATTTCCTCTGCCCTGGCAAAAGTATCCTCGATGCTCCTGAATTCTTCGGCCAGTGCCGCCGACGGTGCGGATTCGTACAGTTTGTCCATGGCCGCGACTGCTTCGTCTCTGCCGACGATAGGTTCAGCCGAACAGATTGAGGCGGCCGCAATGGAAACGATAATGGCAATCAGGATTCCGCCGCGCATCAGGTGATCCTTTTCATGTGAGAAAAATCAGGCGGATGCATAGTATTTTCCTGAGCCGTTCCGGCAGCCGTGGAGGGAAGTTGCGGGGACGATCGGGAAAAAGGGTGTGGCATCGCCAAAACGATGTGATAATAGCAAAACAATCCTAAAAATCAATTCCAAACTGATTTCCATCCGGGAACGGTACACCAGTCTCCGTATGCGGCCCGGAAACCGCAGTTGCGGAATTCCGGGTCTTGCCGGGACAAGCCGAGGCCGGCTTCCTGGTTGGAAACCGGCCTCCTTTGCTTCAGCCTTGCCATTGATCGGACTATAAGACGTCACTCCTGTTTGAGCGGTTTGTCCTTGGTGGTAAAAGAGTAAATGCCGCTGACAGTGGTGCCGCCGTTTTCGTCAAGGTCGGTCACTCTCCACCAATACTTGGTGCTGGGTTCCAGCGTCAGGATGATGGTGTCCTTCACCATGGGGTCGTCATTGTCGGACGGTTTTTCCCTGCTCCTCTCGATCATTACGGCCGTCCACTCCTTGAGCGACTCATCCTTGGTGTATTCGAGCTTGTAACTCACCACGGCATCTCTCTCGATTCCCGGGCTGTGATTCCACTTGAAGAAGGCCGGATGCCAGTTGGCTTTCGTGTCTCCATCGGCCGGGAAGATCAGTTGCGGCCCAAGGAGGGCGCCGTAAATCACCAGTTTTCCCTGGTCAATGTACCCCCAACCGGCTTCCATGGTGTCGATATCGGTGGTCCCGGCCGGGAGCGGTTCTACTCTGATCATGGTGGTGCATTTCGTGGCAAAGCCCGCATTGTGGTCCGCGTTGCGATCATACTGCCAGATACTACCTGCAGCGGGTTTCGTGGATGGCTGGTCGGGCGGGCCGACAACCTTCTGCGGCGACACCACCCGCAAAGGCCCCTCGCTAGTGCTTGTCAGCTTGTTGTCGGAACCGAGCACACCCGGTACCAGGTCGACACCATCCGCCTTGAGGGCCAGAATGAGTCTCAGGCCGTTCTCCACAAGGATCGGGTCGCCGTTCTGGCGACCGACATTTCCGGGTGAGGTGTAATTGCACCAACCGTAGGCGGTTTTGGCCTCGTCCGCTTCTATGTTGTAGAAATAAGTGGCCTGTGGATACGGGCCGACCACGAATGGGGCGTAACTTTTGCCGATGTTGTCGCCGCTGTCCGTCATCGGGTGACGCTGGGCATAACCATCCGGCGCAAAGGCGGATATCTGGATAGCTTCCGGAGAGATTCCCGCCCGTTTCAGCAGGCTCTCAATCACAACGCCGGTATATTCGGTATAGTAGTCGCCGGACTTGGTTGTGTTCATCATCATGAACTGCTTGTGTTGGGGCATGGCCGCCAATTGGGCTTTCGTGTAGATGCGGAAGGGGGCGACCGCTTTGCCGGGATCATCGTTCCGGTCTCCGGGGTAGCGGTTGGCGTTGATCTCGTCGATGTTGGAGTATCCGTCGCCATCCGAATCGAGGGACTCTATCAATGCGAGCGCAGCTTCATTTCTTCCGGCATCATTGAAAGCCTTGCCGTAATCGTTGAGGGTTAAATGGATGTCGCCATGGGGAGCATTGTACCCGTACTTGTAGTGGCACCACTGGCAACTGCCATACGTGGTGGTCTTGTTGTTGACTGTTTCTGTGCCGCCTGTGTGGCAGAGCGCGCAGTTGTCCAGCTTCGTTCCCGCCTTGCCCGGATAGACCTTCAGGAATGTCGCGGGGTCTTTGTCTGCGTCGCCCGCGTGCTGGTACGCCGCAAAGACGATGCCTGCGAGGATCAGTCCGGCCACGAACAAAATGGATGTAAACAGCAGTTTTGTTTTTTTCATCTCCCGTTCCCCCTTTTTCAGGAATGACAATGCACCGATTGACCTGAATAAATAGGCCATTCTCTGTTAAAATATGCAAATACGTTATATTTTATTATATATTACGTATCGCGCAAAATTTTGTCGTTACCTTCACTTTGATGCCTCAGTCGTTTGTCGGTGATAATGAAACTTACAGCGTCAATTGATGGGCTGCCTGAAAGATTTAGCGTTCAGCGATTGCTGGTGGGGCTCCCAACTGCAAACAGGGTGTTGATTCGTCTTGACTTGACCAGACGGTAAATCAATTACTAGCGTTATGCAAAAAATATGCTAGCGGTATAACTTGCTGAAAACGCGGCCTTAAGATTTTTATTGCCAAAATCTTTCCCGGGCATGTCAAGTTTTTCGACAGCCATACAGTGGTGTTATCTGCAGCCAATTGTGCATTCGACACTTGAAGATTCGTAGAAATCAACAGAAATATTTGATATATGCCGTGGCAGGATTATGTTAATTATTCCGACAAAGCCCCGGTTCGGATACAACGGCATCGCCCGTGGTGCACCCTGGAAGAGGTAGCCCACAAGCGGTTTAAAATTTTGAAAATAGCGTGGATTTTTGATATATTCCGAAGCGTGAAAATGAATCTTGCTCCAGACGGAAGGAAGTGGCGGAATGTGGCGCGTTCTTGAAAACGGCTGGCGGGAATTTCTGGGCGGGAAATTGAACTGGCCCGAAGCTGCGAGAGAGGCCATGAACTGCAGAGCCTTCCGGGAAGACGTGGAGGAGGAGATTGTGGCAGACGATCCGAGGTCCTGCTACAATTGCCGCTACAGGCGCTGGACCGCCTACTCATTCATCTGCATGTGCCCTTTGGAAAAGATAAGGACCTGAAGCGGCTCGATCGCGGCGTCTTATTTTTCATCTTCGTCGACTTCGCATCTGCGGCATTCGATGCCGCAGTGCTCGCACTTCTTGGAATTCTCGCCCGGCAGGAACACATTCATCGAACCGCAGATCTTGCAGGTAACCTCCACCGGTTCATCCTTGTAAAGATAGCAGTTGTAATACCATTCCCAGTTCATGTTCTTTATCTTGTTCAGTTCATCTTCCGTCATCTCCCTTTTGGCCAGTTCCCAGTGCAGTGACTTGCGCGCCGTCGGCTTGGCATCGTCCTTCCCGCCGTTTTCCATGCCTGTCCCCTTTACGGTTAAAACTGCATAGTGTTTGTCCGCAGGTTCCGGATGAAAGCCAGATAACGATTTTGTCGGGTCCGGCTGCTGCGGTCTCCATTGATTTTCTCTTTAAATTCCGCTTCGTCAAGGGGGAGTTATTCGGAAGCTGATTTCGGGCAGGTCAAGAAGCTGTGCAGGCAAGACGGGATGGCAGATCAAAGCGTATCCACAGGGTCGACATCGATTGCGGTCCTTGTTGTGCGTGGCGGCCGCCATTCCGCCTGGAAGCGGAGCAGAACCTTCCTGAGCTCTGTGCGTCCTTTGCCTTTCAGCAGAATCTGCCAGCGAAACCTGCCGCGGATCTTTGCCAGCGGGGCTGGGGCGGGCCCGAGGATTTCCAGTCGGGATTTAAGGTCGCCACGCAGTTTCCGGATCAGGACGGCAGCTTCTTCCGCTCCCTTTTCGACCGTTTTTTCGGCGGTGCCGGAAAGGCAGATCAGCGCAAGGTTGGAGAAGGGGGGGTAGCCGGCTTCCCGGCGAAATTCCAGCTCGTCACGGTAAAAGCTTTCGTAATCATGGGCTGCGGCCCTGACCAGGGCGTAGTGGGCGGGGTCGGTGCCCTGAATCAGCACCCTGCCCGGAGTGTCGCCCCGTCCGGCACGGCCCGTAACCTGACTGATGAGCTGGAACGTCCTCTCGGCGCTGCGGAAGTCCGGCAGGTTGAGGGTGGCATCGGCTGAGGCCACACCTACCAGTGTTACGCCGGGATAGTCGTGCCCCTTGGCGATCATCTGGGTGCCGATCAGGATGTCGATCCTGCCGTCCTCGAGCCTTTTCAGGATTCCGGCATGGCTGCCCTTCCTGGACGTGGTGTCGCTGTCCATCCGGGCTATGCGGGCAGTCGGGAAAAGTTCCCTGATTTCCTCTTCGACCCGTTCGGTGCCGCGGCCGAAAAGGGCGATGTTCCCGCCGCCGCAACCCGGGCAGACGGTGGGGGAGGGGAGGGAAAAATCGCAATAGTGGCAGTAGTGGCGCTGCTTGGACTTGTGGTGGGTGAGGGTCACGGCGCAGTTGGGACAGCGGAAAACGTGGCCGCAGTCGCGGCAGAGCAGGAAAGTGGCGAAGCCACGGCGATTCAGGAACAGGAGCGACTGACCCTTTTTCTCCAGGTTTTCACCCAGCGCGGCAACCAGTTCCGGTGCGCACGAGCTGTCCCGCAGGTTGCGGGTGTCGATAATCCGGGCTTCCGGCAGGGGCAGGTTGCGTACCCGTTCAGGCAGGCTCAGGTAGCGGAGCCTGCCGTGCATGGCTGCATGATAGGTGGTTATCAGGGGGGTCGCCGAGCCCAGGACGACCACCGTCCCTTCGAGCTTTCCCCGCACCAGAGCCAGGTCCCGCGCATTGTAGGCCAGGCCTTCGGACTGCTTGTAGGACGCTTCGTGCTCTTCGTCCACGACGATGATGCCCAGGTCTTCCAGGGGGGCGAAGATGGCCGAGCGGGCGCCGATGACGATACATGCCTCGCCGCGGCGGATACGTCGCCATTCGTCGTAGCGCTCCCCTGGCGTCAGCCCGCTGTGCAATACGGCGATACCGCAGGAAAAGCGGCCGCGGAAGCGCTTGATCAGCTGCGGCGTGAGGGCGATTTCCGGGGTGAGCACCAGCGCCGTCTTCCCTGTTTCCAGGGTGTGGTTGATGGTCTGCAGGTAGACTTCGGTTTTGCCGCTGCCGGTGACGCCGTGGAGGAGGAAAGGGGCGAACTCTCCGGTTGTCACAGCCGAGGCAATGGCCTCGTACGCCTTGGCCTGGCTTTCGTTCAGGATTTGGGGGGCTGAAGCCGGTACGTCCTCGTCCCGGAACGGATCGCGGTAGACTTCGCGCTCTTCCATGACCACCAGCCCCTTTTGCAGCAGGCGTTTCAGCTGGGCAGCCGGGTTGGAAAACCTGGCGTTGAGGTCGCTCCGGGAAGTTTCGCCCTGTTCCATGAGGTAGAGGAGGATCTGCGCCGCCAATCCCCGCGGGGCGGCCGTTCCGGCAGCATCTTCAGTGGCGCGGAAGAACCATTCCCGCCGCACGCTCCTGCCGCCCCGGATCTGCTCTTCTCCCGGTGCGCCATCCGCTCCGGTCATTGCCCGTCCCCTGGTTTCGATGTTGATGCCGGAGGGGAGGGCGGTCTTGATCACCTCCCCCAGCGGGTGCAGGTAGTAGGCGGCGATCCAGCGATAGAATGCCAGTTCCTTCGGGGTGAACACCGGCTGCTCGTCCAGGATCTCGATGATGTCTTTCAGGTCTCCCGGTGGGGGATGGGCAGGCCCCAGCACGTAACCGGTCACTTTTCGCCTGCCGAACGGGACGAAAACCCGGACCCCGGGCGCAACCGCACCTCGCAGCTCTTCCGGGATCCGGTAGGAGAAGGTCGTGTGGAGTGGCAGCGGGATGGCGACTTCGATTATGGAATGTCTGCCTGGGGACATGGTGTGCCGGTCTTTTCATTCGAATGGGATCGACCTTCACCATACCAGAGGTGGCCGTCAACGACAAGGTCCGTGTTCTAATGTCTGTTCCAACAGCCTGAGCACATTCTGCAACGAACTGCGGCAGGGCGTCGCCTTTCTATGGTTGTCGATTTGTTGGGGAATCAAGCCGTTTCAAGCTGGATAGCGACGCTATTCTGCTAACAATTGCATGATGTTATGCATTATTCGCTTCCGAGAAAGTTGAGCGGGAAAGTTTGTTTTAATGCATACAGGTCTTTGCTTCTTTATGGTTGATCAATTAAATGCAACGTAAAAAAATTTTTTCAGGTTAAACTTGCAATGTTGTAAAGAGTTATGATATCTAGTTTTTATGGGTAAAATTTCTAATTTCAGGAGGATGCATAATGAAAAATGTTTTATGTTTTGTTGTGCTCGCATTAATTGCGGTAACAGTACCTTCTATGGCTGCGGACAATAGGCCAAATGACTGGACAGGTTTTTATGCCGGTATAAACGGAGGTTATGGTTGGGGAGAAACGGAGTGGATATACTCTGGATTCACATCCAGAGCAGACCACCACATCAAGGGGGGGATGGTCGGTGGAACCGCTGGGGCAAACCTGCAAGTCCTTAGTTCTCGGAGCGGAATACCCGCCTTTGTGGGTGGCATTGAGACCGACTTCGACTGGACAGATATGAGTGGCAGCAATCCGTGTCCAAACCCTGTTTTCCAAGCCAAGTCGAGCCTTGATGCCCTGGCGACAGTACGCGGCCGTATCGGGCTTGCCTTCGACCGGCTCCTTATTTACGGCACTGGCGGCCTTGCCGTAGGCAAAGTGAATGTCGAGACTGTTGATACACTGGGAAGGGCAATTCCGAACAGCGGAACCCCGAAAAACGGTGAAGACAAGTGGCGGGTCGGTTATGTCGTAGGGTTTGGCGCAGAATATGCTTTCTCGAAAAACTTGTCGATAAAAGTCGAGAATCACTATTATGGTCTAGGTCAGAGCATACATCATGTTGACAATAATCTCCCGGTCAGTAGTGGAGAGCGTGGAACCATCATCCGCAGTGGCATCAACTACAAGTTTTAATGGGTAAGTCCACGCTGTTTCGTAGCTTATGTCAATCCCGAATCTCCATTCAAACGCGATGATGTTTCCTGACCGGAAAGAGCAGCTTTCTTTTTTGCCAAGGACATCGAGGGATTGCACAATAGGTAACGGGTGGAGGGGGACGAGGCTCCGTGCGTACCGCCAATCACGTTGCACAAACGCCCAGATCCCGGCGGCGACCAACTCTCCCACACCGTTGCCCGTTCAGTACCATCGGCCCAGAGGGGCTTAACTTCCGTGTTTGCGCCACATAGGACTGTTGCTTGCAGACTTTCTAAGTGAGTTTTCGCGAAAAAGCAATCAAAATCCATCCTGTTTTCCCCCTTCCCTATCCCCCCCCAACCCGGCTTTCGGCAAGGAGCTGCAGGTCTTCAGCGATGCTAAGACGACTGTTGCTTTTTTGGACAAGTTCACTCACCACTGCGAAAAGATCCATTCCGAAACGATAGCTGGAGAAGAAAACGAAAATCTACAACGGAATACCTCTATCTTGTGACGGGTCAATTTTCAACGTCGATGGACAATGTGCTCTGCAGCAAGGATTGCTTGAGAGGAATGCCTTGAAAATTCATTAATAAGGAGATACCCTGAAAACCTTTTTGAGAGATTGCCTGATGTAGGGCGAGGGTATCCGGGTGATTGGCTTCTAAGCTCGACCTCTGCAGCGGGCTTTTTGATGTGTAAGAAATGAATGAAATAGAGAGGGTGGCATGGTTACGCGATTGCCCTGGAAATCCAATACGAAAGGACACGCAATGAAAAGAGAAAAGATCGCGGTTATTTTCGGCTTGCTGATGTTCACTGTCATTCTTGCCCCCGCCAAGTCGCGGGCCGACCAGGTAATTGCTGACGACCTGATCGTTCAGGGAAGCACATGTGTCGGCCTTGACTGTGTCGATAATGAGAGTTTCGGTTTTGACACAATCCGGCTCAAGGAGAACAATTTGCGGATCAAGTTCGACGATACCAGCAGTCTTGCCGGCTTCCCCTCGACAGACTGGGAAATAATCATAAACGATTCCGCCTCGGGAGGGCAAAACTATTTCGGGATCAACAACGTAACTACCGGCAGGTCTGCCCTGCGGATCTTTTCTTCCGACAGCGGCGGCAGCGTGCTCATGGGTGAAGGCGCGGCGGTCGGCGGAACGGCGAATGTCGCTATTGGCCAGAACGCAACATCCACCGGAAACAACTCTGCAGCCATCGGGGCAGGATCGAACGACGGTGGAGAAAGCAATGTCGTCTCCGTGGGTTCGACGGGCAATGAACGCAGAATCACGAATGTCGCGGCGGGTGTCAACCCCACCGATGCGGTGAACATGTCTCAGATCCAGAATCTTTCGATGAATGCGCTTTCCGAAGCGAATGCCTATACTGACAGGAGGATAAGCAATCTCAGCAGGGAAGCCCACCGGGGCATCGCCGGAGCAATTGCCATGTCGAGGGCGATGGTGCCGCTTGGTCCCGGTGAATCGGGAATCGCCATGGGATTCGGCACTTCAAACGGTCAAACTGCTGTCGCAGTTTCCCTGCAGCACTTTACCTCGAACAATATTCATCTGAATCTCGCATCGTCTTTTACGAGCGGAAATATCCAGGTGGGCGGAGGCATCGGCTACAAGTTTGGGAGATAACCGACTTCGAAGGAAGTTGGGGGCAGGTTTTTTCAGTGCGATTTGTTTCGGCGCAGCGATTTTTATCTCATTTGCTGAGCATGCATCTCCTTTACCTCCCGCCCCTTGACTTGCCGATACTCTTTCCGGTACCCTGAAAAATCAATCAAAATGCATAGGTTCAGGAATGGGAGCGGTTTGCGCCGCAGAGCATGCCGCAGGGAAAGAGGTTTGCGTGTCGTTACCGGAAGAGAAGCTGTACAAGAAGATCAAGAACTCAGTGGGCAGGGCCATCGCGGATTTCGGCCTGATCGAGGAAGGGGACCGGATCGCGGTGGCGGTCTCGGGGGGGAAGGATTCGTACACGCTGCTCCATCTCCTGGAAGCGTTGCGGAAGCGGGCGCCGATCAGGTACGAGATCCTGGCCATCAACATCGACTCGGGGTATCCCGGCTACCGCGCGGACATCATCGAGGAACATCTCGCCCGGCACGGCTTTGCCTATCACATGGAGAAAACGGACCACTTCGACATCATCAAAGAGAAGCGGCGGCCCGGATCCTCTTACTGCTCCATGTGCGCCCGGCTGAAGCGGGGCGTGCTCTATACGCTGGCCCAGCGCTTCAAGTGCAACAAGCTGGCCCTTGGCCATCACCTGGACGATTTCGTGGAAACGCTCCTCCTCAACCAGTTCTTTGTCGGCTCCCTGAAATCCATGGCGGCCTCGATGCTGGCCGACAACGGGGAGACCACCGTGATCCGGCCGCTGGTCTATGTGGAGGAAAAGGAGATAATCGAGTTTTCCGGAGTGAAAGAATACCCGGTGGTCTGCTGCCGCTGCCCGGTGTGCGGTGTCGCGGATCTGCAGCGCAAAAAGATGAAGGATTTACTCTCAACGTTGGAAAAGGACATCCCCCACGTGAAGAGAAGCATGCTCAAAGCAATGTCGAACGTGCAACCGCGGCACCTGCTGGACCGGAGCCTAATGGAAACAAATTAACAGGTGTTGGCTCAGGTGATGACACCCCAGACAAAATCCTTTTCCACGGTAGTCGTCGTTACTTTCACCTCGGAGTTGAGCGCAGCGCTCCCGGCCGGGAGCGCGACCGGGATGTAGTTGCGCGACAGACCCTTCAGGACGCCGTTCTTTCCTTCTTCCTGGACGAGCACCTCCAAGTCTCTGCCCAAGAATCCCTCAAAGAATCTTTTTTTCTTTTCCTCAGACAGCCTGCGCAGAACCTCGGCCCGCTCTTTGATGACGCCGGCCGGCACTTTCCCCGCCATTGCGGCGGCAGGTGTGCCCTGCCGGGGTGAAAAGGGGAAAACATGGAAAGCGGCCAATGGCAGGGATTCCAAGAAACGATAGCCTTGCTGGAAGTCCTCGTCCGTTTCGCCGGGGAACCCCGCGATGATGTCGGTGCCGAGAAATATGGTAGGGACGGCCGTTGCCAGCTTTTCCACGACTTCCCGGAAAAAACCGGTGGTGTACGGGCGGTTCATGGCGGCCAGCACTCCGTCGTTGCCGCTCTGCAGGGGGATGTGGAGATGGGGGCAGATGGTTTCCGCGGTTGCCAGGAGTTGAATCAGATCGTCGGGGATTTCCGTAGGTTCGATGGAGCCGAGCCTGAGTCGGGGTACGATACGTTCCCGCGCGGCCTGCGCAACAAGGTCGAACAGGCTTGAGGAAGGCTTGAGGTCCAGTCCGTAAGCGCCCAGGTGTATGCCCGTGAGGACCACTTCCCGGAAGCCCTGCCTGGCAAAGGCACGGATGCCTTCCAGGGCGCTTTCCAACGGAACGCTCCGGCTTCTTCCCCGGACATGGGGCACGATGCAGTAGGAACAGCGGGAGTCGCAGCCGTTCTGCACCTGCATGAAGGCCCGGGTGTGCTCGGCAAAGGACTCGATGATCAGCGGCGCTGCCGTTTCTTCCTCAAAGATGTCGGAGACCTTTACCAGCTGCCCGTCTTCCGATTCCTGCAGCAGGTCCATGAGGTCCCGTTTTTCGCTGTTGCCGATGATGAGCGAGACGCCGGGAAAATCCCGGAAAGTTTCGGGAGCGAGCTGGGAATAGCAGCCGGCGACGACGATCCTGGCTCCGGGGTTTTCCCGGCGTGCGCGACGTACCAGGCGGCGCGATTCGGCGTCGGTCCTGGCGGTTACCGTGCAGGTGTTGATGACCACGATGTCCGCCGGCTCGTGGGCGGGGACGATCTGCAGTCCTACTTTTGCGGCCGCATCGGCCATGGCGGCCGACTCGAACTGGTTGGTCTTGCAGCCCAGGGTGACGAAAGAGATTTTCTTCATATTCCTTGTTCTATCCATCCTCCGCCCAGGACGCGGTCGCCGTCGTAGAACACCACCGCCTGGCCCGGGGTGATCGATTTTTCCGGCTCCAGGAAGCGCACTTCCGCCCGGTTGCCTGCCAGGGGGTTGACGCGGCACGGTGCGGGCTGGTGGCGGTAACGGATCTTGCAGGTTGCGTTGAACTCGCTTGTGGGGGTGGTCATTATCCAGTTAAGTTCTTTTGCCGCAAGTCCGGCACGGAAAAGCTCGTGCTTGGGGCCGACCACGACGCGATTCCCTGCCGTGTCGATTTCCAGCACGTACAGTGGCTCGCTCCAGGCAATGCCCAGTCCGCGTCGTTGACCAACCGTATAGCGGTGGGTCCCCTGGTGCCGGCCGACAACCGTGCCGCCGGAAGTGACGATTTCCCCGGACAGGTCGATTCCCGGCGCTCTATCTTCCAGAAAACGAACATAATCGTCATCGGGGATGAAGCAGATCTCCTGGCTTTCCCCTTTGTCGGCGAGCCCGAGTTCAAACCGTTCCGCAAGGGCACGGACTTCGGTCTTCGTCATGCCGCCGAGGGGAAACATGCTCCTGGAGAGTTGCTGCTGGGACAGGTCGAACAGGAAATAGGACTGGTCTTTTTTCGGGTCGGCGCCTTTCAGCAACCGGAAAAATCCCTCTGTGTCCTGCTGGATCCGCGCATAATGGCCTGTCGCCAGCATATCTGCGCCCAGAGCCAGCGCCCGGTCCAGCAGCAGCCCGAACTTGATGCGTCGGTTGCAGCGCGCGCAGGGGTTGGGAGTGCGGCCATGGCGATACTCGTCGATGAAATCGTCAACCACGGCCCTGCGGAATTCTTCTTCGAAATCGACTGCGTAGAAGGGTATACCGAGCCGGTCGGCGATGAGCCGGGCGCTCTCCACGGCGTCAGGAGGAGGACAGAGCGCCGCATCACTGTCCCGTCCTTCACGGGAAGGCGTTGGGCTCCAGACGCGCATCGATATCCCCATGACATCGTGACCCTGTTGCTTGAGAATGGCCGCGACCACGGACGAATCGACCCCACCGCTCATGGCAACGGCGATTCGCCGCGGTTTTACGGCAGTTTCAAACTGCGCCATCTCAACCATCCAGCCGTTGTTTCAAAGCATCATACTCCCGGGCCAGATCGGCGTACTTCTTTTCCAGTTCCCTCACCTGGTCGAAAAGGCAGGCAATGGCCTTTGCTTCCGGGTCCGGGAGCTTGGCGTGTTCAAGGTCGGCCTTTTCCGCTGTTTTCTCCGCCGCCATCACGACCCTTCCCGGTACGCCCACCACTGTAGCGTTGGCCGGGACCTCCTTGATGACCACCGAATTCGAGCCGATGCGGCTGCCCCTGCCCACGGTGAACGGCCCCAGGACCTTGGCCCCGGAACCGATGACCACGTTCGATTCCACGGTCGGGTGACGCTTGACTTTCTCCAGGCTGACCCCGCCCAGGGTAACCCCGTGGTAGAGGGTGACGTCGTCGCCGATTTCGGCCGTCTCCCCGATCACGACTCCCATGCCGTGGTCTATGAATACACGCCTGCCGATGGTTGCGCCCGGATGGATTTCGATGCCGGTGAGAAAACGGGCGAAATGTGACACGAATCTGCCCAGGAAGTAGAGCCGTCGAACCCAGAACCAGTGTGAAACCCGCTGCAGCCAGACGGCATGCAGCCCGGGATAGCAGAAAAGCACCTCCAGGGTGCTGCGCGCTGCCGGATCCCTTTCAAAAACCGCCTTGATGTCTTCCCGTACCCTGTTCAACATGGTGGCCCCGATTATTGACAACAATATTCGTAAGAATTAGTTATTCTATCGAATAACATACCCTATAAATATTGTCAATTATAACCGGGGCGCCATGCCCTGGGGGAAACCGGGTGCCCTTGCCCGGGCATTGTCACCTATTGCGCCGCTGCTGCCGGCGGGGTAAACACTCGCGCTGCCATTTCCCGATCAACCATCATCAGCCCCTGGGGGCTGTCTCCCACCAGTTTCAGCTGTGAAATGATATCGTTGTCGTTCCCCTCTTCCTCGATCTGTTCGGTCACGAACCACTGGAGGAATATCTGGGTGGCATGGTCCTTTTCCTTGATTGCCAGGTCCATGAGATCGTTGATGCACTTGGTGATGAACTGCTCGTGCTTCAGGGTCTGCTCGAACATGGACAGGAGCGTGCCGTATTCGGCCGGCGGCACGGCAATGGCTTCAAGCTGGGCATGCTGCCCCTGGCTGAGCACGTAGTCGTAGAACTTCATGGCATGGACCATTTCTTCCTGGTACTGGACCATGAACCAGTTGGCCGCGCCTTTGAGACCGGTGTACGTGGTGTAGGACGACATCGCGAGATAAAGGTAGGCTGAGTAAATTTCGTTGTTCAGTTGCTTGTTCAGGGCCTGGACCATCTTCTTGCTGATCATGCGTTTCTACCTCCTTTTGTTTTCGAACCGGTAATGACCCTTATTATAGCGGGGAAACGGCGATGTGCACGTGGCTGATGCAATTATCGCCAGCGGAAATGGTGCTTGATTTCTCTCCGCCAGATGGGATACAGTTGCGCCGGGACACAAGGCAGCAGCCACGCCGCCAGGCATCGTGCCCCGGATCTTGCACGCGCCCGTAGCTCAGCTGGATAGAGTAGTGGCCTTCGAAGCCATCGGCCGGGGGTTCGAATCCCTCCGGGCGCGCCAGTAATGACGCATGAATACGAAAAACCCATCTTCGGGCATCGAGGATGGGTTTTTTCGATTCATCGGTGGCGACGTGCAACGCCATGGTTCGAGTTCCGGGCTTAAAGCGCGGGAATTCTCCTGAAATCAATCACTTTATTTTCGGTTTGTCCGGTGGCGGAGGAGGTGGCGGTGGGGGTGGCGCTTCCGGAGAAGCGGGAGCCTTGTTTTTCAGCCCCGGATTCTTGAGGGCCGCAGGGTCATCGCCCTGGGGTCAGGCGGTTCGGGCTGCGGGTCCAGCCATATCCGGCCGTTTTTCACCTTGACCTTGTCGCCGACTTTGAAGCCTTTCGCACGGCCCTCAACGGTTTTCTCCCTGCCCGTGCTGTCCCTGACCGTTATCCTGTTGCCCGAGATCCGGGTGATGGTTTCCGCGAAGGTCAGGCCTGCCAGGGCAACAGTGAATGCCCCGGCAATCGTGAGTACAAGAACCTTTTTCATTTCCGTATCACCTCCTTTCACTGCATCGTGTTAAAATCAATTCCCTTAATTTGACGGTTCGCATTCCGGCCTGCTTGGTGATTTTTTCCCCTGAAGTGTGATATTCTCCCCTGTGAGCAATTGTATTTACGACACTTGCACCTGACTGTCAACGGCAATCATTGCGGGTGATCCGCGATCGTCAATCACGTCCCGCGAATGCTCTTGGCAGGAGATACCGGTTAATGGGAAGATAAGGGGTACATCTCTGTCCATACTATAAAGATACAAAGAGAAAGGGTGGGGATATTTTATGAAGAACGATAATGCCGATGCCATAACACGCCCGATTCGGGAAGAAGCCGGCAGCGGAACGATAATCGCTGTCGGCGACAGCCTGACCGCCGGCTACGGGGTCGCCGCGGACGAGAACTACCCGGCGCTCCTCGAGCGGAAACTTCGGCTGGCGGGCAATGATTGCCGGGTGATCAATGCCGGGATAAACGGCGAAAAGAGCGGCGAGGCCCTGGCGCGCATCGACTCAATCCTTGCGCAGAAGCCCACTATCGTCATCCTCCAGACCGGCGCCAACGACGGCCTCCGCGGACTTCCCCCGGAGGAGATGAAGCGTAACATCCAGGCCATCGTCCGCGCACTTGTTGGGCATGGAGTGACCGTAGTGCTGGCTGGAATGCGGAACCTGAAGAAGCGCAAGGGGGATTTCGACCAGCTCTTCGCCCAGGTCTACTCCGATGTCGCCCGGGAGGAGGGTGTAATCCTGATTCCGTCGTTTTTGGACGGTGTGGCGGGAGATCCGGCGCTGAACCGTGCGGACGGCATCCATCCGACGGCCGAAGGGTACCGAATCGTGGTTGAGACGGTGTTTCCCCACGTTGTCGAAGCTGTCAATCGGTGCCGACCGGGCGAGTTTTGATTAACCTGACGGTTCGCTGCGCACGTTTGAAACCCGCCAAATCCGGTTGAATCAAATGCCGGAATCCCGTGCTTGGCCAGAGCAGGTGGACGCCGATGCAAAATTTTGGTATTTTCATGTGCTGTACAACCTATCAGGGGGAAGTCATGGAACATGAACACGTCGTCACTTCGGAAATCACTGACATAATCAATCGGATGCGCGCACTCGGGAAGCATATCGAAGACGGCCACGAGAGACAGCATTGGCAGAAAGCCTGCGAGGAGATCGATATGCTGCTGCTTCTCGTCAGGCAACGGATTGGTGAAAGGGGAAACTTCTGAGCTGCCGGGGCGAACTATGCCGGCTATCCATTCCCCCAAACCTTTTACGTAGTCGCCGGGATGTCCGGGGCTGGACTGGCCTCCGGCAAGGTTTTGCCATTCCCGTCGCCGCGGGTGAAAAACATTTGCCCGCGTTCCCCCAGGCTGTGGTAGACTTACAGCGGCCTGTCGCCACCGGCAGTATTGCCCGAGAGCACGGCTGCTGCCGATCGAATCAGCAGGAACATCTGCCATGAAATATTACCCGATCAATATCGACCTCCGGGGAAAACCGGTCATAATCGTCGGCGGAGGAGCCGTTGCGGAGCGCAAGTGCCGCACCTTGCTGGAAGCCGGGGCGAGGGTCGTGATCATTGCCCCCTCCCTTTCCCCTGAACTGCGCAACCTGTCGGCGAACGGGGTGATCGAGCATCTGGCGCGGGACTACCGGCGCGGCGACCTGGCGGGGGCTTTTCTCGTCTTCGCCGCCACGGGCGACAAGGCCGTGAGCAGGTCGGTGGCCGAGGAGGCGGCGGAACGGAGAATACCGGCAAATATCGCCGATACTCCCGAGTGGGGAGATTTTGCCACTCCTTCCATCGTTGCGAGGGGAGACTTGCTGATTACTGTGTCCACAGGGGGCAAGTGCCCGCTGGTGGCACGTTCCATCAGGGAAGAGCTGGACTGCCGATACGGATCGGAATATGCCTCTGCGTTGCGGGTGCTGGGCGCTGTCAGGGAAAAGCTCCTGACGCTCAAGATGGGATCCCATGCCAGGAAGGAGATTATGCGCGATCTCGTGAACGGCGGGCTTCCGCGGCTGCTGCGGAATGGTTCGGCGGAAGAGGTCGACCGTTTTCTGCGTGAAGTTGCCGGGCCGGGGTTCAGCCTGTGTGAGCTGGGAATCGACAGAGGGGACATCGCATGATCGAATCCCTGTTTGTGGCAGTTTTTGTGCTTTACTCCGCCGCGACGGTATTCTACCTCGTGTCCCTGCTCAGCTCGGGGGCGCGCGCCGGCAGGGTTGCCGGATGGACATTGGCCGCGGGGTTCGCTGTTCACCTCCTGCTAACGGTGACCCGCTATCTTGAAGCAGGCTATACGCCGATCACCACCATGCACGAGTCCCTGTCGTTCTTCAGCCTGGCCATCGTGGGGGTTTTTCTGGCGTTTTCAAGGAAATACCGTGTTGCGATCCTGGGCTCGTTCGTCAGTCCCCTTGCCCTGGTGTTCATGCTTGCTTCGGCTTCCTTCCCGTCGATGATAGCGCCTCTCAATCCCGCACTCAGGAGCGGCTGGCTCGGCATCCACACGATAGTTGCCTTTTGCGGCTATGCTGCCTTTACCGTCGCCTTCTGTGCCGGTGTCATGTACCTGCTCCAGGATCGCTACCTGAAGAAGAAGAAGCTGGGGATCCTGTACCGGCGGCTTCCTTCGCTGGATACCCTGGACGAAATCAACTACCGGTGCCTCACCATAGGGTTCCCGCTGCTGACCGTGGCCATCATTTCCGGTGCGATCTGGGCTGATTCGGCCTGGGGGGCTTACTGGAGCTGGGATCCGAAAGAAACCTGGTCGCTCATCACCTGGTTCATCTATGCGGCGCTCCTCCACGGCAGGCTCACCACCGGCTGGCGCGGCAGGAAGGCCGCGATTCTGGCAATCGTCGGATTCTGTGTCCTCCTTTTCACCTTCATCGGGGTGAACCTCTGGCTGCCCGGGCTTCACCGGTATCGGTAGATCGAGCTCATGAACATTATCGTCGTGGGGTTATCCCACCATACCGCACCCATAGAGATCCGGGAAAAACTTTCGTTCGATTCCAACAGCATCGAGAAACCGCTGAGCGCCTTGGTTTCGCTTCCCGGAATTTGTGAAGGGATCATCGTTTCGACCTGTAACCGGGTAGAGGTGTACGCGGTAACCCGGGACATCGCCGGCGCCATCGCCAAGGTCAAACGATTCCTCGCGGACTGGCACGGACTTCCTTACGATGAGGTGGCGCCGTATCTGTACGGCTACCATGGCGACAACTCGATCCGTCACGTGTTCCGCGTAGCCGCCAGCCTGGATTCGCTGGTGGTCGGCGAACCCCAGGTCCTCGGCCAGGTGAAGGCCGCATATGGTTTTGCGGCGGAATACGGCACATCCGGCCTGGTTCTGAACCGGTTCCTCCACAAGGCTTTTTTCGTTGCCAAGCGTGTCCGCACCGAGACGCGGATAGCTTCGTCGGCAGTCTCGATCGCCTTTGCCGCGGTGGAGTTGGCGAAAAAGATCTTTGACGACCTCACGGACAAGACAGTGCTTCTGATCGGGGCAGGAGAGATGGGAGAGTTGGCCGCGAAACATTTCCTTGCCGGCGGTGTCCGCGGGCTGCTGGTCGCCAACCGCACCTTCGAGCGCGGGGAACGGCTGGCCGAGGAACTCGGCGGCAGGGCGATCCGCTTCGATGACCTGTTCGATCATCTCCACAAGGCGGACATAATCCTGTCTTCCACCGGCTCCCCCCATCTCATCATCGGCCCGAAGGACGTGGCGGAAGTGATCCGTCGCAGGAAGCAGCGGCCGATGTTTTTCATAGACATCGCCGTACCGCGGGATATTGCGCCGGAGGTGAACGATCTGGAAAACGTCTACCTGTACAACACCGATGACCTTCAGGGCGTGGTGGAGTCCAACCGCGAGCAGCGGCTGAAGGAAGCGGCGAAGGCGGAGGAAATTGTGGCTCTGGAAGCGGACCGTTTCCTCTCCTGGCTTTCCTCGCTGGAGGTGGTTCCCACCATCGTGGCGCTCCGTTCCCGCTTCGACGAGATCGTGCGTGGGGAAGTGGAGCGGACCCTGGCGGCCTGGAAAGGCGTTTCCCCGGAGCATGAAAAGCGCATCGAGGCCATGACCGCTGCCATGATCTCCAAGCTTCTCCACAATCCCATCAGCGTTTTGAAGCACACCGGCCAGGGGAACCGGATCGATCTCTACCTGGATGCCCTCAGGAGCCTGTTCGACCTGCAGACCGAACCGGCCGGGAAGGACGAGGAGATGCTGGAGCTGGATCAGGATGAATAAGGGCAAAATGTGGAAAATATATTTCCCGAAGTGTTTCCTCGTGCCCGGCGCCTTGTGCCGGTTCAATGGCGGGAAGATGTTTGAACCGTTTCCCTTGGAGAATTGACTGATGACGTTGAAGCGGCTGACAATAGGCACCCGCGGCAGCCGGCTGGCGCTCTGGCAGGCCGAATGGGTGCGCGCCCGGATAATCGAACGGTATCCGGAATGCGAGATATCCCTGAATACGATCAAGACTTCCGGCGACATGATCCTGGATGTCCCCCTGGCCAGGGTCGGAGGCAAGGGCCTGTTCGTCAAGGAGATCGAAGAGGCGATGATGCGCGGCGAGATCGACATCGCCGTGCACAGCATGAAGGATGTGCCGACGGAATTTCCCCCCGGCCTGGGGCTTGCCTGCATCACCGCCCGGGAGGACCCCCGGGATGCCCTGGTCTCGCGCGGGGTCGCCTTCGCGGATTTGCCCAAGGGGGCGCGGATCGGCACCAGCGCTCTCAGGCGGCAGGCGCAGTTGCTGGCCGTCAGGCCGGACCTGTCGATGGTTGTCGTCCGCGGCAACGTGGAGAGCCGCATCAGGAAGATGGAGTCGGAGAAGCTCGACGCGGTGATACTGGCAGCCGCAGGCTTGAAGCGTCTCGGTTTCGCCGATTTGGTGGTTGAATATCTTCCGCCTGCATTGTCGCTGCCCGCAATCGGACAGGGAGCGTTGGGGATAGAGTGCCGGCTCGACGACACGGCCACCATGGAGGTGGTTTCCTTCCTCAATGATCCGGTGACCGCGTTCTGTGTGGGTGCTGAGCGTTCGTTTCTCCTCCGGTGCGAAGGCGGTTGCCAGGTGCCCATAGCCGCCCATGCTGAAATGTCCGGCGGCGGACTGCGGCTTGCCGCGTTCATCGGCTCGGTGGACGGCCAAAGAACGGTAAGGGGAACCATCGGCGGCCCGGCGGAGCGTTTCGAGGCTCTGGGTTCCGCACTTGCCGATCAGCTCCTTGACCAGGGCGGACGGGAAATTCTGAAAGAGGTGTATGGGAAGGAACTGTGATGAGACCTGCCAGGTCTTTCTTCCCGGAAGGGAACTTACACGTGGATGGTGTGAAAGAATGAATTTGAAAACCGGACAAATCGGCTACGTTTATCTCATTGGCGCAGGTCCCGGCGACCCCGGCCTGATTACGGTGCGCGGGCTGGAATGCATCGGGTTGGCGGATGTGATCATGTACGACTACCTGGCCAGCAAGTCACTTCTGGATCATGCCAGGCCGGAAGCCGAGCTGGTCTATGCCGGCAAGGTCGGGGGCGCCCACAACCGGGAGCAGAGCCAGATCAACGAGATGCTCGTTGAAAAAGCGCGTCAGGGGAGGATCGTGGCCCGTCTCAAGGGAGGGGATCCGTTCATCTTCGGCCGGGGCGGGGAGGAATGCGAGGCATTGGTCGAGGCCGGGATACCCTTTGAAATCGTGCCGGGCGTCACCGCAGGCATCGGAGCGGCGGCTTATGCCGGGATTCCGCTCACCCACCGGAACTTTACCGCATCGGTTGCTTTCGTTACCGGCCACGAAAGCCCGGGCAAGGAGTCTTCGGCGATAGACTGGGAGAAGCTTTCCGTCGGCAGCGGTACCCTGGTGTTCTACATGGGGATGAAGAACCTCCCGCAGATTACCGCCAATCTCCTGGACAACGGCAGAGCCCCGGATACCCCGGTTGCGCTCATCCGCTGGGGAACCCGGCCCGAGCAGGAGGTTCTTGAAGGCACTCTCTCCGACATCGGGGACAAGGCGAGGAAAGCAGGCTTCAAAGCCCCGGCCATAACCGTGGTCGGCGAGGTGGTGCGCCTGCGCGACAGGCTGCGCTGGTTCGATTCCCGTCCGCTGTTCGGCAGGGGGATCATGGTCACCCGCAGCGCCGGACAGGCCGGTCCCTTCGCCAGGCTTCTCAGCGACCGCGGGGCGCACGTTTACCCGTGCCCGACCATCAACGTCATCCCTCCGGAAAGCTTTGCCGACCTCGACCGCCACATTCGCTCCCTGTCCGGGTTCGACTGGGTTGTGTTCACTTCGGCGAACGGTGTCGGCTGCTTCTTCGACAGGCTGAACGCACAGGGGTTGGACAGCAGGGCTCTGGGAAGCTGCAGGGTGGCTGCCGTCGGGCCGAAGACCGCCGAAAAGCTCGCTGATTTCGGCATCAGGCCCGATCTGCTCCCCACGGGGTACCATGCCGAAGGCCTGGTGGATGCGTTCGGACGGATGGAAGTGTCGGGAATGAAAGCGCTTTGTCCGAAAGGGGATCGCGCCCGGGATGTCGTCGCCACCGGATTGGGCCGCATGGGGATGGAAGTTTCCGCGCCGGTCAGCTATCGTACCGTTGCGCCGGACTCTCTCCCTGAAGAGGTCCTCGATGCGCTTGAGGAGCGGCGCATACACTGTGTCACGTTTACTTCGTCATCCACGGTCGTCAACTTGGCGTCCATAGTGGGTGAAAACCGCCTGATCCATCTGCTGCAGGGGGTCGCGGTCGCCTCCATAGGACCCGTAACATCGAATTCCTGCCGCGATCTCGGCCTTCGGGTGGATGTTGAACCGGACGTTCCGACTATCGAGGCTTTTGCAGATGCGATTGCCCGCCACTTCGCCGCGGCGTGAAGACCAGTTTGAGGCGGCTTTCCCGTTCCCGCAGGACGTTCAATCGGAAAAGACCAGCCCCTGCAGCTCGGTGTCCGACGATGTCACAAGCCGGTCCAGCTGGCTGTCGGGTAGAAAGGCCATTTCAGCCAGGGTCAAAGTTGTGAATGTATTCACGTCGCAATCGCACTGGTTGTAGGTAGTTGCGTAGAAAACCAGGTGTTTTTCCCTTCCCAGCCCCATCTTCAGGAGCTGGCCGGCCCCCTGCCGCAGGAGCTTGAGCTTCTGGATCAGATCATCACGGTTTTTCACCGACCAGACACCCATATGGACTGGGCTTGTCAGGTTTTTCACATCTCCGGAGAATTCTCCCCGGAGCAGCTGGTCGCGCTCGCCACCCAGGAACTGGATGAAGTCCAGGTGTTCCGCCAGTTTCCGGTCGGTTGCGTAAAAGCGCCCGTTCGCGGGGTCGATGGTGAATATGATGGTCCGGTCGATGGCTTGGCCGTAACTCTTGAACAGGATTCCCTTGTAGTCGTCGTAGTCGAAGCGGTGCAGGATGAAGTTTTCGTTGCGCCGGATCCTTTTGACGATCCCCAGGAGCCAGGTCTTGATTATTTCGTTGTCGACCCTGCATTTGCCGATTTCAGCCCTGAGAAACGCGTGGTCCTGGCCGCCATAGCGGTAGGCGAGGATATCGCGGTAGATATCGCGGACATTGTTGTACCTGCTGAAGTGGTAAACGAGATCGTAGCAGAAGATCTCGATCTGCCGCAGCTGCCAGATGAAGGCGGAGATCTCGGTTCTTGAGCTGCCATCGTTCAGGCCGATCGTTTCCGTAGCCTTGGTCAGCTCGGTGTAGCGGTTTTCCAGTTCGGTGAGGACGGTCGTGTCCTGGCGGCTGCTTTTTCTGAGGGTTACGGTCCATTTAGTGTATTCGCCCACCCGGCTTTCGATGTCGATGTTTGCCGGGCCGAAGGTGGAGTAGACCTGGCGGGTACCGATTCCCGTGCCCGATTTCCTCTTCTTCGTGGTTTTGCCCACGAAGAGAGGGAGCATGTCGGGACCTTTTTCAAGCCTGTCCGCGGCGATGCCCACGCCGTTGTCACTGATGGAGAGATACACCGTGCCGTTGTTCTCTTCCATGCTGATCTCGATCACGCCGTTCCGGTCCGCTGCCCTGATCGCATCCAGCGAGTTGGATACCATGTTGATCAGCGCCCGGCTCACGTTCACATAGTTGCCGATCACCGGGGGGATCTTGGAACCGAGGATCAGCCGGGTTTCACAGGGGATGCCGGAAGATTCGATGAACGGAATCACGCGTTCGGTGATGAGCTCTTTCAGGTGCACCTCATGATAGACGGAGATGTTGTCCTCGTACATGTTGAGCGTGTTGAGCAGCGCGGTCGTCTCCCTGGTTATGTCTTCAATCGTCTTGTTGAAGTTGTCCACGGACAGCATGGACGTCATGTCGAAAATGACCTTGAGCGTCTTGATCGCATCATGGCGCACTTTCCCCAGTTCCTCCGCGATGGGAATGCTCTTTGCCTTCTGCGTGGTGATCACTTCACGGATGCGCCCGGCATGTGCGGACATCATGTAGAACTTCATCTTCCGGTAGACGAGCGACCCTTCATGGGAAAAACCCTTGCTGAGGAAAAAGTCGACCGAGTCGGTCAGTTTTTCCCAGACATAGAGGTATATGTACGACTCCGCAGGCATATCCTGCACCAGCCTGTCGATGAATGCCGAACCGATCCCCTTGCCGCGCCCGAACGGGCTTGTCACTTGCTTGTAGAGGTGGAAACGGGTCTTTTCGGGGTTCGAGTAGATGAGAAAATAGCCCAGCAGTTCTCCCTCTTCGTCCCAGACATAGCTGTGTTCGTAATCGATGTCCAGTTCCTTTTCCCGGGCAAAGGGGGAAGGGATCAGGAGCGAATCGATATTGAGAAACGGTATGTGTTTCATCCGTTTCTCGTATTCACGGGTGAGACGCATGATGTACGGATACTCGGTAAGCATGTGTGGAAGCCTTTCCAATCCGCAAGCGGAATCGCTTGCTTTCAAACCGCATTGGACCCGTCCGCCGCCAGGATGTCGAGGTGACAGGATGATTCTACCGTATAAATATTTTTTGTGCACTTTGCTTCGCAGATTCCGGATCCACACCGCTGAAGTTAAAGAGGCCGTATTCCCAAGGCGGACACTCCCGCTTGAAGGCAACAGGCAGCCTGGTTGCATTTCCGTTCCCAGGGGTGGTAGAATGCAAACCAAGGAACAACCTGTATCCTGCCGGAACATGATCCTGGAGCGTTTCCATTCATCCGGCGGTTAATCGCGCAATTGAGCGGAGGTTTTATGCATTTTCCCACCTACCGATCCCGCAGGATCAGGGGCAAAGAGGTTTTTCGCCGCATGGTGCGCGAGACGGCGCTGTCGGCGGATGACCTGGTCTATCCCATGTTCGCCACTTACGGCCAGAGCGTGCGCAAGGAGGTCTCCTCCATGCCCGGCATTTATCAGCAATCGGTTGAGAACATCGTTGCCGAGGCGCAGGAGGCCCATGAAGCGGGCGTCCCGGCGGTCATCCTTTTCGGCATTCCGGAAAGCAAGGATGCAACGGGGAGCCAGGCTTTCCGGGCTGACGGGGTCGTCCAGGAGGCTGTCCGGGCGCTGAAAAAGCATGTTCCCGGCCTTGCGGTCATCACCGATGTCTGCATGTGCGAATATACCGACCATGGCCACTGCGGCGTGATCAGGGATGGCGACGTGGACAACGACGCCACTTTGGAGCTTCTCAGCCGCGAGGCCCTGTCTCATGCGGAGGCGGGCGCGGACATGGTGGCGCCGTCGGACATGATGGACGGCCGCATCGGCGCGATCCGCCAGGCACTGGACGCCAACGGGTTTGAAAGAGTGCCGATCATGAGCTACGCGGTGAAATACGCCTCCGGTTACTACGGTCCGTTCCGTGATGCCGCCGAGTCGGCTCCCCGGTTCGGCGACCGCCGCTCCTACCAGATGGACCCGGCCAACCGGCGCGAAGCGATCCGCGAAGCGGCCATGGACGTGGAGGAAGGAGCCGACATCATCATGGTGAAACCGGGCCTTCCGTACCTGGACATCGTGCGCGAGATCAGGAACGAATTCGATCTGCCCGTGGCGGTCTACAATGTGTCCGGCGAGTACAGCATGGTCAAGGCGGCTGCCCGGAACGGCTGGATAGACGAGGAGCGGGTGGTGATGGAGACGATGGTTGCGTTCAAGCGGGCCGGCGCCGACATCATCCTCACCTACCATGCAAAGGATGTGGCAAGGTTGCTGAAAGTGGGCTGATGTCCCTATTTGAGCGAACGGAGCCGCCACGATCAGTGTGCATCCCGGCCGCCGAAAAACCGTGTTGCCGTTCCGCGCGAGGGGGGGCAAGTTCCGATCGTGCCGGGGCTCCCGCCTCGTGAAACATTTCATGAAACAATCCGGGGAAGCTCCGAAAAATCACTTCTAAAACAACCCTGTTTGTGCTATTTTCCCTGAGTCGAATATCCTCGGAACATCTCCGGCATACCAGGGCGGCAGGCTGCAAAGCCAGGGCGGCCACTATTTCTCTATGGCGAAAATAATCTGCATTGCAAATCAGAAAGGCGGCGTCGGCAAGACCACGACCGCGGTCAACCTTGCGGCATCTCTCGCTGCGGCCGAGAAAAAAACGCTCCTGGTGGACATGGACCCCCAGGGAAATGCCGGCAGCGGTGTCGGGATCGAGAGGGGAGCGCTCCGGCAAAGCATCTATCACGCTTTGATCGACGGGGCTGACCCTTTTTCGATCGTGAGGAAAACCGATCTGGCTTACCTGGACATTCTGCCGGCCACCGATGATCTCGCCGGCGCCGAGATCGAACTGGTAACGGCGCCTGAACGGGAAAGGAGGCTGGCCGGGGTTCTTGCCGCCCTTGCCGGAAACTACCGGTATGTTCTCATTGATTGCCCTCCTTCCCTGGGATTGTTGACCATCAATTCGATTGTTGCCGCTGCGTCGGTGTTGATACCTCTCCAGTGCGAATTCTACGCCATGGAAGGTCTGTCGAAGATGCTGAAAACCATCAGGCTGGTGAAGAAAGGTCTCAACCCCTCGCTCGACATCGAGGGCATTCTGCTCACCATGTTCGATGCGCGGAACAACCTTTCCCGGCAGGTGAGCGAGGAGATCCGCAGCCATTTCGGCGACTCGGTTTTCCGCACGGTCATCCCGCGCAATGTCAGGCTTTCTGAGGCGCCGAGCCACGGCAAGCCGATACTGCTTTACGACATTACGTCCCGGGGAGCGGTCGGTTATCTGGAGCTGGCCGGGGAGATCATAGAAAGAGAGGGCCATGATGAGTAAGAAGACCGGTCTCGGCAAGGGGATGGCGGCTCTCCTGCCGGTAGTCGAGGAGGAGGGCAGGGTCTTTTTTTCATGCCCGATCGAAGAGATCAAGCCCAACCGGGATCAGCCGCGCAAGCGGTTTGCGCCGGACAAGCTGGAAGAGCTTGCCGACTCCATCCGGGAAAAAGGGGTTATCCAGCCTCTGGTGGTGAGAAGGCTCTCGGAGCATTATGAACTGGTTGCCGGGGAGCGGCGCTGGCGGGCTGCCCAGAAAGCCGGCCTGAAGGAAGTGCCGGTCGTCATACAGGATGTTTCCGACGATACGGCTCTGGAAATGGCCCTGATAGAAAACATCCAGCGCGAAGACCTCAATGCTATCGAACAGGCCGAGGCGTTTCACGCCCTCATTGAAAAATTCCGCCTTTCCCAGGAGGAGATGGCGAAAAGGGTCGGCAAGGACCGCTCCACCGTTGCCAATTCGCTGCGCTTGCTGAAACTGCCATCCGACGTCAAGCAGGACATCCTGGAAGAACGCCTTTCCATGGGCCACGCACGCGCTCTGCTTGCCCTGGAGTCCAGCGACCTGATGGCGCAGGCCCGTGGAGAAATCCTGAAACGACGCCTTTCGGTGCGGGAAACGGAAAACCTGGTCAGACGCCTCAAGTCGAAGAAGCACTCCCGCCAGAAGGCTGCGCCCGGTCCCGAGATCACCGCGGTCCTGGATCGGCTCAAACGACGCTTCATGGCCAAGGTGGCGATCCGGCAGAGCGGCAAGGGCGGGCGGATCGAAATTGCATTTTCAAACGCAGATGATCTTGCCCGCCTGATTGACCTGCTTGAGACCTGACCGGTGTTTTATTTTCAGGAGCTGTCGCTCGAATTGACTGTTGCGGGACATGCCCCGGGTTTTTGCCCGGGGTGTCTTGTAATAGGCCAATATTATTGCATGTTCCTGCTTTGAGGCGAATGCTTCCGGTTCCGGTTGCCGGGAGGCGTTAATTTTATTTTTGCACAAAAAGATTTTACTCAAGCTAAAAAATTGATTGACAACAGCGATGCCGTATGGTACCTGTCATACGTTTTGCGGCAAGATCCCCCGACAGGGTCCGCGGCGGGACAAACAGGCAGAGAGGGATGTGAGGCATGATCAAGATAGACATAGTTTTTCTCTTTCAGGCAGTCAATTTTCTACTCCTGATGTATCTCCTCAATGTCCTGCTGTACAGGCCTATCAGGAAGGTCCTGGCGGACAGGGACGCCGAAATGTCGGCATCGAGAGAGAAAACCGCTTCCGTCGACCTGGAAGTGCAGGAAAAGATGCTTCGCTATGAAAAGAAACTCCATGACATAAAGGCCGCGGCCAGCGAGGAGCGACACAAGCTCATAGCCGAAGCCAGGTCCGAGGAGTCCCGGATTGTCGGGGCCGCCCGCGAGGAGGCCAGCCAGGCCATGGAAACTCTCCAGGGCTCGATCCGGAAAGAGGCCCGGGAGGCCGAATCGTTCCTGCGCGCCCAGGCGGACTCGCTTTCCCGCATCATTAGTGAAAAGGTCCTCGGAAGGAGCCTGACATGATACGTCGTCCCGTGACAATCCCCGGCAAGGCGCCGTTCGTGCCCGTGCTTGCCTTTTTCATCGTGCTTGCCGGGCTGGCGCATACCGCCTGTGCCGCCGAAGCGGTACACCATGCGGATTCGGCTGCGCAGCTGAAGGATTTCGGCTATCGCCTGCTCTCCTTCTCCATACTGGTGGCGATCCTGGCGTGGGGCGCCAAGAAGGCAAACATACAAGGGTTGCTTGCTTCGCGGCAGGCGGCAGTGGCAAAGGCGCTCCAGGAGGCTGCGGAGGCCAGGGAAGCCGCGGAAGAGAAGCTTGCCGAGTACAGCGAAAAACTGGAAAAGGCCACCCTCGAGATCGACAATATCCAGAAGGCAATCAGGCAGGAGGGCGAGGCCGAGAAAGCGCGCATCATTGCCGAGGCCATTGAGGCAGCCGAAAGAATACGGGAGCAGGCCAAAGCCTATGCGCAGCAGGAAGTGCAGATGGCCAGGGCGAGCCTTCGCGCCGAAACTTCGCGGCTGGCAGTCCGGCTTGCCGAGGAAACTCTGAGCAGGTCGGTCACCCCGGCCGACCAGGCACGATTTGTTGAAGAATATCTGAACAAGGTGGTGGAGGTACATTGAGCACGAACGCTATTGCACGTCGGTACGCCAAGGCGCTCATCCAGGTGGCCGCTGAACAGGAAACCGTGGAAAAGTTTTATTCGGAGCTCGTGGCGTTTTCACAGGCACTCGTTCCCGGCGCAGAGGCTGCCGAGTTTTTTGCGACCCCCTCGTACGGAATAGAAGCGAAGCGTGAAATCGTGAAAGAACTGGCGTCCCGCTTCGGTGTCTCCATGACGATTCGCGACTTCCTGCTGCTGCTCCTCGACAAGAACCGGCTGGACCAACTCGGCGCCATAATGGCGAGCTACCGCTCTTTCGCCGATGAAGCGGCAGGGATACTCCGGTCCGATGTGACGTCCGCAGCGCCCCTTTCCGAAGCGCAGGTGGCGGCCCTCCGCGGCGCCCTTGAAAAGGCGACCGGCAAGAAAGTCGTGCTCAGCGTTTCCGCGGACCCCGGGCTTATCGGCGGTGTGGTCACCAGGATTGGCGACAGGATTTTCGACGGCAGCATCAGGACGCAATTGATAAAGATTCAAGATATATTACAGAAGGGGTGAGAAGTGCCTATGGAACTGCGAGCGGAAGAAATCAGCGAGATTATCAAGAGGCAGATCGAAGGGTACGGCAGGGACATCGAGGTCGCCGAGACAGGCACCATCATCTCAGTCGGTGACGGTATAGCCCGAATCCACGGCCTGGCCAAGGCAATGGCGGGTGAACTGCTGGAATTTCCCGGCGGAGTTTCCGGAATGGTCCTCAATCTTGAGGAAGGAAACGTCGGCGCCGCCATCCTGGGCGAGGACAACGAATCGATCAAGGAAGGCGCTGTTGTCAAGCGCACCGGCAAGATCGTCGAAGTTCCCGTCGGCGAGGCGCTCATCGGCCGCGTGGTCAACGCCATCGGTCAGCCGATCGACGGCAAGGGCTCCATCGAGACCGATAATTACCGCATGGTCGAGGTGAAAGCCCCCGGCATCGTCAAGCGCAAGTCGGTTCATCAGCCGCTGCAGACCGGCATCAAGGCGGTCGACGCCATGGTTCCCATCGGCCGCGGCCAGCGTGAGCTGATCATCGGCGACCGCCAGACCGGCAAAACCGCCATCGCCATCGACACCATCATCAACCAGAAGGGTGGCGACGTCATCTGCATCTATGTCGCCATCGGCCAGAAAAGGTCCACCGTGGCCCAGGTGGTCAGCAAGCTGAGCGAGCACGGCGCCATGGATTACACCATAGTGGTGACGGCTTCCGCTTCCGAGCCGGCTCCGCTGCAGTTCATCGCACCGTATTCCGGCGTCACCATGGGTGAATATTTCCGCGATACCGGAAAGCATGCCCTGATCATCTATGACGACCTTTCCAAGCAGGCCGTCGCCTATCGGCAACTTTCCTTGCTGCTCCGCCGCCCCCCCGGACGCGAGGCTTATCCCGGAGACGTTTTCTATCTCCACAGCCGCCTTCTGGAGAGGGCCGCGAAGCTGTCGGACGACTGCGGCGCAGGCTCCCTCACCGCCCTGCCGATCATCGAAACTCAGGCAGGCGACGTGTCGGCCTATATCCCGACAAACGTCATTTCCATTACCGACGGCCAGATTTACCTTGAGAGCGACCTGTTCTATTCCGGCGTCCGCCCGGCCATCAACGTCGGCCTTTCCGTGTCCCGGGTCGGCGGGGCCGCCCAGGTCAAGGCCATGAAGCAGGTTGCCGGCACGCTGCGCCTGAATCTCGCCCAGTACCGTGAGATGGCCGCTTTCGCCCAGTTCGGGTCGGACCTGGACAAGGCCACCCAGATGCAGCTGGCCCGGGGCGAGCGGCTCGTCGAGATCCTCAAGCAGCCGCAGTACCGGCCGCTTCCGGTGGAAAAGCAGGTGCTGGTGATCTTCGCGGCAAACAACGGCTATGTCGATGATTGCCCGGTCGCCATCCTCGGCAGATTCGAAGCGGAGCTGTCCGTCTTCTTCGATTCGCGGAAGTCGGACATCCTGCGCGAGATCAGGGAAAAGAAGGCCATTGACGACGTGTTGAGGGGTAAGATCATCGCCGCCCTCGACGAATTCAAGAAGGAATTTACAGCCTAGAGAAGGACGGAACCGCCCCTATGGCAAGCCTGAAAAACATCAGGAAACGAATAAACTCGGTCAAAAGCACGCGCCAGATAACCAAGGCCATGAAAATGGTCGCTGCGGCGAAGCTGCGTCGAGCCCAGGATAATGTGATGGCTGCGCGGCCCTACGCCGCAAAGCTTACGGAGGTTCTCCAGAGGCTTTCCGGTAGCGGCGCCCAGGCTGACAATCCTCTGCTGCAGAAGGAAAAGGCGGAGAGGGCGCTTCTCATCGTAATCAGCTCCGACAGGGGTCTGTGCGGCGGGTTCAACGCCAATATCTGCAAGGCCGCGGAAGGATTCGTTCGCGAGAACACGTCACGCTTCAGCGAGATTTCGGTTCTCACCATCGGCAGAAAGGCTTACGAATACCTCCGGAGGCGGGCAACGGTCCGGAAGAACTATTCCAACATCCTGTCGACCCTCAACTATCAGGAAGCCGCGCTTATCGGGCAGGAGCTGATAGAAGGGTATCTCGCCGACGAATACGATGAAGTTTACCTTCTGTACAATGCTTTCAGAAGCGTCATGTCCCAGGACATAACCCTCAAGCGGCTGCTTCCCATCGAGACGCCGCAGGGCTCGGAAGAAGAATTTCTTCCCGACGCCATCTACGAGCCTTCAAAGGATGAGCTTCTCACCGAACTGTTTCCCAAGCATATAGAGGTGCAGATTTTCCATGCGATGCTCGAATCCGTGGCAGCCGAGCATGGCGCCAGGATGACCGCAATGGACAGCGCGTCCAAGAATGCGACGGAAATGATCGGCAAGCTGACGCTGCAATACAACCGCGCAAGGCAGGCCGCGATCACGACGGAACTGATGGAGATCATCTCGGGCGCCGAGTCCATCAAGGCCTGAGTGCACTGAAAACGAACAATACCAACAGATTTATCATAGAGCACGGTCCGCTTGGCGGGCCGCAGGAGGAAGGGACCAGATGAGCCAGAACCATGGAAAAATATCGCAGGTCATCGGCGCGGTAGTTGATGTGGAGTTCGATCCGGGCAAGCTCCCGGCTATCTATAACGCACTCAGGGTGACCAATCCCGCCATCGACGAACGTGAGAACAACCTGGTGCTGGAAGTGGCGCAGCACCTGGGTGAAAACACCGTGCGCACCATTGCGATGGATTCGACTGACGGCCTGGTTCGTGGTCAGCAGGTGCTCGATACCGGCAAGCAGATCGTCATGCCGGTCGGACGGCAGACCCTGGGACGGATAATAAACATCATCGGCGAACCGGTCGACGAGATGGGCCCGATCAATGCCGAGCAGGAATATGAGATCCATCGCGAGGCTCCGTCATTCGTACAGCAATCAACCAAGGTCGAGGCGTTCACTACCGGGATCAAAGTGGTCGACCTGCTGGCGCCCTATGCCCGCGGCGGCAAAATCGGACTGTTCGGCGGCGCCGGCGTCGGCAAGACCGTTATCATCATGGAGCTGATCAACAACATAGCCAAGCAGCATGGCGGCTACTCGGTATTCGCCGGGGTCGGCGAGCGCACCCGCGAAGGGAACGACCTCTGGAACGAAATGAAGGAATCGGGAGTTCTCGACAAAGCGGCTCTGGTTTACGGACAGATGAACGAGCCGCCGGGCGCACGTTCCCGCGTTGCCTTGTCGGCGCTTTCCGTTGCCGAATATTTCCGCGACGAAGAGGGGCAGAACGTGCTCCTGTTCATCGACAACATATTCCGTTTCACCCAGGCCGGATCCGAAGTGTCGGCACTTCTGGGACGCATCCCTTCGGCAGTCGGTTACCAGCCGACCCTCGCGACGGAGATGGGAGAGCTCCAGGAGAGGATCACCTCGACCGACAAGGGTTCCATTACCTCGGTGCAGGCGATTTACGTCCCTGCCGACGACCTTACCGACCCGGCGCCGGCGACCGCATTCGCCCATCTGGACGCGACCACCGTTCTTTCCCGCCAGATCGCGGAACTCGGGATTTACCCCGCTGTCGACCCGCTCGATTCCACTTCGCGAATTCTTGATCCGCAGATAATCGGCGATGAGCATTACAACATAGCCCGTGAAGTCCAGTATGTGCTGCAACGCTACAAGGATTTGCAGGATATCATCGCCATCCTGGGCATGGACGAGCTTTCGGAAGATGACAAACTCGTCGTCGCCCGCGCCCGCAAGATACAAAGGTTTCTCTCTCAGCCGTTCCATGTCGCCGAAACCTTTACCGGAACTCCGGGCAAGTACGTCGAGCTGAAGGACACCATTAAAGGTTTCCAGGAAATAGTCGCCGGCAAGCACGACGATGTTCCCGAGCAGGCCTTCTACATGGTCGGGACGATCGAGGAAGCCCTGGAAAAGGCGAAGAAACTTTCCGCCTAGGCTGATAAAAGTACGGAGTGCACCAAGGCAAAAGGAAGAGAGACGCTTTCGGCAAGCCGAAAGACGGCCGATAAGGATTCATACATGGCGGAAAAACTGCTTCTCGAACTGGTAACACCCTACAGGAAAGTCCTCACGGAAGAAGTCGATTCGGTAACCGCATCCGGTGTTCTGGGTGAATTTACCGTTCTCCCGGGACATGCCGCTCTCCTCACCTCCTTGAAGATCGGCGAGCTTGTCTATGCGAAGGACGGAAAGATAAACCACCTGGCTTTGAACTGGGGATATTTCGAAGTTGTCGACGACAGGATTACCATCTTGGTCGAGACCGCAGAACGTGCGGACGAGATCGATCTGGAACGCGCCAAGGCGGCTTTGGGTCGCGCAGAGGAGGCGCTCAGGAAGCTTTCCAGGGAGGACAGGGATTTCATTGTCTACGAATCTGCATTACAGCGGGCGCTGATCAGGGTGCAGGTTGCATCAAAAGCAACTCGTCGATAGTGTAAGTACGGAAAGACATGGCTGAAAAAAGGCGGGGTAACCCGCCTTTTTTTGTTATTAATAATATTATTTAATTGGAATATGACGATTTAAAACAACCGCGATTCAGCCGTTCGGTTGGAAATCGCAAATCCATACAAAATTCAATGCTTGCACACTAAAACCTTTTGTGGTAAATGAAGAAACTAGTGTGTTAATGAGAAAATAGGTGACTTGTGTCGATGCCCCGTTGCCTGCTCCGCTTCGCAGGAGTAATGGGTGTCCAAATCGCGCGGGTGACAATTTATCGATGGCGCTGATACTGGAGGAACGCCTTGTTCGAAGCCTGCGGCAAAAATAATGCTGTAACAGCTTTAGAGCATGACGCGTCGGACGATGCGACATCAGCCCCGGCACAAAAGAAGAAAACGGTTTCCAGGAAGTCCCTGATCAACAGATTGAACCACCTGCACTTCAATGATGAAAGCATAATCGTCAACCTCGCCCACTCAAGATACAAGACCACTGTTTCGCTGCGTGCCAAGCCGCTTCCCTGTATGGACGGCTACCTTGAATGCCTCTGGGCCGATGCCCAAGGGTTGGCGCATAAGTTGAAAATCTATTCTTATGTGAATTTCGTGGTTCCGGATCACCGACAGCCGCTCCTCGTTGAAGCTCGTCTTCTTTCAATCAACGAAGAAGGGGTATCCTTCCAGCTCCCGGACTTCTGCCTGAACATCGGCAACCGCAAGATATCCCGGCAATCCTCCGAGGATATACAGGTCGAATGCTTTCAGAACGGAGTAATGTTCGGCGGCAAACTTCTCGAATTCAGTCCCGTTTCATTTCACATCGAGTTGCACAATACCTTTCCCACGTCATTCCAATGGATCAACACCGATTCCTCTGTTCATCTGGTTTTCAGAAAAGACCACGAGGTGATCTATTCGGGAGATTGTCGGATAGTAAGGCAGACTGGCGGCCAAAGGATACGTGACCTTGTCGTCAGTCCGCAAGGCAACAGCAAAAGCCGATTCAAGCCCAAGGAGTTCCGGAGTACCCGTCACACATTGACCCCGTCGCCGAACGTGATTTTTACAGATCCCTTGAGTGGTAAGCTTGTCATTCTGAAAGTCGTCGACCTGTCCGGTTCAGGTTTTTCCGTCGAAGAAAGCGAGGAAAATTCCATCCTGGTTGTGGGTAAGATCATTCCCGAACTGCAGATCGATTTTGCCAATGTTACTGCGTTTACCTGCAAAGCCCAGGTCATCTACAGAAACGCCGATATGAATGTCGATGGAGCAACCATAAAGTGCGGACTCGCGATTCTCGACATGAGCATACAGGATCATGTGCGGCTGCTGGCGTTGCTGTATCAGGCAAGTGACCAGAACTCGTATGTCTGCAACAGGGTGAATCTGGAGTCATTGTGGGATCTCTTTTTCGAAACTGGTTTCCTCTATCCTCAGAAATATGCATATCTGCAAGCCAACAAGGAACAGTTTAAGAATACCTATTCAAAGCTGTATACGCAGCATCCGCATATCGCGCGTCATTTCATATACCAGCATGGCGGGGTGATATTCGGCCATATTGCGATGCTGCGATTTTATGAAAATACCTGGCTCATTCACCATCATGCAGGCCGGCGATCGGACTTTACCGTAGCCGGGCTGATCGTGCTTGAGCAGTTGAGCCGTTCGATCATCGATTCCCGCAACCTTCTTTCGGCGCACATGAACTTTTTGATTTGTTATTTCCGCCCGGACAACAAGTTTCCAAACCGGGTTTTCGGCAACTTTGCGCGAGAGCTCAACGAGCCGAAAGGGTGCTCCGTTGACAACTTTGCCTATTTTCATTTCCGGAAAGCCGCTCCTGCCGACTGGGGGGTGACCGGCTCCTGGGAGCTGGTGAAAATCTGCCGCGAAGATCTTGTCGAGCTGCAGCTCTTCTACGAACATGAATCGGGCGGCGTCATGATGCATGCGCTTGACCTGACACCTGACATGCTGGGAAAAGAGGCGCTTGTCAGAGAGTACCGGGAAATCGGATTCAAGAAAGAGCGACATCTGTATGCGGTCAAGAGGGGCGGCATACTGAAGGCCGTCATCATGGCTGATGTGTCGGATGCCGGGCTCAACATGTCGGATCTGACAAGTTCCATAAAAGTTTTTGTGGTTGATGCAGACGGATTCCAGGCTGATACGTTCAGAATGGTGCTTTCTCTCGTGTCAGCAAAATTCGATAATCTTGAAATCCCGGTGCTGGTGTACCCCGTCTCATATATGGAATCGCATTCGATTCCCTTTGAAAAACTGTATACGCTTTTTGCAATAGATACCCAGTATTCTGATGAATATTTCCGCCATCTGCGATGGATGAAGAAGTTTACGAAGAGTACGTGCTGACACACTGGACGCCTTTATGCAACCAAATATTGAAGGAATTGACTCCCCCATATATAACAGCAGAATCATTGATACCTACATCAAGTTGGTGAAGAGAAGGTACCCCCACGTTTCAATGGCCGACCTTCTTGAATATGCCGGGATCACGCAATACGAGATATCGGATCAGGGGCACTGGTTCTCGCAGCGTCAGATTGACCTGTTTTACGAAAGACTGGTCCACCTGACGGGCAATGAACATATCGCCCGCGAGGCCGGGCAGTACGCGGCATCCCCTGAAGCGAGCGGGGTCATGCGGAAATTCTTCCTCGGGCTCGTCGGTCCCTTGAAGGCGTATGAAATGATAGGTAAGGGGGCTGTCAACTTTACCCGCTCAGCGATATATGAAGCCCGGAGGCTGGGAGACAACAAGGTTGAGGTAACGGTTACCCCGCGGCCGGGAATAACTGAGCGACCATTCCAGTGTGAAAACAGGATCGGTTTCCTGGAGGCAATTCTCAAGCTGTTCACTCCTGATTTGCCCGAAGTCCTGCATCCCGAATGCATGTTCAAGGGAGGGGATCGGTGCCGTTATGTTCTGAGCTGGAAACGCACCAAGTCCGACATCTGGAAAAGAATCCGCAATTATGCCGTATGCCTGCTGGTTGTGGGCTTTGCTTCCATTTTTTCGTGTTTCCGTTCACTTCCGCTGATGTGGCCGGCAGTCCTCTCGTTTGGACTTGTTCTTGCCCTGAGCTGGCAAGTGAGGCGGCTGGAGGTCAAGGAGCTCAATGCTGCCATCAGCAATCTTCAGGATTCGACTGACAAGTTGCTGGAACAGATAAACCTGAACTATAACAATATTCTCATCACCAACGAAGTAAGCCAGGCAGTGAACAGATATGCCCAGCTGGATCAGATCCTGACCAATGTCGTGCAGATCCTGGAGAAAAGGCTGAATTACGACCGCGGCATGATCCTTTTGGCAAATCGCCAGAAAACCAGCCTCCAGTTCCGATCCGGCTACGGGTACACGAATGAAGTCGAGAGTCTTCTGCTGAAGACTTCCTTTCATTTGGACAGACCCGAATCGAAGGGGATCTTCGTCATATCCTTCCGTGAACAGAAGCCTTTTCTGGTCAACCAGTTCGATGAAATCAGTGCCGACCTGTCTCCCAACAGTCTGGCTTTTGCCAGGAAGATGGGAGCGCAATCCTTCATCGTGTGTCCCATTGTCTGTGAAGGCGAGCCTCTCGGCATCCTTGCCGTGGATAATATCGTCACGAAAAAACCGCTGATCAATACTGACCGAAGCCTCTTGACGGGGATCGCTTCGGTCGTCGGCATGAGCATACGGAACGCCATGCTGAACGAAGCCAAGGAACAGCAGTTCAACTCCACCCTGCAGGTGCTTGCTGCCAGCATCGATGCTCGGGACGCGTTGACGGCGGGTCATGCCGAAAAGGTAACCAGGTATGCTGTCGGCATCTGCAGGGAACTGGACCTGGAAAAGGACTATTGTGAAATGATCCGGGTCGCGGCCCTTCTGCATGACTATGGGAAGATCGGGATCCCCGACTCAATACTGAAAAAAGAAGGCAGATTGACCGAGGATGAATACAACCAGGTCAAGTTCCACGTCACCAAGACCAGGGAGATTCTCCAACAGATCAATTTCGAGGGGATTTACCGCCAAGTGCCTGAAATCGCCGGCAGTCATCACGAAAAAATTGATGGCAGCGGTTATCCGCGGGGGCTTTACGGACACGAAATCCCGTTAGGCGCCAAGATTATCGCCGTTGCCGATTTCTTTGAGGCAATTACGGCGAAACGCCACTATCGTGACCCGATGAAACTGGAAGATGCCGTGCGTTTGCTTGAGGAGCATTCGGGAACGTATTTCGAAAAAAGGGTAGTGAGAGCCTTTCTGGCTTTCATGGAAAAGAGTCCGGATTTCGTTGCTGAGAAGGCTAAAGGCCCGTTCCCCGTCTATTCCCTGCGCAAGCGTCGCGCTCCCTGCAGGGTTCCCGTATCGATGAAAATCGGGGACAAGTCTCTGACGGGTTTCAGCAGGGACATCAGTGCTGGCGGGATGTACGTGGCTGTTGATGGCGAGGTGGTGAATGACGGAGTTCCGGTGGAACTGTCGTTTGCGTTGCCCGGAATTGGAGCGGTTTCGGTAACCGCAAAGGGTCGGGTGGTCTGGGTAAATAGTGCCGGCTCGCCAAAGAAACCGTCATTCCCTGCCGGGTTCGGTGTCGAATTTCAGGACGTCAAGCCCTCAGAGGAAATTGTACAGGCTTTTGTAAAATCCTTTCGGGTCAGTGTTGTTGATGGACTGGATGGTCAGGCGCATGAGCAGGGGCCGATCTACTCCGCGGCAGGAGATGTCCCCAAATGATGCGGCATCATGCCGCCGGTTTGATTCCCCTGCAGGAAATTATGGGAGAATAGGTAAACCTGCGTGGATCGTTGAGGAAGTTTCTGAACTCCTCTAAAAACTCTTCGTACCCGCCTTCATATTCCGTAAAGGTGTAACCGATCTTTTTCGGCGCCACCTCCACTTTTTTCATCCAATTGAACGCGTCCGACTCCTGAAGAGAGCCGAAAATCAGGTGATGGGCGGATACCGTTACATCGATTTCCTCATATCCGAGATCATATAGAAAAGAATAAAGCTTCCTTCCCGCGTAAGGGTCGAAATTTGCTTTTTCCTGAAGCGCGCCGATTATGCCGTACAGGGTTTTTTCCAGCCTTTCTGACATGCCGAAATGATTCAGGCAGTTATGGTCGAGGTCGACCAGGCACAATATGCCTCCAGGTTTCACGATGTTCGAAATGTTCCTGACCAGCGACTCGCTGTTGCTCCTGAAATATTCAAGGACAAAGCGGACCCAGACGAAATCGAACTGTCCCAGGCCATCCAGCGGCTGGCGCATGTCGTGCTGGTGAAAAGTGATTCCTTCAAGCCCGTAACGATCCCTGGCGTAATCAATCCGTTCTTTGGAAGCATCCACGCCGGTGACGGTTCCCCCGGGCTGCACGAGGGAATGCAGGTACGAAGAAGTGATCCCGGATCCCGACCCGACATCCGCGACATGCATTCCCTGCCTTATGCCGGCCCATAGGGCCTGCCGGCGTAATGCCAACTGGTCTGTTTTCATATCGAGGCGGGTGGCTTCGTCGGCGTTTTCCATGAGATATGCATTGCTTTGCATGTCCGGCTCCGCTTTTGCTTAAGATATTTTCTCAGTAATTCATGGTACAAACGGAATTTTATACCATCGTAATTGGCGAAGAGCAACAAGCTTTCCACCTGATCTTGAAATAATACCTGCTTGCACATTATTTTAATAAGTAATTTAAAATATAAAAAATTGATTAAACAAGTCTGAATGGGTGTAAGTTGGCCAATAACAACGAAAAAAATAATTTGACTTATGCATAAACACATGTTTTTATATGCTGACGATTGTCAGTAATTTGTTGTTGCTAATTAATTTATTGTCCGCCGGACGCGTGCGGTTTCCGCCGGAAATGGAGCTGCGTATGTTGTCGAAATTATCTTTCAGCATGGTGTTTTTGGCGGCTTTGGGTTTCTACGCGTGTCTGCCCTCGGGTGCGGATGCGTCGGGCTTCGGCATTTTCACCCACGGTGCGGCCCCCCTGGGAGAGGCTGCAGCAGTGACCGCTCATGGAGAAGAGCCGTCGAGCGTGTTCTACAATCCCGCACTTATCAACCGATTGAGCGGAACCCAGGTCGAGATCGGCACGACCCTGCTGTTCCCGTTGCGAGAGTTTTCCGGCGTTTCCGGGGCAAAGGCGGAGACCAAGGATACGGTTTTCTATCCCAGCACCTTTTTCATTACCCACCATGCTTCCGACAGAGTGAGCGTTGGTTTCGGGTTTTTTTCCCCGTTCGGACTCGGTACTGATTGGGGCAAGACCTGGGAAGGGCGTTATCTGGCAACAAATTCCGAACTTCTTACCCTGGCCTTCAATCCGGTCGTGTCGGTGAAAATCACTCACAAGCTCGCGCTGGCTGCCGGACTCGACATCATTTACCTTGATACGAAGCTGGAGAGTAACATCAATATGAATGGGGTGAATTTCGTTCTCGGCGGCGTACTCGGCCCTGGACTGCTTGCCGACAACGGCTCGAAATTCTCCGGCGACGGCACCGGCATCGGTTTCAACATCGGTTTCCTGTACGATGTGAGCAAAACGGTTTCGGTCGGCGCTGCCTACAGGAGCGAAGTCAAGATAGGGGTCGAGGGAACGGGCAGCTATGATACACAAGTTCCGCCCTTTCTGGTAAACTCTCGCGGCAGGGCCGACCTGACGCTGCCGCAGCAGGTTACCGCGGGCATCAGCTACAAAGGGTTCTATCCTCTTACCCTTGAGGCGGGGATCCGGTGGGAGGACTGGTCTTCCTTCAGGCAACTCCAGGTGAAATTTGACAACGGCGTTACCCAGACGGCTCAAAAGAACTGGAAAAGCACGTTTGCCTATAATCTAGGCGCCCGATACCGGCTGAATGATTCCGTATCGTTGCTTGCGGGATATCTTTACAGCGACAATCCGGTGCCCGACGAAACCTTCGAACCATCCATTCCCGATTCCGATACGCACCTCTTCTGCGTTGGAACCGAACTGACCTTCAAGAAACTCACCATGTCCTTCAGCTATGCCTACCAGTTGCTGGAAAACCGCACCAAGAGCAACTCCATCGGCGATCCTTTCGGCCTTCCCGGCTCAGGGACCGCCAACGGCAGGTACGGAACCGACATGCATCTGCTGGCCGCCAGCCTCATTTTCAAATACTGATTGCAATTTTCCATGAAAGTGCTACTTCTATGACACTGCTGCGTCGGCGTCCGCTGAATGCGACGTCCGGGGCGTTTCAATGGCAAAGGAGGAGTCCCAGAATGCCGGAAAAAATAAGAAACATCGCCATGCGCATCAGGGATCTGCGCGAGATCGCGGGTATTTCGCCGGAAACCCTTGCCCATGAGCTGGGAGTGTCCCGGGAGGACTACCAGCGCTTTGAAAGCGGCGAAGTGGATATTCCCGTGGGGTTTCTGTACAAGGTCGCCCATCGTTTCTCGGTTGAGCTGACCGACCTGCTGACCGGCGAGAGCCCCAGGCTTCACGTCTATACATTGGTGAGGTGCGGCACGGGCGCCAGCGTTGAGCGGAGAAAAGCATACAAATACCAGAATCTCGCAGCCAATTTCATCCACAAGACTGCCGAGCCGTTTCTCGTAACCGTCGACCCTGACCAGGCGGATGCGGCCGTTTCATTCAACAGCCATCCGGGACAGGAGTTCAATTATGTCCTGGAGGGCCGGCTGAAGATCATCATCGACGATCACGAACTGATTCTGAATCCCGGCGATTCGCTCTACTTCGATTCCAGTCACCCCCATGCGATGCAGGCCCTTGACAACCGGACAGCGCGTTTTCTTGCCATCATATTCTGATATGAATCTTCGAGCCGTTATGCCCGGAGGGGCCGAACGCCGGACCCGGCCGGCTCTTCCCCGGCCGAAGAGAAATGAGGTGTCTATTCCATGCTTGAACGATTTGTTTCCCGCGTGACGTATGATTCCTATGATGATTTCATCGAAAATTTTTCCATATCCGTCCCCGATTCGTTCAACTTTGCCTACGACGTGGCTGACGAGATGGCCCGGCGCGACCCGGACCGGGTTGCCCTGATCTGGTGCGATGACCAGGGGAACGAAGAGACCTTCACCTTCGGCCAGCTCAAAATTTACAGTGACAAAGCGGCATCCTTTTTCCGGAGTGTGGGCATCGGCAAGGGCGATCCGGTCATGCTCATCCTCAAGAGAAGGTACGAGTTCTGGTTCTGTCTGCTCGGGCTGCACAAGCTGGGGGCCATCAGCATACCAGCCACCCATCTCCTGACCGCCAAGGACATCGTCTACCGCAACAATGCCGCTGACATCAAGATGGTGGTTACCGTCAATGATCCCGAGGTTCTGCATCATGTTGACGAAGCGGAGCCCAAATCGCCGACGTTGAAACACAAGGCGGTGCTCAATTGCGACCGGGAAGGCTGGATCAATTTTTCCCGGGAACTGGAGAGTTCCCCGGAGGATTTCGCTCGTCCCACGGGTGGTGAAGCCCCGGTGAATGACGATGTCTCTCTGCTCTATTTCACTTCCGGCACCACCGGCATGCCAAAGATGGTCAGGCATGATTTCGTTTATCCCCTGGGGCACATTCTGACTGCCAAATACTGGCAGAACGTCATGGACGGAGGCGTCCACCTGACCATTGCCGACACCGGCTGGGCCAAGGCGGTCTGGGGGAAGATCTACGGCCAGTGGCTGAGCGGCGGTATTGTCTTCGTTTACGACTATGACAAATTCACGCCGCGCAACCTCCTGGAGGTCATCGCCAGATATGGCATAAACACGTTCTGTGCGCCTCCCACCATCTACCGCTTCCTGATCAAGGAGGACTTCACCCCGTTCGATCTGTCCGGTCTCAAGTACTGCGTGATCGCAGGTGAGCCCCTGAATCCCGAGGTGTACAACCAGTTCCTGAAGAAGACCGGCATCCGGCTCATGGAGGGCTACGGACAGACCGAATGCACCCTTGCCATCGCCACCTACCCGTGGATGGAGCCGAAGCCGGGGTCCATGGGCAAACCGTCTCCCATGTACGACATGGACATCGTGGATGATGCATTGAAATCCTGCGAGGTCGGTGAGGAAGGGCAGATAATCATACGCACCGGCCGCATGAAACCGGTCGGCATGTTCAGCGGCTACCACCGCGACCCGGAAATGACCGCCAGGGTCTGGCATGACGACATCTACTACACCGGCGACATGGCCTGGCGCGACGAAGACGGCTACTACTGGTTTGTCGGCCGCTCCGACGATGTCATCAAGAGCTCCGGTTACCGGATTGGGCCCTTCGAGGTCGAGAGCGCTCTGCTGGAGCACCCGGCGGTCATGGAATGCGCGATCACCGCGGTTCCGGACGAGATCAGGGGCCAGATCGTCAAGGCCACCGTCGTCCTGACCAGGGATTACTCGGCCGGCGACGACCTGGTGGAAGAACTCCAGGAGCATGTCCGCAAACTGACGGCGCCGTACAAGTATCCCCGCATTATCGAGTTTCTTTCCGAACTGCCGAAAACCATCAGCGGCAAGATCCGGCGTGTGGAAATCCGTGAGCGCGACAAGGGCGACAAAGGGGACGGGACACCTTGAAAACGGTTCAGGAGGAACCCTTCTGGGGCGGGATAGTCAAGTCCATGGGGCTGGTGTTCGGCGATATCGGTACGAGCCCCATTTACACCCTGACGGTTATTTTTGCACTGACCAGCCCCACCAGGGAAAACGTCTTCGGCATCCTGTCACTGGTTTTCTGGACCTTGACCCTGCTGGTAACGGTGGAGTACGCCTGGTTGGCCATGAGCCTCGGCCGAAAGGGACAGGGCGGCGAAATCGTCCTCAGGGAGATACTGATAAAGCTGCTCAAATCGGGCCGGCTCCTCGCCTTCGGAGGATTCCTCTCCTTTGTGGGCGTTTCCCTCCTGTTGGGTGACGGTGTCATCACTCCCGCCATCAGCATCATGTCAGCTGTCGAGGGGATACTCCTGATCCCGGGTGTCGCCGGCCTTCACCAGGGAACGCTGACGCTTATCGGCGTGTGCATAGCGATCGGCCTTTTCGTCATGCAGTACAAGGGGACCGACAAGGTCGCGGGCGTTTTCGGCCCGGTCATGGTGCTCTGGTTCCTGGTCCTGACCCTGAGCGGCCTGGTGTCGCTGACGAGCTCACCGGAAGTCATCGCGGCTGTCAGCCCTCACCATGCGGTGCAATTCCTCATCCACAACGGACTTGCCGGCTTTGTGGTCCTGTCCGAGGTAATCCTGTGCGCCACGGGCGGCGAGGCGCTCTATGCCGACATGGGCCACCTCGGCAGAAAGCCGATTATTCGGGCCTGGTATTTCGTCTTTATTGCGCTGGTCGTCAACTATCTCGGCCAGGGAGCCTTTGTTCTCGCCAATCCGGAGGCGAAGAATCTGCTGTTCGGTATGGTCAAGTCACAGGCGCCGGCCCTGTACATACCGTTCTTGATCCTGACCATCATGGCTACGGTCATTGCATCCCAGGCGGTCATCAGCGGCGTTTTTTCCATCGTCTACCAGGGCATCACGACCCGTCTCATGCCGCTGATGAAAGTTGACTACACCTCCCACCTGCTCAAGTCGCAGATATACATAGGCTTCATCAACTGGACCCTCATGTGCGCGGTGATTTTCATCATGCTCATTTTCCAGCGGTCGGCCAATCTGGCGGCGGCTTACGGCTTGGCGGTAACCGGCTCGATGACCATCACCAGTGTGATGATGATCATCATCTTCTCCAGGACCAACAAGAAGTGGAAGGTGCCCATTGCGGTCCTGGTGTGTCTGCTCGATTTCGTGTACCTTGCCTCAACGCTGACGAAGCTTCCCCATGGCGCCTACTGGTCACTCGTTCTCGCGTCATTTCCCCTGGCCACCATTTTCATCTGGACCAACGGGCAGCGCAACCTTTATCAGGCTTTGCGCCCCCTGGACATTGAAACCTTTCGCGTGAGTTACGAGCAGATTTACCAGGAGGGAAGAGTGCTGTCGGGGACGGCCCTGTTTTTCTCCCGGGAATGGAATGTCATTCCGCCTTATGTGATCCATTGCATAATCCGCAGCAATATCATATATGAAAGAAACATACTGATTTCGATCGTGAGGACCGATGAACCGTTCGGCGTCAAGACGGACTTGATGAAAAACCTGGCTCCGGGGCTCGACGCCCTGGAAATAAGAGCCGGCTACATGGCGGTGCTGGATATCGAAAGCATGCTGAAGATGAACGGCATTCGGGAGAAGGTCATATTCTACGGTATTGAGGATATAGATACCGGTAACCCGATATGGAAGGTTTTCAGCCTCATAAAAAAACTGACGCCCAATTTCGTGCAGTTCCACAAACTGCCGGCCAGCAGGCTTCAGGGTGTGGTAACGCGCGTGGAGATGTAACGGCAACGGTATGTTCCGCCCTGGCTGTGTCAGCTGCGGTTTTGCTTGTGCGACGTACTGAAAGTACGCTTCCGCGCAAATCCTTGCTTTGCTGGCCTGAACGAAAAAATCCTCGTTTCCGGTATGGTTGGGAAAAATACTTTTCAGTCGGATGGGAATGCAGAAAAGGGCGTCTCCGTGGGGGAGACGCCCTTTCTTGTCAGGTGGTTGCGGCGCGTTCTCAGGCCTCTTCATCCTCGCCGAAGGAGATCTCGTTGTAAGCCCGGTCTTCTTCGAAGCGCTTGGTCTGGGCCTGCAGTTTTTCGATGTCTTCCTTGCATTTTACGCAGTAATGGGCGAAAGGCATTGCCCGGAGCCTGCCGATGGGGATGTCGCAACCGCACTCTTCGCAGATGCCGTAGTCGCCGTCCTCGATGCGCAGCAGAGCCTCGTCGATATTGCGCAGTTTCTCGCGCTCACGGTCGTTGAGCAGGAATCCCAGTTCCCGGTCCCGCTCGCTGGAGGCCTGGTCGTAGATATCGCCGCTCGGTTCCCCGGTTGGGACCTCAGCCGTAGATTTCAACGTCTTGTTTATCTCTTTCAATGTGTCCTCCTTCAACTTCAGGAGGATTGCTTTCATTTCCTCGATTCTTTCTACCATCAGGTCGTCTCCGTGCTGAAATATATCTCTTCCATTCAGGATTGCACATAATAACGTACTTTAACCGGTTGTCAAGCAAAAAGCCCCCTCGAGGGGTCCCGGGTTCCGGCGATCAGTCCGGTTCGACTATTTCCCCGATCAGGTCGTAATCCGACGAGTCGGTTATTCTCAAGGGAACGATGTCTCCCACATGGGCATTGCCTGCCGTTATGTAAACCTGGCCGTCGATATCCGGCGCCTGGCGGGAGGACCTTCCCTTCAGGAGCAGTTCGGTTTCCTCGCTGAAGCCTTCCACGAGCACTTCTTCTATCCTGCCGGTCAGGCGGCGGTTGCGCTTGAATGAGAGCCTGGCCTGTGCCTTCATGACTTTTTTGTAGCGCTCCCGTTTGACCCGCTCCGAAACCTGGTCCGGCATCTCCGCGGCCGGGGTCCCTTCTTCCCTGGAATAGCAGAAGACCCCGAGCCGGTCGAACTGGGCTTCGTCCACGAAATGCAGCAACTGCTTGAAATCGTCTTCGGTTTCCCCGGGGAAACCGACGATGAGCGACGTGCGGAGCGCGATCTCCGGGATTTCCGCGCGGAGCCTGCCGATCAGATCCCTGATTTGTTGCGAGGTGCTCCTCCGGTTCATCTTTGCCAGGATCGGATCACTGATGTGCTGCAGGGGGATGTCCAGGTACTTGCAGACTTTGCGTTCCTCCCGGATCAGCTCGATGAGTTCGTCGGTGATGCCGTTCGGATAGGCGTAGAGGAGGCGGATCCAGCGAAGCCCCTCTATTTGCGCAAGGTTTCGTATCAATGCCTCCAGGTTCGAACCATCGTCCAGGTCCGTGCCGTATCGGGTTATGTCCTGGGCGATGATGTTGATCTCCCTGGTTCCGCTGTCCACCAGCCTGCGGGCTTCTTCCAGCAGTCCCCGCATCGGCCGGGACCGGTACGCCCCCCGCAGGCTCGGGATCACGCAGTACGAGCAGCAGTTGGAACAGCCTTCGGCGATCTTGAGATAAGCGGTGTAGAGGGGGGTGGATTTCAGCCGCGGCGAACTCTCGTCATACACGAAGTTCGGATCTCCGATGTAGCGGAGCTGTTCCGATGTGCCGCTTTTTTCCGCGATTATGCCGGCAATCTTCGGGTAGTCCCCCGTACCGATGAATATGTCGACTTCCGGGAGTTCACGGCACAGTTCCTCCTGGTAGCGCTGGGGCAGGCATCCTGTTACGATCAGGAGGCTGCAGCGGCCGTCGTGCTTCCTGTCGGCAAGGTCGAGGATGGCATCGATGCTCTCCTGTTTCGCCTCTTTGATGAATGAGCAGGTGTTGACAATGATGATGTCGGCGTCCTTCTCATCAGTGGTGATCTCGTAACCTTCACGGTCGAGGTAGCCGAGCATCACTTCGGCGTCAACCAGGTTTTTCGGGCAGCCGAGGCTGACCATGCTCACTTTCCGTTTCGTCTTGTCGTTCAATGGCACCTCTTGCGGACGGGCGATCGTTCCGGATCGCCTACTGTCTGAAATTTATGAACTGCATATCCACATCCAGATCCCTGCCCTTCAGCATCTTTATGATCTCCTGGAGGTCGTCGATGCTCTTTCCGGTAACCCTGACCTGATCCTCCTGGATCTGGCCCTGCACTTTCAGCTTGGTCTCCTTGATGGCGGCGATGATTTCCTTGCCTTTTTCCTTGGATATTCCCTGCTGGAGCGTGACGATCTGGCGGACCATGCCTCCGGATGCGGATTCAGTTGACCCATATTTCAGGGCTTTCAGGGAAATTCCCCGCTTGATGCACTTGGACTGGAGAATGTCGACGATGGCCTTCAGGCGGAAATCGTCGTCTGCCAGAATCCTGATGGAATCCTTCTCAAGCGAAACTTCACTTTTTGAATTCTTGAAATCGTAACGCTGGGTGATCTCTTTGACCGTCTGGTTGACTGCGTTGTCGACTTCCTGCATGTCGATCTGTGACACTATGTCGAATGATGGCATATCTTGTTTTCTCCCCTGTTAGTGAACATGCGGTACCTGTCCGTGTTATATCGTGGTCCTGCCCAGGGACAGCCGCAAGAGCTTTGTCCAGACGGCTATGGCTTGATTATTTCGGTACCGGCAGGCGCCCTGAAGGTGAAAAGCGAGTTCTTCATCCCCCGGTTTACCCTGACATTGCTGAAAAGGATGGTCGTCCTGGTTCCGAAGGGATCGAAGACTACCGAAGAGACAATGGGGAACGTATTCTTCAAATTCTTTTCTTTCAGATATTTCGCCACGGCGACACCGGACACTGTCAACTGGAGTTTTGCCAGATTCTTGCCCGGTTTTTTCGGCACCAGTTCCAGGAGGTAGTTGCCCGAGGCGTCGCGCAGCCCTTTCAGGGGAGAGATGGTGAAATCGCGGGAGATGCGTCCCATTCCGGTCAGGTAATTGAGCGCGATTCCGTTGTCACCTTCGAAAATGTTCTGGATGCTGGACTGCATGACCTGCCTGTTTTCCGGCAGATAGAACCAGACTGTTTTCCCGTTCGAAACAATGAGCTGTTTCGGCATACGGTAGTCGAAGCGGAACATGGCGGCCGCCGAGGAATTCTTCTTTATGTACAGGATGCCGTTACCCGTCTGGTCCCTCTTTACCGACGGGATGAAAGTCTTCTGCGAGAAGGATGCCTGCAGGTCGCTCAACGAATTATACCCTCGCTCAACTGTTGCGACGACATCCTTGAGGCCTGCCTCCGCAAATGCGGGGGAGGCGAAACCGGGAACGAGAGCGAGAAGGCAGAGAAGGGGCACGATGGTAAAGTATCTCATGGTCATTTTCCTTTCAAAAAACGCGGCTGATAGTGCCATAACTGAAGTCAGGGCGCAACAGATTTCATCATGGTTTCAACTCCCGGGTCCTGGTGTCCGGTGGTCCGGCTCACTGCGGAGGCCTTAACGGACGAATTCCGCCGGATCGAGAATGCAGACGATCCTTCCGTCGCCCAGGACCGCTCCGCCGATAAGGCCCCTCATCCTGTTCAGGGGTCTTCCGAACGGTTTGACGAAGACATCCTGCTGGCCGATGAACCGGTCTACCAGCATGCCTGTCTTGCGTCCCCGTGTTTCGATAATGACCGCAGGGATTCCCGGCCCCTTGCCGGAAGTGAGGGGCAACCCCAACAGGCGCCGAAGGCTCAGCAACGGTAAGCTTTCCCCTCCCAGCGTCAAAACGGTCCTCCTGCCGCTGGCCGTTATGTCCTCCCGCTTGATGTCCAGAGTACGCAGTACCTTGTCGATCGGAAACGCGACCGTGTACTGGGCGCACCCGACCAGGAGCACCTGGATGATCGAGATCGTGAGGGGGAGGGAAAGCGTGAAGCGGCTTCCTTTCCCAAATTCCGATTCGATGGACAGGTTGCCGCCGAGGGATTGCAGGGAAGACCTGACGACATCCATCCCCACCCCCCTGCCGGAAATGCCGGTAACCTTGTCCGCCGTGGAAAAACCGGGCAGGCAGGTCAGGAGGAAAGCTTGACGGGGGGATAGCCGCGACGCTTCTTCGTCACTGACAAGGCCTTTTTCCCTGGCGGCGGCGATTATCGAGTCGGGGTCCATGCCCCTTCCGTCATCGGCAATGCTGACGATTACCCTGTCCTTGCATTTTCGTGCTTCGATCGCGATTGTTCCCCCGGACTTTTTCCCCCGGGCCAGGCGTTCGGCAGGCGGTTCGATACCGTGATCGACCGCATTCCGGAGCAGGTGCTGCAGCGGGTCGGAAAGTTCATCCAGAATGCCGCGGTCAATTTCGATCTCTTTGCCGCTGATCCTGAGAGATACATCCTTGCCGCTTCTTTTTGCCAGGTCGCGAAGCGTTCGCGGCAGGCGGTCGGCGACCGTGCCGAAGGGCATCAGGCGCAGCTTGAGAATTTCGTCGTGCAGTTCGCGGACCTGACGGGAAAGGTCGAAAACCGCCAGGTCCAGTTTCCTTATCCCCGATTCGGCGGAAATGCTTGCCAGCCTGCTCTTGCTGGTAACCAGTTCGCCGGTGATGTTGATCAGGCTGTCGAGCACTGCCGTCCTGACCCGAACCGTCTTGCGGGAACTCTCACCGTCACCGGGTATCGGGGCAGCGCTTCCGGACGGTTCGACCTGTTTCAGTTCAGGGGATCCGGTTGCCCGCTCTCCCCGGTCTCCGTCATTCTTGGCAGTTGAACCGGGTGCATATCCTGCCATTCTCTCCACCAGATCGGAAATGTTCCGCTCAGTTTCGTCCCCCTCTTCCACCCCGCGAACCATAGCCGTCAGGCGGTCGGAGCCTTCCAGGAGCAGGTCGGCGATGTCCGTTTCGAAACAGCATGCTGCCTTCCTGATCTTGTCCATCAGGTCTTCCATCTTGTGGGCAAGCTCGGCCATTGTTTCATACCCCATGGACGCCGACATGCCCTTGATGGAGTGGGCCATCCTGAAGAGGGCATCGATCTTGCCGCGATCCGCCGGGTCCTCTTCGAGCGCCACTATGGCATCGTTCATGGTGTGCAGGTGTTCCCTGACCTCAGAGATGAACAGTTCCTTGTACGGGGACATGTCCATTCAGCGGGCCCTCCCTTTTTCCGCCAGGGCGGCAGGTTGCCGGTCAGCCGATCTGTGATTTCCTTCAGGTTCGCTTCGCATGATGTCCAATTGGCGGTAACCGTCCGATCAGCGCTTGAATTTGCTTCAGGGGGTGCGGGGCTGTCGCCCGGATCTCCGGAGCGTGTCCTCAAGCAGTTCCACCAGCCGATCCAGTGACGGTGAGGGTATTTTTTCCTGCTCGATGACGGCAGACCTTCCCGACTGCCAGTCGCTTGCGGGGAAGGACTCAATGATGTCGCCGGGCGCTATCTTCTCGATCCGGTCCACGCGCACGGCTAGGGAACGGTTCCTGCCGTCGATTACCAGGACCGTGCCTGATGCTTTTGGCGGACAGCCGTGCAGAAGGGAATCCAGATCCAGGACCGGAACGGGCGCTCCGTGGAAATTCATGACGCCGACGTACTCCCGCGGCGCCAAGGGGATGGGGTATGTCGCAAACGTTTCCGTGACTTCGGCGATTTCTTTCAGCGGAAAAGCGAATCGGCTTTCGCTGACCGATACGATCAGGAAACGTTCCCGGCTCGCTTTCATGCTGCCGGAACCTCGCTCGGCGGCAGCGTGAAGCGCTCGACGCAACTGCACAGTTCGGCGGAGAGGGCGGCAAGCTCCTTTGCCGCCTGGGACATCTCCTGCATGGCGACTGTCTGCTCCTGGGTGGCGGCCGACACCTGCTCAGTCGAAGCAGCGTTATCTTCCGCTACCCGGGCGATTTCGTCAACGTTCTTCACCATCCGGCCCGCTCCATCCGTCTGCATGGCGGATAGATCCGCGATGCTGTTTGACTTGCGCTCGGTTTCCATGACTGTCTGCACGATCTCCCTGAAGGAATCAACGGTGATGTCGATGCTTTTCTTGCCGTCACCGATGCTTCGGAAAATATCCACTATGGTGTCCTGGACGCGATGACTCTCTTCGCGGACAGCACTGATGAGCTCTATTATGTCTTCGGCGGATTTGCCGGCGCCCTCGGACAGTTTCCGCACTTCTTCCGCCACAACCGCGAATCCTTTGCCGTATTCGCCAGCCCGTGCTGCCTCGATGGAAGCGTTCAGGGCCAGCATGTTGGTCTGCCGGGCGATTTCGCCGATGAAATCCGCGATCTTCCCGACCCGCTGCAGTTTGGTGTTGAATTCCATGAACTGCTGCCCGCTCATTTCGACCCGATCGAGGAATCCGCGCATCCTTTCGAGAAGGTCTTGCGCCTGATCGCCGCCGCGACGGGCTGAAATGCTGGTGTCCCGCGCTGCACTTGCGGCTTCCCTGGCCCTCTTGGCAACCAGTTCGATGGAAATGGCCATTTCATGGATGACCTTGGAGCTGTTGCCGACCATTTCCGCCTGTTTTTCCGCGCCCCTGGAGATATGTTCCACGGCAATCGCTACTTCCTCCGTCGATGCATTGATTTCCACGGCATTGGACGACAGTGTCCCGGCCGAATCGGAAACTTTCTCGGCAATTTCCCTGATGCTCCTGACCAGCCTGCGCAGGTTGTCCTTCATGCGGTCGATCGAGACCGCCATGTCCACGGTTTCGTCGGGAAAACGGGTTCCGCCCAGGGCAAGATCTCCGGTCAGGTCCCCCCTGCTGATGGCTTCAGCTGATTCGTTCAACCGGGAGATGTTCCTGGTGAAGGTCTTGGTGAAGAACCATCCGAGGATGAGGCCTATGGTCAATGCCACCAGGTAGCTGATGAGGCTTGTTGCTTCAGGAGAATAGCCCAGCATCTGGACCCCCCTGGGGGTGAATGCCACCGCGGCGACAACCACTACAAACCCGAGGATGAATTTGTACCCGATGGGGATACGCATGCCTTCTCCTTTCTTATCAGCCGGGGTGTGCCGTTTCCTTCCGGAATCCGTGTGAGCAGGCTGTCGGATTTCGAGCCGGAAACTTACTATATACGGGATTACGCAATATAAAGCAACACTCATGCCATGGAAGCTGCGGGGATGCGCACGTTGCCCGATGCGCCTCGGGGAGGGTCAGGCTTTGCGGTAGATACGCTCGGCATGGCATACGGGGCGGAACAGTTCCCGCACTCCGCTCATCATGGTTTCAGTTCTTCCCAGGACGAGGAAGCCCCCTTCGCGGAGCGATTCGGCGAAAGAGGAGATGATTGATTCCTGAGAGCTGCGTTCGAAATAAATGAGCACGTTGCGACAGAGAATGAGGTCGGTTGTCGCCTTGCCAGGAGATCGCGCCAGATCGCCATGCGCAAAAGAGACCATTTCACGGATACGGGGGTCAAGGTGGTATGTGCCGTCCTTGAAGCGGAAGTGACGTTCCCTGACCTCGGGTGGAATCTCGTCCAGGCTTTCCTCGCCATAGACCGCGTTTTCCGCCAGGCGCAGTACATCGTTGTCAATGTCGGTTCCATGGATGGAAATGCTGAACCGGGACAACTCTTCGGGGAAATGATCTTTCAGCATGATGGCCAGGGTATAGGGCTCCTCTCCCGCGGCGCATCCTAGGCTTCTCAGGAACAGGGAGCGGCGGCCCTCCTGCGTGCAATGCGAAAAAAGGGCCGGCAGGACTTTTTCCCTCAGTTTGGTGAAAGTGGAAGGGTTGCGAAAGAACTTGCTCACGTGAATGGTCAGTTTCTTTGCCAGAATGCCTGGCTCCGACTTCTCCGTGTGGAGGTATTCCACGTATTCTTCCGCGGTTTCGCATCCGACGGTGCTCATCCGCACGGCAATCCGCCGTTTTACGCATGAACTCTTGTAATTGTCGAGCCGGAGTCCGGTCATGGCCTTGAGGATCCGTCGGATCTTCTCGTACGACTTGTCGGGAATGTCTCTCCGGAGTCTGGACCTTGCGGAGGTTGTAAAGACGGGCTTTTGCATGACAGCTGTCATCCGTTTTCAGCGGCGTGCCCTTATGTGAGGTCAGGCAGCCGCCTCTACGTCATCCGGTATGCACAGGCGGAGCGATGGCATCAGGATCCGGAAAAATGGTCGAAGCCTTTGCTCCGGAAAGGCAGCTCATTGCCGTTCGCGTCCACGACGGACAAGCCCGTCGCCGCAATAACCGAGCCGATGACGGTAACCGGTGTGGCAAATTCCTGCATGAGGGAAAAGAGGGCCGGCATTCTGGCGGGAGGAACGGTGAAAAGCAGTTCATAGTCTTCGCCCCCGGAGAGCGCCAGAGCACGGGCTTCATCATTCACTGCCGGAAACCTGGCCAGGAAATGGGGTGACAGGGGAATGTCGGCCAGCCGGAGCCGCGCTCCGGCCGAGGAGCTGTCCAGTATGTGCTGCAGGTCCGCCAGCAGACCGTCACTCACGTCGATCATGGCGGAAGGTATGCCGGCATCGGCGAGCGCCCTTCCTTCCCGTACCCGTGGCGTGGGGTCCAGGTGCCGTGAAATCAGGAATTCCCCGCGTTCCCCCCTTTTCAGCAGCTGCAGGCCGAGCGCCGAGTCGCCGACCGTGCCGGTGACGCAGACGTTGTCTCCCGGTACGGCTCCGGAACGACGGACTATCCTGGCGGGCAGCTGTTCGCCGAGAACTGTCAGGGACAGCACCAGGCGGTCCGGTGACGAACAGGTGTCGCCGCCGATGAGACTTACGCCGAACTCGGCAGCCCTGCTCATCATGCCGCCGATCAGGTCGTCCAACAGGGCGAGGTTCGCTGATTGAGGGATCGCCATCGAGAGAAGGAAGTGGCGGGGAGTCCCGCCCATGGCGGCAATGTCCGACAGGTTGACGGAGAGGGACTTTTTCCCCAGTGAGACCGGATCGCACAGCGAGAGGTCGAAATGGATGCCCTCAACCAGCATGTCGGTGGTTATCAGGCTCAGGTTCCCGGTGGAACAGGCCACGGCCGCGGCGTCGTCCCCTATGCCCAGGCTGACTCCGGGCCCCTGCGGGACGCACCGGGCGATCCGGTCGATCAGGCCGAATTCGCCCAGTGATTTCAGGTTGGCGTCGTAACTCAAGATACGACCTTGGAACGGGAAGGTATCCGTTTCGCGGCTGCCCTTGGCTTGTGCGGAAGCCCTTTTGCCGGTGACGGAGCCGGTGGCGGATATATTTCAAGGGCCATTTTCAGCACGTCATCGATGGTTTTTGCCGTGAGGATCCGTATTTTTTTCAGTATATGCTTGGGTATTTCTTCCAGATCTTTCTTGTTCTGCTCGGGGATGACGATGGTGGTGATTCCCGCGCGGATGGCCGCCAGCATTTTTTCCTTCAGCCCGCCGATGGGCAGCACCCTGCCGCGCAGCGTTATCTCTCCGGTCATGGCCACGTCCCGTTTGACCGGAATTCTCGTGAGCGCGGATACCAGGGCCGTGGCCATGGTTACGCCGGCGGAAGGGCCGTCTTTCGGGATTGCGCCGGCCGGAACATGGACATGAATCTCCAGATCGGTGAAGAAATCCTCGGTCAGACGGAAAACGCCCGATTTCGAACGGATGTAGGACAGGGCTGCCTGAGCCGATTCCTTCATCACGTCGCCAAGCTGTCCGGTCAGGGTGAGGCCGCCTTTGCCCTTCATGGTGGTTGCCTCGATGAAGAGCACCTCTCCGCCCACCGGAGTCCAGGCCAGGCCCGTGGCGACACCGGTTTCGTTGTTTTCCATCTCTCCTTCGCGAAGGAACTTGGGGGGGCCCAGGAATTTGGCGACCGATGTGCTGCTTATGGTGTAGCGCTGCTTTTTCCCCTCGGCTACTTTGCGCGCGATTTTGCGGCAGATGGAGCCGATCTCGCGCTCCAGGTTCCTCAGTCCCGCTTCCCTCGTGTACTTCTCGATGATGGTTTTGACCGCCTCGTCCGAAAAGGAGATTATCTTGTCGGAGATGCCGTTTTCCTTGATCTGGCGGGGGATCAGGTAGCGTTTCGCGATCTGCAGCTTCTCCTCTTCGGTGTAGCCGGAAAGGGAGATGACCTCCATCCTGTCGCGCAGTGCGCTCGGAACAGGATCAATCTGGTTCGCCGTGGCTATGAACATTACATTCGACAGGTTGAAGGGGAGGTTGATGTAATGATCCGAGAACGTATGGTTCTGTTCCGGATCCAGGATTTCCAGCAGCGCCGAGGACGGATCGCCGCGGAAATCGGCGCCCAGCTTATCTATTTCATCCAGCATGAAAACGGGGTTGTTTGACCCGGCCTGTTTCAGGCCCTGGATGATCCGGCCCGGCAGCGCGCCCACGTAAGTTCGCCGATGGCCGCGCATTTCGGCTTCGTCCCGCACGCCGCCGAGGGAGATGCGCAGGAACTTCCGCCCCATGGCCCGCGCAATGGACTTGCCCAGGGAGGTCTTCCCCACGCCCGGAGGTCCGACGAAGCAGAGAATCGGACCTTTCATCTTTTTTCGCAGCTTTCTCACCGCCAGGAATTCCAGGATGCGGTCCTTGATCTTTTCCAGGTAGAAATGGTCTTCATCCAGAATCTGGCGTGCCCTGGCGATGTCCAGGACATCCTTGGTGGACTTGCTCCAGGGCAGTTCCACCAGCCAGTCCAGGTAGGTCCTGAGCATGTTTGATTCCGCTGCGTCCGGATGCATCTGTTCGAGCCTTCCCAACTGCTTCAGCGCCTCTTTCTCGACCGTCGCCGGCATTTTTGCTTCCTCGATGGCGGCGCGCAATTCGGCCATTTCCTCGGTTCTGGTATCCGTTTCCCCCAGTTCCTGCTGAATCGCCCGGAGCTGTTCGCGGAGGTAGTATTCCCGCTGGGTCTTCCCCATCTCCTCCTTTGCCGCGGACTGGATGCGGGCCTGCATGGATAGCAACTCGATTTCCTTGTTGAGATATTCGTTCACCTTTTTCAGGCGTTCGATCGGATCGATGGTTTCGAGGAGATTCTGGGCTTCCTCGACTTTCAGACCGATGTTGCTGGCAATGAGGTCGGCCAGGCTTCCGGGGTCCTGCATGTTCTCCAGGATTACCGTCACTTCGGACGAGATATTTTTCCCGAGGGAGGTTATCCGCGCAATCTGCTCCTTGATGGTGCGCAGAAATGCCTCTGTTTCGAGTGAAGTTTCCGCCGAAGCGGGTTCTTCGATGCGTTCGATGCGTACCGAGAAAAAGGGTTTGGATTCCACGAATTCCGTGATCCTCCCCTTGGCCAGTCCCTGGACCAGGATTTTCACCCTGCCGTCGGGAAGCTTCAGCATGCGCATGATCATCGCTACAGTGCCAACGGTATAGATCGCATCCGGCGCCGGTTCTTCCTCCGAGATGTCCTTCTGGGTCGCGAGGAAGATGAGCCTGTCCTTCGACAGCGCCCAATCGACGGCGCTGATTGATATTTCGCGCCCGACGAAAAGGGGTATTATCATATAGGGATAAACCACCACGTCGCGCACGGGAAGCAGGGGGAGAATGTCGGGTATTTTCAGCTCTTCCTTTTCCTGGTTGTTTTCCATGTGCATTCTCCTTTTATGATTATCGGTTCCGCAACCGACAAGGTGTCCATTGTATTCAGGTAATCATTCCCGGCTGCACTGTCAAGTGTACACTAATTCTTCTTCATTCCCAATATGCGGATTTGTACTTTATGGGCACTGTAAGACAAATCTGCCGGACCCGTCAACCACAATAAAAATGTTGGGAACGCATCTCCCGTCCACTAGCCCGCTGCCGATCAACTTCGGAAAATCAAGCGGTTGCCGATAATTATTTGAATTGTTGCCGTGGGCTGTGTATAATCACCTGCCTGTTTTGCGACATTAATAATAGGAATCGTGCGAGGATACCGATGAAAAAAAACCTGTTTCTGTTATTGGCACTCCTTGCTTCCCTCAGCTGCGGATTCGACTGGACTTTCGGACTTGCCGGGAAGTGTTCCCAGGCAAAAAAGATTGCTGCCGGTTTTGATGCGAAAAATGATGCTGAAAGGGAGCTGTTGGAAAAACGCGTTCTGGAGCTCTGTCCGGACGGTGCGGCGGGGAATTTCGTGAGAGCCACGCGTCTTGAGAGAGCCTCGAGGTTCGATGACGCCATCGCCAGTTACCGGGAGTGCCTCAAGGAGGATCCGTCTTTTCCCCATGCCCACGGGAACCTGGGTGAGCTCTATTACCAGAAGGGGATGCTGGACGATGCGGCCCTGGAGTTGACAAAGGCCTTGGCGGAGGAGAGCAATCCCCGCTTCCACAAGGGCCTGGCAAGAGTCTATGCGGACAAGAAGAGCTATCCCCTCGCCACCTACCATTACCAGGAGGCGATCAAGGGCCGGCCGGATGACGCGTCTCTCCATGCCGGTCTCGCGGACATCTACCGCAAGCAGGGGCAGTACGACAAGGCTGACGAAGAATATCTGAAAGCGATCGGCAACAATACCGCAAGTGAAGATGCGCGGATCGGGATGGCTGCCCTGTACCTGGACAGGAACCAGACCGACAAGGCCATCGACGAGCTGAAGAAACTGCAGACGGCCAACCCCCAGAGCAAGAAGATTCATCTTCTGCTCGGATCCGCGTATGAGAAGAAAGGGGAGCTCCGGAAGGCCGAGTATGAATACCTCCTGGGGGGCCGGAATCGCTCGGTGGAGTTGATGGAGCAGTTGCGGAAAGGCAGCGAGTATCTCAAGTCAGGGGATTATGCAAAGGCGGTTTCAGAACTGGAAGAGGCGGCCAAGGACCGTCCGGGTGATCCGGAAACGCTGGTACGCCTGGGTGATGCCTATGCGGCAGCCGGCCGCGACGACGAGGCGGTCGCCACCTATCGGGAAGCGATTCGCCTGAAGGGCGCTCCGGCCGAGGCCCATCGAAACCTTGGCGTGCTCTACGAGAAAAAGGCGATGCTCGATGAGGCGGTGGTCGAATACCGTGAAGCGCTGCGGGCGGATCCCGACAGTCCCGAGACCCGGAGGCTGCTGGCCGACATTTATGCCTTGCGGGGGAGTTTTCCCCAGGCCATCGATCAGTACCGGGAACTGGTCAGGATGAAGAAAGACACGCCCCAGGTCCACTATCGGCTGGCCCGTGCCTACATGAACAACAAGAATTACCGGGATGCCATCAGCGAATATAACACCACGGTGCGCCTCGACCCGGACAACGTCGACGCCCAGCGGGACCTGGCCAACCTGTATCGGCGTAACTCCCAGGATGATGATGCGCTGCGGCATTACATGGAAGTCCTCCGGCTGAAAAGGGACGATCCCGAGTCCAGGAACGCGATTCTTGCCATCTATGTCAAGAAGAAAGACTTCAACAAGGTGACCAGCCTTTTGAAGGAAAATATCGCTTTGGCGCCGAACAATCCGGACAACCACTACAAGCTCGGCCTGATAAATGAATTCAACAAGGATTACGACTCCGCGGCGGCATCCTACAAGAAGGCGCTGGAGCTGAAAGCGGACCATCCCAAAGCCCTGAATGCCTATGGCCGGCTCCTCATGAAGACGGGTCGCTTCAATGATGCGAAGGGGGTTCTGGAAACAGCAAAAAAAGCGAATCCGGGCCTCGATGAGCCCCCCGTGCTGCTCGGCAACCTCCGCGAGGAGCTGTCTCCGGACCCGCCGGTTCACAAAAGCAAGGTCCATGCAAAGAAAAAGGGAAAGAAGGATAAGAAGGAAAAGAAGGGGAAAGCGTCGGCCAAAGGCAAGAAAACCCGGGATAAATCCGACGATGACTCGCCGAAAAAGTCATCAAAGCATGGCGCTGCCAAGAAGAAGTCCTCAGGCGGTGGCTCTTCCGGAAAGACGAAGTCAAAGCAGGGTTCAAAGGGCAAGAAGGCCAAAAAGAAATAAATCGGTAAAACAGAAAGGCCGGGTGGATACCCGGCCTTTCTTGTGTCTGTTCGCCCAATGATTTTTTTTCAGGATTCTCTGTCCAGAGGCTGAATCAGGACTCGTGCAGTCCCTTTTCCCAAGAATCCCAGCTGTTTTGCTGCCTCCCGCGACAAATCGATCGTAGGTACGCTCTTCTTCCGGCAGCGGTCATTGACAGTTACATGTACTTCATTTCTGTTTGCAAGGTTCACTACCTTGACTTTTGCCCCCAAGGGCAGGCTCGGATGTGCTGCCGTAAGTTTCTTGGGGCAATACCTGCTTCCAGATGCTGTTCTCTTTCCCGTGTACTTCTTAGCGTAATAAGTGGCAATTCCTTCCTTGCCGGTTGCTTCTCCCGGGACCGGGCGGTTTTGCTCAATATTATCTTTTTTCCCATCCGACAATAATTCTGCTGCTTGCAAGGGAAGTGTCTGGATCTGAAGGAGCAGAGCCTGGCCGGCTATGATCAACGCCACCATGCCCCTTCGGTTCAGCGATGCCATCGGCACCTCCTTCTGGGCGAGGCATCCTTATACTACAAGCACGTCGCGCATGTCAAGAAAATAATGGTGCAAAATCTTGTAACATATTGAAAAAACTGAAGATGTGGAGGGCCGTACGCCGGAGAAAAGTGCCGGCTACCGGGAAACGTAAATGGGGAGGTCTGAGTCGGGGAACAATCCGCTTGCAACGCCGAGCGAAATCAGGGTTTCGGCTGCCCGTTCGCCATCGGTTCCCGGATCGAGGGAGTGCTGGTTGACGTAGAGAGAAATATGTGAGGAGCAGACATCTTCGTCCATTTCCCTTGCATGGGAACGGATATAGTCCGATGCTTCGCCGGGGTGGGACGTCGAATATTCGACGCTTGACCGGACAGCATTATCCACTTCGCGCAGTACGGAGTCTCCAAGGCTGCGCCTGGCCGCTATGCCGCCAAGGGGAAGGGGAAGATCCGTCCTGGACTCCCACCATTGGCCCAGGTCGAGGACCTCTCGCAGTCCGTATTCCCGAAAAGTGAAACGCGACTCGTGAATGATGACTCCTGCGTCGACCTGTCCGCTGGCGACTGCGGACATGATTTCATGGAAGGGCATGGTGACCAGGCCTGAGATTTCCGGGTTGCAGAGCCTGAGAAGCAGGTGCGCGGTGGTGTAACGTCCGGGCGTGGCGACCCGTTTTTCCGTCAGGTCGGCAATCCGGCAATCCCGCCGGGCGACGACTAACGGGCCGCATCCTCTGCCCATGGCGCCGCCGGCGCGCAGCAGCACATAGTGCGGGCGGATATGGGCAAATGCATGATAGGAAACCTTGCATACGTCCAGGGCCGTATCCATTGCCAGCAGGTTGAGCGTTTCCACATCTGCCAGCCGTTCCCGGAACCTGAGCGCGCCGGTTTCGACGCGTCCGCTCACGAGTGGGTGGAACAGGAAGGTGTCGTTGGGGCAGGGCGAAAAGCCCAGGGAAAGCGTCCGCATGGTCACAAGCTTCCCAGGATTCGTTCGATGAAATGCGAGGCTGCGGCGACAGCTGATGGAATGTCCCAGCGGGAAAGATCGCGGTCTTCCACCAGATTGCTTATGCCGCGCACTTCCATGCATGGTATTCCATAGATTGCGGCGATGAGCGCCACGGCTGCGCCTTCCATGTTTTCGCAGATGCCTCCATAGCGCTTTGCAAGGGTATCGCCGCGCATGCGGCTGCCGCTGCAGGTCGAGACGGTGAGGAACTTGCCCGCCTTCAACTGAAAACCATCCCGGTCCGCGATCCTGCGGGCTTTTTCCACCAGGGATGCAGTCAGGGGAATCTCGTTGCCAAAGCAGCGGCCGTTCCTTTCCCAGAGAGAGAAACCCATCTCCTCAAGGGATTGCCAGCCGCCAGGGGTTTCGACACCGTCGTCGGCAAAAAATTCGCTCGTTGCCAGTGCCAGGCCGCCGGCCTTGAGTCCGGAAACGGCATATGCGCCCGCGCAACCGGTGTTGAGGATCATATCTGGGGAAAAAACGTTGATCAAGGCTGTCGTGGCAGAAGCTGCAAGCGCCTTGCCGATCCCGGTCTCTGCAAAAACAATCCTCTTGTCGCCGGCAGCGAAGACATGCAGGTCCACGGGGAGTCGGGAATTGAATTGCTGGGCTCCGGTTTTTCTCACGAGGGCCGTCAATTCTCCAGCAGTTGCCGCTGTTATAATCACCGTGTCCATGGCAGTTATGCCTTCTTCCCGTCTTTGTCGAGCAGCTCCCGCACCCTTTCGGCCATGGGGGGATGGGAGTAGTAGATTGCCGCGTAGAGGGGATGGGGATGGAGGTTTGACAGGTTGTCGCGGCTCATCTTGACCAGTGACGAAGCGAGTGCTTCGGGCATGCCGGTCAACTCGGTCGCGAAACCGTCGGCTTCCCGTTCGTGGCGCCTTGAGAGCAGGCTGCCGACAGGCGTCATGAGCGTCGAGACGAGAGAAAAGAGGAAACCCAGGATAACCAGTTGTGCCGGAAAGGATACCTCCCCCGTACCCAGCACGGAGTGGAGGCCTCCCCATTCGAGCAGGCGGAAGGCGGCGTAGCAGGCAACGAGCGCTTCCGCCTCGGCCATTAACAGACGTTTCAGCAGATGGCGCTTTTTCCAGTGGCCTGCTTCATGGGCAAGGACAGCCAGGATCTCCGGACGGTCGAGCTGTTGCAGCAGGGTATCGAACAGGACGATGCGCTTCACTTTGCCGATTCCGGTGAAGTAGGCGTTGGAATGACGGCTGCGGCGGGAGGCATCCACCTGGAGCACCCTGCTCACCTCCAGGCCGGCCTTGCTCATTACCCGCCGGATGTCGTCCTCCAGCCCCTCGGCCCGGATGGGTTCGAACTTGTAGAAAAGGGGTTCGATCAGGTACGGTGACAGGTACATCAGGAACAAGGATACGATGGCGAAGAATGCCCAGACCCAGAGCCACCATGCAGCAGGACTCAGCTGTATGATCGCGAACGCGCCGGTCAGCAGGAGCGCAGCGAGAGTCGTTCCGATGGCTGTCGACTTGAGCAGGTCCGAAAGCCAGAGGCCCGGAGTCATGGTGTTGAAGCCGAAACGGTTTTCGAGGGAAAAATTTCGATACAGGCTGAAGGGGATGTCGATAAGGGCTTGGGCGAGGCAGAGGGGGAGGAAAAAGAGCAGACCCTTGATGATGAACGAGTCGGTAAGGGGCGCGATCAGGCGGTCGTAGGCTTCCAGACCGCCGCAGAACAGAAACAGGACCAGGATGGCGGCATCCAGTATGGATTCAACGAGGCCGACCCTGTTCTGGGCGACAGTGTAGGCAGAGCTTTTCCGGAGGGTGTCCACATCCAGGTGATCCTCGAATCCTCGAGGGACTTCGTCACCGTTGAGTTCAAGGTGGCGGAGGTTCAGCCACGAGAGAAAAAAAGCGGCCGCACTGAGAAGGATATAGAGTGACAGGAGAAGGATAGTCATTTATGGCTGAAAGCGGAACAGGGCGGCGCCGGAGCAAGTTGTCCGGCAACGGTGTTTTGCTGTCACGAAGCCTTGGCCAGGAGCTTTTTAGCCTTGTCCGCGAATTGGCTGCGCGGATAATCCTTGACCAGCTTTTCCAGCGATTCCTTGGCCTTTGCCTTATCGCCCGTGCGGAGATAGGCGTTGCCCAGAAGGAACAGGGCCTCGTCATTCACGGTCGCTTTCGGGTATTTGTCCAGAGAATCCTTCAAGCGGGTGATCGCGGCGTTGTACCTGTCGGTCCGGTAGTAGAACCTTCCCACGTACACTTCATAACCGGCCTGCTTGCTCCTGCATTCGGCCAGTTTTTCCCGGACCTTCCCTCCTAGGTCCGAATCCGGGTATTCCTGCAGGAATGATTCGAAATTGGTCACGGAAGCTTTCAGCGGGGCCTGATCGGTGTCGATTTTCTTTACCTGCTCGAAATTGCAGGTCCCCATCATGTACAGTGCATACGGCGCCTTGGGATGCTTGGGGTGAAGCTTTCTGAAGTTTTCGTACTCGGCTGCGGCCTCGATATATTTCTTGTCCTTGTAGAGGGCATCGGCGATCCGCAGTTCCGCTATCGTCTTCAGCAGGGGGGAGGTGTTGCTGTCCTTGACCGATCGCCACTTCTCCAACGCAGCCTCATATTTTTTCTTCGCATAGAGCTTTTCGCCCTGCCGGAAAGAAGTTTCCGGGGGCGTCTTGATGTTTTTGTTGTCGAACACTGTACATGACGCCGTGCAGAGGAGAATACAGAGGGTTGCCGCTATTTTCAGGGACATACGAGCTCCTTATCAATCAATAAGCGGTACATCGGGGCATCTGCGCATCCGGAAGACCCGGATAAGCGCCCATTGGCTTCCGGATCGGGGAATGCGACCATCCTGACGACACGGGCTTGCTACTCTGTTAGTAGTTAAAAACAGGCAGTTTGTCAATGCAAAGTTGCTGTCTGCCCCATTTAAGGAGGTGCGGTATCTCTCCCTGCCTTATGAGGCGTTGCACCTCTGCGCCGGGTCAGCGAACGATTCTTCTCCGCTTCGTCGGATCGAGCTCCTTTTTCCGCAAACGGATCGAAGCCGGGGTCACCTCGACAAGTTCGTCGTCATCGATGAACTCCAGGGCCTGCTCCAGGGTCAGTACGCGGGGCGGTGTGAGTTTTATGGCGTCGTCCGACCCGGAGGCGCGGACGTTGGTCAGTTTTTTGCCCTTGCAGGGGTTCACGTCCAGGTCGTTGTCCTTGGCGTGCTGCCCGATGATCATGCCGCCGTACACCTCGACTCCCGGTCCGACGAACAGCACGCCTCGCGGCTGGAGCGCGTCGAGCGCGTAGGCCGTCGTTTCCCCCAGTTCCATCGCGGCAAGGACGCCGTTCTTGCGCCCGGGAATTTCGCCCTTGAACGGGGCGTAGCCGTGGAACGTGTGGGTCATGATGCCGGTGCCGCGGGTTTCGGTCAGCAGTTCGCCGCGGAGGCCGATGAGGCCCCGGGCGGGGATGACGAACTCGAGCCTGATGATGTCGCCCAACTGGTGCATGGCAACCATTTCACCCTTGCGGGGGCCCATCTTTTCGATCACCGTGCCCTGGTGCTCCGCGGGCACGTCCACCACCAGGTATTCCACCGGCTCCTGCTTCTGGCCGTCGATGTCGCGCATGATCACTTCGGGCTTGGAAACCGCCATTTCGAAGCCTTCGCGGCGCATGTTCTCGATGAGGATGGACAGGTGCAGCTCCCCGCGTCCCGACACCAGGAAAGTGTCCGGATTGTCGGTGTTCTCCACCCGGAGAGAGACGTTGGTCCGCAATTCGCGGTCCAGGCGCTCGCGGATGTTGCGCGAGGTGACCAGCTTGCCCTCCCGGCCGGCGAATGGGGAGCTGTTGACGATGAAGTTCATGGAAATTGTGGGCTCGTCGATGGAAACGTAGGGAAGGGCTGCGGGGTTGTCCGCGCCGGCGATCGTTTCGCCGATCCCCACATCGTCGAAGCCTGCTATGGTGACGATGTCCCCGGTGAATGCTTCGGTGATATCGACCTGCTGCAATCCCTCGTACCCCAGGAGTTTGGAGATGCGCCCACGCTGAACGGCGCCCTTGCGGTTGATGAGGGCCACGGTTTCACCGGCGGTTACCTTGCCGTTGAAGATTTTGCCCGTGGCAATTCTGCCGATATAGTCGTTATAGTCGATGTTCGTGACCAGCATCTGAAAAGGCGCCGCGGGATCGCCTTCAGGGGGGCTCACATTGTTCACGATGATCTGGAACAGGACCTCCATGTTGTCGGAGTCATCTTCCAGGTCCAGTTTCGCATAACCCGCCTTGGCGCTGGTGTAGACCACGGCGAAGTCAAGCTGTTCGTCGCTCGCCTGAAGTTCGCAGAAGAGGTCGAACACCATGTCCAGCACCTCGGAAGGCCGGGCGCCGGGCCGGTCGATCTTGTTGATCACCACGATCGGGCGCAGCCCCAGGTCGAGGGATTTCTTCAACACGAAGCGGGTCTGGGGCATGGGGCCGTCCATGGCGTCCACCAGGAGCAGGACCGAGTCGACCATCTTCAGGACCCTCTCGACCTCGCCGCCGAAATCGGCATGCCCCGGAGTGTCGACGATATTTATCTTGTACCCGTCATGTCGAATGGAGAGATTCTTGGCGAGGATGGTGATGCCCCGCTCCTTTTCCAGGTCGTTGGAATCCATGACCCGTTCGGTGATGACCTCGTTGTTCCTGAAAACTCCCGACTGCTTCAAAAGCGCATCCACCAGGGTCGTCTTGCCGTGGTCGACATGGGCTATTATGGCGATATTGCGTATCTTGTCCTGCATGATCCTGACTCCCGTTTGATTTTCGGCGCCTGAGGTCCAAGAGCGCCGGCAGATTGCCGCTGTCGTGATTTCACGCTTTCCGGCAGTTGTACCGTGAACAAAAGAAAAAGACGGGCTGTCGCCCGCCTAAACCAAAACAATATGACAGATGTTTTTTGAAAAGACAAGGTAAATTTCGCCCATCCAGCCTGTTTGTTGCCGTTTCCCAGCGGTCGAAACCTGGTGGCGGAGGTGAGCATGCGGTCCGATGAAAATCGGGAGGACAGAGCTTTATTATGAAAGATTTCTTTGCGGACCGGCCAAAATATGGTATTTAGAACGGATGCGTCTGTGGCGATTCGGGCTGCCTCCTGAGCAAGTGGAATCGAAAGCTGATTTAGAGCCGCTCGGAAACTCCGGATTGACATAGACGCGGTTTCTGCAGGGAAAAGACCCTTTCCGGATGGAAACCAATTACCTGATCGGGTGGTGAACGGATATCATGGTCGATACACTCAGTGAGCGGGAACTCTGGATCATGGGTTTGAACAGTTGCGACGACCGCGGGGCGACGGTCTGCCGATACCTCAAGGAAGGGGGCTACCGTGCCCGGCCGGCGAAACTCGATGATCTGAAGGATGAGCGTCCCTTGGGAATACTGCTGGATATTTCCCCCTATTCTTCCGACGGCTGGGGCATTCTGCTGGATCTCAAGCGCAACCCGGAAACCCGCGACATACCCATTCTGCCGGTGTTTCTCAGCGAGGAGGGCAAGGTAGGCGGGGTTTTCCCGGCTGCCGGATTTTTCACGCTCCCGGTCGATGCGGCGTATCTCACGAAGCGCCTGGTGGTGCTGGGCCTCACGTCGGAAGCTGAAGACTGGGATCTGCAGGCCCTGGTGATTTCCCGCAGCGGCGAGGAGCAGGTCGTCAAGGCGGTGGAATCGATGGGTTTCCAGGTCATTCAAGCCTATACCGGCAAGGAGGCGATCGCGTTCGCTACCACTGAGCCGCGCTATCTGGCCTTTTCCACGATGATGCTTTCCGACATGTCCGCTTTCGAGCTGCTGGACCGCTTCCGTCTGTATCCCCAGACCCGGAACATACCGTTTTTCATCCTGATCAAGGAGTCAATGAAAGAAGGTGAGAGGTCAGCCATGGGCCGGCAGATCGAACACTTGGTAAGAAAGAAGGAGCTCAGCAGCGACGAGTTTCTTCGATATCTTCGCAAACGCTGAAACTTAGGGCATTTCAGTTTCTCTTTATTGGAAAATTAAAATTTGTGCTGGATATCGCCAAGGTTTTTCTATATATATAGGTGTGGTTGCAGTATAATTTAACTGCGTATGGTCCCTGCCACTGGGGAGTTTTTCCTGTGTTGTGAGTATGGGAGGCCCTGTGAAAGCGATTGCGGGTTTATTGTTGGTAGTGATAATGGCGTGGCCCCTGGTGTCGCGGGCAGATGATGCAACGCCCGTTGCCAGCATCAAAGCGGTGCAGGGCGAAGCCAGGGTAGTCAGGGATGCTAAATCCGGCGTGCTGAAAGCCGGTGACCGGGTGTACCGGAACGACAGGCTGAGAACCGGCGCCGGCGGATCCCTGTCGCTGATCTTCAAGGATGACACCATGGTGTCCATCGGCCCGTCGAGCGAAGTGGTGGTAAAGGACTTCCTGTTTTCTCCCGCCCAGGGAAAACTCTCCTTCGTGACGAGGCTTCTCAAGGGCACTGCAGCCTATGTATCAGGAATGATAGGAAAATTATCGCCCGAGTCGGTACGTTTCGAGACACCGGTCGCCACGATCGGCGTGCGGGGGACCACGTTTGCCGTCAGCATCGAAGGACCCGGCGAAGAATCTCTCTAGGATTCCCCCCCCTGCCGCTCCATGAAAGCCATCCTGACCGCTTTTCCAGCGCCGCTCTATCCTGAATACGGAGCAAATGCCTGATGCACGATACCCATCTGGTAAAGCTAGCCCGTCTGGCGTTCCTGATCGTGGCACTCTCCACGCTTTCATGCGCCAGGAACAAAACTGTGATCGTCCTTCTTCCCGGTGCGGACGGCAAAACCGGGCAGATCGTGGTGTCGAACAAGGGCGGATCACGGCTCCTCAACCAACCGGGCCAGGCAACGACCATCGAATCGGTCGACGTTCCCCCCTCCGTTCCCTACAAGATGGATGACAAACAGGTGAAGGAAACCTTCGGCGAGGCCGTTTCGGCTCTTCCCACCGCGCCAGTCCATTTCACGCTTTATTTCAAGAACGCTTCCACCGAACTGACGCCTGAATCTCTCAAACTGCTGGCAAAAATCCTCCCCACGGTCGTATCCCGCGGATCGACGGATATAAGTGTCGTCGGTCATACCGACCGTGTCGGCACACGTTCAGCCAATTTTGCCCTTGCGGCCGACCGGGCCTACAAGCTCAGGGATATCCTGCTTGCACGAGGGTTCGATCCGGCCAGCATTGAAGTCACTTCCCATGGTGAAGGGAATCCGCTGATCCCGACTGCCGACGGGGTCCCGGAGCCTCGCAACAGGAGGGTCGAGGTGATTGTCCGCTGATATCTTTTCAGGTTATTACGGAGGAAAACCGGCTGGGCTTCCGACCGCGGTTTCTTCATTCCTAAACCCCTCGACATCCCATACCGCGTAGACTGGAAGGAAATGTGAATCATGACGCTAGAGGCTGCCCGTAAGGCCTTACTCGCGAAACCCCGAAAAATGAAACGGTGGGTCTTCCTGACCGGGTTGGGAGTAACTCTCCTGCTGTCGTTGTTGACTATCTTCAAGCCGACGTTCTTCCGCTACCTGGACGGCAAGATATACGATACGCAGATGCTGGCCGTATCATCCGCGACAGCCGGGTCCGTTGCGGCCGAACCGGTCATCGTCGAGATCGATGAGGCCAGCCTTGCCGAGTTCGGCCAGTGGCCGTGGCCCCGGTACCGCCTGGCCGCCCTGGTCGACGGGATCCGGGGGCTGGGCGCGTCGGGGGTGGGGCTGGACATGCTGTTTCCCGAGGCGGACCGCTCGTCCCTGTCCCAAGTGAAACGGGAAATCCAGGAGGCGTTCGGGGTCAGGGCGGAAATCCGCGGATTGCCCGATTACCTGATGGACAATGACAGTGTTCTTTCCGGAGCGCTGGCCAAGGGGCCTTTCTCTCTGGGCTACTATTTCGTGTTTTCCGGGGAAAAAGGGGCCGGACGAAACTGCCTGCTCCGGCCTGCCGAATTTGCGCTGATAGGCGGAAAGAATCTGCAGACGATGCCTCAGGGGCTTTTCAAGGCGGAAAGCGTTACCTGCAACATCAAGCCGCTCGCGGAAGCAGCCCCTTCAGCCGGTTTTTTCAATGTCATCCCGGACGTGGACGGTGTCCTCAGGAGAGTACCGCTCCTGATCGAATACGACGGCCGGCTCTATCCCAGCCTTTCCCTGGCCACGTTCATGCAGTCCAGGGGAATCAGACGGCTTGCGCTGAAATGCGGTTCCGGCGGGCTGGAAGCAATCATCGCCGGCGATATCTCCATACCGGTTGACTCAAAAGCCAACCTGCTGGTCCGCTTCCGCGGTAACTCTCCTTCGTACGCACACATATCCGCCCGGGATGTCCTGCACGGGCGCGTTGCGCACGAGCGGATTCGCGGCAAGGTCGTCTTCCTCGGCACTTCGGCAGCCGGTCTTGACGAATACCACACCACCCCGGTCGCCTCCGGTGTCCTCGGGGTGGATATCCATGCCGCCGTGGTCGACAACTTCCTGCGGGGCGAGTTCATCTCCCGGCCGGATTGGGTTCCCGGCATGGAACTGCTCCTGGTTCTCTTCTGCGGCATGGTGTCCGCGCTGCTGCTGTGCTGGACCCGATCGGTCGTAAGTCTGGGCGCGATCCTGCTTTCCGGCTTTTTAATCTGGCTCGCTTCGACCTACGCTCTTTCTTCCACGGGGGTCTTCGTTTCTCCGCTGTTCCCCCTCATGGTGCTTGCGGGCAATTTCACTTTCCTGACCTTTCACAAGTACCTGCAGGAAGAGGGGCTGCTCAGGGAACGCACCAATGAGCTGGTGATGACCCAGAACTTCACCATACAGTGCCTGGCTGCCCTGACCGAGACGCGGGACAGTGAAACAGGCGGTCATATCCTGCGCTGCCAGCAGTACGTCAAGCTCCTTGCCACCCGGTTGGCCCGTAATCCGCGTTTTTCGTCGATTCTGGATGAGGAGACGATCGAGCTTCTCTACCGGTCTGCCCCCCTGCACGATATCGGCAAAGTGGGCATTCCGGACAGCATTCTCCTGAAACCGGCCAGGCTGACTGCCGACGAATACCGCGAAATGAAGAAGCACACCCTGTTCGGACGGGAAGCGATCCAGAAGGCGGAGCACCGCTTCGGCAGGGAAATCAGGGGATCCTTCCTGCAATTCGGGAAGGTAATCGCCTATTCGCATCATGAAAAATGGGACGGAACCGGCTACCCGGAGGGCCTCACCGGCGACAGGATTCCGCTGTTCGGGCGAATAATGGCCATTGCGGACGTTTATGACGCCCTGATCAGCAAGCGGCGCTACAAGCCGTCCTTCACCCATGAGGAAGCAGTGTCGTTCATCGCGCAGAGCAGTGGGACCCATTTCGATCCCGAGGTGGTCGCGGTGTTCTGTGAAATCCAGGAGGAATTCAGGCGGATCGTGCGGGAATTCCCGGACTGACGGGGGGCTGATTACCCATTGCCTTTGCCGTACGAAATGCTATACTGCCCGAAATTTTCTCTGAGGGAGTTGTTGACATGACGACGCTGGCGAAATTTTCCATGTTTGAAATCAAGTTGAACCCTGCTGCCTATTCCTGCTTCAAGATGCTGTTGGATAATGTTCGGGATGCGATCGCTGCCGGCAGGAGGGGGGGGAACTATGAAATTCCGGTTGCATCGTTCCTCGAAAGGGACGATGTCGACGACTTGCAGACCGTCGCTGATGCGATCAGGGAAATAATCCAGTGCAGGGTCGAAATCCAGGAAGGCGAATTCCTGTATTTTTATAATTTCTTCAACTCGGTTTCCATTGAGAATGGCGTGGTCAAGTACACCTTGCCTCCCGAAGTCGAGAAAGTCGTTCCGTCAGCTACGATAGCCGCAAACGCCTAACCGACTGCGGGAGGTGTCCCGGTGGGCCGGCGCCACATCGCGCGCCGGTTACTTCTTGGCAGCCGGCTTCTTGTTCAGCTGCCTGATTATCTCGTCGGTGAGGTCTTTGGCTTCAACGGTTTCACCGAGGAAGAGGATATCCTTCTTGATCATCACTGCCGCAAAGCCGTTGCTCTTTGCGTATTCCTCCGCTGCTTTCTGGGTTGCCGTGAAGATGTTCCCGAGGAGCTGCCCTTCCCTGGCCTGGATGTCCTTGCCGGCTTTCTGCACGAATTTCTGATAATCCGCGACCTTCTTCTGGAATTCCTTTGCCTTTGCCTCGCGCTGGGCCGGACTGAGGGATGCGATTGACGATTCAATGGCAGCTTTCTGTTTGCTGAGCTGTTTTTCCCTGGACTGCATCTGGTTGCGCAGCCTGGTTGTCCTGGTCTTCATTTCGGATGTCGCTGCCTTGCCCGGGACTGAATCGCTGGCTACCTTGGCCATGTCGACAAAGCCTATTCTTACGCCCGGTTGGGGGGCGGTGGTCAGCCTCGGCCCGTAAAGCGGCAGGTCTGACGCGGGTGGAGGCGTATTCGCCGGCGCAGTTGCCGGGGACGGAACTCCGGATCCGGCAGCCGGTTCCGCTGCCATGGCTGGGATGATGGTTAGTGCCGCAAGGCTTACGCCCAATATCAGAGCAACCAGTTTTTTCATGACGATGCCTTTCATTGCCGGGGATGCGCGACCTGACGGCTTTTTTGCCGTGGTCGATTGCCCTAGGATACGGTTTTTGCATTCAATAGGCAAAGGAAAAAGATAGGGGTCCGTTGCCGGGCCCGGCGGATGGAACGGCATGAAGCTGAGGGAAAAAAATATCTTTACAAGCTGAGGCCGCTTCATATATATTCTGCGTTCACGGAGAGATGTCCGAGCGGCTGAAGGAGCACGACTGGAAATCGTGTGTGCGTTAATAGCGTACCGAGGGTTCAAATCCCTCTCTCTCCGCCATCTTTATCACATCAGCGCAGTTCGTTCGACAGGCAGGTAGTATTCCGCCCCGTGCCGGTATGCGGCAGGGGGGTGGGGTGTGCCTGCTTCGTGTTTTACGGGAAAGGCTGATAGCTGGGTCCCGCGCAACGGAAGGTTATGAACCCCGTCAGGTCCGGAAGGAAGCAGCGGCAGTAACCGCCCCCGTGTGCCGCGGGGCAGCCCAGCTATCAGCCGTTCCCGTAAGAAGGTCTCTGCCGCTTTTCCATCAAGCCGTTTTTCGCGATACTCGTTCATCGGACGCATAAATGGGGCGAAGCAATCCTTGTCTTACCTCGTACTAGCTAGAAAATGGAGGCCGCAGACATTCGGCGACCTGATCGGTCAGGAACATGTCTGCCGAACCCTGCAGAATGCCATCGGCTCCGGCAGGGTTGCCCACGCCTTTCTCTTTACCGGCGCCAGGGGGGTGGGCAAGACCAGCGCAGCGCGCATACTGGCCAAGGCTCTGCAGTGCGAAAACGGACCTGCGGCCGAGCCGTGCAATGAATGCCCGTCCTGCGGCGAGATAACGGCCGGAACATCCGTGGATGTCTTCGAAATTGACGGAGCATCCAATACCGGTGTCGAGGATATCAGGGAACTGAGGGAGAACATCAGGTACCTCCCGTCCCGGTGCCGCTTCAAGATTTTCATCATCGACGAAGTTCACATGCTCTCCACGAATGCCTTCAACGCCCTGCTGAAGACGCTGGAGGAGCCGCCGCCCCATGTGAAGTTCATCTTTGCCACCACCGAGCCCCACAAGGTTCCCATCACCATCCTGTCGCGCTGCCAGCGGTTTGATTTCAAGAGAATAGCGCTGCCGAAGATCGTTGACCGGCTCAGGCACATCGTTGACGCGGAAAAGGTCGCGATAAGCGATGTTGCCCTGAATGCCATCGCCCGCAAGGGGGACGGCAGCATGCGGGATTCGCTTTCGACGCTTGACCAGGTCCTTGCCTTTTGCGGGGAAACGGTTGATGACGAAGAGGTCATTGCCCTCCTCGGCATAGTCGACCGACGGCTGCTTCTCCACACGTCGGGCTCGGTTTTTGCCCGTGATTGCGCGGAGGCCCTCGACGCCGTCGCGAAAGTAGATTCGTATGGCTACAATATCAGGCATTTCTGCCAGGAGCTCATTGATCATTTCCGCAATCTGACCATAGCAAAGGTGAGTGAAAGCCCGTCAGAGCTGCTTGATATTGCCGAGTCGGAGATGGAGGCGCTCCTTTCCCAGGCAGGCGCAACCACTCTGGATGACCTGCAGAGGCACATCGCCATCCTGCTGAAGGCGGAAGCCGAGATGGCGGTGTCCGGGTTCTCCCGCCTGATTCTTGAAATGGCCCTGCTGCGGATGTGCACCCTCGTTCCCGTGGTCCCGGTCGATGGACTACTGGCTCGCCTGAAGAGCCTGGAGAGCGGTGCGGCCCCGGTGCCAGCAGGAACGCAGCGGGTGGTTCCGCGGCAGCCGGCGCCGGTCGCGGCGTCCGGACGCCGGCAGGAAGTGCGTGCCGAGCCGGTGAACAGCGTACAAGCCGACCCGGGCGAAGGGGGCTGGACCGGGTTCGTTGCGTTCGTGAATTCCAGGCGCAAGAGCCTGGGCGCGCTTCTGGAGCATGGCCGGCCGGTGCGGTTCACGGCGGAGTGTGTCGAAATCGGCTATCCCGCCGGTTCGTTCCAGCTGAGCTGCATGCAGGACCAGGAAAACCTTGCGTCGGTAAAGGAACTGGCAGGGCATTTCTGGAAAGGCGCTCCGGAGGTGAGGCTGACTTCCCTGAACGGCGGCGACCAGGGTCTGCCCCAATCGGTGCGGGAGAAGAGAAGCCTCGAAGAGGACCAGCGCAAGCGGGAAATGGAAGAGGGCGCACGGAACAACCCGGTGGTGAGCGCGGCTCTCGAAATTTTCGGCGGGGAAATCGGCGAGGTTCTGGAACTAGGGCAGGATAAGGACGCAAAGGAGGATGAAGACTGATGTCCAAGGGTTTAGCTCAGATTATGAAACAGGCCCAGATGATGCAGCAGAAGATGGCCCGGCTGCAGGAAGAGGCGGGCCGGAAGACGGCTGAAGCGGCGTCGGGCGGCGGCGCCGTGACCGCGGTGGTGAACGGCAAGAACCAGGTAGTGTCGCTGGTGATCCGCAAGGAAGCCGTGGACCCGGATGATGTTGAAATGCTGCAGGACCTGGTCATGGCTGCGGTCAACGAGGCATTGAAAAAGGTCCAGAGTGACGTGGCCGAGGAGATGGGAAGGATCACCGGAGGCTTGAGTATCCCGGGGTTGTTCTGATATTCCGGCGCGTCGCGGAAAACGGTTCGCATTACATGCCGAATTCCCGGACAGGCCCGTGAATGGATGGTTTTCCCATGCGTTCACGGGCCTTAATTGTAGAGGGATCCGTATGTTATGTTCCCATGAAAATAAGAAGGACGCCGGTTTGTAACAGTTATGCTTTTACAATCCATAAAAAACTGTTATACTTCCAAGTTCAACGAAAATGCAGGAATTTTTTACTTCATATAAAATTTGCCCCGCGTTTTTTAGTTTTTATAAAAAAAGCGTTATTTTTTTCAAAAGATATGATACATTTTTCCCCATCCATGACCAGGCTCATCGGCGAGTTGAAGAAACTTCCGGGTGTTGGCGACAGAACCGCGCTCAGGCTGGCTTTTCACATTCTTAAGTCGCCCCGGATGAGCAAGGACCTTGCAGGGAGTCTGCTGGAAGTACATGAGAGTGTCAGGTTCTGCTCCGTCTGTTTCGGCATAACGGAGAATGATCCCTGCCATATCTGCTCCGGCAATCGGGATGAAAAAGTTATATGCATCGTGGAGGAGCCCCAGGATCTGCTTGCCGTTGAGAGGAGCGGCGCGTTCCGCGGGCGGTACCATGTCCTGCACGGAGCTCTCTCGCCTCTCAACGGGATCATGCCGGCGGACCTCAAGATTGCCGAACTCATGGAACGTCTGCCGGGATCTGCTGTTGACGAGATTGTGTTGGCCACAAATTTCACCGTTGAGGGGGAGGCGACCGCCCTCTATCTTACCGGGCTCATAAAACCCCTCGGAATCCGCGTCACCAGGCTTGCCCACGGCATGCCCATCGGCGGTGATCTGGAATATGCTGATATTGCCACCGTTCAGCGCGCGCTCGAAGGACGGAACGAACTGTGAACGAAGCGGCTTACACGGATTGAGGTTCTAACGGCCAAAGGGCCGTAGAAACCGAGAATGGCCTTTACAAGGCCATAAACGCGACTCAAGGAGGAGTTCTTGCATGAAGCGCAAAAAGGTTACGATCGATGGTAACACCGCTGCAGCGTATGTAGCACATGCCACCAACGAGGTAATCGCAATTTATCCCATTACACCCTCATCGGTCATGGGGGAAATATCCGATGACAAGAGTGCCAAGGGGGAAAAGAACATCTGGGGCACCGTACCGTTGGTGACGGAAATGCAGTCCGAAGGGGGCGCGGCCGGTGCGGTTCACGGCGCCCTGCAGGCGGGAGCCCTGACAACGACCTTCACCGCCAGCCAGGGACTGCTGCTGATGATCCCGAACATGTTCAAGATTGCGGGAGAACTGACTTCGACTGTCTTCCATGTTTCGGCACGCGCCATCGCCGCGCAGGCTCTGTCCATATTCGGCGATCACTCCGACGTCATGGCCACGAGGTCGACCGGCTGGGCAATGCTCTGCTCGAACAACGTGCAGGAAGTCATGGACTTTGCGCTGATTGCCCAGGCAGCCACCCTGCGCTCACGTGTCCCGTTCCTTCATTTCTTCGACGGCTTCCGTACGTCCCATGAAATCCAGAAAGTGGAAGAGTTCACCTTTGACGACATGCGCGCCATGCTGGATGATGAACTGGTCATCGACCATCGCGCCAGGGCCCTCTCGCCCGACCACCCGGTGCTGCGCGGTTCCTCCCAGAATCCGGACGTCTACTTCCAGGGACGCGAGACCGTCAACAAATACTATATTGAAACGCCAGCCATCGTGCAGGCGGAGATGGACAAGTTCGCCAAGCTGATCGGCCGCCAGTACGGTCTGGTGGACTATGTGGGCGCTCCCGATGCGGACCGCGTGATCGTGATCATGGGCTCCGGCGCGGACACGGTCCACAAGACCGTGGAAACCCTGAACGCCCGTGGCGAAAAGGTCGGCGTGCTGAAAGTCCGCCTTTATCGTCCGTTCCCGGCAGATGCCTTCGTGGCCGCGTTGCCGTCCACCGTCAAGAAGATCTCCGTCATGGACCGCACCAAGGAGCCCGGCTCACTTGGCGAACCGCTGTATCTCGACGTTCGCACGGCCATCGGTGAGAAGATGGAGCAGAATGCCGCGCCCTTCAGCCAATACCCGCTGATCGTGGGAGGCCGCTACGGACTTGGCTCCAAGGAATTCACCCCTGCCATGGTGAAGGGGATATTCGACAACCTGGCAAAGGATGCTCCGAAGAATCATTTCGTAGTGGGAATAAACGAGGATGTGTGCGGAACCAGCCTGGATTACGATCCGGAGTTCAGCAGCATCGCATCCGGCATTTATGCCGCCGTTTTCTACGGGCTGGGGTCCGACGGCACGGTTGGCGCCAACAAGAACTCCATCAAGATCATCGGCGAGAAAACCGACAATAACGTCCAGGCTTACTTTGTCTATGACTCGAAAAAGGCGGGAAGCGTGACCACTTCCCATCTCCGTTTCGGCAAGAACCCGATCCGGGCGCCGTATTTGATCAACCGCCCTGATTTCGTCGCCTGCCACAACTTCACCTTCCTGGAGAAGTACGACATGCTTTCCCGGGCCAAGGAAGGAGCGACGTTCCTGCTCTGCTCCCTCTACGGCAAGGATGAAGTCTGGGACAAGATGCCGCGTGAGGTGCAGCAGCAGATCATCGGCAAGAAGCTGAAATTCTATGTTATCAATGCGATCAAGCTGGCCGAGGAACTGGGCCTGGGGACGCGCATAAACGTGATAATGCAAACCGCGTTCTTCAAGATTTCCAATATCATTCCTCTCGAAACGGCAGTCAAGGCCATCAAGGATGCCATCAAAAAGAGTTACGGCAAGTCCGGAGAGCGGGTCGTGGAGATGAACTACAAGGCGGTCGATGCCGCCCTTGAAAATCTCTTCGAAGTGAAGGTGCCGAAGAAGGCGGACAGCGCCATCACCGTCAAGCCTCCCATCAGCGCCCAGGCTCCCGAGTTCCTGCGGAACGTCACCGCCGAGATAATCGCGGGCCGGGGCGATACGCTCCCCGTTTCGGCCATGCCGGCTGACGGGACGTTCCCGACCGCGTCATCCCGCTTCGAAAAACGAAATATCGCAGTGGATATCCCCGCTTGGGACAAGGATCTCTGTATCCAGTGCGGCATCTGCTCCTTCGTCTGCCCCCACGCCAGCATTCGGATGAAAGTCTACGATCCGGAGCTTGGCAAGAATGCGCCTAAGGATTTCCTGTCGGCGCCTGCGCGGGGCAACGAGTTCAAGGGCATGTCCTGCACAGTCCAGGTGGCCCCTGAAGATTGCACGGGCTGCGGGGCGTGCGTTCACAACTGCCCGGCCAAAAGCAAGGAGAATCCCGAGCGCAAGGCCATTAACATGACTTTCAAGGAAGACATACGGGAACGGGAAGCGGCAAACTGGGATTATTTCCTCACCATTCCCGACACCGATGCCGCTCTGGTGAAGCGTGACACCCTGAAGGGGAGCCAGCTGATAACCCCGCTGTTCGAGTTTTCAGGCGCCTGCGCAGGCTGCGGCGAGACTCCTTACCTCAAGCTTCTCTCGCAGTTGTTCGGCGACCGAGCCCTGATTGCCAATGCAACCGGCTGCACTTCCATTTATGGCGGCAACCTTCCCACCACACCGTGGGCGCAACGCAACGACGGACGCGGACCTGCATGGTCCAACTCCCTGTTCGAGGACGCCGCGGAATTCGGCTTCGGCATGCGCCTCAGCGTGGACAAGCTGACCCAGGCTGCCAACGAATGCCTGGTCCAGGTCATGGAATCGGATTGCTCCGGTGCGGCGGAGATCAAGGAACTGCTCGCTGCCATAAAGGACGCCGACCAGTCAACCCAGCCGGGAATCGAGGCCCAGCGCGAGCGGGTCACGCAACTGAAAAAAACCCTCTCTTCCTGTAACGGACCCATCGCGAAACGGTTCCTGGCAGTTGCCGATTACCTGGTAAGGAAGTCGGTGTGGAGCGTAGGCGGCGACGGGTGGGCCTATGACATCGGTTTCGGTGGACTGGATCATGTCATTGCCTCGGGCAAGAACATAAACATCCTGGTTCTGGACACCGAAGTGTATTCCAACACCGGCGGACAGGCTTCAAAGTCCACTCCCCTCGGAGCGGTGGCCCAGTTCGCGGCCGGAGGCAAGGGAACGCCCAAGAAGGATCTGGGATTGATCGCCATGACCTACGGAACGGCTTACGTGGCAACGGTATCACTTGCCAATCCCGGCCAGGCGGTAAAGGCGTTCATCGAGGCTGAACAGTTTGACGGCCCCTCGATAATCGTGGCGTATTCCCACTGCATCGCCCACGGCATAAACATGACACGCGGCGTGGACGAGCAGAAGAAAGCCGTCGAGTGCGGCCACTGGCCGCTGTACCGCTACAACCCGGCGCTGGCAGCTCAGGGGAAGAATCCGCTTCAGCTCGACAGCAAGGCGCCGTCCATCACGTTCGAGGAATATGCCTCGGGCGAAAACCGTTACCGCGTGCTGAAAAAGAACAATCCCAAGGCTGCCGATCAGCTCATCAGCCAGGCCAACAAGTGGACTGCGCGCCGTTTCACCCTCTATGAACAGATGGCGGCGATGTCCTATGATGTGGATACGAAGAAGAAGTAAGCAACGCCAGCTGTTCTGAAAAGAAAGAGCCCCGGTGCACGGCAAGAGCACCGGGGCTCTTTCCGCTGTTTGGTGGCCCCGGATTTTCCGGGACGACGATTTGCCGGCCAAGCATCTCCGGAACAAAGTTAATGATAATTTAAAAACTTGCCAAGTTATGAAGCTTTTGCTATAAAGTGAGCCGCTGTTAAATTCTCTCATACTGCCCGAGGGGTGTACGCAATGACAACTCCGCAGATGGTCATGTTCGAAGCAGAGTTCAAGCAATTGAACTACATCCTGGAAAAACTGCTGAGAGAAGCCAATGCCAAAGTCATATTTCTCGTAGACAAGAACGGTCAGCTGATCTCCGGCGTTGGTGAAACGGAACGTTTCGACACCACGTCCCTTGCATCGCTGACCGCCGGAAACATCGCGGCGACCGGCGGTCTGGCAAAGCTGATCGGCGAGAAGGAGTTTTCGATCCTTTTTCATGAAGGTGAAAAGGACAATCTCCATATTTCCATCGTTGCCGGCCGGGTCATCCTGGTCGTGCTTTTCGACAGCCGCTCTTCCCTGGGGCTGGTCAGGCTCAGGGTCAAGAAAGCATCCGAGGAACTGTCCGAAATATTCGAAAATCTTGCCAAGCGCGCCGAAGAGAAGGAAAAGAGCGGCGAGAGCGATTTTCCCTTTGCGGAAATCACTGATGATGACATAGACAATCTCTTCAGTTAATCGATATTCGTCCGATGTGTTATGGTGATACCTGGTATTGACCGAACCGGAGCCGGAGAGCACGAGTTAGTCGGCAGTGCCGCCGGTTGGACTTTTGAAATCAATTTATCTGCCGAGGTGACGCTGGATGTCCTTCATAAATTATGCCTCCCGTGAGATCAACTGCAAAATAGTCTACTATGGTCCCGGCCTGTGCGGCAAGACGACCAACCTGCAGTTCATCTATTCGAAAACGGCCCCTGAGGCGAAGGGAAAGATGATCAGTCTCGCAACGGAGACGGAGCGGACGCTTTTCTTCGATTTCCTGCCGCTGGCGCTCGGAGAAATCAAGGGATTCAAGACCAGGTTCCATCTCTATACGGTTCCGGGCCAGGTCTTTTACGATGCATCGAGAAAGCTCATTCTCAAGGGTGTGGATGGTGTGGTGTTCGTTGCTGATTCCCAGGAAGAGCGGATGGACGCCAATATCGAATCACTGGACAACCTGGAATTCAACCTCAGGGAACAGGGTTACGATCTGAAGAAACTGCCGTTCGTCGTCCAGTACAACAAGCGGGACCTGCCGAATCTCGTGACGCTGGACGAGATGCGCAGGGAATTGAACCCGACTTGCGTGCCGGAATTCGAGGCCTGCGCCACTACCGGCGAGGGCGTGTTTGAAACCCTGAAGTCCGTGGCCAAGCTGATTCTGATCGATCTGAAAAAAGGAAAGTAGCTTCTCCCCACCGCAAAGGAAAATCGGCAGCTCCCCCTGTGCGCTTACAGGGATGTTCCATGATTTCGGATGTGCCTCTGCAACACATCATGGGCGGCGGAACACGCACCGGCGTCAACCTTCCGCCTGATTCCTTCCTTTCGATGAACAGGCTTACCCATTTGCCCGGCAAAGAGATGGCCTTATGGGGTGCAGGCCGCCCGTAAGCGTGAATGGTTCATGACTGACAAAATTTCCCATTATATTCATCAGATTGCATCCCGCCTTTCCGACCCGCGCGCCGGCGTGGAAATTACCGGCTGCAGGGGATCCGCTCCGGCCTGCCTGGCCGCAAGCTGCCGGTCTGAAATGCGGGTTCCGTTCATCGTCGTCACACCTGACGGTGAAACAGGCACGGAGATTCTCAGGGAATTGCGGTTCTTCGGGGAAAACTCGGAAGCGGTGTTTTACTTCCCTCCCTGGGAATGCGTCCCGTTCGACAAGTACTCACCCCAACCCGATATCAGCGGGGAGCGCATCACCACTCTTTACGCCCTCCTGCAACGCCGTGCGAACGTAGTAGTCGCTCCTCTTGCCGCCCTTTCCCAAAGAGTCGTGCCACGTGCTGTTCTCGGTGGATTTTCGCTGTCGCTGCAGGTCGGCGCTGAGGTGGAGCGGGAAAACCTCCTGCGCAAACTCTTGGATCTGGGCTATACCATGACCCCGCTGGTTGAAGATCGGGGGACGGCTTCCGTACGCGGCGGAATCGTGGACATTTTTCCGCCCGATGTCCAGGAACCGGTCAGGCTGGAGTTCTTCGGCGACCAGCTGGAATCGATCCGCATATTCGACCCGGTGACACAACGCTCCCTCTCTCCCCTGAACCAGCTGATGATACTCCCGTCGCGCGAGTTGATCCTCTCCCCGGATGGCATGCACGATTTTGCCTCACGGTTGAAGAGGCGTTGCGATGAAATCGGCATTCCCGCAACCCAAAGACGGGAACTCCTGGAGCAGCTTCGACATTCGATCTATCCCCCCGGCATTGAATACCTGCAACCCTTGTTTCATCCGGGCCTCGAAACACTTTTCGATTATGCGGGCCTTGATGCGGTTGTCGTGCAAATGGACCCGATGGCCCTGGGAGAAGCGATGGAAAGTCAGGCGTCCGACCTGGCGCTGGCAGCGGATCGCGCCGGCGGGTCGCGGACCATGTTCTGCCGCCCTGAAGAACTGTTCCTTTCCCCGGTGCAGCTCACGGGGCTCATGGACGCAAATCGGCATCTCGCATTCACCGGCCTGGAGCTGGCCGATTCCCGCCGGGACGGCGACCGGCTCCGTTTTCCCGCTGGGGACAACCAGGATCTGCGGCTTACCATGTCTCCCGATAGCGTCGGCGTACTGCGCCCGCTCGTGGAACGAATCTCGGGGTGGCTCGACGAAGGCCACGGATTGTTCATCGTCTGCCACCAGGTCAGCCAGGTGCTTCGACTCCAGGAACTCCTGAGTCATTACGCCCTGCCCCTTGCCGTGTCGGAAGAACGGTTCGACCTCCGCCATTCCGGCCTTTCAGCCGGCGTCCGGATCATGACCGGCGACATTTCGCGTGGCTTCCGCATGCCCGATGCCGGTCTGGTGGTTATTGCCGAAGAGGAGATTTTCGGCCGCAGGGTGAAGCGCCGCGGCATATCCGAAATACGCAAGAAACAGATACTGGTTTCACTGGAAGAACTCAAGCCGGGCGATTTCATGGTGCACATCGACTTCGGCCTGGGACTGTACCGGGGACTGCAGCACCTGTCATTCGACGGCATCGGCGGAGACTTCATCCTGCTGGAATATGCCGGCGGCGACAGGCTCTACCTTCCCGTCGACAGGATCAACCTGGTGCAGCGCTACATGGGTGCGGAAGGCATTGAGCCGACCCTCGACAAGCTGGGCGGGCCGGGCTGGGAAAAGAAGAAAGCCCGGGCCCGCGAGGCGGTCGAGGAAATGGCGGAAGAACTGCTGCGGATCTACGCGGCGCGACAGGTTCACGAAGGGATTTCCTTTTCTCCGCCTGACGACCTTTACCGGGAGTTCGAAGCTTCGTTCGCCTATGAGGAAACCCCGGACCAGTTGGGCGCCATCGAGGATGTCATCCGCGACATGGAGAGCTCCCGGCCGATGGACCGGCTCGTCTGCGGCGATGTCGGCTACGGCAAGACCGAGGTGGCCATGCGTGCGGCATTCAAGGCGGCAATGGACGGCAGGCAGGTCGCCGTCCTCGTTCCGACGACCGTCCTGGCCCAGCAGCACATGGAGAGCTTCCGCAAGAGATTCGAGGCCTATCCGGTGACCATAGAAATGCTGTCGCGCTTCCGTTCTCCCCGCGAACAGAAAGCGATTCTCGAAGGAGTGCAACGGGGGGAGGTGGACATTCTGATCGGCACCCACCGCCTCCTGCAGAAAGACATGCAATTCAAGGACCTCGGCCTGCTCGTCGTGGACGAAGAGCACCGGTTCGGAGTGGCCCACAAGGAAAAACTGAAAAAGTTCCGTTCCGTGGTGGATGTCCTGACCCTCACGGCGACACCCATCCCCCGGACCCTCAATCTCTCCCTGGCGGGAATCCGCGACCTTTCCATCATCGACACGCCGCCGGCGGACCGCCTGGCCATAAAATCCTTTGTCGCCAGGTTCTCGGACGAACTCATACGGGAAGCGGTGATGCGCGAGCTGCGTCGCGGCGGCCAGGTGTTCTTCGTTCACAACAGGGTCCAGTCCATCGGCGCCATGGCCGAGTACCTGCGCGGCCTGGTGCCGGAGGCCAAACTGGGTGTCGGTCACGGGCAGATGAAGGAGAAAGAGCTGGAGGAGGTCATGCTGGCGTTCATGCACGGGGAGACGAACCTGTTCCTCTGCACTACCATCATCGAGTCCGGGCTTGATATTCCTTCCGCGAACACGATGATCATCAACCGCGCCGACACGTTCGGGCTGGCCCAGCTCTACCAGTTGCGCGGGCGGGTCGGCCGTTCCAGCCAGCGGGCCTACGCCTATTTCCTCATACCGGGGGAGGGGACGATCACTCCGGATGCCCGCGAGCGGCTGCGGATCATCCAGGAGCTCACAGAACTTGGCGCCGGGTTCAGGATCGCCACGCACGACCTGGAAATACGCGGCGCAGGGGACTTCCTGGGAGCGCGCCAGTCGGGGAACATCGCCGCGGTCGGGTTCGAACTCTATTCCGAACTCCTGGAAGAGGCGGTGAGCAGGCTTAAGGGAGAGCAAGTGTCCGAGAGGATCGAGCCGGAAATTGCCTTGAAAGTGCCGGCATTCGTTCCGGAAGACTACGTTCAGGATCCCAACCAGCGGCTGATCATCTACAAACGGCTTGCGCAGTCCGCCAGTGAGGAAGATGCCGATCTGGTCGGCGACGAGATGACCGACCGTTTCGGCAGGCATCCCCTGTCGGTTGTCTACCTTCTGGAAAGCATGAAGCTCAGGATCCATCTTCGCCGGCTCATGGTGAAGCGGCTCGAATTCGACGGCAGAAGCCTTCTGGCGGCTTTCCACGAGAAAACACCCGTGTCGCCCGACAGGGTCATCGAAATGGTGCGCCGGTCTCCGGAGAAGTACCGCTTCAGCCCGGATTTCGTCCTTTCCGCTGATGTGCGGGATGCTTCATTCGAGGGCATACTTGCCGAAGCCAGAAATCTCTTGAAATGCCTCGGGTGATGTGCTACGTTCGTAAGCTATTGAGTTATCATTAAAATAACGGAAAAAGGAGATTTCCAGTGAATCATTTGACCATAGTGAAAGCACTCGTACCGATGGCCCTTGCCATTAGTCTTGTCGCCTGTAATCCCGGAGAGGGGAAGAAGGAAGGCAAAACCCTGGCCGAAGTCGACGGAAAAGTAATCACCACGGAAGACTTCAAGAACGAAGTCGACCGGCTTCCGCCCTATCTCAAGCCCATGGTACAGTCCAATGAAGGCAGGAAGGAACTGCTTGACAGCATGATCGTCCGCCAGATTCTCCTGGAGCAGGCCAAGAAGGACGGAGTGGACAAGAGCAAGGAAGTTTCCGACCGGCTTGACGACCTTCGCAAGCGGCTCATCGTCGAAACCTACCTGAAGAAGAAGGTGGAAGCCGAAGCCAAGGTTACCGATGAGGAAATGAAGAAATTCTACGACGATAACAAGGACAAGTTCAAGACCGGCGACCAGGTCAGGGCGAGCCATATCCTGGTGAAGACCGAGAAAGAGGCCCAGGACATCCTCGCGCAACTGAAGAAGGGCGGCAGCTTCGAAGATCTGGCCAAGAAATTTTCGGGAGATTCGTCCGCTGCCAAGGGCGGAGATCTGGGCTGGTTTCCCAAGGGCGCCATGGTTCCCGAGTTCGACAAAGTCGCGTTCAGCCTGAAACAGGGAGAGCTGTCCGGTGTCGTGAAGACCAATTTCGGCTATCACATCATCAAGGTCACCGGGAAACGTGCTGCCGGCATCAGGTCTTTCGACGAGATGAAGGAGCAGATCAAGACCAATCTGCTGCCGGCGAAACAGCAGCAGATATTCCAGAAAATGAAGGATGACCTGAAGAAGAATGCGAAGGTGACCATCAACGAAGAGGCGCTGAAGGGCTTCGATTTCAAGGCTGCCGAGGAGAAGCCGGCGATCCCGGCACCTAAATGATTTGAACGACGGTTCACGCGACATGGGGGCAGTGCATGGTGCAGTGCCCCCATGGCCCATCACCATCTGACAGGAAAAGATATCTGATAATGATGAAGAAACTCACCGCAATCCTTGCAGTAATTATCATTTCTCTTCCGGCGGTCCTGTTCGCTGAACAGGTGAGCGGCATTGCCGCACTGGTCAATGAAGAGCCCATTACCACGTATGATGTCGAAAAGGAAAAGGCGACGCTGCAGAAGAGCCTTGACAGAAATACTCCCATGGACGATGCGGCCAGGGAACAGTTTCACAAGGTCGCGCTCGATTCGCTGATCAACAAGAAGCTGATCGAACAGAAGGCCAAGGAACTGAACGTGAAGATCGGTGACGACGAGGTGCGGCAGGCCATTGAGGATGTCAAGAAGTCCAACAACATCACCCAGGACAACCTGGTTGCGGCACTGGCGGCCCGCGGGATATCGTTCGATGAGTACAAGGCGCAATTGAAGGAGCAGCTGGAGAGAGTGCGCCTCATCGGGATGGAAGTGCGGTCGAAAATCCAGGTCAGTGAAAATGAACTGCGTGAATATTATGCCGCCCATGCCGATTCGTTCCAGGTGGACGAGGCGTACCGGGCGCGTCAGATTTTCTTCAAGATTTCGCCGTCTGCGACCGAGCAGGAGAAGAAGCGCGTAACCGCCAAAGCGGAGAAGGTGCTCCAGGATGCGAAAAAAGGCGCTGATTTCGCGGAGCTTGCCGGTAAAAATTCCGAAGACCAGTCGGCAAAAGAGGGGGGCGACCTTGGGTTCCTGAAAAAAGGGGAACTCCTCCCCGAATTCGAGAATGTCCTGGTCAAGATGAAGCCCGGTGAGGTGAGCGGGCTCATTACGACCGCAGCCGGTCTGCATATAATAAAGCTGGATGAATACCGCCAGGGCAAGCAACAAACCTTCGAAACGGCCAAGCCCGAAATCGAGGACCTGCTCTTCAAGAAGAAATCCGAAGAACGGTTCACCCAGTGGCTGGACGATCTGCGCAAGGGAGCCGCCATCGAGACCAGGTGAAATAGCCGAACGCCGAGACGGGCCGTGATCGACAGATCACGGCCCGTCTCGCTTCACGGGACGCCCCCCGTCATATCCCGGATTCGGCAAGCTCCTCGATGAGCTTCTTCTGTGGCGCCGACAGATGTTCCGGGATTTTCACGTTTATCCTGACAAACAGGTCCCCCTTGGATGACTTGCCCATGTGGGCGGATCCGAATCCTTTGAGCCTGATCTTCGTGCCGGGCTGTATGCCTGCCGGTACCTTGATGCGCTTGCTTCCCTCCAGAGTCGGAACGTCGAGCGATGTTCCCAGGGCCGCTTCGGTCACGCGGATGGTCCGTTCGACGATGATGTCGTCTCCTTCCCTGGTGAATACCGGGTCTTCCCCCACCTTGATCGTCAGGTACAGATCCCCCGGGGAGCCGTTGTTGTATCCCGTTTCTCCCTTGCCCTGAACACGGAGGCGGGCATCATTCTCGATGCCGGCGGGGATCTTGACGGAAATTTCTTCCTTTACCCCGTCCCGCAGGTACGAAACGCGTTTTTCACCCCCCATGACGGCTTCCCTGAAGCTCAGGGGAAGTTCCATGTTGAAATCCCGCCCCCGTTGCCTGCGACTGCGGTACTTGGCGCCCTGCTGGAAACCGCCGCCGAAGATCCGCGAAAAAATATCCTCCGTGCCGAATCCCATGTCCTTGAAAATATCCCCCACATCAAATCCCCGGAAGATATCCTCCTGCGTATAGCGCTGATGGAAGTCCGTCGAACCGAACTGATCGTACTGGTTTTTTTTCTGGGGATCGGAAAGGACCGCGTATGCTTCGTTGATTTCCTTGAACTTCTCCTCAGCTTCCTTGTTCCCCTGGTTTTTGTCCGGATGGTACTTGACCGCCAGCTTACGGTATGCCTTCTTGATATCCTCGGCGGAAGCATCTTTTTTCAGGCCCAGGACCTGATAGTAATCCTTCGAATTCATGCTCCAGGTTTCCTTTCCTTGAGTACTGAACAGAATGTAATCTTTGTTTTCATCACTGTCAATGTCGGCAGTGGCAAATCTCTTGACAAAAATCGCGGTGCATCCAATATTCTACTAGCGGCGATGACGGACGAATTCAGTGCCTGGCGAGGAAAGGAACGGTGTGCTATGAAAAAGGCAGTTGTCATCGGCGGGGGGATTTCGGGGCTGGCCACGGCCTACCTGTTGCGGGAAAAGGCATGCGCACGCGGCCTGGACCTGGATGTCACCCTGCTTGAAAAGGAAAACCGCACCGGCGGGAAGATCTGGAGCATCAAGGATGAGGGGTATCTGTGCGAGTGGGGTCCGAACGGATTCCTGGACAGTAAACCCCAGACCCTCGAGTTGTGCGCGGATCTCGGTGTCGCCGACTCTCTGCTGCGCAGCAACGACGATGCGCGCAAGCGGTTCATATATTCTGAAGGCATGCTTCACCGCTTGCCCGAGAACGGGGTCAAATTCTTCAGGTCGAAGCTTATTTCCTGGCCCGGTAAGCTGCGGTTGGCGATGGAGCCTTTCGCGCCGTCCCCGCCGGCAGGCAGCGACGAGAGCCTGGCTGCTTTCGGCCGGCGCAGGTTGGGCAGGGAAGCTCTGCAGAAACTCATCGCTCCCATGGTGTCGGGCATTTTTGCCGGGGATCCCGAGACCATGTCGCTGAAGTCGTGTTTCCCGCGCATCGCCGAACTGGAACGCGATTACGGCGGGCTGGTCATGGCCATGGTGCGCCTGGCGCGGAAGAAACGCAGGGAGCGCGCAGAGGGAAAGGTCGTTTCCAGCGCAGCCGGACCCGGCGGAGTTCTCACCTCGTTCAGGGAAGGTATCCAGCAGTTGACGGATGTCGTTGCCGGTCGCCTGGGGTGTGCAACAGTCAGGACCGGACAGACGGTAACCGGAATCTGCACCGGCGACAGCGTCCCCTACAGGGTCAAGACTGAAACCGGGGAGTTCGACGCCGATCTGGTGATAATTGCTGCGCCGTCTTACGCCGCGGCCGAATTCTTGCGGGACATGGACAGAGGTGCGTCAGACGTGCTTGCGGAAATCCCTTCGGCGTCTATGACGGTTGTCTGTTTTGGGTTTGAGCGGGATGACATCGCGCATGACCTGAACGGTTTCGGTTACCTGATACCCAAGGAAGAGGGCATGAACATTCTGGGAACCCTCTGGGATTCGAGCATTTTCGAAAACCGCGCGCCCGATGGATACGTCCTGCTCAGAAGCATGATGGGGGGCGCCTGCTTCCCGGAGTATATCCAGTTGACTGACGAAGAGGTGGTCAGGCGGGTCAGGGAAGATCTGAAAATCACTATGGGCATAACAGCGTTGCCGGCATTCAGCCGTATCTTCCGCCATGAAAAAGCCATTCCCCAATATACGGTTGGTCACGGCGACAGGTTGCGTGCCATCGACGAAAAGCTTGGGTCCTATCCGGGGCTCCTCGTCACGGGGAACTCCTATCGGGGAATCGGCCTGAATGATTGCGTTGCGGCAGCGGTCCGGGCGGCCGAGGAGGGGGCAAGCTATCTGGCGGGGCGGTGACCATCCTGAAACGTGCAGCGTTTCGAGGTGAGCATTTGGAGACCGGTCAGCTGCAGCTAGTTGTACTTTTTCCTCCTGAACAGGCCTGTCTTCAGGGAGGTGATGCGATCGAGGAAAAGGATGCCGTCCAGGTGGTCGGCCTCGTGCTGGATGGCCACTGCCTCGAAACCGCTCGCAACGATCTCGTGAAAGGCGCCATTTCCGTCCCGGAAGCGAACGGTGATGTCCGTTGCCCGCTCGACGTCGCCGGTATAGTCGGGAACGCTCATGCATCCTTCCCGCATGACCGCGTTCCCGGTGCTGCTGACGATTTCCGGATTGACCATGACCAGCAGCCCGTGGTTGTTGCCCTTGCCCAGCTTGCTCGCGGATACGTCGACAACGCATACCCGCAGCGAAGCGCCTATTTGGGGCGCGGCTACGCCTACCGAACCCGGTCCGGCGCGCATGGTGTCGATGAGGTCACCGATGAGCGCTTCCAGGCCGCCGTCAAAGGAGGAAACGCTGCGGCAGACTTCTTTGAGTGTCTGATGAGGGTAAAGGAGAATTGTCCTGGCAGGCATGGGGTTACAGTGAAACCGGGGTCACGGAACGAACCCCGATCTCCACGTTCAACTCCTTCTTGAGTTTTTCCAGCAGGCGGCTCACGTCCTCGATTTCCATCCCGTCCGGGAGCACTGCCTCCAGCATCATGACATAAACCGGGTTTTCAACTGTTCCGACCAGCTTGGTATTCATGTCGCTGATGTTGACGTTGTGGTCCGCAAGTTCCTTCGTCACCCGGTAGACGATGCCGGGCCGGTCCGATCCGTACACCGAGACCATGCACAGCTCGCCGGTCAGCGCCTCGCGACGGATTTCGCTCCCTTTCAGTGTCCTGACGAACACGGATACCTGCATGGACTTGCCGAAGGACTTGAACTCATCCAGGAGCCTGCTCTTGCTGAAGGGTTTTTCGCGGGATACGATCAGTATCATGGCAAACTCCCCTCCCAGCATGGTGCTGCTGGAGTCCTCGATGTTGCACCCCAGCCGGTACAGAACCTCCGCAGCTCCGGCAACTATGCCGGGGCGATCTTTGCCGATGATGGTAACGGCGCAATGGACGGCCGTTTCGCCGCTTCCTACCATGAAGCCTCCTCTTGCATGCATGGTCATGATCTGATTCGCTTGCCTGACAGATGGCGTAGCAATAAAGACTATCGGTCCATCCGATACGGTCCCACACGAATCGGGTGCGTTCGTGTTTTTTATCACATCACGCACGAACTCCCAAGAAAAAAGCCATAGTGTCTTTCGTATGTGCGAGAGACAGGGAATCAAGGTAAGTAGAGGGGTGAGGACTGAGGACTGACGGTGATTGTTGGGATGAAAATTGAGATAATATCGGGAGCTACATTTTGTGCTCCGCATGGTGAGCAACGGGGATTTCGTGCCTCGGAAATGAAGCGCGTAAGCTGAATGTTTTGTTTTGACAAAAATGCGTTGCAAATATATATTCCGTTTTAATTGAATGCAATTCAAAAATATGCAAGCTGTCAAGATGGTGATCGTGCAATCGTATTGCAAGCGCTTGAAAAGAAAAATAAAAATTTAATGGACTAGAAACAGGAGGACGGAATGAACATCAACAGGTTCGAGCGAGTGGATTTCAAAGGGAAAAGCCTGCTGCTGTTGCTGCTGGCCGTACTGATTTCGGCCTGTTCCCCATCTCACATGACCAAGAAGGAGGACGGCTTCAACATCAGGACAGTAAAACCCGCACCAGGGAAAGCTGCCCTTGTCGTGGCAAGAACGACCTCCTTCGGAGGAGCGGTCAACTTCTACAACTATATTGACCGCAAGTTCATCGGCGTAACCAGGGGAAAAGGATGCTTTGTCAAGAATGATATCGAGCCTGGCTCCCAGTATCTCATTGCCAGGACTGAAAGTCTTGAAACCGGCAAAATCCTTTTCGAGGCGGACAAAGTCTATTACATACAGGAAACGCCACGGATTGGGGTAATGGTTGCCCGAGTGACCCTGACGCCGGTGACGCCGGAGCACCTGTCAGCCGAAATAGGTGACGGCGGTTGCACCTACTATGAAATTGATGAAAAGGACCGCGCAGAAGATCTGACGGACCATGAGATCAATGAAGCTGTCACCGACTACGAGCGGGAGATAAAGGAAGGGCATCATAAGGAGTTTACGGATTACAAGGGCTTTGAAGTTAAGTAGCGAATCTTGGGTTGCACAGGTTAATGCCGGTTCGGAAGGCACGGAGTGCGGGCTCAGAATGCGAAATCTTGGTTACGGCAGTTCCAGCGGAGGCTCGTCGAGGGTCGCCAGTTGTTCACGCAGGCCGAGGATCTGTTCCCCCCAGTAGCGGACGGTGTTGAACCAGGGGAAGGTGCGGGGGAACATGGGATCTTCCCAGCGTGCGGCCAGCCAGCCGCTGTAGTGGAGCATGCGCAGGCCGCGCAGGGCCTCCACGAGGAGCAGTTCGCGGGGATCGAAGTCGTTAAACTCGGTATAGCCGTCCAGGAGCGCTGCAAGCTGCTCCGAGCGGCGGTGGCGGTCGCCTGAAAGCATCATCCACAGGTCCTGTACCGCCGGGGCAGTGCGCGCATCGTCAAAATCGACGAAATGGGGTGCGCCGTCGCGCCAGAGGATGTTGCCGCTGTGACAGTCGCCATGGCAGCGGATGGAACGGACCGGTCCCGCTACGGCGAATACTGCTTCGATCCGTTCCAGCAGGCGATCGACCACAGCAGTGTAGCTTTCCCGGTATTCATCAGGAATGAACCTTTCCTGAATCAGGGTTGCTGAAGCGCGGCCAAAGCTTTCGACATCGATGGCGGGCCGGTGTACGAAGGGGCGCGTTGCTCCGACACGGTGAATCCGCCCCAGCATGCGACCGAGAATCTCCAGGTTGTCCAGGTTGTCGAACTCGGGAGCATGGCCGCCCTGGCGCGGGTACAGGGCGAAACGCAAGCCTTCGTGCCGAAAAAGCGTGTCGCCTCCAGTCCGTGCCCATGGTGCCACTACCGGCAACTCGTGGTCCGCCAGTTCCCGGCAGAAGTCGTGTTCCTCAAGGATTTGCGCGTCGCTCCAGCGGTCGGGCCGGTAAAACTTCGCGATGAGTGGTTTTCCCTCTTCAATTCCCACCTGGTATACGCGGTTTTCGTAGCTGTTCAAGGCAAAAATCCGGCAGTCGCAACGAAAGTCGAGGCTTTCAACGGCATCCATGATGAATTCCGGCGTCAGAATGTCAAAGGGGTGAGGGGTGTCCGGCATATTTGTACGCTCCTGGTTATTCGATCCGCAAGGTTCTACCATACCATCTATCCCACTGCATCACAACAGCAGGCACAGTGAAGATTTCCGCATGTCAAGAGTTGTGGCTTGACTCCTCGGACGCAACCCCTTAGAGTTGAAGCCGTTAATCGGCTCCTTGCGCCGTCTCCCTTCCCGCTTTTTAGCTTGACACTGTCCAGAGAGATGGGTAACAAGATTGAATGTCGCAGGTGATTTACGGGCAATATATGAAAACAGCCAGCAGGCAAAAGAATGACAAAGAACACAAAACGTCGACTTTTCCTAATCGTTCTCCTCTTTGCGCTCTCCCTGGGGATCCTGCTGCTTCTTGCCTGCCTGGCAGTTCAAGACGAGCCACTGGTTGTCGAGACTTCCGTTCCGACTGTTGAATCCGCACAACGCGCAAGGAAACTGGCCGCTGATGTTCTTCATGCCCTCAGCTCCCAAAGTGAAACAGCGTCGGTTTCTGCTACGGAAGATGATCTTAACTCCGTGTTGACACTTGCGCACAGGGGCGCGCCGACAATCTCCGGGAGGGTAACGGTCAGGCCTTGGCTCGTGTCGACCGAAATGAGCGTGCGACTCCCGGCCAATCCGTTGGGAAGATATTTGAATGTCCAGGGAGAACTCCTGCCTGATCAACGAGGCTTGAACATTGACTCCATGAAGATCGGCAGGTTGGATGTGCCCCGGCCTTTGGCGCGCGCCCTGTTACGCGGCGTCCTGAATCTGGGGCTCGGAAGCGGAGAAGGCACGGCTTTGCTGCGGTCTGTGCAGTCGGTTTCTTCCCAGGATAGGACGGTTACCGTTCAACTGCAGTCCGTGGCCCAGTTGAAGCACCGTTTGCAGCGCCTGCAGGCGTTCATGTCAAGGGTGCGGGATATTGCTCGCGGTGGTGACTCACCCTGGACCGATTCTCAGGTCAATGCCTACTATGCGCGGGTTCTGGAGACCGACAGGAATGTGCGTACGCCTTCGCCTCCTTCGCTTGAAGTTTACCTGGGTCCGTTGTTCCGGCTCGCGCGTGAACGGTCCGCAAGCGGCAACCCGGCCCGGGAGAACAGCGCAGCGCTGCTGGCGCTTGCCATATTCCTGGGTGACCACCGTTTCGAGAAACTGGCAGGAACGAACCTCGATCCGGAATTGCGTGGCCGCGTAACCTCATCCCGCAGAACGGTTCTCCTGGGAGGGCGTCACGATCTGTGTCTCCATTTCGTAATATCAGCCGGACTCAAACTCCTTACCGACCATGGCATCAGCACAGCGATCGGAGAGTTCAAGGAACTGCTGGATGCGGGAAGAGGCGGCAGCGGGTTCAGCTTCGTCGACCTGGCTGCTGACCGTGCCGGCGCCCGTTTTGCAGAGGTCTCCACTGCAACTGATGGAGGTGCCAGGCGGATGCAGGAGCTATTGTCGGGCAATCCGGCTGAACCTCTATTCTTTCCCGTGGTGGCTGATCTGCCGGAGAACTTGATCCAAGGCCAGTTTGAACAGCGTTACAGGGGTGTCGACAGCAGACTCTATGATGAAATGGTGAAGGAGATTGACCGGCGAATCGATCAATGTCCGGCCTATGGCAGGCGACAGTGACGGGTTTTGTCGGTGGAGTGATCATGTTACCGGGGAGTTTCACAGAATGAGGAAGAGGCTATACAGCATACCCCGCAAGATGAAAGGGCGCTTCAGGGGAACTTATGCGCCACGCTCCATGAAATATGCCCTATGGGGATTTGTCAGCGGGACTGTTTCGATCCTGGCCATACACGCAGTCACGCAGTTTGCGGGACACCCCCTGCTCATAGGCTCGTTTGGCGCGTCCGCCGTGCTCCTGTTCGGAGCGAATGAATCACCCCTGGCGCAACCGAGAAATCTCATAGGGGGGCACCTGATATCGGCGCTTGTTGCAGTCGTGACCGTGGCGTTCCTGGGTACGGGGCCGATGGCGACCTCCTTGGCTGTCGGGGTGGCCATTCTCCTGATGTACCTTACCCGCACCATTCATCCGCCAGGCGGATCGACAACGCTCATCGGGGTGATGGGCGGGGCCGGCTACATGTTCGTTCTGGTTCCGGTGCTTGCAGGCGCATTGATACTCCTTGTCGTGGCTCTGTTTACCAATAATGTCGTCCATCATCGACAATATCCCAAGAACTGGATATGAAGACAATTTGCGCGGGAAAAATCAGGCATGGAAAAACCAATTTCTGTTGACAGTGATGGACGCCCTGTGATATATAACTCATCTCTTTTGCTGTAGAAGGTCCCGCAGGGTTGGCCGACAGCAAATGAAGTCGCAAGGTTAACAACTCGCGAAACAATTTATTCCCCAGTAGCTCAGTCGGTAGAGCAGGTGGCTGTTAACCACCTTGTCCGTGGTTCGAGTCCGCGCTGGGGAGCCAAAATTAGGATGGCCGATTTCTTGAATGAAATCGGCCATTTATTTTTGCTCTCTCTTTAAGGACAAATTCTCTTAGAAATAGTCGCCTGCAATATCATGGTGTTACCGGTTTTGTTGCGTAGCAGATGGTCTCTAATAATTGACAAATCCGAACAGGCAAAGTCGTGGGTATACTGCAAAGGTTCTGAATCCAGACTCTGGCCGAAGATGTCGTGCGAGTTGTGGACCGATGAACCACTGACAACAATAAGCTCCACATCGCGCAGCGGTTAAAGAGCCTTTGCTATGGCCAGGTGATGCTAGGCGTACTTGTCATTTTGAGGGGTGTGCAGGTAACGCAGATTGCAGGTGTGTATGGTTAAGCTCTCGTGAGTCAGGTTTATGTCCGCCAAACCTGTTTGATGAGTTCCCCTGAGATGCTGGTTTCGCCTCGGGTTTGATCTTTCGGGATTGGTGCTGCCGGGGTGGGCGGGCAAACGCCTCTTTTTTTTCGGAGCCGGCACATTGTAGTCAAATCCTTTTACGGGTCGCCGGTCCAAATTTTTGCCCAATCCGTCTTAATTCGCTTGCTATCGTCATCTATACCTGATATGGCTACAATCACCCAGTTTATCGTGAAAATCACAACAAAAATGGAAAAGGAACGCACAAATGGCAAACGGTATAGTAAAATGGTTCAATGACAGCAAAGGGTTTGGTTTTCTTGAGCAGGAGAATGGTGAAGATGTATTCTGTCACTTCTCGGCTATCGCGGGTGACGGCTTTAAATCCCTTGCTGAAGGGGATAGGGTCACGTTTGATGTCGTCAAAGGTCCTAAAGGCTTGCAGGCCGCAAACGTAAAACGCATATAACCGGCAACCGATCATCGTAATCAAGAACCCCGGAGCCCTTCCGGGGTTCTTTTTTTACCAGACAAGGAGTCTTGGATGGCAAAACCGAACTATTCATTCGAAAAACGCAAAAAGGAACTTGACCGCAAACGGAAGCAGGAGGAAAAGCAGCAGCGTAAACAAGAGAAGGTTACTACAACCGAAACCGTCCAAGAAGAGGATGCCCCCAAGGCGTTTGGCGGGGAAGCTGTCACCCCTGTCCATTTGTAATATGAAGATATGGGTTGATGCCGACGCCTGTCCTCGGGTGATCAAAGAAATCCTGTTCCGTGCGTCACAACGACTCCAGGTTCCGGTCTGTCTAGTAGCCAACAAGAAACTATCCAAACACGAAACAGGAATGATTGAGTCGGTTGTCGTAGAAGATGGCTTCGATGTCGCTGACGACTATATCGCTGAACATACCGCACCAGATGACCTGGTGATTACAGCAGACATACCTCTCGCCGCCAGAATCGTTGCCATCGGGGGCGTAGCCCTGGACCCTCGTGGCGAACTCTACACGGAAGAAAACGTTGGTGATCGGCTCTCGGTCCGGGACTTGATGATGGAATTACGTGACGGAGGTTTTGTTCAGGGAGGCCCAGCTCCCTTCAGCCTCACCGACCGTAACCGCTTCGCTTCTGCCCTGGATCGTTTGCTAACACAGATGGCCAGAGGAAAACGGCCAATATGAACTTCAAGGAATCTGGTAATGGCATTACCCTCAACTGTCTATAAGGTAACTTTACATCTCTCGGATATTGATCATGGTGTCTATGAAGCCATTCAGACAACGGCAGCAAAGCATCCGTCCGAGACAGAAGAACGACTTGTGGCAAGATTGTTGGCGTTCGCCATCTTCTTCGAGCCAGAATTAACCTTTACAAAGGGATTGTGCGCCACGGACGAGCCGGATATCTGGGCCAAGGAGCCTGATGGTCGAGTGAAGCTGTGGGTTGAAGTTGGTCTCCCCGATGCAGAAAGGATTATCAAGGCAAGCCGTCATTCGGGCAGAGTGGTTCTGCTGGCCTGTGGAAGATCCCTCACGAGTTGGGATCAACAACACCTGCCTAAGCTGATGATGATTAAGAACCTAACCGTCGCCAGCGTTGAACCTTCCTTCATAAGCACGCTCGTTACTGACCTGGAAAGGGTTATCAACTGGTCGATCACCATTACTGAAGGCAATCTTTACCTCGCCGTTGGTACTGAGACTTATGAAACCTCCATACAGGTCAAAGTTGGGACATTATGAGTGCGATTCAAGTCTCTGAAACTTATATACCGTTTTCGGATGATTTTTCTTGATAGGACACATGTGAAACCCAAAATGGTGCGTAAAAAAGTTTTGCTGAGTGACTCGCTCGGGGAGCCATACTCCAAAAGTGGGGCTTTTCTTGAGAAAAGTCCCACTTTTTTGTTATAACATGTTTCGGTGGATATTCATTCCTTCTCGTCTTTTTAGCTCTTGCTTTTATTAAAAGGTTTATTCGGTACACAGGCTTGGACAGAAGTGATCTTGAATGCGGATATTATATCGGGTTGATGGGATTGTTCCAAACGGGCTGGAACCCTTCGGCTTTACGGAATAATTTTTGACAAGTGAATACTGAGTATGATAAATTTCGTTTGTGCAAAGTGTAAATTCCTGTCAAAAGGGGATAGCCGATGAATGACGAACAGTCAAAAATGGCGAAACGGATAGGTGGCTTTTCTCTTGCGGTTACCATGGCGCTTCTGGCGACAGCCGCCAGCAGCCATGCATCCGTCGTGAAATCGGCAACTGAAGCGCAGGCTCCTGGCAGTTGCGTACGGGCCGCCTCGGCAGCGCCTGCTGGGCCAATCCACAATCAGGCGCTTACGGATCTTTCTCCAAGCAATCGCTTCGTAGTTGGGTACGGCAACTACTACACCAACTGGAGCGACTACTCCAACCACTCCAACTACAGCAACTACTACAGCAACTGGGCGGATTACTCCAACCAGCCCCGCTAAAGCAACCACAGTAATTACTGCGCAACTCTAACGGCAGATGGATAGAATTGTCGCTCAGTGTCTGCTGGTTGCCTGGAAAGAATGAATGAACATACTGGTGACGACCGTCTGCAATAGACATTGCCCCTATTGTTTTGCGGCGAGCCGCGTCAGTAACCCCTCAGCAGATGCAGAGGGTGGACAAGAAACTTCCTATATCTCCGCTGAAAACTTTGGTCTGGCGCTCCAATTTGCCTCCAGAAACGAACAGATCGTGGGAATCCTCGGGGGTGAACCATCGCTGCACCCTGAATTCGTGTCCCTTATTGAACAGACATGGGCCGCCGGTTTCTGCGCCAAAGTATTTACGAATGGGGTCTGGTCCGAGGAGTCGGTTGACGCGGTGGGCGGACTTTCAGAGAGATCTCCCTCGAATCTCAGGCTGGTCGTCAACACAAACCATCCGGACATCACATCGGTATCGGAATGGTCGTCTCAACAGCGCCTCTTCTCCAGACTGCCCGCGCACTGTTGCCTGAGTTTCAACATCCATACGCTCGACCAGGATTTGGGCTTTCTCGTGGACTTCATCACGACGTATGGATTGATGCGGGAGATCCGTCTCGGTATAGCGGCTCCGCTGGCCGAGCAATCAAGCGAATTCATACCCATCAGCGATTATCCCAAAGTTGCCCCACTTGTTATGGCTCTTGCTGAACGCTGCGATGCCCACAACATCCGGATCGGGTTCGACTGCGGATTCACGCTCTGCATGTTTACGCCGGAGCATCTGGGTTTGCTCTATATGTGGGGAGCCGATTTCAAGGCAAGCTGCGGTCCGGCCATCGATGTGGGGGTCGATCTGACCGCATGGGCCTGCTTTCCTCTTGCAACACTGAGCAAAAGCGTTTCCATTAGTGAATTTCGTGATTCGTTCGAGCTGGGCAGGTACTTTGAGGAGTATTTCGACCCACTCTACAGCACGGGAGCGCTCACAGAATGCGTCGGCTGCAAACATCTGAAGCGGAAGCGCTGCACGGGCGGCTGTGCTGCCCACACCTACAGGAGGTATGCGTAGCATGGCTGCACAGGGCTGTACTAACGAGGAAAAGCTTCATTCACTTCAGCAGTCAGGCCCTCGCAATCTCTTGGGGCTTACCGTCATCTTCAAGGGGACCGATGAGTGCAATGCCGGCTGCCGCTTTTGCTCTGCTGCAGGCAAGAACAACTCGGTAACTCCTGAAGATTTCGAAATTCTGGCTCATCGGATCGAGGAGTACATCAAGGAGCAGGGAATTGAACGGTTGCACTTTACCTTTCATGGTGGTGAGCCGACCCTTCTCGGAGCGAAGTTTCTTGAGGATGCTTGTCTTCGTTTGCTGCAACTCCCCATTCCAATCAAATTTTCCATGCAGTCGAACCTGATTGAGTTTCCATTCGACTTGATCAAGGTCGTTCGCCGTTACGATATCCATGTGGGTTCTTCGGTCGATCCGATTGAGAGCGGCCGGTGCACAGCCACCGGGGGAGACACTTTCCCTGCCTGGGTGAAAAACCGCGAGCTGCTTGAAAAAGCCGGGGTTTATGGTGGCGCAATTTTCCTTGTTACCCGTCCTTCAGTGGAGCAAGGAAAGAGGGTTTACGGGATTCTCAACTCATGCGCTTCGATGAGCGAAACGGTACCGGCATTTCAGTTTAATCTTGTCTACCCTCAAGGGAGAGCGGTGGAAAACACCGACTTGCTGGTCTCGGCCGAAGAAGCCGGCCGTTTCCTGGTCGATGCTTATGAAGCTTGGGAGGAATCAGGCCGCGAATCCTACATATCGCCTTTTGCAGACCTCGCCTCATGGTTCGATTCGGGGCGCGAAGGCATACCGCGACTTCAATGCGGGTTCATGGGGCGCTGCCACGAGTCACACATAGGTATCGACTCCGAGCTCAACCTCTCGGGATGCGGGCGCCGGTTGGACTCTGGTGCGATATACGGCAACCTGCGCACACACTCAATCTCGTCTCTACTTTCAAAGAGCGACGAACGGAAAAAGCTGATAACCCGGTCCGCGTATCTTGCAACAGGTGAATGCTCGGGGTGCGAATTCTTCGTCATCTGCAATGGCGGATGTCCCGACGACGCATCTTTGAGCACCGGCGACATAATGAACCGTACAGCACACTGCGCATCATACAAAATGATGTTCGAGGCAATGGTTGCGCGTAGTGACGCTCAACGCGTTCTGCCGCCGAAGCGGATGCCAATCTCAAAGTCGGTTGTGTATGTCGGGGTCGATGCTGGCGGAGCACCCAGTTTCACACGTAGTGACGAACATTTGGAATGCTGGTTGCTGCCGACTGAGGACGGACATCCGCTGAAATTCCCGTCCCGGCTTCAGAATTTGCTTCAGACGGGGGCGGAGAGAATCAGGATATTTATACATGGGGACCAAGTGGATCGCCTGCATCTTTGGGCAAAGGTCGTTTCCGACCCCAGGGTGGAAGTAGTCCTTTTCGATGCCCCGGAAGCTTTGCCTGACAACCTCGCTATTCTGGGTCGCCTCGGCGCGCGTGCTCGCCTGGATCTCGAATCCCTGTCTGAGTGTGGGTGGTCTGGGGAAGCGGCGTTTGAGCTGGCGGGCAGATACCTGCGTGAAGCTGATTGGAATGTTCGAATCGAGCCATTCGAAAACATTCTTATGGCTGCAGTTCGCAACGGGCGATCACCAGTAACGAATCGCCTTGGGTTGACGCCAGGCCACTATCGCGTATGTATAGGTTCCCTTGCCAGGGCAAGTGACAGAGCGCTCCATTTGGTTCAAGATCTGCTGGGATCGGAGAGTGTCGCAGCTTCGTCTTATTTTGTCGAGCATCGTGGATGCAGCGAATGCCCGACGTTCACCGTGTGCGGTTCCCAGCTTGCTCCCTTAACTTCTGGAAGCTGCAGTCAAAAGCTGCGTCGATTGGTGGAACTGTTACAGACCGCTGCGGAAGAGATTCAAAGCAGTTTTGATGGAGATAGCTCACCAGGTGTATAGCAGAGTGCGGAACGAACATAAATTGAACGTGAGCTATTTGGCAACAAAGGAAGCTATTGGTTCAAAGGTAAAACAGCTCTTTCCAGTGCCCAGATCCATTGGCGCTGGGGAGCCATAAATTTCAAGGACTTAACCAAATCGGTTCAGTCCCTTTTATTTAGTGAATGCACTCTTTATGTCGGCACCCCTTTGTCGTTTGTAGCCTGTACTAAGCCTAGACCGATCTATGTAACGATGGCCGAAAAGACGCATTACTTCTCTTATTCTTTCAAAGCCAAAAACTTATCGAAATACAGGTGGATAAAATTCTTCAGGGGCTCGGGGGATTTCTTTACCTTGGCGCGGAGGAGCGCTCCCTCGTACGATGCGATCATGTTTTCCGCCAGCATCCCGGCATCCAGTTCAGCAGGGAGAGCGTTTTCCCTCTGCGCCTGAAGAAGCAGGTCGGCGTAAACATCGGCCCAACGCTGCAGCATAAGGTCGAGGCGTTTCCTGAACTCTTCGTACTGGTCAGACATTTCCAGACTCAAGTTGCCGATCAGGCATCCCTTGCTGCAATCGTTGCTTTCGAAACGTGAGGACAGGCTTTCGAAGCATTTCCTGATGCGTTGCAGAGGGGGAATTGAAACGTCATCCAGGATCGGTTGGAGAACGCTCCTGCTTATCTCTGCGACGTACCTGTCGATTATCGCCAGGCCGAAATCTTCCTTGCTGGAGAAGAAGTTGTAAAACGACCCCTTCGGCACATTCGCCTGTTTGAGGATGGCCTCGACACCGGTGGCGTTGAATCCTTTGGATAATATGAGATCCAATCCCGCCTGCACGATATCGTCTTTGTTATGAATTCTTTTCATGGTTTATAAATTAGACCGGTCGTTTTAATATGTCAAGGAACTTTTTTTGGTGTTCAACTTTTTTCTTGTCTGCGCCGTGTGCATGAAATGCCGTCAAAAGTTCTAAGTTCGTCCACGACGGGTAGCCGGAAACGAAATTAAATCAGCTATGTCTATTTCATGTATCTGCGATTGCCGTTGTTCCACCCAACTTGTTCGTGTTCGGCTATCCCTCCTTCTCCATGATATTCGGCGCATGGCTGCTGTTAAACAGCTTCTTCAGATGTTTCCCCCGTGCCCCACCCGGCTTTGCTGCAGGCACCTTAACAGCCACCTCGGCCAGAAGCAACTCCCGCAGCATCGCTGCTTTGGCTTACCGAATGAAGTTGTCCAGTCCCGGGTGCAAAAGAGGCACACTGATCCCGTTCGTGACGAGAGACTCAAGCGAGGTAAAAACCGGTTCCAGGGCGGAAAAGACGTCAGGCGGCATATCTCCCTCGATGATCCTGCGGCCTTCGGTCTGCTTCACGCACCTGCTGCACTTCAGGTTGCAGCAGGTGGTGGTTTCTGCGAAAAATCGTGAAGAGAACGGCGAAATGCCGCAGCCTTGTTTGCGTCTTCTCCCGTAGTGCGGAAACCCTGGCCGTGCTCCAGTACCTCCTGTTGAGTCCAATCTTGATCGTTTATCGACAATTGTCCTGACGGCATCGCTCGCACCTCCTGTCGTTGATGCTAACACGATAGCGATGTTCCGCGTAACTTGTCATGGCGCAAATAAAAAAATAGAGATAGAGAGTTTTGTCGCGACCTTCCGACGAGGTAGGGGAAGAAATATCCGGACAGATCTAGGAGAGATTATCGAGAAGCTGCTGGGATGGGGAATCCGGACAGATCTATGTGTTGCTCATTCGAGAAAAATAGATCTGTCCCGCTTTTCCTTTCGTCTTACTCCGCGGTCGTCGGATCGATCATGCGCTTGACTTCGGCTACACTGTTGGCCGGGAAACCGGCCCTCCTGGCATGCTCAAGGACCAGTTCCCTGTTGGGGGCAATGTAGACACAGTAGATTTTGTCCTCGGTGACATAGCTCTGCACCCACTGAATTTGCGGCCCAAGCCCTTGAAGAACAGTGGTGGATTTCTGCGAGATTGCCTGCATGTCTGGTCCGCAGATATACCCTGCTCCCGGAATATTCCTCTCAATGATGTACTTCGGCATTCTTTTCTCCTTGCTGCATCTGAGGTTGTACCAGGGCGTATGTTCGCGTAGTTGCTTTCTTCTGCGGGTGCGGCTGGTTTTTTGGAGATACCAATAGCGTATTTATCCGTTTTTGCCGGGATCGGCGGCAATGCTGCGCCAGGAGCAAATCCAGACGTCTTCGAGTTGTTCGGGGAGAGGTCCGGCGATGGTATTATCGAGTCGCAGATTTATCAGCCTGAACATGCCCCCGAAAAGGCAGTTGGAGGCAATGGTCAAGTCCAGATCGGCTATTTCCTTGTTTTCGATACCTTCCTGTACCATCTCACGCATTATGGCAAACGGTCTGGAAGAACAGATGGGTGTGACTGTCGGCATAAACTCGCTGTGTTTCGCATGCAGCATAAACGCCATTTGCGCCGGATCTGACTCGGTAAGATCAAATAAATGCGCCATGATAGCCTTGCATTGATCATGTGCGGTATCATGGCTGTTCTTGATTGCGAGAAAATCGGCCGTAATTTTCTCCAGAAGAGAATCATATAAAGCTGAGGCAAGTTCCTCTTTACCGGCAAAATAATGATAGACGGCACCAATGCTGATATTCGCATCGCGCCTGATATCTTGAATCGAGGTGTTGAAATACCCTTTGGTGGTAAACAACTTCAAGGCTGTGTCAAGAATGGTCTGCTGGAGGTTTCCGTTTTCTGTGGATTTTTTTAATCGCCTGCCCATCGGGTCCTCTGTGTCGCCAGGAAAGAAAAGCTGATTCAAAATTGAGCCATTTATAGCACCCTTTGCGCTGGCATGGCAAATTCTTTTGCCCGCAGAGAACGTGCCTGCTGCTGCATGCATGTGCATTTTGCAACGCTGTCTCCGCCTTAAAACTTACGCATGATCGGCTTTGCCGGCAGGGTCGTATCGACCCGCTCCCTCAGGTACAATAAGGGGGGGGGCTGCATCCCTGCCGTTCCACAAATTGACTGAAGGGAACATGAAATTTCCGTTGCAATTACTATTTTGACATGCTACAAAACGAATGTTCGTTCGGTATAAATATCAAGTCAAAATCAAGGAGGACGGGTATGCCGAAGTATGTCATCGAGAGGGAGATTCCTGGGGCAGGACAAATCGGGGCGGCAGACATGCAGGGCATTGCACAGAAGTCGTGCAGCGTGCTGAGCGAGCTTGGACCGCAGGTCCAATGGGTGCAGAGCTATGTCACCGAAGATAAGATCTATTGTATTTATATTGCGCCCAACGAGGAGATGGTGCTTGAGCATGCCCGTAAGGGCGGTTTCCCGGCAAACAGCGTGGCCGAGGTCAAGCGCATGATCGACCCGACTACCGCTGAGTAAAAAATGCTGTAAACAAATATGAATTGGCGGCATCAAACCGCTGCCGATGATGAACAGAAAAAGGTCCCGGGCTTATACAGTCAGGGGCCTTTTTCTGTTTTGCCCTGCCGGGACCATGTTTTAATTTGTCTTCAGAACAATCGTTTTTATCTCCCTCTCCCCTCTGTGGGAGAGGGCAGGGGAGAGGGGGCTTCCTTGCACGCAGACCTGATTGCCTCCACCACACCTTCAATGTTGGTGAGTATATCGTTATTCCAGAATCTCAAGACCGTGAAGCCTTGCGAATTCAGCCATTGAGTCCGTTCCGCAACTTTATTGGCCATTTGACGGATTTTCAAGTGAAATTCAAAAATTGGCTAAAATAATATGCGCAAACAGCCCTAATGACCATCATATTGATCATACGACATATTTTTAAATTCCGGACACAAAAAAGGGGCAGGCAACTTAATTGAAAAGCCGCTTGCCCCCAATTCCTTCCGAAACCACCGTCTCTTTTGTTTACTATAGCAAGCCAATCCTTTTCAACCAGCTCTCCAAATCCTTGTCCGCATTGCCGACAGCCCCGCCTTTAATCGCCAGACCGGACAACACCTTTACCGTCGGACAAAGCCTTTTGATATCCCGCTCGCTGCTTCCCAGGCCACTCCCTTCATGGGTGCAATAGGGCACGATGGTCTTTCCCGAGAAATCGTACGAATCGAGAAAGGTACATACCGCCATCGGCATGGTTCCCCACCAGTTCGGATAGCCGAGGTAAATAACCTCATAAGAATCCATATCGGCAACCATTTCAGTAAGTTCGGGCCGGGCGTTGCCGCTCAGTTCATCCTGCGCCACACGGGTTGCTTCCGTATAATCTTCCGGATACGGCGTTACCGTTTGGATCCGGAACAGGTCGCTCCCGGTCAGGCCCTGTATTTTCCTGGCAATGACCTCGGTGTTGCCGATCGGCAGATTGACAATACCGCCTCCCACATAGTTGTTTCCCTTGCGTGAAAAATACACGCTCAGGCTTTTTTGCCGTGCCATTTTCCATCCTTTCCATCGCTCATTATACTGATTTGCGCGACGCCAACTGCCTTCCCTTCAGCGACCTGTCATCTGTTCCAGTTTTTCGGGATACCGGGCCCCGTGCACGGTAATCTTCGCTGCGGCGCTTTCGATTTCACGGAGATCTTCGGCAGTGAGTTCGACGGCAGTCGCTCCGATGTTCTCGTCCAGGCGATGCAGCTTGGTGGTGCCGGGGATCGGTACGATCCATTGTTTCTGTGCCAGGAGCCAGGCGAGAGCGATCTGGGCGGGCGTTGCCTTCTTCCGTACCGCGATAGCGCCGAGCAGATCGACCAGGGCCTGGTTTGCCTTCCGGGCCTCCGGCGTAAAGCGGGGGACGACATTGCGGAAGTCGCTCTTGTCGAAGGTCGTGCTTTCATCGATCTTACCGGTAAGGAACCCTTTGCCCAGGGGGCTGTAAGGCACCAGGCCGATTCCGAGTTCCTCGAGGACGGGAATCACCTCCTTCTCTGGCGTTCTCCACCAGAGCGAGTATTCGCTCTGCAGTGCCGTTACGGGTTGCACGGCGTGGGCACGGCGAATGGTCTGCACCCCGGCCTCGGAGAGACCGAAGTGTTTGACCTTGCCTTCCCGGATCAACTCCTTGACCGTGCCTGCGACGTCTTCGATCGGCACCTCCGGGTCGACCCGGTGCTGGTAGAAAAGGTCGATCACGTCGGTCCTGAGCCGTTTGAGCGAAGCTTCGGCAACCTTCCTGATGTTTGCCGGGCGGCTGTTGAGCATCGATTCTCCATCTTTGGGAGCGCGTGGATCAAATTCCGTGTTAAAGCCGAACTTGGTGGCAATCACAACCTGATCCCGCAGCGGAGCGAGCGCCTCGCCCACGAGCTCTTCGTTGATGAATGGCCCATAGATCTCCGCCGTATCGAAAAAGGTAACGCCCCGCTCCACGGCGCTACGCAGCAACGCACCCATCTCCTGCCGGTCCTTCGGCGGGCCGTAGGAAAAGCTCATTCCCATGCAGCCCAGACCCAGAGCCGAAACTTCCAGGCCGCTCTTTCCCAGTTTTCGCTTTTGCACTGATTTCCCCTTTCCGTGATTCAGTATGCCGCACGCAGGATCTGCAGCACCTCATCCTTGCCGAGAGAAGCCAGGATACCCAGCTTGCCGTTTTCCACCGCTTTCCCGGCGATAAATTCCAGGTCTTCTTCCGCGACTCCCGCTTCGTGAAGATTGGCGGGCATTCTGATGGCGGCATAGAATTCCTCGATGCGCCGGACGCCTTCTTCGGCCGCCTCGGCATCGTCCTCTTCCCGCACATCGAAGGCGTTGCGGCCGAAGCGGGCGAAGAGCGGCAGGTATTCGGGCGCCGCATCCATGGTATGGCGCATCCAGGCGGGAGTAAGCAGCGCCAGAGTGACGCCATGCGTCATGTCGTACAGGCTTGAGAGTTCGTGCCCCATGCCGTGGAGCGGGAAAGTGGGGGAGGGCTTGCCGAGCAGAAACTGGGACCCGGCCAGGGCCATGGAACTGGCCCACATGATGGTGGCGCGGGCGTCATAGTCTTTCGGGTCCGCCAGGATTTTCGGGGCATCTTCCAGCACGGCCTTCATAACACCCTCGTTCATGCGGTCCTGGACCTTCGCGCCGACATCGGGGGTGAAATATTGCTCCATCAGGTGGCAGAGGATGTCCGCGACGCCTGCCATGGAATGGTATTCCGGCACGGTGCAGGTGTACTCGGGGTCCAGGATGGAGAACCGGGGACTGACGAGCGGGTGCAGGAGGACTTTTTTCTTGTGATCCCCGCCGACGGTGATGACCGCTCCCATATTCATCTCGGAACCGGTCCCCGCCATGGTCAGGATGGTTGCCAGCGGCGCCGCCGCGCGGATATCAGACAGTCCCGACTCCCCGATGAACAGATCGCTGACCGGGCCGTCATACTTCACCCCGGCGGCAATGGCCTTGCAGGCATCCAGGGTTGAGCCGCCCCCCACGGCCAGGATGAAATCGCAGCCGTTTTCGCGATAGAGTTTGATCCCTTCCTCCACGCTTTCAATGCGCGGGTTCGGTTTGATCCCGCTCAACTCCACGTGGGCAAGACCGGCCATGCGGAACTGCTCGATGACCGCATCGTAGATGCCGTTTTTCCTGATACTGCCGCCGCCATAGGCCAGGAGGACCCTGGTGCCGCCATGGGTCTTGATGGTTTCGCCGAGAACCTTGATTTGGCCCCTGCCGAAGTAGGCGATGGTGGGAATGCTGTAAATGAAATTGTTCATGTTTGTTCTCCTCCTGAGTCTTCAGTCTATTTCAGATTCCCGGTAAAAAATGCCGTGAGCTTGTCAAAGGGGATAAGATTCACCCGATCGTACAGATCCACATGCCCCGCGCCCGGAACGATGAAGATCTCCTTCGGTTCGGCCGCCAGCCTGTAGGCGTCTTCGCTGAATTCAATGGAATGCGCCTTTTCACCGGCGATAAACAGCATGGGGCGAGGAGAGATTGTTTCCATGCCCGTGAACGGGTAGAAATTGATGAATTTGACATTGCTGGTGAGCGTCGGGTGTGTTGTAAGTCTTGGCGACAGACCTTTGGGCGTGAATTCGCCTCTGGGAGTGCGATAGAAGTCATAAAATTCACGTTCAATGGGGCCGGAGTTCTCATTCAACTCATGTGCCGCCCCACTGGTGTATTTTGTTTCACCTCCGTTGAACTCCACATAGCGTTGCTCCGCCGCCTCTTTGAGGATCTGCTTTCTCTGCTCCAGGGTCAAAGAATGTCTGAGTGCGTTGCGGTTGGCAGCTCCCATGTCGTACATGCTGATTGTCGCAATGGCTTTCAGGCGCGGGTCGATCTTGGCTGCGCTGATGGCAAAGCCCCCACTGCCGCAAATCCCGATAACCCCGATCCGATCCCGGTCGACAAACGGCCGGGTGCCCAGGAAATCCACTGCTGCACTGAAATCCTCGGCATAGATATCCGGCGAAACAACGTTGCGGGGTTGGCCCTCACTCCCCCCCAGAAAGACAAGTCCAGGGACAATGCCACAAATCCCTGTTCAGCCATTTTTGTGGCGTACAGATGCGCACTTTGTTCTTTTACCGCGCCAAAAGGATGCCCGACAATGATCGCGGGATTTCTGGTGTTCTGCTTCAACCCCTTGGGAATATATAGATTCCCGGCAACTTTCATGTTGTATTGGTTTTTGAATGAAACCTTCTGCATGACGACTCTGTCGCTCTTGTAAAAGTTGTCTGCTCCCTTGGGCAGGTCCGCCCCGGAGGCAACGCCGGTCGTGGATATGAGCATGCCAAGCGCCATCGCTGTGGGGATGGTTTTTTTCATTTTGAGTTCCTTTCAAAAGTGATATTCGTATCCTATCTCTGAAAAAACAAAGGCGGTAGCACGATCCTGTTAATTTCTTGCCCGATCGTACGGCCCCTTCGATAATTGTTGTCGCGCCAGATAAAATGCGGCAGTATTTGATTTGAGGTGAGTATGGAAAAGCTGAGCGACAAGCAGTGTGTTGAGGATAGCGTTATGAAAGTTGAGCTTGAAACATTAGGCAGGAGCATTGCCCGATGGACCGATCAAATCGAAGTGGTCGAGACCGCAATATCGGGCTTGCTGCTTTACCGTCACGAAAAACCGACCGAACTGAGGAGTGCCCTGTACGAGCCGTGCATCTGCCTGGTCGCACAGGGGGCCAAGCGCGTGCTGCTGGGAGACGACACGTTTGTGTACGACTCCCGCCATTATCTGATCACGTCCGTGCATCTGCCCACTATGGTGCAGATATGCGAAGCGAGCCGGGAAAAACCTTGCCTGGGTCTGGTATTGAAACTTGATCAGCGCGAGATGGCGCAACTGATGGCGGACAGCAATCTTCCCCCGCCACGCACGCAACGGTCGAGCCGCGGCATGGCGACCGGCGAGGTTGTGGCGCCGCTGCTCGGTGCCTTTCAGCGACTGGTCGACCTGCTCACCGAACTGACGGACATTCCGATCCTGGCGCCGGTCTTCCAGCGGGAAATCATTTACCGCCTTCTTGTGGGGGACCAGGGTGCGCGCCTGCGCCAGATTGCAACGGCGGGAAGCCAGAGCCACCAGATAGCACGGGCAATCGACGTGCTGAAGGGCAGCTTCTCACAACCTTTGCGTATCGACGACCTCGCGAGGCAAGTAAGTATGAGTGCCACGACCTTCCACCATCATTTTCGGCAGTTGACGGCCATGAGCCCGCTGCAGTACCAGAAAACGCTGCGGTTGAACGAAGCGCGGCGGTTGATGCTCACCGAGCGCCTTGATGCCGCAACCGCCGCCTTCCAGGTGGGCTACGAGAGCCCCTCCCAGTTCAGCCGCGAGTACAGCCGCCAGTTCGGTGCGCCGCCGCTCAGGGACATTATGAAACTGCGTCAGGTCGGTGCCGTTTGAAAAGTCATAGCATGCGGCTTGATGCGCTACGGGGATGAATTCACATCCCCGCGCGGTTGGATCGGGGAGATCGACATGTCCCCTGGAAGGATGGCTCCTCCCGGCTGGGAATCACGGAAAATGAACCGCCGGGAATGATTCCCTGCATCCTCGAAAACCTGGGAACGTGCATCGTCCGGATGTCCGCCGGCTACCACTCCCGGGATTCGGTCAACAATCGGCAGCGCTCCTGCTTCACCTCGTTGAGGTCGAATTCATTGAACTCCTTGGCGTAGTTGACGTCCTTGCCCATGGGATTGGATATGGAGATTTGACTCATTTCACTGCGCCTGCCAGCTGGGTTTTCGCGTGACCGGCACACTGGTGTTTCACAAATCCTCCCGGTACCATCCCGACAGTTGCGGCTGGAAGACATTGTCGATGATATGGATGACGCCGTTGGAGCACTCGATGTCGGTGGTGACGAACTTGCCGTTGTCGATCACTGCTTCCCCTTCATCCAGTTCCACGGTAAGGGACTTGCCGGTCTCCGTGACGAGCTTTCCCGAACCCATATCGTGGATTTCCTTGGCTGAATACTTCCCTGCAACCAGGTGATAGGCGAGTGTCTCAGCGAGAACTTTCGGGTCCTGAAGAAATTTTTCGATGTCCATCCTGGCAAAGGCCTCATTGTTGGGTGCAAAAAAGGTGTAAGTGCCCGCTCCCTGCAATCTTTCCGTAAAATTTGCCTTTTCCAGGGCATTCGCCAGTTTTCCCAGTGATGCGTCGGCCTTGATGGTTTCCATGATGTCTTTCATGCGACCCTCCTTTTCTCTGTGGCAAGTTTTTCAGCGACCATTCCAATAGCTGTAGGGGCGTCCAGGTGAAATGACTTCAGGTCAGATTCACATTAACGTTCACTTCAATCGCCGATGTCTTCAGTAATCTTTCCCTGCCCTGTCCAGGTGAACCAGGCTGCGATCAGCATCGGAACAACACCCAGGCCGATGAAGATTACGTCGGCGGGCATGCGCAACCACTCGATGATCCTGATGGAATTGAGAAAATCCGCTCCCCGGGCATGCCAGTAGCCGTGATTGAGGACATCCGCGAACTGGAGCACGCCGCCCGGGAAGAGATTCGTCGCGACCATCAGCGCCAGCCCGGCATTCAATCCCCAGAATGAAACGCGGACGAATTTTTCCGTTCTCACCCACTGCCCATCCGTGGAAACCTGGCGCATGGCGAAAACCATGATCGCCAGCGCCAGCATGCCGAAGACGCCCATCATTGCGGCATGACCGTGATTCGGGGTGAAAAGTGTGCCGACCTCGAAATAACTCACGATCGGGAGATTGATGAGGAAACCGAATACCCCGGCCCCTACGAAATTCCAGAACCCGACCGCGATAAGGAAGTAGAATGTCCACTTGTGGGCGACGGTCATCTTTACGTCACACATCTCGCACTCTGCCCTCGTGACCTTGATGAAATCCCATGCATCGAGGGTGAGCAGGGTAAGCGGCACGACTTCCATTGCCGAAAACATCGCCGCCAGGGCCATGGTCACTGACGACTGGCCGGTCCAGTACCAGTGGTGCCCGGTACCGACAATGCCGCTCCCCAGGTAAAGTATTGCATCCAGGTAAACGACTCGTGCCGCGGTCAACCGGGTAATAAGGCCGAGCTGGAAAAACAGTACGGCGACCATAACCGTTGCGAACAGTTCAAAGAATCCCTCAACCCAGAGATGGATGATCCAGAAACGCCAGTTGTCCACGACCGAGAAGTTGCTGGCGCTGCCGAAGAACATGGCCGGCAGGTAAAAGAGGGGGATGGCAGCGGCGGCAAAAAGGAAAAGCGACGCAATCTCTCCCCGTTCCGGATCGCTGCGGACCGGGGAGGTTTCCCTGAACAGAAGAAAAATCCAGAAAACCAGGCCCACGGCCAGCATAATCTGCCAGGCTCGCCCCAGGTCCAGGTATTCCCACCCCTGGTGGCCAAACCAGAACCACAGTTGACCGAGTTTCTGGTAGACGCCGAACATTTCGCCCAGGAGGCTGCCGACAACCACGACCGCCAGCGCCCAAAATAAAAGGTTGATCCCCTGTGCCTGCCCTTTCAGCTCTTTGCCTCCCAGCGATCCGGCGAGGAAAAGCCCCCCCGCCACATAGGCCGTCGCAATCCAGAAAACCGCCAACTGCAGATGCCAGGTGCGGAATATGTTGCCCGGAAAGTACCTGGCAAAGTCAAGCCCGAAAAAGCTGGCAGGATCAGCGCGATAATGGGCGGTTGCGCCTCCCACAAGGACCTGTGCCAGAAAAAGAACGGCAACCAGGACGAAAAACTTCATTGCAGCCCGCTGTGACCCGGTGACGGCGCCCGGCATCAAAAGGGGCCTGACATGCCCTTCTTTTCCTTTCCAGCCGAGATAGTTGAACTTGCCGAAAGCGAACAGCACCGCGGCGATACCGCCAAGCAGGGTGATAAGGCTCAGCGCACTCCACAGAATGGAATCGCTGGTCGGCGTATTTCCGGCCGATGGATCGAAAGGAAAGTTGTTCGTGTAGGAGTATGGCTTGCCGGGACGGTTCGCCACGGAAGCCCACGCCGTCCAGGCGAAAAATGCCGTCAGTTGCCGGATTTCCGTCGGATTCCTGATGAGCCCCACCATCAGTCCGCCGTTCAACGATGGATTGGACAAGTAGGTCGTCCATTTTTCGACCTGCCCGTCAAACGAGGCGGTTTCCTCGGGAGTGTAAAGCAATATGCGCGTGTCCGGTGAATAGCGGTTGTCCTTGAGCAGGCGACGGACTTCCGCGTTGACGGTCTCAGCCTCGATGGGAGCCAGGTCACCGGGCCCCCGCCGGTAATTCCCGCGGGCAATCATTTCTTTCGCGTCCAGGGTCAGGGTATGCAGGTATTCGGCTGAAAAATCGGGGCCGATGTATGCCCCGTGTCCCCAGATCGATCCGTTTTCCATGAGCCCATACTTGAGAAAGACCTCTTGGCCGGCCAGGATGTCCGCGCCGGTAAATACCGTCTCGCCCCGGGTGCTTACGACCTTGTCCGGGATCGGCGGAGCGTCGTGGTAAGTTTTGACGGCAAGCCATAAAAGGATGGAAAACCCGATTACCAGAATTAAAATGACGGAACTTCTCCACCAGGGAGAGAGGGTTTCGACCTTGCTGTCCCGATTCATCACAACCTCCCGCTTGGATTTAATGATCTCGGATATGCCAGGGGTTTGCGGATATGTTCTCAGTATATACGATTTCAAATGGATTCAAACGAATTGCCCCCAATACAACTGATTCAAAATCAATTCTTGACAGCATTTGTTTTTCAACTATATTTGTATTCATAATTGTAGACAATTTTGAATACAATAAATCAGCCAAGCACGGGAGTTTTCAATGGAAGGGGTAAACCTGACATCCACGGTAGTGGAAACACTGAGGGAAAAGATCATCATCGGCGAGCTGAAGCCGGGGCACAAGCTCAACGAAATAGATATTTCCATGGACCTGGGAGTGAGCCGTCCTCCGCTTCGGGAAGCTTTTCGTATCCTGGAAAAAGACAATATGGCTGTCAGTGTCCCCAGGAAGGGGACGTATGTTTCCGAATTGTCATTGAAGGATTTCACCGAAGTGTCCCAGACGCGGGAGATGATCGAATGTTTCAGCATGGATCTTCTGAAAGCTTCCAGCGTCAGGGATATACCGAAAGCCGAGCGTGCCCTCCGGGAAGCGGCGGCATTGCAATCACGCTTCGACGTTACGGATGAGGCGGAGTTGACCCGAAGCATCAAGGTCATGCACGAATTTCATACCGGCCTGGTCGAGGCTACGGGAAATTCAATGCTGTCACGCATTTACGATTCGATCGGGTACACCCTTGCCCGCTACCAGTACATCTATTTTCATATCGATGATGCAGCCCGGCATTCCCTTGAAGATCATAACAAGGTCCTGTCGCTCGTCAGGGAGGGCGATTTCGACCAGGCCAAAGAGGAGCTGCGAAAACACATCCACTACACGGTGGATCTGGTAAAAAACAGGATCATACACCGGGCAGTGTTTTAGACAAGGGACGCATGAGGGCGATTCCCGGGGATTTGCCGGCATGCCGCGTCTCTACGTGTTTTTATGGCTGACCGGTTCCAGTAACAAGCCCACCTGTTCGGATCAGGGTTAGTGGAAGTCACTCGATTGGGAATCAATCGCGGGAAAGGAGGCAGAAACGAATGAGGCTTGAGATCGAATCCATAGACATCAAGGACATTCAGGAGGGCCTGAAGACGCAAGCCGCAGCTGGCGTGCTGTCCATCAACCTCCAGGAACTGGAAGAGCTGATCCTCAAGGACCCCAGGATACGTTCGGTCGACATCGCCCTGGTGAAACCGGGCGAGAACGTCCGGATACTGAATGTCTGCGATGTGGTGCAGCCGCGCTGCAAGATCGGCCGGGAGGATGCCGACTTTCCGGGCCTCATCGGCAGGATGCAGACCGCCGGCAGCGGCCGGACCAGGTCCCTGCGCGGTGTCGCGGTCATCGTGTCCAATCCGGATACGAACCGGAAGGAGATCGGGGTCCTCGACATGTGCGGGCCCATTGCCGAGAGGAGCCCCTACGGGAAGATGAAGAACATCAGTATCGCCCCGACGATTGCCGACGGGGTGGAAGAGCGCGACTTCGAGGACGCCGTCAAGATTGCGGGCCTGGCGACCGCTGTCTACCTGGCGCGGGCCGCCGAGGGACACGCCGTTGACGAGATCGAGGTTTTCGACCTGGACATCCCGAAAATCGACCCCGCATCCCCCCTGCCGCGGGTGGCCTTCTATTACCAGATCTACACCCCGCAGTTCGATTATCTTGCCACCTCGGACCCCTGCTTTTACGGCACCCATGTCCGCACCCTCACCCCCACCATCCTCCACCCCAATGAAATCCTGGATGGCGGACTCGTCGGGTGGAACGTGGTCAAGGCCATTGATACGTACAGCATCCAGAACCACGGCATCATCAAAGAGCTGTACCGCAGCCATGGCAAGGACCTGAGTTTTGTCGGCGTGATCGGCATCTGCGCCAACACCGAGCCGGAAAGCAGGACGCGGTGCGCGTTCATGGCCGCCAACCTGGTGAAGAACGTCCTGGGGGCCGACGGGGTGATCCTGGCCAAGGTGACGGGGGGGATGCCCCATATCGACCTGGCGGTGGCCGGGGAGGAATGCGAAAAGCTCGGCGTGAAGACCGCCATATTCACCCAACCGCTGACTCCGTTCGGCACCCTGTCCGACACGATCCTGTTCAATGCGCCGTGCCTTGACCTGATCATTGCGGCTTCGGCCACCTTCGAGAGGACCAAGATCCCCTGGAAAGCGGACAGGTTCCTCGGAGGGACCGCAAAGACCAGGATTTTCTGCCCCGACCCCATCGAGCAGTATGCCGGTGATCCGGTGATCGACATCGAGGAGTACCTGCTTCCCGGGGTCCTCGACTGTACGGGCAATGCCAGGATCATCGTCAAGGAATATTGAACTTATCAGGAAGGAGCAAGTCATGGGCGAGAAGAAATTGAGAGTGGTCAATTATCTCAACCAGTTTTTCGGCCAGATCGGCGGGGAAGACAAGGCCACCGTCGGTTTCATGGTCAAGGAAGGTCCCGTGGGTCCGGGCCTGGCTCTGCAGAAGGCGCTCGGCGACAGGGCCGAGATCGTCGCCACGGTGATCTGCGGCGACGATCACTTCGCGGAAAACGTGGACGGGAACGCCAGGGAAGGTGCGAAGCTGGTGGCATCATACCAGCCCGACCTCTTTTTCGCGGGTCCGTCTTTTGCCGGCGGGAGGTACGGCGTCGCCTGCGGCGCCATGTGCAGGGAGGTTGGTGCTGGGTTGGGGATTCCGGTCATCACCGCGATGAACGAGGAGAACCCGGGCGTGGAATTGTATCGGAAGTACGCGTTCATCTGCAAGGCCCCGAACATTGCCAGAGGGATACCGGAGCTCGCTGCCACCATGGTCCGCCTGGCTTTCAGGCTCCTGTCCGACGAGCGGGAGATGAACCTGGTGGCGTGGGAAAACCTGCCGAAGCCGGCGGAATACAACTATTTTTCCCGTAACCTCCTGCGGAACGAACTGTGTGAAAAAAGTATTGCGGAACGGGCCGTCGAGAAGCTGCTGGCCAAGCTGCAGGGGAAGCCGTTCGAGAGCGAGGTTACCCCGCCGGTCTTTGAAAAAGTGCAGCCTCCTCCGCCGATCAGGGACCTGAGCAGGTGCGAAATCGCCCTGATCAGCGACGGCGGGCTGGTGCCGAAGGGCAACCCCACCGGGCTCGCCACGAGGAGCAACCTCAAGTGGGGAGCATACGATATCGAGGAACTTTTCCAGGCGTGGGAGGTGGCTCATGCGGGTTATTTCAACGATCACGTCCTGAACCGGCCCGATCGCCTGGTGCCGTACGATGTGTTGCGTGAACTGGTGAAAGAAGGGAAGGTCGGCAAGCTTCACGGCACCTTCTTTTCCACCAGCGGCAACTGCACGGTGACCAAGAGGTGCGGAGAAATCGGAGAAGAGATCGGAGCCGAAATCCTGAAGAGAGGGACGATCGCCGGCGCCATTCTCACCTCCACTTGAGGGTCCTCCACGCGTTGCGGTGCAACGCTCGCATCCAGCCTCGAAAAGATGGGCATTCCCGTTGTCCAGGTCACGGCCATCCCCAACATCGCGCAGATGGTGGGTGTGAACCGTATCGTACAGGGCCGGGCGGTTCCGAATCCGGTAGGAGACCCTTCCCTGGACGCTGAAAAAGAGAAAGAGCTACGTCGCAAGTTCATCCTGAAAGCCCTGGGGTTGCTTCAAGAGGAAGTGGACGGTCCGACCGTTGTTACCATTGACGGCTGATTTCCCAACATGCCAGCTGATCATTCTATGGATGAAGGTTCCAGACCCGTGAGGCATGAAAGACCACGCGAGCGAAAATGCCGGGGTCAATCGCCGCGAACGCTGTTTCTCCAGACATTGCTGTATGAACTTCGCCGGCACAGGAGCTCTAGCCGAAAATGCAAAGACAGAGGCATTCCGAGCGAGCTGGGCTGAATGCCCCACGGGTCCACGGAAAAATGGAAATAGTTACAGGGAGCACGGTATGGCATCTGATTATCATGACCTGGTGATTCTGGGCGGCGGTCCCGCGGGGCTGACCGCGGGCATGTACGCCGCGCGGTCCCGCATGGACGCGGTGCTGCTGGAAGGAGCATCCTGCGGCGGCCAGATGATGACCTATGAGACAGTGGAAAACTATCCCGGCTTCCCGGAAGGGATCGAAGCGCCGGAACTGGCGAAGAAAATGGCCGACCAGGCAAAGAGGTTCGGTCTGAACATCATGAAGGACAGAGCGCTTTCCGTCGAGTTTCTTTCGGACACCGGCGAAAAGATCGTCCGGTTGAAGGATGGGGAGATCCGCTGCAAGGCGCTCATCGTGACGACCGGCGCTCATGAGCGTAAGCTGGGAGTGGAAGGAGAGGGCAAGCTCCGGGGAAAAGGGGTCTCCTATTGCGCCACCTGCGACGGCGCCTTCTTCGAGGATTGCGTCATAACCGTGGTCGGGGGCGGGGATATGGCCGTTGAAGAGGCCATCTACCTGACGCGGTTCGGCCGTCAGGTGAATGTCGTTCACCGGCGAAACGAACTGCGCGCCACCAGGGTGATCCAGGAACGGGCCTTCAGGAACCCCGGGATCAGGTTCATCTGGGACAGCGTCGTTACCGGCATCAACGGGGATGAACTCGTCGAGAGCGTCACCCTGAAGAACGTGAAGAGCGGCGAAATCACGGAAATGGCCACCGACGGGGTTTTTATCTTCGTGGGAACCCAGCCGTCCTCGGGATTCCTGGGCAATGCCGTGTCAATGGACAAGGACGGATTCGTTGTCGTCAACACGGAAATGGAAACAAACGTCCCGGGCATCTTCGCCGCCGGGGATGTGGTCAGCAAGCGGTTGCGCCAGGTCTCGGTTTCTGTGGGGGAAGGAGCGACCGCCGCCTTCAGCGCGGAAAAATACCTGGAAAGCCTGTAATCGTCCGGCAACAGTGTGAGGGAGATCAAGACTATGCCTAACGCAGCCATCAAAAGCACCGCGTATTGCCTTAATCATACCCCGGAGCTTGGTTTCCACTACGGTACGACCCCATACCTGGAACGCCATGACAAACCGGACTCCCGGTTTCTCGCCGATTTGCCCGAGTTCATCCAACCGTATGAGGATGCGGCCCGTTATGCTCCGAACCTGGCGTACATCGGCGCCATGACCATCGGGCAGCTGGAGAAGCAGCCCCGGCCATGGCACTCGAACCTGGCGGATGCCCCGACCCGCTTCGGGAACTACGGGGAAATCATGCCCGAGGACGAATTCTTAGGCCTCTTGGACATCTGTGACGTGTTCGACCTGGTCTGGCTCGAAACAGGGTTTATGGAGTCTGTTCGGGGCAAGCTCCTTGCTCACCCGGCCCTTGGCGCCGAGGTGCTCAAGCGCCTGAAAGCAGGCCGGGAAGCCGGCGATATCGGCAGAGAGATCGCCGCGAAGGGGGCGCTTCCCCTGTACTTCGCCGGCAAGGTGATCGGCTGTTGCCGTCGCGCCCACGAAGCGGACGAGACGCTCTCTGCCCACGTCATCCTGGAGAACCTGGCCAGCAAGGCGGGAAGCGTCCTTTCTCTCCTCCACCTGCTCAAGAATGCGGGAATGGGGCCTGAAGAAGTCGATTTCCTGGTGGAGTGTTCCGAAGAGGCGATCGGCGATATGAACCAGCGCGGCGGCGGCAACCTCGCCAAAGCCATCGCCGAAATCGCCGGCTGCGTTAATGCCAGCGGCCTCGATGTGCGCGCCTTCTGCGCCGCTCCGGTCAATGCGCTCATTACCGGTGCGTCCCTGGTCGCTTCGGGAGCCCTCAGGAACGTTATCGTGCTGGCGGGCGGGGCATTGCCCAAGCTGTTCATGAACTCCCGCGACCATGTGAAGAAAGAGCACCCGGCCCTGGAATGCTGCCTGGGCAACTTCGCGGTGCTCCTCACGCCCGATGACGGATCTGCCCCGGTCATCCGCCTCGACGCCCTCGGCAAACATACAGTGGGGGCGGGCGCTTCCCCCCAGGCCGTGACCACCGCCCTGGTGTGGGATCCCTTGCAGAAAGCGGGTCTGAACTTCGCCGACGTGGACAAGTATGCGGCCGAACTCCAGAACCCGGAAATCACGCTTCCGGCCGGTGCCGGGGACGTTCCCGAGGCCAACGCGAAAATGATCGCGGCCCTGGCGGTCATGAAGGGCCAGCTGGAGCGGGCGGCAATCGGCGATTTCGTGGCCAGCCACGGGCTGGTCGGCTTTGCTCATACCCAGGGCCACATACCTTCGGGCGTGCCCTTTCTCGGCCACGCGGTGGACGCCATTACCGCAGGCGAGATGAAGCGCGCCATGATCATCGGCAAGGGTAGCCTCTTCCTGGCACGGATGACCGGCCTTTCCGATGGGGCGTCGTTCCTGGTGGAAGCGTCGTCGGGCGGGCATACCGCCGCCAGCCTGACCCGTGTCGAGGTGAAGACCATCCTGCTTGATGCGCTGGCGGAGCTGGCCGATTCCCTGCGGAAGGCGGAGTGAGGGGGGGATTATGAAAAACAAACGCCGCATAATCGGTGAAGCCCTGGCGGAACTGGTTGATCAGGCCCGCACCGGCGGCACGAAGATCCGGGTCGGCCTCATGGCGGCGGGAAGCGAGCTCGGCACGGAGGAACTTCTGGCTGGTGCGTCGCTGGCGATGGAACAGGATTCCCGGCTGCAGGTGGTTGCCATCGGCAGCGAGGCGCCCGGCTGCGACAGCGTGCAGTGGCTGGAAACACCCGACGGCGAGGCAGCCATTACCAGCGCCATGGAATCGGCGCTTGCGGATGGTTCGATCAGCGCGGCCGTGGCGCTCCATTACCCGTTTCCCCTTGGAGTGACCACCATCGGGCGTGTGGTAACTCCGGCCAGGGGGAGGCCATTGCTCATTGCGGCATCCACCGGCATTTCGGCTGCCTCCCGGATCGAGGCCATGGTGCGAAATGCAGTATACGGCATCGCCGTGGCCAAGGCGCTCGGCATGGGAAGGCCCACGGTCGGTGTTCTCAACCTGGACGGAGCAGCTTCGGTGCAGCGGGCCCTTGTCCGCATGGCGGAAAACGGTTATTCCATCAATTTTGCCGACAGCGTCAGGGCCGGTGGCGGCTGCCTTCTGCGGGGCAACGACCTGCTGGCCGGCGCCGCGGACGTTTGTGTCTGCGACACGCTCACCGGCAATGTGCTCATGAAGCTCTTTTCCGCGTTCAACACCGGCGGCAGTTACGAGGCGCTCGGTTGGGGGTATGGGCCTTCGGTCGGCGAAAAGTGGGGCAAGGTTGTGAGCATCGTTTCCCGGGCCTCCGGGGCCCCGGTCATAGCCAATGCGCTGTGCTACACCGCGGCACTGGTCCGGGGGGGGCTTGTCCGGCATGTCGAGGCCGAACTGGCGGCTGCCAGAAGCGCTGGCCTTGACGAGATTATCGCTTCACTTGCTTCGAAGCCCGCTGCCCGGGAAGAGGGTGCCGCTCCTGCCCGTCAACCCACGAACGCCGAGATCCACGGTATCGACGTGCTTGCCATTGAAGATGCGGTGAAAGCGCTCTGGAAAGCGGGCATCTATGCGGAATCCGGCATGGGCTGCACCGGGCCGGTGATCAAGGTTCCGGAAAGCCTGGTGGGGCAGGCCAGGGAAGTCTTGAGCAAGAACGACTGTCTGTAAGTGAAAATTGCTGTTCCACATCCCGGCTAGAGGGGGCATTCATGAGCCATAACGAGATAATTCGCCGTGAAATCAACCGCTTTGTCAAGGAGAGCCCGGCCAACCGCCATCCGGGAAGCGATGAGCCCTACTTCGACGAGCCGCTGGTGGGGTATGCCGCTCTCGATGATCCCCTGTTTGCGAACTACCGGGACATCATCGGCGATTTCCACCTGACGCCAAAAGCATTCATGGAAACGGCCTTCGGACCGGGAAGCGGCGAACAGGGAACCGTCATCTGCTGGATCCTGCCCATCTCCCGGGCTACCAGGGAAAGCAACCGCGCCGAGAACCGCATGCCGTCCCGTGAGTGGGCATTCACCCGAACTTACGGGGAGGCCTTCAACAATGAGCTGCGGAAGTTCCTTGCCGGGTTGCTTGCTTCGATGGGATGCCGGTCACTGGCTCCGCTTCTTACCGAGCTCTGGCAGATGGTTGAAACTCCGGACGGTCTCGCTTCCACCTGGTCGGAGCGCCATGCCGCCTTTGCCGCCGGGCTCGGCACCTTCAGCCTGTCGCGGGGATTCATCACCGAGCGGGGCATCGCTCACCGCTGCGGCAGCGTCGTGACCGATCTGGTCATCGATCCTACTCCACGCAGCTCTCTTCATCACGCTGAAAATTGCCTCTTCTGCCGGGACGGAAGCTGCGGCGTCTGCATAAGCCGCTGCCCGTGCGGGGCGATAAGCCGTGAGGGGCATGACAAGCAGCTGTGCCGGGAATATGGCTATGGCGTGGTGGTCAGGGAAGTGGGAGAAAAATACGGAGTTGCAGCACCGGGCTGCGGACTTTGCCAGACCGGCGTGCCGTGCGAGTTCGGGTTACCGTAACAGCCGGCACCGGCTCGGGTGCCTGTCGAAGGACGTTTTATCATGCGCATCAGCCATTATGCGTGAAAACCTCGTAACAGGGGGCAAGGATTACGCACAAGGAGACTTTTGAATGCTGGTTATCGACAAGGAAAATTTCGAATCAGAAGTGGTGAACAGTGAACAACCCGTGGTGGTGGATCTCTGGGGGCCCAAGTGCGGCCCCTGCCTTGCCTTGATGCCGGAGGTCGAGGCGCTGGCGGAGAAATACGGGCAGAAGGTCAAGTTCGGCAAGGTCAATGTCATGGAAAACCGCCGGCTCGCCATAGCGCTCAAGGTTATGAGCGTCCCCACCTTCCTCTTCTATGCGAACGGGGAACGGAAGGAAGTGATCACCGGTGATGATGTGACCATCGAAGCGATCAGCGCCGGAGCGGAGCGGCTTCTGGCCTGCAGTTGAAAAACTCATGCGGAGGTCGTTTTTCTCGGGAAGCTTGACAACAGCCTGCTGAATTGACAGCAAGAGAGGAGGTGCAGCGAAATTATGGGAAAATTGACAGGAAAGAAACTGATTCTCCTGGGCGAGCGGGACGGTGTCCCCAGCCTTGCCATGGAGGCCTGCTTTGCCGGCAGCGGGGCCGAGGTCGCTTTTTCGGCCACGCAGTGCTTTGTCTGAACGGCGGCAGGGGCAATGGACCTGGAAAACCAGCAGCGGATCATCGACGCAGCCGGGAAGTTCGGTGCGGAAAACGTGGTCGTGGTGCTTGGTTCCGCTGATCCCGAAGGGGCCGGTCTGTATGCCGAGACGGTAACAGCCGGCGACCCGACCTTTGCGGGTCCATTGGCCGGAGTCCCGTTGGGGCTCCCTGTGTATCATGTGTTTGAAGAGGACATCAAGGCGGAAACGGATCAGGGCGTCTGGGAAGAGCAGGTCGCCATGATGGAAATGGTGCTCGATACCTCCGCTCTGGCAAAATCAGTGGCTGAAATGCGCGACCAGCACAGCAAGACCAAGTTGTGACGGCTTGCCCACGGAACCGTTTGCCTGCGGTTCCGTGGGCTTATCCCTTCCATCTGTACCGATTGCAATGGGGATGACCTGCGCCGACGTCGCCACATCATTGCCATGCTCTCAATTGGAATTAGATTTCAATGACCTCTCCCGCATCCCGGATATCCACGAAATGGACTCCTTTCACGACCCGTCCGTTCTGCATGTCCAGACACGGCATGATGCTGATCGGCTTCTTCATGTGCGGCATTCTAAGCCTTCAGAACCGGCATGCCGTCACAATCCCGCCAGAGGGTCCTTGACCTCATGCTCCCGCTTGAACATGAGCTTTCCCGCGCCGCGGTTGTTGGTGTACTTGGCAAGCTCCAGGTCGATGGTAATCGGCACGTCCACACCCGCCCGGGCAAGCGCCTGCCGCAGCAAAGCTTCCGCCCGCCCGGCGCGGCGTCCGGCATCGCCCAGCACCCGCAGGGCTTCGGTCGGGTTATGGAAGCCGGCGGAATTTTCCGCGCCGATGAACACCAACCGATAGAAGGCTTCCTCGTACTCGTCCCGCGCCTTGTCATAGAGTTTCTGGTCCAGTTTGGCGCCGCCAGCTTGCGCCTTGTTTGCCATCTCAAACAACTTGGCGACGCCGGCCGTTGCATAGCCGGTGCGGATATAGAGCGACGTGGTCCGGTCCTGGATGGCGTACACCTGTTTGCGCAGGTCGTCGGCGCTCTCGGCGTGGCACTTGACGCATGCCCGCAGGTCGTTCTTCAGGGGGCTCATGATACGATGATCCGATACCTTTTTCGGCCCCACTTTCGTATAGGGCATATGGCAATCGCTGCAGGCGACACCGGCGTTCCAGTGGACGCTGTTGTTGGAGAAAAGCTCGAATTCCGGATGGCGGATGAAAGCCATCCGGAAGCCGGTGACCGCCTGGGTCCATTCCCGGTTGGTGGGATTGCCGCGCAGATCCCTGATGATCTGTTCTATGGCGATGCCGCCCCATCGGCCACCGTTCCAGGGGAAGACCACATCCGTGGACTTCATGGCGGCGTCCTTGGGAATGCGGTAGGTGACATGGCACTGGGCGCAAACCAGGGAACGCTTGTCCTGCACCGTCAGCTTCGACCCGTCGGCACCGATGAGCCGCAGCGCCTTGCTGAGAGTGAACTGGCGGGACATGCTCAGGGACATGTCGCGGTTGTCATGGCAATCGATGCAGGCGACCCCGAGGGTGCGGTGCTTTTCCGGAATCTGGTTGAGCACATCATGGTACGGTTTGGAGAAATAGTTTTTGCCGAGCTTCTTTTCCAACAGCGGCGCATAGGGTGTCTTGCAGGTGAGGCAGCTGCCGCCGGCCTTGAGGCGGGCCGGGTCGATTGTCAGCTGGTCGGTGATCATGTAGTAGTGTCCACGGGGCTCCCGGTATTCGATGCCGAAACCCCAGCCGTTGTAGAGCAGCGCCAGGAACGGGTACTCGTCCAGCTTGTCGATGGGGCCTTCACCGGCATCGAAGCCCCGGCGGTACCTGCTCTTCCCTGCCGGGGTCGGTTCAGCGGTCTTTTTCCACAGCTCGTACTCTGCCGGGTATGCCTTGCCCCACTGCGCCGGATCAATGGTGCCGTCTGCAATGGTCACGGCCCTGACCGGTTCAGTTTTCTCAGGAGCGCAACCATAACAGGCAGCCACAAGAAAAAATGCCGGCAATGCCGCGCGGTATTTTCCCAGGCATGATTTCATCGTATGTCCCCCTCGTATGAAAGTCGGTTTCAATCAGCGATGATCCCGGTGAGTTTGTGGTTCGTCTGCCGGTGGCAATCCCAGCAGGTACGGGTCGTATCCATGGCCGACACGGTTTCGCTGTGGCAGGATACGCAGTTGTCCTGGAGCACCCGCCGTCCGTGCCGGGAAAGGGTAATGGGATCCGGAATCCTGCCGGAAAAGAAAACAAGGCCGTCTTTTATGCCGTCGATCGATTTCCAGGTAAAGTGGATAGCGGTGTTGTCATGGGGAAGGTGGCAGTCGACACAGCGGATGCTGCGGTGGACGCCGGCATGGCGCCAGGCCGTGTGCTGCTCTTCCATGACGTGGCAGGAAGCGCAGAAATCGGGAGATTCGGAGCGGGCCAGCATCTTTGGCGGGCCGAAGAGCAGGAAGAGGGCGAGCAATGCCCCGGCCATGCCCGAGAGCGCCAGCATGGCCATAAAACGTTTCGACAGACGGAATCCCATGGCTGTGTACCCTGCTTGATGAACAATCGACAAGGGCGGCGCCCCGTCCCGGGGAAAGCCAACCGTAAAAATGTCTGGACGAATTGACGGCAACTTGCCTGTTTGATGCACTATGATACCTGCTATTTGTCAGGATACAAGCCGGCATCGGCCGGCTGTATCATGAATTCATATTTGCCCCTTGCAGCTCGTCTCTCATGAGATAAAATCATATCAGGTTGAAATTGCCCTCTGGCCCTACGGATTCGGTTTTCCCCGGTCCGTAGGGTCTTTTTTCATCTCAATACAATTGTCGCTGCAATGATACATGTGATGCTTCCGAGGGAGAAGATTTGCGTAAAGCAGGCTTGAAGAGTGGGGGCAATTATAGTTGTTAGTGATGTGTGTTATGGAAAATCAGAGTGTTACGCAATTATGGGGGGTTTGCTATGTTGCTGGCATACACCTTGCCAAAGAACCTGTGACGGATAACTCCCATTCGTCAGTCTTCTTTCGTTGCTTGGGGCGGTTCTGGTCTGGCCCCGGAACTGCCCCGACATTTTTTCATTCAAAAAGGAGGTTAAGATGCCAACTCGTACTTCATCTGCGGAATGGAAAGGATCTCTGAAGGAAGGTTCCGGTATCATGTCCCTCGGAAGCCGTTCTTATGAAGGCCCGTTTTCTTTTGCTTCACGGTTCGAAAGCGGCCAGGGGACCAATCCCGAAGAGTTGATCGGAGCGGCAATTGCCGGATGTTACTCAATGTATCTTTCGGCGATTCTTTCTGGTGACGGATTTGTGCCGACGCGGATCTCGACAACAGCGGCGGTAGTTTTAGGAGAGGGCCCCGCTATCACTTCGATCACTCTCAGCACAGAGGGGGAAGTTCCGAAAATCGGTGAAACGGAATTCCTTGAAAAAGCAGAAGAGGCAAAAAGGAATTGCCCGGTATCAAAAGCACTTGCAGGCACTGTTGTCGAATTGGTGGCAAAGTTTGTGAAATGACCTGCTGCCCTTCTTGAGCCGTTGGGCAGCCTGCGCTGTCAACGTATGCAAGCAAAAGTTTCTTGTCAGGTCACAAAATCCCCTCTTACGATCTGGAAATAGCAAAACGTATATAAAAAGAACTATGGAGCGGTATGCTGAAAAAACGGGCGTCCCTGGCATAGGGACGCCCGCTGGAAGGAAACGCCCGTTATGGGCATGGGAATGGAGGCGTTTCCTGGGAGAAAACCTGGTTGGCGTTAGAAGTTCCAGAACTCATCTATTTCCTTTTCAGAAAAATCCCAGACGGAATTGTGAGGTGGAACTGCCTCCTCGAAGAACTCGGGAAGGCGGTCATCCTTGTTGGAGAAGCCTGCTGCAAGGTTGAAATTGTGCTCGGTTTTGAGCACATACTTGCCGAACTCCGTTACGGCCTCCGGATCCAGGTTCGTACCGTAACGGGCATTGATCATCTCGTAAATTGCCGTGAAGGCTTCGGGGATGTCGAGCACCGGGAAGGCGACAAAAATGCAGAGACCGCAGCTGTCGACGGCAGCAGTGGCAATCTGCAGATTACGGGAAAGCACCACCTGGCCTTCCTTCTTCAATGGATCTACAAAACCGCCGACTTTCAGGATATTGGTGGCGATGGTGTAGCCGGAAGTATGATCGGCGCCCATGGTTGTCGTGGCATAGGTTATGCCGATACCTTTGACCGAGCGGGGATCGTAAGCCGGTATGGCCTGGTTCTTCACCGTCGGGATCCTGGTCAGGCCGTAGGTCTTGCCCACTGAGCCCGCACCATTGCCGAGAATGCGCCCGAGCGGTGTGCCTTTGCGGATTTCCTCGTCAAGCAGCCTGATTGCTTCCTTGCCGTCACCCCAGGGAAGAATGCCGGCTTCCATTGCCACGCTGATCAAAACCACTCCTTCGATCGAGTCTATGCCTATGTCATCCATGATATGATCACAGGTCGCGATATCGTCAAGACTTTCGACCAGGCCGTTGGCGCCGAGCCCCCAGACGGTTTCATATTCGAAACCCGAGGTCAGGTATTTGCCGTCGGGGTCGTTGTAAATCTGGGAGCACTTGATGATGCAGCCGGCATGGCAGCCGTGGCTTGGATTGCCTTTGCGGGAAACGATGACATCGTGCATGGTTTCTCCGCAGATTTTCTCGGCATGGTCGCATTGACCGTAGCGGAAATTCTTGGTGGGAAGGCCGCCTGCCTCATTAAGAATGTTGACGAGAATGTTGGTGCCGTAAGTCGGCAGGCCCTGGCCGCTGACCGGGTGATCCAGCATGGCTTTGGCGAAAATCCTGGCTTGTGCCTTGAACTTGTCGGGGTCGGCCAGGGTTACTCCCGGGCCGCCGGTATCATCGACGGTGATGTACTTGATCTTCTTGGAGCCCATGACCGCGCCGCCGCCGCCGCGGCCATGGCTGCGGACATTGCCGTCCGGATCCTTGACGGAGATGTTGGCGGACGCCATCCTGAACTCGCCGGCAGGGCCGATCGAAAGTACGGCGACCTTGCCCATCTTTTCGCCGATTATCCGGTAGAGTTCATAGTTGCCCATGCCGAGATATTCCGTATCTTCCTTGATGGTGGCGCCATCTTTGTTGATATGAAGGCTGTACCAGGTGTCCTTTTCCGGCATGCCTTCGATAATGACGGCTTTAATGCCGAGTCGTTCGAGCTTCTGGCCGGCGGTGCCGCCGGCGTTGCTTTCCTTGATGGTTCCGGTGAGCGGGCTTTTGAAGCCGGCGGAAAGGCGTCCGGAGTTTGCGCACACGGTTGCAGTCAGAAGACCCGGAGCGAATACAAGCTTGTTGTATTTGCCCAGCGGTTCACAGGTCGGCGGCACTTCTTTGGCGACCACTGTCGAGGTCATGGCGCGGCCGCCCAAGGCCGCCCACTCCGACGGCACTGCTTCGACCGAGGTCGCGAGGGTCGTCATGTTGATTCGGATAATCTTCTCTCCCATTCTTTCCTCCTATTTTGGTTATCTGCTGTCCGACCCGCACTGCCTGTACGGGTAATGTTGAACCGAATGCCTTTGCCCAGTGAAACGTTCCGGCATTCGAAACAAACTGAAATTTAAGTAAAAGTAAATTTTGTGTTTTGCGATCCAGCAGTAATGTGCTATAAATATCGAGTATTTGTATTGGCATGACCGGTGGGGACGCCCTTGGCGCCAACCATAACTGATTTTATTATAAATAAAATTGTACTGTCTCAATATATAGTCGCATCGCCATCCGAATAACAGATGCAGAATTTCACTTAAGCGGCTGGTACAGTTAAACTGTACCGTTTTTTTTGGTTATAATTGTAAACGGTAGAATAAAACGATATGGGGAAGTGGTTGAATTATGGGAATAATCAGACATCAGAATAGTTCAGACCATTACAGATACGAGAATGTCGCCGGACGTATCGAGGGACTTATCAAGAAAGGCACTTACCGGACCGGTGAGCGCATTCCTTCGGTAAGGAGCCTGAGCCGGCAGATGAAAGTCAGCATTTCGACGGTCATGAAGGCTTATTTCCACCTCGAAAATCAAGGCATTATCGAAGCCCGCCCGCAATCTGGATTTTACGTTCGGCGGCAGATACCCCGGTTGTTGCCCAAGCCTGAAATACCGTCGCCGCCATCAGTGCCGACGCATGTCAGCGTGAATGAACTGGTGATGATGATCATGCGCGACGTGATGAACCCCGACTTGGTGCCGCTGGGAGTGGCAACGCCCAATCCGGAAAATCTGCCGGTCGACAAGCTGAACCGTATCCTTTCAACTGTATCCCGCCGGGACAAGTCCCAGGGAATTTCTTACGATTTCCCGCCTGGTTGCGAGAAACTGCGGGTACAACTTGCCCGGCACGCCCTGAAGGCCGGATGCTCCCTGTCACCCGACCAGATTGTCATAACCGGCGGCTGCCTGGAAGCGGTCATGCTCTCACTGCGTGCTGTCTGCAAACCGGGAGACACGGTGGCAATCGAATCCCCCATGTTCTACAGTCTGCTCCAGGTTATCGAGATGCTAGGTCTCAAGGCGCTCGAAATTCCGACACACCCCCAGACAGGCATCAGCCTTTCCGCACTTCTCAATGCAATCGAGCACAACCCGGTACATGCCTGCCTGGTAATCTCAAATTTCAACAACCCCTTTGGGAGCTGCATGCCTGACGCCAAGAAAATGGAGCTGGTCGAAATCCTGGCCGATCATGACATCCCGCTCATCGAAGATGACGTTTACGGGGATCTCGCGTTTTCCTGCGATCGTCCGGGGGTGGCCAAGAGTTATGACAGGAAAGATCTGGTGATTCTCTGTTCATCGTTTTCGAAGACTCTTGCTCCCGGTTACCGGGTGGGCTGGGTTGCGCCGGGAAGATTTCAGGAAAGGATCGAGAGGCTCAAGGCTGTAAGCAATGTTGCCACGGCTACGCTGCCGCAGCTTGCCATAGCGGAATTCCTCGCCACGGGAGGATATGATCATTATCTCAGGAAAATTCGTGGTATATACGAGCGCCAGACGGCTCTCATGGCCCAGGCGGTGCAAAAATACTTTCCGGTCGGCACCGAGGTCAACAACCCGTCGGGCGGTTTCGTGCTCTGGGTCGAGATGCCCGAGTACATCGATTCCATCAAGCTTTATGAACAGACGTTGAAGATGGGGATCACCATTGCCCCGGGCCTGATATTTTCGGCATCGCGCAAATACCGGAATTACATTCGGCTGAATGCTGCCTACTGGTCCGGGAAGATTGAAAAGTGCATCGCCACGATCGGCGAACTTGCTTCGGCACTGCGGGAATAGTCGAACCTGGTCCGGCGCCGGCCCGAACCGGCCTGGAAAAAAGAGCCGGCTTCTGTTGCAAAGGCAAGCGGGCTGACAGGCAGAAGGATTGAGGTCCGGCCCCCATATGTTCAAATTTTGCAGTAGGGATAGCCCTCTGTTGCCAAAAGATGAGGAAAATCGAGCTCTCTGACCCTGGTTAATCAGAAAATTGTTGACAAGACCTCATAGAAATGTAAACTTGCAAAAAAATGATTAAGAGATAGACGATAATACTCAACCACTCGTGAGGGTGGGGCGGAAAGCCTACGGGTCTTACTGAGACAGCCGGGTCGCCGAAATATCAACAGATATTCGAGACCCGGCTTTTTTGTGCCCGGACGCGGAAATCCCAATTTTTCGTTGAGAAAGGTACTTTATTCATCCAATGCGTCGAATTATTGACCGGCCGTTCTTATCCAGTTGGTGGCGTCTTGCGGCATTATGCATCTTCATCATTTCCCTCCAGGGATGCGCCGTTTTGCAAAGTCTTCGGGAGAAACCCCGACGAATGCCGGGGGTCCCGGACAAGGAAATCGCGCGCAACGATTTTGCGGTGGCAAAAGGTGATGACGTAATTGGCCGGTTGGCGTACATCCGGCTTGAAAAAGGGGATACGCTGCCGGATGTTGCACGGCATTTCGGCCTGGGGATCAATGAAATCAGCGCTGCCAATCCGGGAGTGGATATCTGGGTGCCAAGGGATGGCGAGCTTATCATGCTGCCGATGAGTTTCATTCTGCCGGACGCTCCCAGAAAAGGCATCGTGATCAACCTGGCCACCATGAGGCTCTTCCGGTTCAAGGGAGACACCAGGTCACCGGTGGTATCGACCTACCCGGTGGGGGTCGGAGCCGAAGATCGTCCCACGCCCACGGGCCAGACGCGGGTGGTGCGCAAGGCAAACCAGCCGACCTGGCATGTGCCTGCTTCGATTGCTGAGCGCCATCGAAAGCAAGGGGACATTCTGCCTGCGCAAATTCCGCCCGGGCCTGAGAATCCTTTGGGGGAATACGCGCTCTACCTGGGGAAATCGGGTTACCTGATCCATGGGACCAACAAACCGGCCAGCATCGGTCTCCAGGCGACCAACGGCTGCATGAGGCTCTATCCGGAAAACATCGATAAGCTCTACCGGGACACCCCGGTCAATACGCCCGTGCTGATCGTCAACCAGCCGTATCTTGTCGGACAGCGTGACGGGGTGCTCTATCTGGAAGCTCACAAGCCCCTGGAAGGCCCCGGCGCCGGTGATGTCGAGAGGGTATATGCAAAGCTGAGAAATATTGAAAAGAAATCGACGCGAAAGCTCGATTGGAAAAAAATCAAGGTTGTTCAGGACGAGGCAAGGGGAATTCCTGTTCCGATCTTCGAGTTGGGGCAAGGAGTTGAAAAAGAAGCTGCGAAACCGATCGAAGTCGAGCATCCTGACCAATTGTACGGCAAACCGGAAATTCCGGAACTGAAACTGGATGCATGGTACGTGTTGGCTGCGGACCTGAGTGACGAGATCGATGCCAGGAGGTTGGCCGCCATCATCAATCACCAGGGGCCTCAAATACCGGCAAGGGTTCTGCCACGGGACAAAGGCTTCCGTGTCTTGGCCGGCCCATTCGACAACATCGGTGAAGCCAGGAATGCAGCCAAGAGGATGAAAATCGATCTGGAGATAAACGGTACCTTGATTGAACCTGTCACGAAGGGATAGTTGACGACGCTTTTTCCGTTTGGGGGAGAATGGTGAATTTCATGCTTAGCTCCTCCCTCGTACGGTAACCTGAACAGAAAGGAGGTGATCAGAGATGAAGAAGAGTCTTTTGCTGATCGCAATGATGCTTGTTCTCCCTGTTACATTGATTGGTTGTGCTACTACCAGTGACCTCGAAAAAGTGCAGGCGGAACAGAAAATGATCAATGCGAAAGCGGACCAGGCATTGCAGGATGCGCAGGCTGCCAAGGCTGAGGCCGATGCGGCCAAGCTGAAGGCTGACGATGCCACGGCACGCGCCGAAAAAGCTGAACAGGCGGCATTGGAAAGAGAAAGGGCCGCAGACGAAAAGGCGCAAAGAGCTGACGCGACTTTCAAGAAATCCATGAAGAAGTAGGTTGGTTCGTGGGAGCTGCCATTTGTCTGTGGTGCTCCATACGATGAAGCGGCAGGGTTTCAAAACCCTGCCATTTCATTATCCATGAGTCGGACTGCTCGAACATTAAACGGAGAAGGCTGGGATACGGCCTTTCAGCACTGGATATTCCAGGTGATTCCGCCTGGGGGTGAGGAAATGAGGGATACGAGAATCTTCCACTTCGTAGGCATCTTGATCACTCCGATTCTGTTTTTCGGATGCACTAACTTCAACGGAGGATTCTCCGCCAAGTCAACCTTGGAAGAAGCGAACGACCTGTTTAACCGGGGAAGCTACCAGGCCTCTCTGGACAAATACGAACAGGTCATTAGAAGATATCCCGCTGCGGGAGACAGGATTCTGTTCGAGATGGGAATTATTTACGCCCATCCGAAAAATGCGCAGAAGGATTATCAGAAAGCCCTGGAATGTTTTCAGAAACTTGTGAAAGATTACCCCGGGAGCGTCTACAGGCAGAACAGCGAGACCATCATATTCAACATCAATAATGTCGCTCTCAAGGATCAGACGATTGCTTCGCAGCAGGCACAAATTGAAAGTCTGCGGCAAGAGGCCCAAAAAAGGGATACTGAAAATGCCGTGCTGCAACAGCGGATTAAATCGCTCGAACAAAAGGTTGTCGAATTTGCGACCAAAAAGGGCTCGGTAGACAGGATCCTGATCGAAAAAAAAGAACGGCGACTGATGCTGATTTCCAAGGGGGACGTGATCAAAACCTACAAGATTGCCCTGGGGGGAAACCCGACCGGCCCGAAAGAAAGACAGGGCGATAACAAAACGCCGGAGGGGACCTACGTCATCGATTCACGAAACAACGGCAGCTATTATCACCGGTCACTCCATATTTCCTATCCGAATGAGTTGGATAAAAAACGGGCGAGAGATTTGGGTGTTTCCCCGGGGGGGGACATTATGATTCACGGCCTGAAAAAGGGTTTCGCGTGGGTTGGTGACGCTCACACGGAAGTTGACTGGACTAAAGGGTGTATTGCCGTAACAGATGAAGAAATTGAGGAAATTGAAAAGTTGGCGGCAAACGGCACGATTGTCGAGATCAAGCCGTGAAAGATCGTAATCCGCTTTGTCCTCAGTGTAAAACGACATCTCCCATCCATCCTCCCTGCTTGCGCTGTATCTCCCGCACCGAATTCTGAACCGTCGCGTAACCGTTACGGTGTCTTGCGTAGTCTGCCAGCGCCCAAACCGGGAAGAACAGGCTGTAGCCGTGGTAGCGCAGATAGAATACCCTCGGGAAGCCGGTGCCGGTGAAATGCCGTTCATTCCAGCCGTTTTTGTAGCTTGCCATCAGATAGCGCACCCCGGCCTTTACGGCGGCATTCCCGGCTTCGCCTGCCGCCATCAGCGCCAGCAGTGCCCAGGCGGTCTGCGAGGCGGTGCTGGCGCCGTTACCCGCAAGTGAGGGGTCGTCGTAGCTGGCGCAGGTCTCCCCCCAGCCTCCGTCGCCGTTCTGGCATGAAATCAGCCAGTCCACAGCCTTCCTCACATAGGGGGTTTCCATGTCTTCCCCTGCCTGATGCAGACCGGAGAGCACCGACCAGGTACCGTAGATATAGTTGACTCCCCAGCGCCCAAACCAGCCGCCGAACTGCTCCTGTTCCTTTTTCAAAAAAGCAACGCCCCTGGCAATGGGCGGATAGTCCGTGTCGAAGCCGAGCATCCCCAGCATTTCGATGCATCTGCCGGTCAGATCGGCCGTGCTCGGGTCCAAAAGCGCCCCATGGTCGGCAAAGGGGATGTCGTTGAGATAGAGGTAATCGTTGTCCACATCGAAGGCCCCCCATCCGCCGTCCGAGCTCTGCATTCCCAGCACCCATCTGACCGCCCGCGCGATTTTGTCCCGGTATTCCGGTCTGTCCAGTGCCCCGGCGCGGAACAGGCTCATCAGGACCTTGGACGTATCGTCCACATCGGGATAAAGGGCGTTTTCATACTGAAAGGCCCATCCTCCGCATTCCAGGCCCGGGCACTTGCCGGACCAGTCGCCCGGCGTGACGATCTGCTGGCTGAACAGCCACTTCATCGCTTGCTCGGTATTGTACCTGTGCGAAACGGCATATCCCGCCTCGCACAGGGCCGAAAGACTCAGGCATGTGTCCCAGATGGGAGAATTGCAGGGCTGGCAGAAACTGATTTCGAAGTTTCCCGACGATTCCGCCTGGGAAGCCGCATATAACTCCGGGGCGGCGGAAGAGTTGTCGAGCGAGGCATGCCCCCTGACCGCAGAGCCGTCGGCCGGCTGGTCGGCCACTTTCAGCTTGCTGTGGATGATGAGATTGTCGATTGCCGCCATGCCGCGACGGTAATCGGGATCGCACTCGCTGTAACCCAGGGTTTTCAGGGCCATGACAGCGTTGGCCATGGCGGGGTAAATGGCGCCGATGCCGCCGTCTCCCTGCATCCTGGCCCGAGTCCAGCGTTCAGCTTCATCGAGGGCGCGTCTCCTGATCTGCCCCGGTATCAGGCCCATGGTCCGTTTGAGCACCCGGTCCAGCATAATGAACGCGTTTTTGCGCCAGTCGCGGTGCCTGAACCGGTCAAGATGACCGAGCATGTCCGGCGGAGTGGTGAAAAGTTCGGCAATCCCCTCGCTGCTGTTCAGACGGCATACCGGCTTTTTCGTGTACAGTATCAGCAACGGCACGATAACGGTTCGCGACCAGTAGGATATTTTGCTCAGGTGAAAGAAAAACCAGCGGGGCAGTAGCATGATCTCGATCGGCATGGCGGGCGGCGTGTGCCACGGCACCTGGCCGAAGATCGCCAGGGTGATCCTGGTGAATACGTTGCACCTGGCCGCACCCCCCAAGGCCAGGATCATCTGGCGGGCGTTAACCATGTGCGGGGCGTTCTTGTCGTGCCCCAGCAGCTTGAGGGCGAAATATGCTTTGACGCTGGTGCTGATGTTTGCATTGCCGTCAACGGCGTACAGGGGCCAGCCTCCGTCCGGCAACTGCCGTTCCAGGATGTAAGTGGAAATCCTCGATGCCATGCCGGGATCGAGTTCCCTGCCGATGAAGCGCTGCAGCATCACAAACTCTGCCGGGATGGTAGCATCCGCTTCCAGGTCGAAGACCCAGTGCCCGTCCTCTTTCTGCATCGAGGCAAGCAGCGCGGCAGACCCTGCTGCCACCCTGTCCAGTTCGGCTGTGTCGATGCTGCTGTCGACACATCTTTTGTTGCATGATTTCTTCCCGCCTTCTATCAAGCTGAATACAGTCCTGCTATTCTTATCCATAATAGTTTCCATTAACATCAATAATATCAGTTAACAGCGTTAACTGCTGGTTGGCAAAAATTACCTGTAACCTCTGAACAAGCCCTCCAGCAGCATTTCCGCCATTACCTCGGGGTCCGGCATGGGAAAATCCTTCGTGAAGATGAGGCTGGAAACAAGCCCGTGCAAGGCGCTCCAGAATACGATGGAGAGCGTTTCGCCGTCCATCGGGCGGAATACGCCGCTCTCCATGCACTCATTGATGATTTCACAGGTACTTCGCCAGGTGCGGAGCGACATGGTGTCCCGGTCCTTGAACTCTTCCGGTTTGCCGTACAGCTGCGGGTTGGAAAAGAATACCACCTTGTACCGCTCCGGATGCGCCAGGCTGTATCTGACATACTGCAGCAACGCTTCTCTCAGGGTCTCTTCGGGAGGCATGCCGCGTTTTCGGATTTTCCGCATATTCTCCAGCAGATGGGCGTAATGATTCTCGCAGATCTGGAACAGCAGGTCATCCTTGTCGCGAAAGTAGTTGTAGATGGTTGTCGGAGAGTGCTCGATCCTGGCCGCCAGTTTGCGCATGGAGAAATTGGCGTACCCCTCCTGCGAGAACAGGTTCAGGGCTGCCTCCAGGATTTCGGCCTTGAATTCATCCTTATGTTTTTGTCGACGTTCCTTGAAACCCAAGATTAACACCGTTAATTGTTATTTACAGCCTTATACCATGGTTTGAGCCACATAGCAAGCTGAATGCCGATGCGCTCTTGTGAACCAATATCCGGGAGCCCCACAAGAGGCGTAATCGGCGGGTTGATCGCGAGGTATTCAGCAGTGTCGCGGAATACCGGGAAATTCGATTCGCACAGCGTGTGCTTGAAAACAAGGTGTTTTGCTTCGATTTGACAGTTTGGTAAGATGACGGTAGCTTTTGTGTTAAAGAGTACTGGATTCAACCCTGCCGGTGTTTACCGGCATGTGATGCAACATGCGACGAGGTCATCCATGATGACCGGAAGGAGGCTCATGACCCTTGAAAGGCTGATCTCGGTCGCACGGGGAAAAGAGCCCGCGGATCTCGTGCTGCGGAACGGTCGGGTCGTGGATTTGGTCTCCGGAGAGATTTACCCGGCCGGAATCGCGATAGCTGAGGGCCGCATTGCCGGGCTCGGCGAGGGTTACGAGGGGGCGCAGAGCGTTGATTTGCGCGGCAGGTTTGTCTGCCCCGGCTTCATTGATGCCCACGTGCATGTGGAGAGCGCTCTTGTGCGGCCACGGGAGTTTGCCCGTGCAGTTGCCCGGTGCGGGGTGACGACCATTGTCTCGAATCCGCACGAGATCGCCAATGTGCTCGGCGTTGAAGGGATTCGGTTCATGCTGCGCGATTCCCGCGATGCGCCGCTCGATCTCATGTTCACCATTCCGTCGTGTGTTCCCGCCACTTCGCTGGCCACTTCCGGCGCCCGTCTGACGGGGAAGGATATCGAGCTCCTCCTTGATGAACCGGGTGTGGTCGGGCTGGGCGAAGTGATGGATTTTCCTGGAGTTGTCTCCGGTGAACGGCGCCTGCTCGAAGAGCTCCGGTTGTGCCGCGGCCTTCCCATTGACGGACACTGCCCCGGATTGAGCGGCAGGAAACTTGATGCCTACCTGGTGACCGGCATTTCCTCCGAACATGAGTGCACCACGGTTGAAGAGGCAAGGGAAAAGCTGCGGAAGGGAATGAAGATATTCATCAGGGAGGGGAGTGCCGCCCGCAATTTGAGAGCCCTGCTGCCGGTGATTACGCCTTGCAATGAGAGGCGGCTCTGTTTCTGCACCGATGACCGGAGACTTTCGGACATCATGACGGAAGGCTCGATCGACCATCTGGTCCGCAGGGCGATTGCCGGCGGAGTGCCCCCTATTACGGCTCTGCGCATGGCCACGCTGAATCCGGCCGAGCATTTCCGCCTCTTCGACCGGGGCCTCGTCGCTCCGGGCAGGCGCGCCGACCTGGTGGTCTTTTCCGATCTGCGCGAGCCGCGGCCTGAACTGACATTTTACAACGGGGCCGCAGTGACCGGGAGCGGAACCAGGGAAACGGGCGAATTCGTCGATGAGGATGCAGCTTACGCAGGAAGAGCGAGGGACACCATTCATATTGACTGGTCCAGGGTCGATTTCCGGATTCCCGCCGAAGGGAACCTGATCCGGGTGATCGGTGCGGAACGGGATCAGCTCGTGACCGAAAGCATTGTCGCTGAGCCGCTGATAAAAAACGGCAACGCCGAGTCCGATCCCGGCCGTGACATCCTGAAAATTGCGCTCATCGAACGGCACCACACCTCGGGAAGGATGGGAATGGGCTTCGTGAAGGGGATCGGGCTGAAGCGCGGCGCCATGGCCTCAACAGTTGCCCATGATCACCATAACCTCATGGTGCTCGGTGCGGATGACGTGTCCATGATGACGGCGGCGCAAGCGGTTGCCTTCGTCGGCGGCGGATTGGCGGTTGCCGAGGGGACGGCCGTCCGCGCCCTTTTGCCGCTCCCCCTGGCGGGGCTCATGTCGGACAGGCCGATCGAGGTGGTGCTCGGTCAGGCAGCCGTTCTCGCCGATGCCGCGAAAAAGCTGGGCTCGACCCTGGATGACCCCTTCATGGCCATGAGCTTCCTCGGGCTCGAGGTTATACCCCGCCTGAAACTTACCGATCTCGGCCTGGTTGATGTGGACCTGCAGAAGATCGTACCACTTTATTTGAGACAGTGAGGCTGACAAGATGCAGAAAGAGCCCGCAGTGCTTTTTTCGGAAGAAACGATACGGGAACGGGTTAGGGAATTGGGCCGCCGCATATCGGCTGATTACGCGGATATCGAGGAATTGGTGCTGATCGGAGTCCTCAGGGGATGCTACATCTTTCTCGCCGACCTGTCCCGGTGCCTGGATATTCCGCGGCGGATCGACTTCATTGCGGTGTCCTCGTACGAACACAAGACGACTCCGGGTGCGCTTCGCCTCATCATGGACACGCGGGCCGATATTACCGGCAAACATGTACTGATAGTCGAGGACATCGTGGATACGGGTCAGACACTGCACTACCTGCTGGATATGCTGGGCGCGAGGAAACCCGCGTCACTGAAGATATGCACTCTGCTGAGGAAGCCGGATCGCCTTGAAAAGGACATTCACATCGATTACCTGGGGTTCGACATACCGGATTTGTGGGTTGTCGGTTATGGACTGGATTATGCCGACAGATATCGTGCACTGCCATATATCGGGTTCGTGGAAGTCGATTGATGAACTGATATGTCAGCAGGTCTATGATGTCTTGATACGTCTTTCTTTGTTTGGCCTCAGCGCCCTACAAATATGCCGATCAATAAGAATAAAAGAGCTGCACAGAGCACTGCCGGAGACAGATAATACCAGGCGGGTTCTGTAACCTTGGTATATTCGATGGTTCGCGCACGTTTTACAATGGCGTCAGCTATGGTGTCTTCTACGCGCTCATTGCGCGCGTGAAAGTAGCTCCCGCCGGTCATGGAGGCAACAGCTTTCAAGGTTTCCTGTTCCAGCCGCGTTTTCAGGAAGGTCCCTTCAGCATCCTGGTAATAGCCCACTATGTTCGTGCCGACAGCATCCCTGATGGGGATCATGACGCCCTGGCCCATACCGGTGCCGACCGTGTAGATGGCGATTCCCTGGGCCGCGGCGCGCTGGGCGGATTCGTAAACCGGCGATTTGTCGTCACTGATGTCCTCGCCGTCCGAAATTATGATCATGGTTTTGACCGTTTTGCGTGGAGCCCCTTCGAACATCGAGATTCCGGTCATGATTGCCTGGTTCAGGTCGCTGCCTGGAATGGTGATGGTGGCATCGTTGAAGTGCTTCAGGATGTACTGGCAGTATCCATAGTCAGTGGTCAGCGGAATGATCGAAACGCCTTTTTTGGCAAACATGAACACGCCGACATGTTCCCCCCGCAGGGCAGCGATGATGTTGAGAGCGCAATAGCGGGCACGGTTCAGCCGGTTGGGCAGGGCGAAGAGTTTTTTCGCTTCTTCGGGAAGCAGTTCATCTTCCGCCAGCATGGATTTCGATACGTCGATGCCGATTGCCACATCAATGCCGCTCCGGTTGAAAACGACCTTGGAATATTGCACCTTTGGCTCAGCGAGGGAAAATATGGCCGCTCCCAAGGCAAGGCTGAGAAAGAGCGACGCGAGGGAGAAGGGAACGGTCCGCTTCTTGATACGGGCAAAACGGTACAGCCAATCGCTTGCCTTCTTATGGGATATGAACGCATAACAAAGGAAGCAGGGGATGACCAGCAGCAGCCATAAATAGCCGCCATTTTCCAGATTCATATCAGAAGGGCCTTTTGTAAAAAAATTAGGTTGCGTCCATCCGGAAACGACTATTTTTCAATTCTTGTCTCGACGGGTTCGCCCGGAGCGTAACCGCCCATTTCAGGCATCAGGGTTTCCAGATTTTCCTTGAGCGCCTGGTTCTTTTCCGTATCGGTAACGGCAACTTCATATTTTTTGACATACTCCTGCCCGTTGAGCAGTTCGAAGTTCCAGCGGGGGATGTTTTTCTGCAGCGGCGACACGCCGGCTTTGTCCACCGCTTCTATCGCGGACTTGAAGTTCGTCAGCGCGTCGCGCATGACGCCCTGCACTTTATCCGCGCTTTGCTCGTTTTCGAGCATCACGTATGCGCTGAGCACTTTGGCTGCTCCGGCTGTATTGTAGATCTGCCACACGATCTCGGGACGCAGCGATGAAGCATCAGCCAGCACGCTGTTGCACCGCTCGAGCATTTCATCAAGGAGAGCCTTCAACTGGGAGCTGTAAGCGCCGGTTTCGTTCTGCAGCTCGCTGTTGAGCCGGGCCCGCTGCATGTAGTGCAGAAGTTCCATGGCAGTCCGCCATTGTCGCTGCACGATGCGCAGCTGAATTTCCGGGAGTGCCGGCCGCAGCTTTTTATAGGCTGCTGCAGCGGCGATGTCATCGTCCATGGCATCAGTCTTTTGCACCCGTTGCTGCAGAAATGCGCTGCGCGATTCCTGGTCCTTGAGCGTACCATACCGGCTGAAACTGTAAATGGCCAGCAGAATGAAACCGGCTGCCAGAAGAACCAGCAAAACGATGGATATTCCTTTTTTAATCGTCATCGGTCAGATCTTTCTTATGGAGGGCAGCAACTGAAAAAAACAATAGGCTGCCAAAATGCCCGTGGCTGCCAGCGCAAGCGGTTTCCTGGTATCCTTTTTCCGCTTTTCCAAGGTCACCAGCAGGCGGTTTTTCTCCATATCGTTTATGTTGTTGTACACTTCGGTGATCTTCTTCCTGTCGAAGGTGCGGGGCATGTAAAATATGCGGCCTGCGGGAGATTCGCCTGACTGTCCCTCAAGGGCGAGTCGCACTTCGCTGGTCACTTCGCCGCCCACAACGATGAGATAGAGTTTTATGCCCAGCCGTTTGATCAGCTCTATCACATTGACAAAATTGAGCAGCCCTTTTTCCACATCCTCAGTGCTTTTGTTCGCTTCTATGCGGCCATCTGTAAACAGGACGATAGCCATCCCCTGTCCGAAATTGATGTTTCGCAGCCTGTCGGGAATCTCCAGTGAGGTAACGCTCTTTCCCATCAGCGAGTAGCGCAGATCATTTATCTGCTCGTAAGTCGGCTGGCTTTCCTCGGGAAGGAACATGAAAAAAACGCACATCGCCAGCCAGGTGGCATACGAGGCGTTTGTTTCGCCTCCCACGGTCAGTTCCCTGAAGATAAAGGAATCGCTTTTCCTGTTGAGCAGGTCGAGCTTTTTCCGGAGTATTTCCTTGTCAAAGGAGGGCGGGGCAATCAGTTGCGCGAGGTTGGAAAAGGCGATTATGCCGATAAGATCGTCTTGTCTGCGCATGTCGATAAAAGCATGCGATCCTTCAAGTGCGACGTCACCGAGGGTCGTGCCGCCGGATTCGTCGATGGGCCTGCCCATGGAACCGGAGAGATCCTGAACCAGCATTATCCATCTGGATTCAAGGTAGGATTTCTGCCAGTAGCTTGAATACTGGACATTTGCCACTGCAAGCACGAGCAGGATCATGGCGGTGACCGCAAGCAGATCGCCGCCGTAAGCTTTCACCGGTCCCGGCCGCAGGCCGGGGGCGAGCGCTGAAACCCAGGAAAAACCGGATCTGCGGGCATATTTTCTTTTGGCGATGAGCACCGCTGGTATCGTTACCAACAGCAACAGTGCCCAGGGATACTGGATGCTCATGTGAGCTTTCCCTTACCGTCAGGCGTTCTGGACACAAATGTCGACGATTTCTGACGTTTCACGCTGCAGGTTATCGATTTCTTCATAATGTACGGTCTCAAGAGAGACGCTGTTGTCGATACTCGTGAGAATGGCGCTTATTGAGTCGACACATTCCTGAGGTATATGGCTCCTGACCGTTTCCATGAATTGCCTGGCACTCCCTCCGCGGTAATTCGCATCGATTCCGTAGCGCACCACCAGATACTCGCGCAACAGAGCGCCGATTTCCCCCAGGTAGCGCCAGTGTGGAGCATCCGGCGTTTCGCGGAGCCGCATGCGCAGCTGTTCCGCCAGTTCGCGGTCGTTTTTCCTCTCCTTGAGCCGCCTGCGCTCGGCAATGACCTTGAGACGCAGGATCAGCAGCCATGCGGCGCACAGCAGAAGCCCCGCACCACCAGTGACCGCAAGCCAGAAATAGAGTTGTAACTGCTGCTGAAGCGCGGCAAGGCCGTAATCAGGCTTGACGGGATCGGTCGGCACGATCAGCCGGTTCTCCGATGGATTCTTCGGTATGATGGAGGCGATTTTCAGCAACACCGGGTCGGTCTCGACTGCCCGCACCGCGCTGGCGGGGCAGGTCGGACACGAATAGTTGATGGCAACCGCGGGAACGGTATACTCACCCGGAGCGTAGATTCTTACCCGGCCGGTGATGACAATGGGGCTTTTCGCCGCTGCTTTGGCGTAATCATACGGGTCAAAGGTGCTGTCGAAGAGCTCCTTCTGAAGATTCGGCGGCCTGAGGTTGAGTGTGGCGAGAGAGCTGGGGTCGATGGTCACCCGGTCCGAGAAGACGACGGTGAGCTTGAACGGTATGTTGTCGCCGATGTTCCCGCCGCTCATGTAAAATGACAACCGGGCGCTGATCGACGGTTTGATTTCCACCAGAGAGGGTGTCACCTTCTGCACCCTGACGTCTTCCGAGAGCAGGTTGAGCGCCTTGAAAAAGGGGAGTGCTGCGACATTGACCGTGTAGCGGTTTTCTTTTTCGTCGAACACCACGTGGGTCTCTCTGAGCAGCTTTTCCCGCTGTTCCCTGCTGATTCCGGTTTTCCATTCCATCTGGAAAGCGTTGAAGAAAGCATAGGACTTGCCGTTGAGGATCACGGTCGGGTGAACATATTTCACGGCATTGCCGGTATTCAGCTGGCTGATGAGACGGCTTATGTCCTCAGGCTTGAGTCCATTGCGCATCTTGAAGAAACAGGCATCTTCAGCGATGTTGGGGTCATACAGGTACTCGGCCAGGGCGGCATGTGACAGCAGGATGGCATTGGCCCTCTTCTTGATGAAACTGTCGGTTCCGGGTTCCACGTCGGCTGCCGTGGGGTTGGCGCGCAGATCAAAGGCAACCGTCAGCCAGCGCCTGCCGATTTCCGGTACGACTTTCGTCCCGTCGCGGTAAAACCAGACCGAGTCGAAAGAATAGGCAGCCGCCTTGGCCACTGCTTCCGGAGCCATGTCCGCCTGCAAGGCAATGAGCATGAAAAACAGAACAATCGCATAACACTTTTTGAGCCAATGATTCATGACATGCATACCCTTGTTTAATAGGTTGAAGGAGGCCTATTCATGAAGGCACTGATTTTCCGTGCGAAATCATCTGCCGGACTGATGGTCAGAAGATCGATGCCCGCGTGGTTCATCCGGTTTCCGATATCTTGCCGAAAACGGCTCATGCCGTCGTTGTACGCTTTCCATTTGCCGAGATCGATCGTTATCGTCCTCCCGCTTTCATAGTCGTAGAGCGGCATGATTCCCGAAGCATCGGGCGGCAGGGCTATTTCGCATTCCTCGAGTACCTGTATCGCTTTAACTTCGTGCTTGTTGGTTCCGTGCACCGTGTGGTGAAAGCTGTAGCTGAAATCAAGGGGATACATGAAATCAGACAGTATGAAGGTCAGGCTTTCCGGGACCTCGTTTATCAGCTTGGTCAGCGCGGTGTCCAGCCTGGTCGCACCGCACGCGACCGGCTCGGCTTTCACTATGGCATTCAGAATTTCCATGAAATGGGATCTGCCCATGCGTGGTGGAATGTACTCGACGATATCGTCGGCGAAAAGGATCAGTCCGCAGCCGTCATTGCTCAGGACCGCGCTGTAAGCCAGCGATACGGCGATGTGCGCCTGGAGCAGCTCCTTCCTGCCGAATTGCACCGACCTGCTGATGTCGTACAGGAGCATGACGTTGAAATAGCTCTCGGCGAGGAATTCCCGCACGTAATACTTGCCGGTTCTGGCCTTTGCCTTCCAGTCTATGTTCCTGAACGGATCGGAGGGTTCCATCTCCCGGAGAGCCCAGAATTCGTACCCCAGCCCCTTGAAGATGCTTTCCCAATCGCCGGGGAACGGTGAGTGAACCCGGTGTTTGATGAATATCTCCAGCAGCTCTTTCTTGGAAAGCAGGCTTTTTTCCGTTTTCGCCATGGTCTTCAGTAGGGCCTGACTATCTTCAGTATTTCCTGGACGAGCATGTCGGCGTTGATCTGCTGCGACAGCGCGATGCTGTTGAGCAGTATGCGATGCCTGAGCACATGCCCGGCGCAGGTCGCCACATCGTCGAAAATGACAAAGTCCCGGTGCTGGCTGAACGCGTAGGTCTTTGACAGCGCCAGGAGCGACTCGGACGCGCGGGGAGATGCCCCGAGCCTGATGAACTGGTGGATATCCGCTTCGAGCTTTTGTTCCGCATACGTGTCGCGGGGGCGCGTGGCCAGGCAAACATTCAGTATGTAGCTCATGACATTCCCGCTCACCCGCACCTGATCATGGATGACCTTCTGGATGGCAGTTATGTCATCCAGGTCGAGCACCGTTGTCACCTCGGCCTTGAGCTGATCGAAGTTGGTGTTTTTCCTTTGAATGAGCTCCAGTTCCTCATTTTCCCGCGGATAGCCGACATCATATTTAACCATGAAACGGTCAACCTGCGATTCCGCCAGCGGATAGGTGCCGATCTGCTCGATCGGGTTCTCCGTGGCAAGCACCATGAACGGATTCGGGATGTCGTAGTGCAGGCATTCTATGGTCACTTCCTTTTCCTGCATTGCCTGAAGCAGCGCGGACTGGACTTTCGGTGACGCCCGGTTTATCTCGTCGGCAAGAAACACGTTGCAGAAGATCGGGCCGAAGAAAAACTCGAACTTCCTGTCTTTCTCATTCCACACCATGGTGCCGGTTATGTCGCTGGGCATCTTGTCCGGGGTGAACTGGAAGCGCCTGAAATCGCCACCGATCACTTTCGCGAATGTTTCGACCGCAAGGCTTTTCGCCAGTCCGGGCACGCCCTCCAGCAGGATGTGTCCCTTGGAGAGTAGCGTGTGAATCATCAGGCTGATCATTTCTTCCTGCCCGATTACCACTTTTGCGATCTCGGCTTTGATCTGGGAGATCTTCTGTGCGTACAGGTCGAAAAGCTCCTTTGTCGTGCCGCTGGATGCTGAACTGTCGTGCATTTTCATACCTTTTAGTATATCAGGAGATTTTGAGCATATGCTTTGCCGTTTACATATATTCGAACTGTTTTCGGTGCTTTATTATCAGGTAGAGAAAAAACGGACCCCCGAGCATTGAGGTGATGATCCCGACTTTCAGATCGACTTCCACGATAAGCCTCACAAACAGGTCCGCGTAGATGATGAACACTGCCGCCAGCAGTCCGGAGAACAACACCAGCTTCCGATTGTCGGGCCCCACGAGGCTGCGCATGATATGGGGCGCAACCAGCCCGACGAAGCCGATGACGCCTGATACGGCAATGGCGCCGCCGGTTTCTATGGAGGAAAAGAGCAAGAGCCCGTTGCGGGCGCGTTTGGTGTTCACCCCCAGGTTTGCGGCGGATTCCTCCCCCAGCATGAGAAGGTTCAGGTCCCGGGCGAAGAACAGCGTACCCAGCAGCGCGGTGACGGTAGTCGGGAAAACTATGGCGACATGCTCCCAGGAGCGGTTGTTCAGGTCTCCCATGAGCCAGTTGACGATCGCCCGGCCTACGTCGAACTCCCTGGTGCCGAGGGTGATGATGAAGGACGTCAATGCGCCGAACACCAGGTTGAGGGCAATGCCTGCCAGCAGCAGGGTGGAAATGGAAGTTCTCCCCCCGGAAGTCGCGATGGCGAATACCATGACCAAGGTGAGTATGGAAAATACGATCGCCGCGCAGGGAAGCGCTATGATCGATCCCGATGCCAGCCCCAGATAGATGACCAGCACTGCGCCCAACGCGGCTCCCGAATCAATGCCCATGACACCGGGGCTGGCCATGGGGTTCTTGAATACACCCTGCATGATCGTGCCTGCCCCGCCGAGGGAGAAGCCGACGAGGAACGCTACCAGGAAGCGCGGAAGCCTGCCGTCCCAGACGATGGCCGTTTCGACGTCGCTGACGGCGCCGGCATAGAGCCCCAGTTTCGAGAGAATGATCGTGAGCACATGGGGCACGGAGACCGGCCAGGAGCCTGAAGAGAGCGACAGAAAACCCCCTGCGGCAACCAGGGCGAGCAACGCGGCAAAGAAAGTAAGGTCCTTTTTGTTCATGATGGAGTCAAGCCGGCTCAGCGGGGCTGCCGGTAAACGATGCCCGCGAGCAGATCCGCGCTCAGGAGCATGTACTGGGATGAAACCCTCAGATACACACCGGGTACGTAATAGACGGCGCCGTTTTTTATGGCGCGGCTGTGCGACAGCACCCGGTTCGACATGAGCAGCTCCTTGAGTTTGCTCCTTTCGGGTACGATGATCACATCGGGGTTCCATTTGAGCAGCGTCTCGTAGTCGATCTGTGACCAGGATTTTATTCCCTGTTCGGTCCCGACATTGACGACGCCGATTATCGTGCAGATCGAGTCGAAGTTGGATGATGCGCCCGGAACATATCCGCCTTCGTCATAATACAGGACACGGACCGGCCGGCCTCTCTTCGGGAGCTTTTTCTTCAGCTCCCTGACTTTCTTGTCGATAAGCCTGACCATGGCTTGCGCATTGCTCTCTTCGCCGATTATGTCACCCACCAGAAGAATCTGCTCTTTCAGGGAATCGATGGTCCCGAAATAGCCGAGGTCGAAGGTGGGGATTCTCGCCTGTCTGAGCTTTTCCTTGAAGTCGGCGCCCGAATAATACACGGTGAAAACCAGGTCGGGCCGGTAGCCGATGACCAGTTCGGTCTGCTTCGTTTTGAAAACCGGCCCGCGCGCGCGCGCCACGTCCGCGATGAAGCTTGCGTCAGGATCGGCGGTGAATTCGTTGAAGGCCACCAGCCGTTCCCGGGGGCAGATCGCCCAGAGGATCTCCGCAACGCCGACTGCGTGCGGAATTATCCTCAGCGGCTTCTTTTTCAGGACAAAGGTTCTTGCCTCCTGCCGGAACGAATCCGTCTTGAAATCATATACCTTGAATGAATAGCGTATTTCACGGGGCCATGGACCCTGTGCTTTTGAGGCTCCCCTGACAAAGCTCAGGTCTTTTTTCAGCTTTGCCATGTCAAGTGGTGGGGTTGTCTTCCGATCGTAGCCCGCACCTGAAAACGCCGTGGCGGCAATGAGTATGCAGAGCAGGAAAACGACCGCTGCAGGCAGAAGATTTCGCCTGGCAACAGTCCGCCTGGCGTCATCAGTAGAATTCGAGGAAGGAGGTGTCATCGTGTTTGTACTCCCTCACGTTTACCTGGAAGACCTGCTTGATGTTTTCTTCGGAAAACGCGCTTTCCGGAGCGCCCGTGAAGAACAAGTGGCCCTGGTACAGTATCGATATTGTATCACAAAACTTCCTGGCCAGATTCAGGTCGTGAATGGTCACTAGTACGGTTTTTCGCTGTTCCCTGAACTCATGGAGAATTTTCAGGATGTCCAGCGTGTGCCTGACATCGAGCTCAGAGGTCGGCTCATCGAGCAGAATCAGTGATGCTTCTGTCGCTATGGCCCTGGCGATGATCGCCAGCTGTCCCTCCCCGCCGGACAGCTCATTGATGTTCCTGTCCTTAAGTTCGTAGATATTGGTCTGCTGCAATGCCCGCTCAATTATTTCGCGATCCCTTTGCCGCAACCCCTCGAATCTCCCCATGTGCGGGTTTCTTCCCATGGACACTATGTCGAAAACCGACACGGGGAACCCGATGGACGTGTTCTGCGGTACCAGCGTAACCAGGGTGCTCAGCTCTTTTCGCGGGATTTCGCGGGCGTTCCTGCCGTTGATGGCGATGGCGCCGGATTGGGGCTCCCAGATCCTGCAGACGGTTTTCAGCAGGGTGGATTTCCCGGAGCCGTTGGGTCCGATGATGCCATGGATCCGGCCCGGACCGAATTGCACCGATATGCCGTCGAGAATTTTTTTGCCGTCTATTGAAAAATGGATGTTATCTAATTCAAGCATGGGCAAACCCGAAGCCGGTCGGTTCTCACGAGCACAGCCTCAATCTGTAGGTAACGGGAAGAATGAACTTGGAAACGACGACGCACAAAAATCCGAAATAAACGGTCACGTTCAGGAGCGGCGCGGTCAGAACAGGGGAAAGCTCGGTAGTTATGCCCAATGCCGACCAGATGAAGAGCTGTCCCAGCACCAGCTGAAAGTTCTGGGCCAGGGTGTAGATGACCCAGAAATTCCGCGCCAGCATCACGTTATCGCCTCTGCGGATTTTGATCTCGATGATCTTGAACCAGGTTCTGCCTTCCACGATCTGTGCCGACCCGTCGCACACGTGATGCATCAGGTAAATTGCGACCAGCAGCTGGGATTTGAAGGAAATGTCCGCGAAAAAATACGTGAATACCGGAGGAAAGCAGAGCAGAAGGAATACGGCGCCCAGAGCCTGCCCGGTGGCGACTCCCAACTGTGCCCTGATCAGGCGGGCGAGCTGCATTCTTATGTTATGCACCGCTTCCAGGTGGTCGATGAAACCGGAAATGCACGTGCTTGAGATCATGGTTATGCCCGGATACGCATACTTTACAACGACGCCGAGAATGGCGGCAACTTTGAGCTCCCGTTCCGCCATGGAAAACATTGTATAGAGGATGACGCCGTCGAGGATGTTTTTGCCGACGGTATAGCAGACATTGCCGATTTCCCCGTAACGGTAAAAGGGAACGGTGAACAGCGCGGCTATATAAAGCCTTATTTTTTGGGATAGGGGAGGGGTTGTGTATTCAGGATGCTCTGTCGGTTGTTCTTTATCCATACTCGGGAGCTCGATGCATGTATGGTGGCCGTCAGGCCGCCAGCGGGAATGAGACGAAAGAAAGCCCCAAAGAGGCGCCGTAAGCTGCCTCTTTGGGGCCGGGGCACTTTAGATTGCCGTCATTTCCTTGATCAGTTTGACAGTCTGTTTGGCTGCATCTGTCGGTTTTGTTGCCTGTTTGGAGATGCCGCACACCACTTTCACGATATTGTGGTCGACCTTCTTCTCAGTCCAGACTTGGCCCTTGGGGGCAGCGATGTAGACAGAGAAAGCGTTCTGGCCGGTACCCGGGCGCTCGCCGATGATATGGACTACCGCGCGGGGTTTGTTGGGCTCTCCGTTGGCGAACAGAACGTCACCGACCATGTAACCCGCGCGCACGCGGCCGCTGGTGATGATGATGTTTTTCTTGTCAACGGTCATGCCGGCAGTCTGGAGTTCCTTCCGCAACGCGTTGATATAGGGCAGCGTGTGCTCGGGATCCATGATCGAATTGGCGTTCAGGCCGTCGGAGATTACAATCTGCACGTCAGGTGATTTGCCCTGCCATGAATTGCGCAGCTTTTCAAGAGTCGCCACTGACTCTACACTCAGTTTTTCGCCGCTGTCGGGACGTACGATGTAGTTCTCGCGATCCTTGGACATGGTGGCGAGCTGGACTGAGTCGGGGACGCTCTTGATGAACGCGGGAGTGAACTCGGCCCAGATGGCTTTTTTCGCGTCTGAGTAGAGTTCCCGGATCTTCTTGTCAAGCGGCGGATTCAGATCCCAGATGTTCTTGCCGTAACCGGAGGCCAGGGGCACCTTGTTTCCGGTCTTGAGCCAGGTATTGTGGATCGCATCGAATTTCTTCTTCCCTTCGGCCATTATGACCTGCTGGGAGCGGGTGTCGCCCTTGCCTTTGCAGTACTGGTAATAGACCCAGACCGGATCGCCGAAATGTTTCGTCGGCTTGCCGTTCTTGTCGATGACCTGGATACGCTTGAAGAATGCCCACATGGCATCGTTGACCTTGAAGCCGAACTTGTTGCGCAGCCGCACATGGTCCTGGTAGCTGGTGGTCAGGTAGCTGAGCATCGGGTCGTTCCTGGTGGGCAGGGCCATCAGGTATGCGGGGTTAGCGGCCATGATCTGGTCCTGGCACCATTCCAGGTCGTCAAGGCTGACCGACATGTGCAGGGTGGAGCAGATGTCCAGGCCTGCCGAGAGCCCCTGGAGCTTGCCCATCAGTATGTCTTCGAGGCAGCAGCGGACCAGTTGCTCCTTGGTCCTGAACACTTCCGGCCCGATGAAGCCGGCAACGTCGTTGAAATGGGTGTACGCGCCCTTGGGCTGCACCTCGTCGAGAACCTGTTTCAACCCGCGGGCAAACCCGTACTTCCTGGATTCGAGCACGACCATGTCAACACCCTCGGCTGCGCCGTTGGTGAAATCGGAGCCCTGGCCGGTCTCGTAGTAGAGACCGTATCTCTGCCCGGCGCGGGATTTCGCATGGTCAACCATCTTTTCAACGGTTATGTCGAACGTCTTGTTTGCCGCATCGGTACCCGCGAGGCTCTGGAACATGAAGTCGATCAGTTCGGGTTTCTCCTTGAAGATTTCCCTCTGGACGTCGACATGGGCCAGCACGCACCAGGGAACCACCCCGTTCAGTTTGAACGCATCGACGACATCCTTGAGGCCGGCTTCAACTTTTGCGGTCTGCTCCTTCGTGCCGTCTACCGGGTTGGTCCCGAGCACCAGGTCGCCAACGGCGTAGGAGAACCCGCTGAGCACCTGCCACATGATTTCTTCGGGATCGTCAGTGGGGGAGTTGGGCTGAATGCGTGCGCTCAGGTAGCCTTTGGCGCCGATTTTGGTGCCGGGCAGGGGGTTGAAGATCTTCTTGTCGACCGCGATCAGCTCCTGGTTGCTCATGAGCTTGGGCAGACAGCCGACAACCTCGCTGTTCATCCCGTACATGACCGCCTTGATTTCCCCCTCCGATTTGGTCAGGAGGAAGCTTTTCATTTTCCCCATCGTCCAGTCCTTGATCTTGTTGTACTGGGCAGTGTCGACCGACTTGGCGATGAATTTATAAAGGCTGTCGTTGAGCAGGGGGTGATCGGTGATGTCCTTGATCTTGGTGTTTGCCAGGAGTTTCCGGGCGTTTTCCCTGCTGGCGTTGTTGTCGGCGGCGACGCCGATGGTCTGGTCGCCTTCCTTGAAGGCATTTGACGCGCCGATGACCTGCTGGTACATCGTCTGGTCAAATGAGCCTTTGATCCGTTTGATGTATTTGAATACATCTTCGCCCGGTTTTACGTCCTTGATCGTGATGGCTCCGCTTTCGGCGCTGAAAGCAAGAAAACCGAAGCAAAGCATCACAGTGATCAGCATAATTCGTTTCATACCTTTGCTCCTCTCTTGACACTTGGTGTGGTGCCGCATCTCGCCGTCAGCTAAATCGCCAGGTCGACGATGAGCCCCCCATAGACGAAGTTGTTATTGCCACTGAAATTGCTTCTCTGGAAGAGGTGTGCCGCGCCCCCACTGAGCGGGAACGAGTACTGCAGATTCGGCTTGACCGACAGGAAATTGTTGATGGGGATCTTCAGTCCTGCGGAGATGTTGCCGTCATGGAAGCCGCCGAAGCCGTCTCTCGTGTCGTCCTTGTAGCTGATCCATCCTGACAGATCAAGGGACCAGTCCTTGTACACGGCGAAGCTGTGGGATAACGCCAGGCTCAAGTACCACGATTGGCCTGCCTCTATTTCGTTATAGACAGTGAACGTGGGCTTGAGAAGGGTGTCCAGCCCGAGGGCCAGGAAGATTTCCTGGTTTTTGGTGTCCTTGACGAAGAGGGTATCACCTGGCTGCGCTCCGTCTGGCACGGTAACGTTTTGTGATGGCTGGTAGTCGTAAAGGATCCATCCCACGGTGTAATTGAGCTTCCACGGCTTATACGAATTGCTGTAAGAGATTGTCAGGTCGGTTTCCTGAAGTTTGAAATCCTTTTCCTGGCTCCCTGCAAAGCGGGTGTCCAGATCGGCCCAGAGATTTACGGCAAATCCCTTGTAACCTATGGTCATTGTGGGGAAGATCACCACGCTGCCCCTGCTCAGCTCGAATCCACGCCAGATGTACTGGGAGTAGATCGATACGTTGAGGTCGGCGGTAAGGTCTTCGGGGATGGTTTTGCCGGCGGGTTTCGGGGCCTCGATCGGTTTTTCCCCCGGCACCACGTCCTGTGCCTGGACAAATGCGCCCATGCCCATTCCAATGACTATAAGCAAACTCAAAGATAGTGTCTTCAAAGATGTTTTCATGGTGCCCTCCTCGGAAATTAAGTTGAATTCTGCTCCTTCCCTCTCTCGACCTCCTCCTCCCGATCCGTTTGAAGCCCCTGCTTTCCAGCCTTCCGCCTCAGTTCAGGCCCTTGCCGATTGATCATTTGATCAGGGACGTTCTTTCAGCAGCCTCGCCGATGCCGAACGTCATTTTTTCCTCAGCTTTTTCGCCTCCTCCCACATTTCGCCGAAGGCTTTCTCGGTCTTTACACTCATGACTCGCCAGATTGCCACGGTTTTGAAGTAATTGTTGTTCCCCACGTGGAACAGTATTTTCTCATCGGCTGTCACCAGGTTGCCCACATTGTCGATGACCGGCGAGACTCCCTGCTGTTTGACAACCGCGGCCTGGTACTTGGGAGACAGATGCAGGTTGATCCATTCTTCGCACAGTTTTTTCTTCATCCCTTTGGCGGCGTGGGTAACGCACCAGTAGTCGATCCAGGCGCTGCCGCCTTCTTTCGGGCTGGCCAGCTTCCAGTGACCGCCTTTCTGGTTCGCCTTCACCACGGCGAATCCCCAGGTGGTCGCCAGCGACAACTGGGGAAACTCATCGGCGTTGGCTTCTCCGTCCCACAGGCTCTTCGCCCCCTTCACCAGTTCGTTGAGCTTGGGCTGGATCTTCTTGCGATCGAGCCGGTCGATGTTGAACAGGTCTTCGTACTTGTAGCCGAGCGCAAGCGCGGTTATCCAGATGTTGACCTTGTGGAAGTTGTTGTTGATGGTGTATTTGCCTGCATACCGCTTGTCCCAGAAGACGTTCCAGCTCTTCGGCGCTTCCTTAACGGCAGCTGTATTGTAGGCAAGTCCGTAGGGGCCGCAATTGTAGGGAAGGCCGTAGCGTTTTCCGCCCTCCAGGAGGGATTTGTCTGCCGTGAAGAACGGCAGCATGTGCTTTGCATTGGGAATGTTTTTCATGTCAAGCGGCGACAGCAGAACACCGCCTTTTTTGAAAACGTTGAACCTGGGTGTCTTGGGCATGTCGGCCGGGGGCGAAATAAGGTCGGCAGTGCCCTTCTTGGCAGCGTTGTAGAAATCTTCCTGGCCCGTTGCGTAGGAGGGTTTGACCTCGACATCGATTTTGTACTTTTCTTTCACCAGTTTTTTGAAATCTTCGATGACCGCTTTGTCCGCATACCCCTCCCAGCACATGATGTTGATGGTTTCCTTGGCAGCCATTGCCGTCCCCGTCCCGGCGGTTACAGCGAAGGCCAGCAAGATACCGCAGCAGAGAAATATTCTTTTCATCGATCCTCCTCCTTTTCTGTAACGGGCTATGATCGCGTTCGTCCAGCCGGTGACAGACCAGCCGGCATTATGACCGGTGTTTGCTTCAAGCTATCTTTTTTTCCGCCCGGATCTCCGCAACAGTCACAGCTGTCGGCAAACCGGCAGGGCTAGGACGTAGGTTCAGGACAATCATCGAAGGGATGCATAAATCCATTTTCTAATGATATTTGTGTTTGTCAAGAATCGTGAGGCGATTATTCGAAATTATTTCACTACTCTCATGGCATTGCTGGCATAAGCAGAGATATGCGAGCCAGATTCTTTGACATGAAGGCAGGTATCTGTTACATACTGCCCATCCGGAAACTCCGGGAAAGCAGCGGAGTGTTTCAGGAGAAACAGGTGGACACCAATTAACACCGGTTAAGGGGAGAGATCGTGGACGACAGCATGAAAGCAGTGACCGTATCGGCTATCGGCGCGTTTGACTGGGGAGAACGGCCCATTCCACGGCCCGGGAAGGGCCAGGTCCTGGTGCGGGTTGCCGTAACCGGCCTGTGCCGAACCGACCTCAAGCTGATCAGGTCGGGGCACCGGGACCTCACTCTGCCGCGCATACCAGGTGAAGAGGTCGTCGGTGTCGTTGCTGAGAATGGCCCCGGAGCTGACCGCTACGCTGTCGGCGCCAGAGTGTACGTCTACCCGGGCAAGTGGTGCGGCCGGTGCCTTTCGTGCCGCTCCGGCGCGGAAAACCTGTGCCGGGAGATGCGCATCATGGGGTTTCACCGGGACGGCGGTTTCGCCGAGTATGTCGTCGTGCCGGAGAAGAGCCTCATTGAGCTTGCCGGCGCCTGCAGCTTCGCTGACGCCGTCTTTGCCGAGCCGATGTCGTGCTGTATCAACGCCCTGGAATTGTCGCGCCTGGCTGCAGGCGAGACAATCGGGATCTGGGGCGCCGGCCCGGCCGGGACGCTGCTGAAGCGGCTGGCCTCCCGGATTGGCGCTGATGTCACCGTTATCGAGCCGGACGGGGAGCGGAGAGAGCGCATCGGCGGTATCGAAATCGCAGCAGGAGAGCGGTTTGACGTGTGCATCCCGGCTGTCGGGAACGGCGACGCCTATCTGGACGCACTCAGGCACCTTGCTCCCAGGGGCCGCCTGGTCGCGTTTTCCGGGCTCCCTGCGAATTCGGAGTACCATGCCGTTGACTGCAATCATCTTCACTACCACGAACAAACCGTTGTGGGCGCCTACGGCTGCGCCCTCCGCCACGGCAGAATGGCCCTGGACCTCATCTCTTCGGGGTCGGTGCCCGTAGCCGATCTCGTCAGCCACGCCATGCCTCTCTCCGAGCTGGATGCCGCCCTGGATCTGGTTGCGGAGCGGCGCTGCCTGAAAATCCATCTCGACCCGCAGGAGTAAATGATGGAAACCATGACATGGGAAGAATTCGGCGCATATGTGCAGCAGGTCATCGAGCGGAAGGATCTGAGCCGCCGGGAAAGCTACCGTCTGTTCCGGGAGTTGCTGACCGACTCCCAGCCGGACTTGCAGCAGGGGGCGTTCCTGGCGGCTCTGAAAGCCAAGGGTGAAACGGTCGCTGAAATCGTCGGCGCGTGGCAGGCCATCGACGAATTCGACACGGTCCATGTGGATGGCCTGCCGGCTGCGGTCCTGGACAATTCCGGAACCGGCATGGACAGCTTCAAGACATTCAACGTCAGCAGCGCCGCGGCTCTCGTCGCGGCGGCTCACGGCATCCCGGTCGCCCGGCACGGCGCGCGCGCCATCACCTCGCGCTGCGGCACGGTCGACATCATGGAAGCAATGGGAATCAATGTCGAGTGTTCGCCCGCGGTGGTCGCCCAGAGCATCAAAGACACGGGCATAGGGCTTTTCAACGGCATGTCTCCCCACGTGCACCCCGGCGGACTGGGGCGCATCCTTTCGCAGATCCGCTTCGGCACGGTCTTCAACATAGCTGCTTCCCTAGCCAATCCCGCCCGGCCCCGGCGCGCCTTGCGGGGTGTCTATTCCCGAAACATGCTGGAGCCCGTCTCCAGGATCATGAAGGAGATCGGTTTTCAACGGGCTTTCGTGGTTCACGGCTGTGTGGATGACCAGGGAACCGGTATCGACGAATTGTCGGTGTGCGGAACGAGCAGAATCTGCCACATGGAGGGAGAGATGGTGCACTGCTTCGACATCGTTCCGGAGGAAGTGGGCATACCTGCGTCCGCTGCCGCCGAAATAGCGGCGACAGCTTCGCTGGAGCAGGAGGCGCTGCGCTTCCTTTCCGTTGTGTCCGGTACGGGGCAATACCGGGGATGCGAGGATTTCGTGGCGCTCAACGCCGGCGCGATCCTCTGGATGGAGGGGGTAGCTCCGTCGCTCGCCGCGGGGGCCGCCGATGCGCGCCACGCTTTGGCTTCGGGCGCGGCTTTGGACAAACTGCGCGCATGGTGCCGCTCCCAGTGCCATGATGACGGCAGCGGGCTGAAACGGCTTGCGCTCCTGGAGAGGAAAGTGCATGGCCCTCGCCTCCGTGAAGGCCGTGGCGGGGGCATTTTTCAATAGAATTGAGTTAAGTCATGTTTGCTCGAGCAAGTGGAGCGTATAGTGGGGACAACTCAACGCGGAGATCGAGCCCTTTCCGCCGATCCGCTCATCCGGTCTGTCTCAAATGGAGTGATTTATGGAGACTTCTGTAACCGTCAAGCCATCGCTGGCAATCGCAATTCTCAAGAGCGGACTCAGCGTCAATCTGCCCATGTTCCTCTGGGGGCCGCCCGGGATCGGCAAATCCCAGATCGTGGCCCAGGTGGCTGCCGAACTGAAACTGCCGTTGATCGATATCCGCGCGGTGCTGCTGGACCCCGTTGATCTGCGCGGCGTGCCGTCGGTTGAAAATGGCGTCACCCGATGGAATCCTCCCATCTTCCTGCCGACGGAAGGGGAGGGCCTGCTGTTTCTCGACGAACTTTCCCAGGCGCCTGATTCGGTGCAGAGTTCGCTGCTCCAGCTCGTTCTCGACCGCAAGCTGGGAGAATACCGCATGCCTGCGGGCTGGCGGATCCTGGCAGCGGGAAACAGGGTGACTGACGGCACGTTCAGCAGAAAGATAAGCAAGGCTTTGGGCTCCCGTTTCGCAACCCACCTGGAACTGGCCGTCGACCTGGATGAATGGTGCGCATGGGCGATAGATCACGACGTGCCGGCGGAAATCATCAGCTTCCTGCGCCTGCGGCCGGATCTGCTGCACCATTTCGATCCCAAGGCACAGGGGAATTCATTCCCTTGTCCGCGGGTCTGGGCCAATATCGGCCAGTTCATGGGCAGGCTGCCTCTCGAAGCGGAACTGCCGTTTTTCGCCGGGGCGCTCGGCTTCGGCCCGGCCGCCGAATTCACTTCCTATCTGCAGATCTATCGTGATTTGCCGGATATCGAGGAAATCATGGTCGATCCCGACGGTTCGGAAGTTCCCGGGGAGCCGTCAGTGCTCTATGCCCTTTGCGGGGCGATGAGCCGCAAGGTTACGTCGGGCAACGTTTCACAGGCCTTCCGCTACATGAAGCGGCTGCCGTCTGAATTCCAGGTCGTCTGGTTGCGCGATGCGCTGCAGGCCGACCCGCGGCTCGCCACCACCAGCGAATTCACCGGCTGGGCCAAAGACAACGCAGACATGCTCCTGTGACTGCGGACGGCCTGAGCAGTCTGTTGAAAAACGTGATGAGGAAGACCGGATGAAGGTGCTGTGGCGGGCAGTCGATGCCCGGCGCCGGTCGCGAACCTGACCGGGAAGGAAGCACGATGGACAAGTCATCGAAGATGGCGAAAGCAGTTGCGCGGACGGTGCTCGACCACCCGTTTTTCGCCAGCCTGCTCCTCGGCATGCGGCTGCGCGAGGACAGCGGCACGAGAACCGCCTGCACTGACGGCAGGGAGCTCCGCTACAATCCGGTATTCATCGATTCTCTGCGCGTCGATCAGGTCGTGTTCGTTCTCGCGCACCTGGTCATGCATGTGGCCAATCTCCATCCGTTGCGGCGCAACAACCGGAAGCTCGACAGATTCAATAAAGCCGGTGATTTCGCGATAAACGGCATCCTCCTGGACGCTGGCCTCAGCATGCTGCCCGGCGCCTTGTACAAGGCGGAGTTCCGCGGGCTCGCCGCTGAGCAGATCTATGACAAGTTGCCCGGGGCGCCCGGTCGCGGCTCCGGAACCAGCGAAGAGCAAGATGACGAACCGAATGAAGATCCGGGCGGCTGCGGCTGCTTCGAAGATGCACGGGGCGAGAACGGCGAGCCGCTGACGAAAGCCGAAAGGCAGCAGGAAGAGGCACGGGTCATCATTGCCGTGCAGCAGGCAGCACAGGCCGCGAAAGCTCAGGGGAAGCTGCCCGGCTCCCTGGAGCGACTGGTGGACGAACTGGTCCATCCCATCCTCGACTGGCGGGAGATACTGCGAACCTTCATCGACCGCACGGCCAGCAATGACTATTCGTGGATCCACCCCAACCGGCGGCATATTGCCGGCGGGCTCTACCTGCCCAGTTTCCGCTCTAACGGCCTGAAGCCCCTTGTCCTTGCCGTGGACACCTCCGGATCGATCAGGCAAGGTGAATTGAACCAGTTCCAGGCCGAGCTCAACGACATCCTCCAATGCTATCCATCCACGGTTACTGTCGTATATTGCGACAGCGCAATCTCCGGAACCCAAACCTTCACGCCGGACGACTACCCGGTGGAGCTGAAAGCTGCCGGCTCTGGCGGAACCGACCTGCGCCCCCCCTTTGACTGGGCGGTGAAGAACGTGCCCGAGGCCGGCTGCATGATCTACCTGACCGACCTCCAGGGAGACAGCCCCGAAGCTGACCCCGGCATCCCCACGCTGTGGGTCAGCACGACCAGGGACCGGGATCTACCTGCCCGCTACCGCCCCAGGTTCGGGCAGATAGCAACGCTGGAATATCAGTGAGACGCGAACAACCCCTTTCCCGGGAACCGTGCCGTGCCGGTGGCGGCGCCGGCCGCTTGGAAATGAAGATGAAAAAAATTGTCCTGCTTACCTTCATCCAGAGAGACAGGCTTCGGAGCATGCCTGCCGAGATATGGAGGAATTGCGTCTGCCTTGGCAGCGGCAAGGTGACGCACAATCAATACACATGGCGCTATGCCACAACCCTTGAAATCGCGCTGGCATTGCGCTTGATGGGCTTGTGCTCCTTTGAGGAGCACGACGGGGAATACGGGCCCGATGAGTGAGACGTGACGGCAGTCCCATGACCGTCCCGAAGCCGGGGAAGCCCGGCAACCGCCGGTGAAAACCATGATACACTTTGTCATCCATCCGGTTGTTTCAATACATCTGTCGCACCGATGATACGGAAGATACAGTCTCAGTCAACGGTCGCCAGTGAGCTTTGTGCGGCAAGTTAAGACTTGGCATGAAAAAATGTATGAAATATCGGCTGATTGGAGCTGGGTAGTCGATGGCTCAATATTTTGGCATTGACATTGCTATGTCTAGCTACAAGACGAATCCCATTCGTCAGTCTTCCCTTTCGTTGATTGGGGCGGTTCCGATTGCATACGGAACCGCCCCACTTCTTTTCACGCCACTTCCTTCGTGTCAGTCTGCCCGATCATGACGCTGTAAACAGCATGACAAGACGGCATCCGCCGATCGACGCCCGCGTTCCGATGTTTCGAGGCAGTTGCGGAACTCTTGCGGCCTTCCTTTTCGCGCCACTTTCAACATCGCCTGTACGGTTGCCATATCAGTGATAAACTTTACGCGTGCCTTCAGTAAAGCCCATTGTGCGGCTATCTCCGGTGATTGCCGACGCTGGCCGGTTTGACGGTATTCGAGGTCTGATTCAATCAGTCCGTTCAACCGCATGCAGAGGAGGAAAGAGGATGACGAAGAAGGCGGCGTTCTGGATTTTCCTGGTGGGGACTCTTTCGTCAGCGGTGCTTTTCCTGGTGCTCACCATCGACATGCACCGCCAGGTGGAGGCCCTTTCCCGGGCCGACAGGCTGTCGGCCGCGGTGATCAGCGGCAAGAGAGCGTTCGAAAAACACAACTGCAACGACTGCCACACGATTCTCGGCTTCGGAGGCTATTATGCGCCCGACCTGACCAAGGTGGTGCAGCGGATCGGCGAAAACGGGGCACGCTACCGGATCAGGCATCCCGAGCTCGCGTTTGCCGTCTCGAAGCGCAAAATGCCGCAACAGAACGTCTCCGACGAGGATACTCAGAATCTCCTGTCTTTTTTCAACTGGGTGGGCGGGATCGATAACGGCGACTGGCCCCCGCAGGACAGCAGGAAGCGCCTTGGCCGCGGCGAAAAGCGGATGGTCGCCATGGCGGGGGTTTCACCGGGCGCCGCGGTGTTCCAGACCAAGGGATGCATGAACTGCCATTCGCTGCACGGAACGGGCGGAACCTTCGGTCCGGCGTTGGACACGATCGGCCGTAAACTGACCCTGGAACAGATCGAACACTACGTAAAGGATCCGAAAGGCGTCAATCCGGCAGCCATGATGCCGCCGCAGACCGACCTGTCGGACCGCGAACTGGAGGAAGTCGCCGGATTCCTCGCAAATCTGAAATAGGGAGGCGGAAATGGAATATCAATCCCAGAAAATCGCCCACTGGTATTTCAGGATCGCCCTCGTGCTCTTCGTGCTGCAGGTCGTCATGGGGCTCTGGCTCGCCTTCAACTACACGTTCACCGTTCCCCAGCAGATCGTCGACGTCTTCCCGTTCGCCACCGCGCGGGCGATCCACACCAATCTGCTGGTGCTGTGGATGCTCCTGGGATTCATGGGGGGCACCTATTACATAATCCCGGATGAAACCTGCAGCGAGATTTACTCGCAGAAACTTGCCTGGCTGCAGCTCATAGCTTTCGTGGCAACCGGCGTTATCGCCATTATCGGCTTTGTTTTCGGCTGGACCAAGGGGCGGCCCCTGCTGGAAATACCGCCGCCGCTCAATTTTGTGGTTGCCGCGGGAGCGCTGATCTTCCTGTTCAACATCGGCATGACCATGTTCAGGGCCAAGCGCTGGACCGTCATCCAGGGGGTGCTGCTGGGAGGCCTGGTCTTCGTGGCGGTTCTCTATCTTTTCGGCATCCCGTTTTACGAGAACGAAGTCCTTGACTGGTATTACTGGTGGTGGGTCATCCACCTCTGGGTCGAGGGTTCCTGGGAACTCGTCACCGGCGCCATCATGGCGTTCGTGCTGCTGAAGCTGACCGGCGTGGAGCGCGGCGTCGTGGAGAAATGGCTGTACGTGGAGATCGGCCTGTTCCTCTTCACCGGAATCGCCGGGACCGGGCACCATTACTACTGGGTCGGAGCGCCCAGGTACTGGCTCTGGGTGGGCGGCGTTTTCTCGGCACTGGAACCGTTGCCCATCCTCCTGATGGTCATCGACACCATGAACCATCTCAAGCACCGCAGGGAAAGTATCGTGAATCCCCATACCTGGACCCTTGCCGTTGCCTGCGCCATATTCCATTTCATCGGTGCAGGCGTGTGGGGCTTCGCCCATACCCTGCCGCAGATCAATTATTACACCCATGGTTCGCAGGTCACTGTTTCCCACGGCCATATGGCCTTTTTCGGCGCCTATGCCCTGCTCAATCTGACGGTTTTCTACTATGCCATTCCCCGGCTGAAAGGGATCGAGGTTTATCAGCCGACGCGGGGTAAGATCGGTTTCTGGACCATGTGCAGCGCCATGATGCTCATGGGCCTGACCTTCGGCGTCGCCGGAGTGCTGCAGACGTACCTGGAGCGTATTCTCGGCCTGGGCTACATGACCGCCCAATCGTACATGCGCTTCTGGATGGGCGCCACATTCGCCCTGGGGTTTGTCTTTCTCGCGGGTGTGGTGGTGACGGTTGCAGACCTGCTGTTCCTGAAGCCCGCCGCAAAGAGAGCCGACTAGGGGGAGAATCATGTGCCGGTAATTGCTCCGGCTTGCCGGATAAGAGCAGGTTCCTGGCAGGGTACAACTTGCGGAGATGTCCGCCGATGTTGACGGCCGGCAGCGCATTTGCTAGATTCGAGTCTTCCATGTCCCGGAAGAAATCCTTCCGGATTGCGAGGGGGATTGCATGATCAAGAAATTGTTCAAGGTGTTTCTGCTGTTTTTAGTGCTGCTGGTTCTCCTCAGCGCCTTCCAGTGGTCGCGCACCAAGCGCAAGCTGGCTGCCTACTGTAGCGAGACGACAGCCGGCACGACGCTGTCCCGCGCCAGGGAAAACGCGTTGCGGAACGGATTCCGTTTCATCGACGGCTCGGGTTCAGAAGGCGGCAGGAGTACGGCTCTTGTGACGGCAAGCGGGGTCATGGGGCGCATTGTCTGCGAAGTCGAGCATGACGGGGACCGGGTGATCAAGGCGTCACTGAAGGGAAAAGATTGACGGATCAGCGGGTGACGAAAACAGTTGCGCCCTCGCTTGCACGTGTCGCATTATGAGATATAATCAACGGAAGCTTCGCCGGCACTACAACAGTGAAGGAGGGAAAAAATGAAAAAGCTGCTTGTTCTCGTTTGCGCAGTATCATGCATGTTGCTGACTACAGGCGTCGCAATGGCGGACAGCATCAACGGCAGGGTGGGCCTTACCGGGCGCTTCGGTATTCTTGTGCCTGCTGACAGCGAGTGGGGTTATGGTTATGGTACCATTGAAGCTGATCCCGGCTTCATAGGAGGAGGCGGTTTGATTTTCGGACTCCCCAACAATTTTGCCCTTGAATTAGATGTGACGCACGCATCGTTTGAAGGTGACGATTGGAGCGGGTATACCAACGATTTCGACACCACCAATATTTCTTTCGGAATGCAATACCGGTTCGCCAACCTGCCGGTCCGCCAACTTGTTCCCTATGTAGGGGCGGGGATAGATGTCCTGTTGAACGACCTGAAAGACGACGCTGGGTACAAGTATGACGTCGAAACGGTGGTTGGGGGGCACGTGAGCGGCGGTGTGGATTATTTTCTGGCAAGGAATTTCGCTTTAACCGCCGAGATGAGGGCTGTTTTTGCACCCGAAGCCGATATCAAATACAACGGGTATCGATTGGGCAAATATGATCCCACCAGCTTTTCCACAACCTTCGGCTTCAGGGTGTTCTTCAACTAGATTTTCAAGTCCATAATTTGTTGCCGAAAAGGCGACCCCCAAAGGGCCGCCTTTTCTGTATCGTGCGCTGTGTTGTAAATGATTGTGAACGATCGGGCAAAATGGATAATCTCGCTTTTGCGGGAGAGATATTCAAGATAGCAGTAGTCAGATGCTGAAAAACTGGTGTATAGTTCTCCTTTCATCGCCGCCCTGTTAACGGAAGGACGACATGTCATGGAATACCTGAAGATCCTGAAAAAATCCCTGCTTTTCTCCGGCCTCAACGAAGAGAACCTTTCCGAGGTGTCGTCCATCGCGACCAAGCGGACCTACGCCAAGGGGGAGGTCCTTTTTACCGAAGGGGAGGCCGCGGACGGGTTTTTCCTGGTAGCCGCCGGCAGCGTCAAGCTGTCCAAGATATCGTCGGACGGCAAGGAGAAGGTGCTGCACTTTGCCTACGCTTCTGAAACGTTCGCCGAAGCGGCCTTTTTCGGTGACGGACGTTACCCGGCCGAGGCCCGCGCGCTGGAGAAGGTCGAGACGCTCTATTTCCCCCGGGATGCATTCATGGGTCTCCTGGAGAGGAATCCGCGCTTCGCCCTCAACCTGATCGTCACGCTGTCGCTCTCGGTGCGACGTTTCGCCCGTCAGATCGAGGAGCTCACCTTCGCCGAGGTTCCTTCGCGCCTGGCCGCCTACCTCATCGAAATGGCCGAGAAAAAGTCGACCACCTACCAGGGGACCACGTACCTCGACCTGGAGATCAGGAAGGGGGAGCTGGCTTCCCACCTGAGCACGGTCAGCGAGACCCTTTCCCGCGCCCTGAAAAAGCTGAAGGACGAACGGGTGATCGACGTGAAGGGGAGCAGGGTGGTGATCCACAACATGCCCCGCCTCAGGGAGATCGCCGGCAAATGACACCGGCGCCTCGCAGGTGGGAAGGGGTAATCCGGCGCATGGCCGAAGCCGTACGTTAACGTTTGCATTTTTGTATCCAAATTTTATATAGTAAAAACAAAACGGTAAATCAGGGAAGCGCATGATACGAACAATATTGACCTATCCGAACCCGGAGCTGAAAAAGAAATCGGTTCCGGTTACCATCATAACCGACAAGATCCGCGAACTGGCCAGGGACATGGCGGAAACCATGTACGATGCTCCCGGCGTGGGCCTCGCCGCTCCCCAGATCGGGGTTCACCAGCGCGTGATCGTGATCGATGTCTCGCCCAAGGATGAGCCGTCGAACCTGATCGTGGCCATCAACCCGGAAATCGTCCATGCCGAAGGCGAATCCTACGAAGAAGAGGGCTGCCTTTCGGTGCCGAAGTACGCCGCCAATGTCCGCAGGCATGCCAAGGTCGTGGTCAAGGCGCTCGACCCGGAGGGAGAAGAGGTCACCTACCAGGCCGATGGACTCCTGGCCATCGCTTTCCAGCATGAAATCGACCATTTGAACGGCACCCTGTTCGTGGACCATCTCTCCCCCCTGAAAAAGGATATCTTCCGCAAGAAATACCGCCACCTGGTGGAGGAAGCCCGGGTGGGAGCCTGATGGGAAACCTGCGCGTCGTATTCATGGGAACTCCGGAGTTCGCCTGCCCGACCCTGCAACGCCTCGTTGACCGGGGGGACGAAGTGATTGCCGTGGTCACCCAGCCTGACCGGCCCAAGGGGAGGGGACAGAAAGCGGTTCCACCGCCGGTAAAGGAGCTGGCGGAGCGCCACGGGATCCAGGTGTTGCAGCCGGCCCGGGTCCGGGCGGCCGAGTTCGTCGAGCAGATCCGATGCCTGGCGCCCGACCTGGTCGTGGTGGTTGCCTTCGGCCAGATCCTGCCCAAGTCCCTCCTGGATGTTCCCCGGTACGGCTGTATCAATGTCCATGCCTCCCTGCTTCCCCGCTACCGCGGCGCCGCTCCCCTCAACTGGTGCATCATCAACGGCGAGACCGAGACCGGGGTGACCACCATGCTCATGGATGCGGGTCTGGATACCGGCGACATGCTGGTCAAGAAGGTCACGCCCATCGACCCGGAAGAGGATGCCAGCTCATTGCACGACCGGTTGTCGATCCTGGGCGCGGAGGTTCTGGACGAGACGCTGGAGCTGCTTGCGGCCGGCCGGCTTTCCCCGGAGAAACAGGATGAATCGCTGTCGTGCTATGCGCCGATGCTGAAAAAGGAAGACGGTTTGATCGACTGGAACCGTGATCCGGCGGCGGTGAAGAACCTGGTGCGCGGCATGAATCCGTGGCCCGGCGCCTTTACCTGGCTGGACGGCAAGCTGGTCAAGGTTTTCCGGGTGGCGACGGGTGACGAGAGGGGCGTTCCGGGTACTGTCCTGAAAGTGGGCCGCGACGGTATAACGGTCGCCTGCAACGGCGGCAGCGTGGCCCTCCTGGAGCTCCAGCTGGAAGGCAAGAAGCGGCTTCCGGCGCGGGATTTCCTGGCCGGCTGCCGGATCGGGCCGGGCACGGTCCTGGGCAGGGGGAACTGACCCCATGTCCCGTAACGATTCGAAAAAAGTATTCGCGGGCAAGTCGCTGTTCGTGGCGCTGATGGCGGCGGCATGCCTCCTTCTTACCGGGGTGCTGCTCTTTCTCTGGTGGGTTCAGGGCGCAGGGCTGTCCGCCGTGCACCCGCTTCTCCCGGTCATCACCTCGTATGTTCTGGGTTTCCTGATCCTGGTCATGACGGCCGGAACCGTCCTCCTCCTGGCAACGACAGTGCTCGGCCGGGACATCCTGGTAACCCGGCTTCTGCGCGGGCTGGCCATCCGGCTGCTCCTGCCGCTGATCGAATTCCTCGGCAGGGTGGCGGGGATCCACCGGGACAGGATTCGCCAGTCCTTCATCTCCATGAACAACAGCCTGGTGCTTTCCCGGCGTCCCCGGGTAAAGCCCGACCGCATCCTGATCCTCCTGCCCCACTGCCTGCAGCTGGTCGACTGCGACATCAAGGTCACCGGCGACATCGGGAAATGCGCCCGCTGCAACCGGTGCGACATCTCGGGCCTGGCCGGACTGGCGGAGAAGTACCGCATCCATATCTCGGTCGTAACGGGCGGCACGCTGGCGAGGAAGGTCATCATGGACAAGCGGCCAAAACTGGTGATAGCGGTGGCATGCGAGGGCGATCTCACCACCGGTATCAGGGACTGCTATCCCCTCCCGGTGCTGGGTATCCTCAACGAGCGGCCCTTCGGACCCTGCGTCAACACCTCAGTCGATATCGCCAGGATAGACGTGGCACTCCGATCTATTGTCGGCTGATCGTATCTCCCCCAGTGAAAAGCCTTTCTCTATGAAGTCTCTTATCGCTGAAAAAGCGCTCTTGCGAATCCGGGACGAGATCCGGGCAGCCAGCGGCAATGAAGTTTTTTTTCTCGGCCGCACCGATGAGAGCAGTGTCGTGGTGGATGCGGAGCCTCTGGCCAGGGGAACGAAGGACGCTGTCGCTGCCATAATGATCGCCACATCCTTCGGTGACGTGGTGATCCACAATCATCCCTCCGGTGACCTCACGCCGTCGAACGCCGACCTGGAGATCGCTTCGATACTGGGCAACCAGGGGGTCGGCTTCTACATCGTCGACAACGAAGCGGGGCGCTGCTACCAGGCGGTCAACGCCTTTGCCCGGAGAACCGTCGAGCACCTTTCCTACCCGGAGATCGAGCGTTTCTTCGCTCCGGGCGGGATCCTCTGCGGCAGCCTCGAAGGATACGAATACCGGGAAGAGCAGACCCGCATGGCCTTTGCCGTGGCCGAGGCGTTCAACGACGAGCGGGTCGCGGTCATCGAAGCCGGCACCGGCACCGGCAAGTCCCTGGCCTACCTGCTGCCCGCAGCTCTCTGGGCGACCCGCAACCGTGAACGGATCGTCATCTCCACCAATACCATCAATCTCCAGGAACAGCTCATCAGGAAGGACATCCCCTTTCTCCAGCAGAAGGGAGACCTCGCCTTCAGGGCAGTGCTGGTCAAGGGGCGCTCCAACTACCTCTGCCTGCGCAAGCTGGCAGCGGTGGAGAAGGAACCTTCGCTGTTCCGGGACGACGGCAAGGCGGGCGAACTGGACGCACTCCTGGAATGGAGCGGAAAAACCGCCGAGGGGTGCAGGAACGACCTGAGCTTCATCCCGAGCGGGGACATCTGGGACGAAGTCTGCTGCGAAGCCGACCAGTGCGGCCGGGCGAAGTGCTCACATTACGGGAAGTGTTTTTTCTACACCGCCCGCCGCGAGGCCGCGGGAGCCGACATCCTGGTGGTCAACCATGCGCTCCTCCTGGCCGACGTGGCTTTGCGCAGCGAAACCGGTTACGACTCTTCCGCCGTTCTCCCTCCGTTCACGCGGCTGATTTTCGATGAAGGCCACCATGTGGAGGATGTGGCCACCAGTTTCTTTTCCTCCCGCATCTCCCGCCAGGCGATCCTCCAGATCCTGTGCAGGCTCCAGCACCCGAAAAAACCGCAGCGGGGCATCCTGCCCCAGCTGTCAGCGCGCCTCTCCAGGGATGTTCCGGAGGGGCTGGATGTGCTCTACCTGGAGATTTCCGGGTTACTTGAAAGCAGCCTGATTCCGGGCCGAACAGCCGTTGCGGACCGGGTCACGTCGGTGCTGGATTCCCTCGGACTGTCCCTGCTCTCCTACCTGAAGCTCGGCATCGACAGCAAGGGTGAGCACAAGCTCAGGGTGACCAAACCGCTATACGGGGAAAATCTCTGGAAAGAGACCGAACAGTCAGTGCAGAGCCTTATCCGGGAACTGACGGAATACACCGCAAGTCTCAAGGCATTTTTCCGTGCCTGCGAGCAGCTTCCGGAGTCCGTCCTGGCAAAGCTCGCCGGCAGCCTGGTTGATCTGCGCGGTATCAGGGGACGGCTCGAGGGCGTCATCCACGACCTGGGGCTTTTCCTGGGCCGGGACGAACAGGTCTGCCACTGGTTCGAGGCGAGGAACGGCGGCAAAGGGGGGCTGACGGTACGGCTCTGCTCATCGCCCATCGAGGTGGCGGATTCCATCAAATCGGTCGTGCTGGACAAATTCCCGACCGTGGTGCTGACGTCCGCCACCCTGGCGGTCGGCGGCCGGTTCGACTACCTGGAGAAGAGAACCGGCATCGATCTCCTTGACCGGCCCAGGGTCACGGAACTCCTGCTTGCATCGCCCTTCGACTACGAGCGGCAGACTTTCATCGGCATACCCGATGACATGCCTGAGCCCACGGAGCGGGATTTCGCGTCCGCGCTCAAAGAGCGCCTGCTGGAGTGCCTGATCATTTCGGAGGGAAGGGCCTTCGTGCTCTTCACTTCCTACGATCTGCTGGCGCGGGTTTACGCGTCGCTCCGGGAACCCCTGGAGAAGGTCGGGCTGACGCCCATGCGCCAGGGAGAGATCAACCGGCACCTGCTGCTCAGCCGGTTCAGGAAGGAACGCAATGCCGTGCTGTTCGGCACCGACTCCTTCTGGGAGGGGGTGGATGTCCAGGGCCGGGCACTGGAACTGGTCGTGATCACCCGGTTGCCGTTCCGGGTGCCCACGGAACCGATCCTGGAGGCCAGGGCCGAGCACATTTCCTTCACCGGCGGTGATCCGTTCATGGAGTACACCGTGCCCCAGGCGGTGATCAAATTCAAGCAGGGTTTCGGCCGGCTGATACGGAGCCGTGACGACCGGGGCGCGGTCATGATCTTCGACAGGAGGGTCGTTTCCAGGAACTACGGCAGGATTTTCCTCGATTCCCTGCCCAGGGCGACGGTCACCAGGGGGCCGAGCGGGGTGGTGCTGAGCGGGATGGAGAGGTTTTTCAAGGCGTTGGGGGAATCCTGCGACACCGTTGAATCAACGCCGTCGCGCTGATTTCACGACAGCGCCCGGGCCACGGTCAGGACGGAGATTTCACGCGCGCCCGCACGTTTCAGCGCCAGGGCGCATTCCGTGACCGTGCTGCCGGTGGTGTAGACATCATCCACCAGCAAAATCCGCTTGCCGTCGATGCGCTCGGGACGGGCGATCCCGAATGCGCCGCGCACGTTCCGTTCCCGCTCAGCCGCAGTCAGACCGGTCTGGGGCTCGGTCCAGCGCAGCCGGCGGAGATTGTCCACCGAAAGGGGTATTCCCCACTGTTTGGCCAATACGGCACCCAGCAGCTGGGACTGGTTGAAGCCCCGCTCCCTCAGCCGCTTATCGTGAAGCGGGACCGGCACGATCAGATCGGCTGAAGCGTCATTCCTGAAGCCTGCCAGGGAACGGCCCGCCAGGAGCCCCAGCGGGCGGGACAGGTAGGCTTTCTTTCCGTATTTGAAGCGGTGGACGAGGTCCTGCACCGGTCCGTCGAATCCGAAGGCCGCCCTTGCCCTTTCGAAGGGACGGCGGCCGGAGAGGCAAGAACCGCACAGGTGGTCGATACCGCCCTCCCGGGCATGGGGCAGGCCGCAGGCAGGACACAGGGGAGAGACGATGGCCCGGATATTTTCCCGGCACTCGGCGCAGATGTGGATGTCCGCCTGCCCGGGTATGTAAGACTTGCAGCAATGGCAGCGCGGCGGGAAGAGAATATCCAGAAGCGCCTTCAGGAGCACCGCCTCAGAGCCCCAGGTCCTCGTTGACCACCAGTACCCGCACATCGGTGTACTTGGGCTTCCGCTCCAGCACGACGGTAATCCGGCAGATCCTTTCCGGAGACCCGCAGTCGCTGCAGAAGCCGGTCTCGGCGCAAGGGGTCTTGTAGTTCAGCCGCCTGGCGTTGGGCGGCGAAGCCCAGTTCCTGATCCTGCTGACCGCGGTCTGGACGTCTCCGTTTACCAGCTTGTTGCGGCCCACCACCACGATGACTTTCTTCGGTCCGAAGAACATGGAGCCGACCCGGTTGCCGATGGCGTCGATATTCACCAGGCAGCCGGACAGGGTCAGGGCGTTGCTTCCCGACAGGAACAGGTCGCAACTCAGCTGGCGTCGCATGATCTCCAACCGCTCCTCGAAGGAGAGGCCAGGGGCGCCGTGGTTCAGGAGTTCCTTGCCTTTTTCCGACAGCTGTGGCCCCAACTGGAGGTCGGCTACGCTCATGGAGCCGCCGAAACCGACGGTTTGCGCATCTTCCGCTTCTGCAAGGATGTAGTCGGCGGCCTCTTTGGCTGATTGAAGGAGGAGGGCGGTGAAACCGTTTTTTTCCAGTGCTGCCACTGCCGTCCTGCATTTGCGTTCATGGGTCCAGTTCACCAGGCTTCCGGTCATGGTCATTTTTCCCACCTCGCGGATGTTTTTTGATACCTTTATAGCACACTCATGCGTTCCGGGAAAGGATACGCACAGTCGGCGGCATTCGGGGCCTGACCGGTAAACCTTGCGGCATCACACGCGCGATAGTATACTGGCGACTATTTGCACGGCGGCCCGAATTGCGGATTATCGTATGGTTCACCTGAAAGAGATCATATCCTTCATGAAAAAAAACAAGGGAAAAAACGGCCGGATGCGGCTTTTGTTGCTGAGCCTGGCATCCGTGCTGCTCCTGCTGCTGGCAGGAGGCATCTTTTTCGTCCGCTATGCCCTTGATCTGGAGAATTACCGGGCCAGCATCCTTGATGCGCTACAGACCGGCATGCACCGGCGCGTCGTCTACGGGAACGGCTCATTTGCCTTCAAGCCCGCGCCTTCTTTCACCTTCAGCACGATCGAGATCATGGACAGGGATGGTTCCCGTCCTTTTCTGAAAGCGGACCGCCTTACCTTCAGAGTGGCTCTCCTGCCGCTCCTGGAAAAGCGCCTGGTGATCAAGGGGGTGGAACTCGACCGTCCCGCGGCCACCATTGTCCGCAATGCGGCCGGAGCGCTCAGCATCGCCGACCTGCTGGGAGAGACCGGGAAGGGCCTGTCACTGCAGGTCAGGGGTTTCAAGGTGAAGGGGGGCGCTCTCAGCTTCGTCGACCGGTCCCTCGGCCCGGGCGAGGTGGTTACGGCAATGGATGGCATCACCCTTGCCATGACCCATGTTTTCTGGGGGAAGAAATCACAGGTGAAACTTGCCGCAAACCTGGTCCAGGGGAGCAGGCGCGGCGAGGTCAGGGTCAGCGGCACGGTCACGCCGGCCGCCAAGGGAAAGCCGTTTACGGATACCTTCTTTTCCGGGAAGGTCGAAGCGGACAACCTCGATTCCGGCCATTTCTGGGGCTACTACAGGCCTTATGTCCCGTTCCGGAAAGTGGACGGCCTGTTCCGGCTGGACGCCAGCTTCAAGGGAAAGCTCGCCCGGTTCTCCTCCCGGGGCAAGATCATGGCCCGGGGGGTCCGGTTCGAATATCCGCAGGTTTTCCATGCCGTGCTGAACCCGGGAAAGATCTCGCTTTCCTATGACATGGAACTGACGGACAAGGATCTGGATGTCAGTTCCCTGCACCTGAACGTGGACGGGCTCGATGTCAAGGGAAGCTGCTCATTGCGGGACGTGAAGAGCAGGGACCTTTTCATCGATGCCAGGGCGGCCACCTCCACGTTCAGGCTGGAGGATTTCGGCAATTACATCCCCTACGGCATCATTGCCAAGGACGCCTCGGAGTATATCGAACAGCATATCAAGGGGGGACTCTACCGGCTGGAGAAGGGGACCCTGACCGGTCGCGTCAGCCAGATCGCCCACATGGAAAAGGGCACTAACTACAACGTGCTCTTCATCAAAGGGACGGTGGAAAAGGGCCTGCTCAGCTACGGCCCGGACATGCCCGCATTCAACGACATCAGGGGCAACCTGGAGATGCGGGGGAAGGATTTCATCCTTTCCGGCATGCGTGCCAATTTCGGCTCGTCACCTTTTACCCTGGAAGGGCGGATCACCGATTATCCCCTCATCACGCCGTGCGGCTATCCCTTTGCCATGACCATGAAGCCCCGGCCGGCCGAAGTGGCCTGGCTCCTGCGGCAACAGAAAGGGGGACAACCGGGTTTTTCCGGCGATTCGTCTCTTTCCCTCCAGGGAAGCGGCACGACATCGGGGTACTCGCTATCCGGGAAATGGGACCTGACCGGGGCGGCTTTCAGCTGGCGCGATCTGGTGGCGAAACCGGCGGGCCGGGCAGCCAGCCTGTCGTTCCAGTCAAAGCTTGATAAAGAAGGCGCAAAGGTCCAAAAGTACCGTTACGATATGGGGCCTGTTTCGCTTGCCGGCTCCGTCGACTATATCCCGGCCAGGAAAGACCCGTTCCTTTTCAGCATTCAGTCGAACGACTTCCTGATCCAGGCAATTGCACCGGAATTCCCGAGGTTTGCAGGCTATCATCCATCCGGCAAGGCGCGCTTCAACCTGAGGGGAAACAGGAATCAGGCCGGAGATTTCGCATTGAACGGCGAGCTTGCCCTGACGGGCGCTTCCGTCAAGCCGCGGACGTTTGCCAAGCCGGTGACCGGCATCAACGGAAACATCGTTTTCCAGGGTGACACCCTGAAAACCTCCCATTTCACTGCCAGGCTGGGCAACTCCACCCTGAGCGGCAGCGGCGCCCTTACGGGGTTCTCTTCCCCGGCGGTCGACCTGGTCTTATCCTCGCCTGTGTTTGACCTGGCGGATTTGGGGCTGCATTCAGGCCAGAAACCGGTCGTAGCGCATAATGTTCATGGATCGGTATCATTCGGCAATGACTCCCTGTCCGTTAAGAATCTTTCTTTCCAGGTCAATAGATCGACCATGCGGATTGGCGGTACGGTACATGATCTGCGGAACCCCAAGGCCGACCTCGTGCTTGAGGCAAGCTACCTCGACATGGATGACGTTGCGCTCCTAGCCTCATTGGAGGGAAGCAAAGAGGGGCGGAAGGATCAAGCCCGGCATTCGCTCAAGGCGCGGGTGACCGCCGATTCGGGAAAGTTCAACCGGGTCGAATTCAGGAAGCTCAGGAGCTCGGTCCAGCTGGAACAGAAGATCCTCTACCTGGAGGATACCGAGTGCGCTTTGCTGGGGGGAACGTTCACCGGCAAAGGGAGAATCGATTTCGGCACCGCCGGAGGTCCCCGCTACCAGGCTTCTTTCGCCGCGAGAAAGATATCGGCCGCACAGTTCCAGCAGATGCTGAATACGAACCGGGAATTGACCGGAACCATGTCGCTGGAGGGAGAATTGACGGCGAAGGGGGATTCCCTGTCCGACATCAAGGCTTCTTCCCTGGGGAACGTGAAGCTCCATTGCGAAAAGGGGAGCCTGCGGAAATTCGCGCTCCTTTCCAAGCTGGTTTCCATATTGAATGTTTCCCAGCTGTTCAAGTTCCGGCTCCCCGACATGGTTTCGGGAGGGATGCCCTATAACCAGATAAACGCGAGCTTTTCCTTGAGGGACGGTCTCGTGACCACTAATGACCTGTTCATTGACAGCAATGCCATGAATATCTCCATCGTCGGCGAGTTCGACCTGGTGAAGGAGCGGGTGAATGCCACCATAGGCGTGAAGCCGCTGCAGACCGTGGACAAGGTGGTCAGCCGGATCCCCATCGTGGGATGGGTGCTCACCGGCAAGAACAAAAGTCTGATCACGACGTATTTCACCGCCAAGGGGAGCCTGGACAACCCGACCGTTACCCCCGTCACCGTCACTTCCCTGGCCAGGGGGGTCTTCAATATCTTCAAGCGGCTGTTCAGCCTGCCGGCCAAGCTGGTGACCGATACGGGAGAGGTGATCATTAACAAGTAGGTGCGTGGAACAAGACCTATCCCCGTTGCAGGAGTGTTCCGCCGATCGGTATATGGACCGTGGCATGTGGAGCCCTCGCGCTGCGGCACGGCTGAGCGCGTTTTTTGCTGCGCGCCCTTTTCTCCGAAACCGCGCGCGGCTCTCTTCTCCATACCCTGACGGCATCGAGTGCCGAGAGGTATCCGCAGTAAATGACCAGAAACGCTCCGAAAATGACCAATGGTTCCATACGGGACCTCCCTCGATTGCTGATGATATCAGCATACCGGGAGGGTGTGACAGAATATGTCGCAAGCTTGTGCGGCCGGCGTTTTTTTCCATCCCGGCCGGGGCTCGGGAGGAGGGTATGACCGTTCCGTCATTTGCGGTCAGCGAAGAAAAGAACCGGTGGCTGAGGGAACGGATGGAAGCGCTCGGGGTTCGGGAGGAGGATTTCTCAGAGAAATTCGTCCGCTCTTCCGGGGCCGGCGGCCAGCACGTGAACAAGACGTCCACCTGCGTCCACCTGCGCCATGTTCCCACGGGGCTGGAAGTGAAATGCATGAAGGACCGCAGCCAGTCGGTGAACCGGTTCCTGGCGCGGCGCGAGCTGCTGGAAAAGATCGCCGGCCTGCGCGGCGAGAAGTCTGCGCGGGACCGGGAGCGGAACGCCGCGTCACGGCAGAAGGCAAAGAGGAGGAAAAGGGCGAAAATGAAATACGGACCGGGAAGCGGAGAAGCGGAATGATCAGGAAGGAAACGATGCGCACACTGGAACTGGACAGGATCCTGGCCAGGATTTCCGGCTATGGCCACAGCGGGGCGTCACGGGACGCCATCCTGGATATCCGGCCGTTGCGGGACCGATCCGGAATCGAGCGCCGTTTCGGCATGGTGGAGGAACTTCGCGCACTGGTTGCACAAGGGGTGCCGCTTCCCCTGTCGGATTTCGAGGACGTCACCTCCCTGGTGCGAAAGCTCCGGCCGCAGGGGGCGATTCTCGCCCCCCCGGAACTGGTGTCCTTTCTTCCTTTCCTGCGGGTGACGGCGGCGGTGGCCGCGCAGATGGGGTACCGGAACGACATCCCCCTTCTCAGGGATCTCGCCGGTTCCGTGACCGGATTCCCGGACATCCTGGAACCCCTGGAGCGATCCCTCGATTCCGAGGGAAACATCCTGGACAACGCGTCCAGGCTGCTTTTCGGGTTGAGGACCAGGAAGAGGTCGCTTACCGCCCGCATCAGAAAACGGCTGGAAGAGATCGTGCGCGAGCGGGACATCACGGTTTTCCTCCAGGACGATTTCGTCACCCAGCGTGGCGGCAGATGGGTGATACCGGTGAGGATGGATTCCAAGGGCCAGGTTGCCGGCGTGGTGCACGATGTTTCCAATTCCGGCGAGACCGCCTTCATGGAGCCGCTGGAGATAATCGGCCTGGCCAACGAACTGGAAAACCTCTCGGCCGAGGAAAAGGTCGAGGAGATCCGGATCCTGCGGGAAATCTGCGGCTGGATACGGGAGGAAGGGGAAGAGATCGAATCCCAGCTGGCAACACTCATCCACCTTGACCTGCTCAATGCCATCGCCCTGTTCGCCGATTCCCTGGATGCCCGCGTTCCCGTCGTCAGTGGCGACCGGGAGTTGCTTCTGGTCAGTGCCCGCCATCCCCTCCTGATGTTCCTCCAGAAAGACTCCGGTTCGGGAGCAACGGTGCCCCTCGATCTCTCCCTGGGCGGCGATGATTCGGTCATGGTGATCACCGGGCCCAATGCCGGCGGCAAGACCATCGCCCTCAAAACCGCCGGCCTGCTGCTTCTCATGACCCTGTCCGGCATTCCGGTGCCGGCTGCGGAGACGTCGGTTTTCCCCTTGGCGGACGGTCTCCTTGCAGACATTGGGGACGAACAGTCCATCGAGAGCAGCCTGTCCACGTTCTCCGCCCACGTGGCCAATGTTGCCACCATCCTGGGTGAGGCGGGCGGCAGGTCGGTAGTCCTCATCGACGAACTGGGTACGGGAACCGAGCCGTTGCAGGGGGCGGCGCTGGCCTGTTCGGTGCTCCAGGAACTGCAGGAAAAAGGGGCGCTGGTGATAGCCACGACCCACCTGACGGATATCGTGGGCTTCGTGCATCGACGTGACGGCATGGTCAATGCCTCGATGGAATTCGACCGGGAGACCTTTTCCCCACTCTACCGGTTGAAGCGGGGCGAGCCGGGCCAGTCCCACGCACTGGAGATCGCCCGCAAATACGGAATACCCGGCCCGGTCATCGAACGGGCACACCAGATGCTCGGCCGGATGGAAACGGAGTTCCACCAGCTCCTTGAGGACCTCAAATCCCAACGGCTTGCCTACGAGGAAACCCTGGCCGGGCTGGAACGCCGGGGAAGAATGCTGGCTGAGAAGGAGAGAGATCTTGCAGCGCAACGGGCGGGCTGGCAGGCAGAACGCAAGGAGTCCTTGGAAAAGGCCTGCCGGGAAGCAAAGGAGATAGTGGCGGGCGTCAAGCGCGAGGCCAACGCACTCCTTGAGGAAGCCCGGCGCGAACGGAGCCGGGCCTCCCTGAAGAAGATCGCGGAGGTGGAGGAGCGGGTCGAGGAGCAGCTCCGGGTGTTCGGCGGTGAACCTTCCCTGGCTCTGGAACAGGTCCACGAGGGAGACACGGTTTTCGTGCGTTCGATAGGCTTCGACGCGGTGGTGCAGAAGGTGGATGCCAGGTCGGGCCGGATCCGATTGAGCTTTTCCGGCAAGGAGTTGGAGGTCGGGCTGGCTGACGTGGCGCCGCGAAAGGGAGCCGCGCCCAAGCCATCGAGAAGACCCCGAAAGAGCGAGGAGGCGCGGGAAGAGGCGCCGCTCCAGCTCCACCTTATCGGCCTGCGCGTGGACGATGCGGTCAAAAAGCTTGAACCGTTCCTCAACCATGCCTCCCTTGACGGAATCGGCGAAGTGAGGGTCGTTCACGGCAAGGGGACCGGTGCGTTGATGCGCGGAGTCAGGGAGTACCTGGACGGCCATCCCCTGGTGGGATCATTCCGCGACGGGGAGCCCTTCGAAGGGGGGAGCGGCGTGACCATGGTGAAAATCAGGCGGTGAAAAGCAGGCTGAAGACTGAAGGCTGAAGGGAAAGGCGGGAAAGGGTGATAATCAGCATCATCGCCGCCATGGCGGAAAACCGGGTCATCGGCAGGGGGACGGACATCCCCTGGGACCTTGCAGACGATCGCCGGCGTTTCCGGGAAATCACCTGGGGTCACCCGATGATCATGGGGCGGCGGACCTTCGAGTCCATCGGCTCTCCCCTGGCTGGAAGAACCACAATCGTCCTGTCACATGATACGGGGTATCGGCCGGAAGGAGCCTTGGCGGCCCGTGACCTGGAAACAGCTCTATCACTTGCCGGGGAAGAGAGTGAAGTTTTCATCTGCGGCGGGGAGGAGGTCTACCGGCAGGCAATGCCCCTGGCTGACAGGATTTATCTGACCATTATCCATCAGGATTTCGAGGGGGACGTGTTCTTTCCGGATATTCCCGCCGATTTCACCGAAGAGGCAAGGGAATTTTTCCCGGAGCCGGTCCCGCACACCTTCATCCTGTGCGGACGGGGAACAGGCATCAAAAAAACTGCTGATTAAGCCGGAATGTGCTCTTCTGCATCCTCATGTTCAAATCCCCCCTGGCCCCCTTTATGAAAGGGGGATTTCTTCACGCCGCGTTATGTTCCCTGGTGGCGTGGAACTCCAGCTCTTTCCAGTTCTCCATGGTGTTGTCCAGCCGCCACTGGCTCCCGGCCAGGTACGCCAGGTTTCCTTCACCGTCGTTGTAGAGGTTCATGACTTCGCGCTTCTGGAATTCTTCGAGCTTTTTCTTTTCCCCCGTCACCCAGCGGGCCGTTACATAGGACACCGGCTCGTAGGCCGCCTTGACCCCGTATTCATGCTCCAGGCGGTGCATGACGACGTCGAACTGGAGCAGGCCGACCGCGCCGATGATCCAGTCGGCGCCCATGAGCGGTCGGAAGACCTGGGTGGTCCCCTCCTCGGCCAACTGCACCAGCCCTTTCTCCAGAGCCTTTGACTTCAGGGGGTTCAGGAGGCGGATCTTGCGGAAATGCTCCGGCGCGAAGTTGGGGATGCCGGTGTACTGGAGATCTTCGCCCTGGCTGAACGTGTCGCCGATCTTGATGGTGCCGTGGTTGTGGATGCCGATGATGTCGCCCGGATAGGCCTCGTCCACGTTGGTGCGGTCCTGGGCCATGAAGATGGTGGCGTTGGCGATCTGCACGTCGCGTCCCAGGCGCTGGTGGCGCACCTTCATGCCGCGGGTGAACTTGCCCGAACAGATGCGGAAGAAGGCGATCCGGTCCCGGTGGGCCGGGTCCATGTTCGCCTGGATCTTGAACACGAAGCCGGTGAACGGCTCTTCGTAAGGTGACACCGTGCGGGTCATCGCCTCACGGGGCTTGGGCGGCGGCGCGGTTTCCACGAAAGTGTCCAGCAGCTGCTGAACGCCGAAGGTGTTGATGGCGCTGCCGAAAAACACCGGGGTCTGCAAACCGGCCAGGTAGGCGTCACGGTCGAAGGGGTGGGCGGCGCCTTCCAGGAGTTCCACGTCCGCCCGCAGCTCCTCTGCCTGGGAACCCAGGATGCGGTCCAGTTCGGGGTCGTCGATGCCGGTCACGGTGAGCACCTCGCCGGTACCTCCTTCGGCATCGGGGCTGAAGAACGCCACTTCCCGGGTATACAGGTGGTAGGTGCCGCGGAAGCGTTTGCCCATGCCGATGGGCCAGGTCATGGGCGCGCACTGGATCTGCAGGTTCTTTTCTATGTCGTCCAGCAGGTCGAGGGGCTCGCGGCCTTCCCGGTCCAGCTTGTTGATGAAGGTCATGATCGGGGTGTGGCGCAGGCGGCAGACTTCCAGGAGCTTCTTCGTCTGGCTTTCGACCCCCTTGACCGAATCTATGACCATGAGCACCGAGTCGACCGCCGTGAGCACCCGGTAGGTGTCTTCGGAGAAGTCGTTGTGACCGGGTGTGTCCAGGAGGTTGATGTCGAAATTCAGGTAGTTGAACTTCATTACCGACGAAGTGACGGAGATGCCGCGCTGCTTTTCCATCTCCATCCAGTCAGAGGTTGCGTGACGGGCGCTTTTTCTCGCCCTGACCTCGCCGGCCTGCTGGATGGCGCCGCCGAAGAGAAGGAGCTTTTCGGTGATGGTCGTCTTGCCCGCGTCCGGGTGGCTGATGATGGCGAAGGTCCGCCTGCTGTCGATCTCTTTCTGGTTGTGCTTTTTCAAGCTTATGCTCCTGTGGGATGAAGTTCCCGCCTCGGCATGGGAAACGGTCTGGTATAAACAGAAGAAAGGCGAAGAGGTTCTCTTCGCCTTTCCGGAATTCAACTTTATATACCTTACACTTTTTGCCGGGGTGAGGGCAACAGAAATGTTTATCTCCCGCCTTGACGCGAGTTGTAGATTTCGCCACCTCGGGCGCGATACTCCCGGAGGGCTTTCACCGCCGTTTCTCGCTCCACATCGCTTATAACCTCAATCCCTCTGTCTGCCAGTTCGCTTTTCCAGTTCCGTTTTTTCGGCCCTTCATCGAAGCCGATTCTCTCCGCATCGGCGCTGCGCGCGCCGATTATGAGCCTGCGCACTCCTGACCAGAGTATAGCTCCAAAGCACATCGCACAGGGTTCGGTGCTGGTGACGAGTTCGTGGGCCGGAAGGTCCTGCCTGCCGAGGTCATAGCTGCCCAGCTTTTTCTGCGCCAGAGCGAAGGCCACCATTTCGGCATGAAGGATCGACATCCCTCCGGAGGTCACGAGATTGACGCCCAGCGAGACCAGCCTGCCCGATTCCGTTTCGAATACGGCTGCCGCGAAAGGGCCGCCGGTGCCTTTCGAAACGTTGAACCGCGCGGCTTCGATGACGAGCGACATTCGCTCCTGAACCGGGGATGCATGATCAGGGCAGTCGGACAGGAAATCGTTTACCCATTCGGGGAGGCGGATTTCAATTGCATGAGGCTGTAATGGGGTCATGGTGTGCATGGATCGGTATGCCGCAAAATCTCCAGCCTTAGTCTGGTTTCGGCGCATCGGGAGCCGTCAGAATACCTTGCGGGATCGGCTGCGTCAAGCGGAGTTCGGCGAACACACGCCTTCACGCGCGAATTTTTCCCGGTATAATGGAAAAGAAAAACGATCAGGCAAGGTGCCCCCGCCATGAAACCCTTTTTCCACCCCGCTCTTGTCAACGGCCCCTTCGAAGATCCCGCCCTCTATATTGACTTCCTGTTCGAAAAACGGGCGCTTCTCTTCGACCTCGGCGACCTCCATGCGCTGCCTCCGCGGAAAATTCTCAGGATTAGTGACATTTTCGTATCCCACACGCACATGGATCATTTTGCCGGATTCGACCGGGTCCTGCGCATCATGCTGGCCCGCGAAAAGGTGCTCAGGATTTTCGGGCCGGCCGGTTTTGTCGACCGGGTCGGGCACCGGCTTGCATCCTATACCTGGAACCTGGTTGAGGGTTTCGCGGCGGATTTCACGATAATTGCGTCGGAATTCGACGGCGATGCCGAACTCCGTTCCGCAAAGTTCCGCTGCCGCAGCCGTTTCCGGCAGGAGGATGACACCGTCGCGGCCGTTTCCCATGGCATCCTCCTGGATGAGGATGCTTTCCGGATCAGGGCGGTCCTTCTGGACCATGGGATTCCCTGCCTTGCGTTCGCATTTGAAGAGAAAGAACATGTCAACATCATGAAAAACCGTCTCCTGGAGATGGGGCTGGAGGTCGGTCCCTGGCTGCACGAGCTGAAGATCGCGGCGTTGCGGGGGGAAGAGGGTGACAAAATGATTCTTGCCGGGAAGCGGGATGGACGGGGCGGGCAAGAGGCCGGGCTCTCCTTGAGGGCGCTGCGGGAGCAGGTTCTGCAGGTGGTCCCGGGCCAGAAAATTGCCTACGTGACCGATGCGGTTTGCAGTGACGAGAACTCCTGTCGTATCGTCGAACTGGCACGGAATGCGGATTACCTGTTCATCGAAGCCATGTTCATGGGGGAAGACCGGGCCATGGCCCGGGAAAAGCGCCACCTTGCGGCGGCACAGGCCGGTCGGATGGCAGGGATCGCCGGGGTCGTGCGGCCGGAGCTTTTCCACATGTCACCAAAATACAGCGATCGGGAAATAGAAGTGCGCAAAGAATTCGAAGAGGCGTTTGCCTCCGCTATGAACTCGGGGGGCCGTGGGTGAGAAAAGGGGACATTAAAAAACTTGCTCTTTTTCCGATTGATGGTATCTTGTTGTGGCTGATATAAATGATTTCAAATAACCTAAAAATGCTGAAAGAAATTTTAATTATAATATGGACGGCTTTACGTTTTTCACCTTAAAGGAATACCTGTTTCCGGGGCCGACGAAGAAGGAGGCTCCCGCATTCAGGGATGCCGTTACATCCTGCAACATCCGCCGCCAAAGGGTGCTCGCTCCGCTGGTCATCGCAGCCTGTGCGGTGCTGCCCGTGCTGGGAATGTTCTTCATGAAGAGAAGAGATCCGACAGGGCAGTACTTTCTCGGCGCTTTCGTTCTGGTCCAGATGGTCACTGCAATTTTCATGGCACGCTTTCTCCTCGCAAGCGGCGGTCCCGTGAAACCGGCCGGCTGTGACAAACGGCGCCTGGACAAGGCTTTTGCCTTCACAGCCCTTTCCTGGGCGGCGATTTCATCGGGGATGATGGTGTCGGAAGCGACCGGCAGCGGCCCCTACCTCATTGCGGTGTTGTCCTTTGCGTCGGTTATCTTTCTGGAAACGCTGCAGGGAATCGTTCTGTTGAGCCTTGCTCCCCTCCTCTTCGCGGGATCCGCCTTCTGTTTCGGCCCCGGCCGGAACTTTGCACCGGGGACCTGCGCCAGCATTCTGGCGGCCACTGTCTTTGCCTATACGATATCGAGGATAAATTTCGTAATGCTCCTGCGAAACTTCAGGGATGCGGAGTACATTGCAGGGCAGAAACGCGAGCTCATGGAATCGAACGAGCGGTTGCACCAGCTCTCGTTTCTCGATCCCCTGACCAACATTGCCAACCGGCGTTTCCTGGAAATGTCACTGTCGCGGGAGTGGAGGCAGCAGAGCCGCTCCTGCCGCCAGCTTTCAGTGATAATGATCGATATCGACTGGTTCAAAAACTATAACGACACTTACGGCCATCTGGATGGTGATGCCTGCCTGCGCATGGTTGCCGCCGGGCTCAAGGCTTCGCTCAAACGGCCTTCCGACCTGGTGACGCGCTTTGGCGGCGAGGAATTCTGCGTTCTGCTCCCCGAAACCGAACGGCAAGGCGCCATAAGTGTCGGCCGCAGGATGCTGCTGGCAATCCGCGGGATGCAGTTGCCCCATCAGGGTTCGCCGTTGGGCATCGTCACGGTGAGCATGGGCCTGGCCTGTTGCCGGCCGGATCTTTCGGGGCGGGTCGATGATCTGCTTGCCGCAGCCGATGCCGCCCTCTATAACGCCAAGACCGCCGGCAAGGACCGCATGGCATGGTGCTGTCCGGGCGCGTCTCCGGCCGGCCTCGTGTCCGGGGAGCACGGCCGGTCTTTCCGCGTCGTCGAGTTCAACCGGGTCAGGGGCGCAGGCAAACTGCAGCAGGTCGGAACGGAGGCCGAATCTTTTCAGGCTGTACGTTATTGATGTCGTGCCGCGGCATGCTGCAACCCGATCCGATCTGCCCGGACACGGATGAAGTCGCATGGAAAGCCATATGGCCCGTGTCCACCCGCCTGATAATTCCTGCTCCGCTTCGCTATGCCCTGCGGTAACAACGTGCCCCGAGCGGGGAAAAGGCGGCTGAAGGGGCCTGCCCCTGAACTTTCTTCCTGTGGACCGGATTGAACGACCCACCGAAATTGCTCTTCCCTCCTGACAGCACATGGTTGTGCCAATTCATATTTTGGCATATTATGTTATCGACGTTGCTTGCTGTCCGTAATCATGCCAAGGTGAGTATATTTGTGTAGGATTTCATCGCAACGGCAAGATAACTGGAACTCGAAATGAAGGTTCTTGCATGCTTGAAAAATAAAGTCAGAAAGAGCGTTTATATCCCTCTCTTCCTGTTTCTGATGCTGTCCGCCCTGCTGCACCTGCTGGTCTGGTCGGGGTTTATGGGGTTCGGAGCAGCTTTCCTGTCGGGTCTTGGCCGGGCATCGCACGGAGAAGTCGTTGATTTCCTGATCGCAGATCCAGCTCCACCTGAAGCGAAGGCAGCCGGGGCACCTTCTGTTGCCGGCGGGGAGGCAACCAATAGGCATCCGTCCTCCGTCAAGCCACCGATCTCGCAAGCTGAGGCGCAACCTGCGGCTTCCAGTGAAGATCCGGCCATGACCGCCCCCTCCGCACCACCTGAGGAAGCTCGGAAAGCGGCTGCAGAAGGAGCATCCGTTCCTGGTGCGCTCCACGACAATGCCGTTCCGGTAAGTGCGGCGCAGCAAACACAGTCGGCAGGCATTGAACGGAGCGCATCACCGGGGCCTGATGCCGCGGGGAAGCCGGCAATTGCGAGAACGGCGCCTATCCCGGACCTATTTCCCTTCGCAGAAGAGAGGCTGATCTTTTCCCTTTACTGGTCCGGTATCCCCGTGGGAACGGCGACCCTCGAGGCGGTCAGGGGGGAAATCACTTCCTCCATCACCTCTGTGGTTCATTCCAACGAAGTCATTTCTTCCTTCTACAAAGTTGAGGACCGCGCGGAAGCGCGGCTGTCGAGGGGACGGCCGGCAAGCTTCACCCTGATCCAGAACGAGGGGAAGCACCATCGCAACAAGGAAACGGTTTTCGAACCGGAGCGGAACAAGGTGACTTTCATCAACCACCTGGACAAGAGCCGCCAGGAACATGATATGAGCGGCAAGGTCCTGTGGGATGTCATCTCCGGTTTCTATTATCTGCGCCGTCAACCACTGGAAATAGGCAAGTCGGTTTACATCACCATGTTTGACAGTAACAAGTTTCTGAATGCCGAGGTGAAGGTGTTGCGACGCGAAACCCTGGAACTGGAGGTAGGAGAGGAAATAGCCACGATTATCGTGGAGCCCATACTTACCAGCGAGGGTCTGTTTCAGAAAAGCGGTAAAATCCTGATCTGGCTGACAGACGATGATCGGCGGATGCCGGTGCGGATGGAAACGAAACTGAAGATAGGGCGGGTTACGGCCAAACTGAAGTCGTTCGACATTAAAAACCCGCGGTAGAAGATTTTCGGCCCCGATTACCTCTCCCCTGAAAAGCTGTCTCACTATGTAGTCGTCCCTGAAAAAGTATAACATCACGTATTTATTGATATAAATAACGTTTACTGTGTGATAAAATCGCCAGAAATTGAATCAACACTCTCAAAATCCGGTGATTTCATGA